>SYJQ01000016.1 GCA_005798405.1 Nitrosopumilaceae archaeon
AAAGTTGTCGGTGTTATGATTATTAGTTTACCTGATTCTAAGATCCACGACGTTGAAATTTCTTCTCTACCGTCTGAAATTGTTGCACTATATCTTCCAAATGGTGCATCTATAGGTACTATGATTGGTTCTTCTAGTTTCCAATCTCCTTTTGAATCTACTGTTGAAGTTCTTGTGTTGATGATATTTTCATTCATATCTTTGACTGATGCTGTAATGCCACTGTTGGGTTGTCCTGTTCCTGAAATTTCTATAAAGTCTCCTCGGTGCAATATTTCTGGGATTCCTTTGATAGTGAGTTTTACAATTTCAGTCTCTGGTATTCTATTTTCTGCTTCTCCTATTCTTAGACTTATTTTCTTTTCATTTCCTGCTTTATCTTTGACAGAAAAATCTACTCTGTCAGCATTTTGATTTTTTGGAATTGTTATGGTGCTGATAAAATAACCGTTTTCATCAGTCTCAAAAGTTCCAATTTTGTCTGTATTTATGTAAAAATCAAATTGTTGTAATGCTCCAAAATTCTCTCCAGTTACTCTAATTGTTGATCCAGCATTTGGTTTGTCTGGAATTATTCTGAATATGGAATCAGATAAGATGCCTTCATCAGATTTTTTTCCTGTAATTTTTTCGTTAATTATTGGCTTTGGTAATTCTTTTGGAATAGTTTTGCCAGTTTCAATCTGTTTTTCATTTTCACCAAGTGCTTTCCAATTTATTCCTGGATTTGATTTGTCTGTCTTGATTCCAATTTTTACATATTCTCCCGGTTTGATAAGTTCTGAGGATGTGAAAATTATCACTCCTTGAGGTGTTTTTTCACCAGTCCACCCATTTTCTGTTTTAAATGATTTAAAATTAATACCTTCACCTAGCCAAATTCTAAATGAGTTTACATCATCATTTCCACTATTTGTAAATTCAATAATGGTTGTCTCTTCAAACGAAAAACTTTTTGCGTTAATTGTTTCTGCTGCATATACGTTAATTGGAATAATTATTGCCACTGTTAAACATAATAGGGCCAGGGAAAGGAAAACTCCTCTCATAGAGGACTTGCTCATATGGTCAAGTTGCTTCATCTCTCAATTAAACCTTAAAGGATGTTTTACTCCATTGGTATTTGTTATTCGAGTGTTTTTCATTAGCAAACTTCTTTAATCTTAAGCTCTGGTCCTTTGAAATTTTGCCAAATCTGACTTTGTGGTGACATTTTGATATTGTCGTATTCTTTCAGCAATCAATCTATATAATGATCTAAATTGGTCTTTGGTTTTATCTGATAGAAAATCTGTCTCTTCTAGCGTAATTTTTTCACAAATATACCGAGTAATTTCTTCGTTATCAAATTGACCCCAATCCTCATCTCTATGATCTTCCCAAATTTTTTTCAAATTATCCAAAACTCCTTTCTTCTCCTTCAGTGTCACCTCTCTAGACGTGAGATTTGAATATCCTTCTTTCCTTAATCTTATTTCATATGTTTGATTAACTGCGTGAAGATAATCGTCTAGAACGATATAATCTTCTATTGATTCCAAATTCTTTCCATCTCTTTCAAAAAATATTGTCTGAATTGGTGAAAATTCGTTTGATACTAGTTGAGCTGAAATTTGTTTGGATTCTTCTGAATTATCCAATAAAATAAATGTCCTGTAACCATGATTTCTGTAAAAAATTGCTAAAGGCAAAACAGAATTTTTATTGTATGCAGCTACTACGTTTAACGGATTCATGGAAATGTTTGGATCCTGTAAAAATTTATCAAAAGCATTTAGATACATTGCATCTGACATAGTTTCTACAATAATAACTGGTCTAGAATTGGTTCCAATTTCTCTATCTACAATAGATTCAACTAAACCTCGTGATAGACCATATAGTATAGGAGTGAGTGTTTTATCATCAGCATTCCAGTAATCATAAAAAATTTTACTGAGATGTTTTCTTTTGTCCAATTCCACTACTAGTAGATTTCCAGGTGTGTAATCAAAAATCATGAATGGTGAATGAGTAGCATACAAAACCTGATTTGAACCCGCCAAATTCTTTAGCAGATCTGAAATTCCTCTTTGCTGTGTTGGGTGAAGATTTCTTGCCGGTTCGTCAAGAAGCAATATGGCTTCTTTTAATTCGGCCCTCTGTGTCTCTGCAGCAAAGTTTACGATAAAAGAAAATGTCCATTTGAAACCCTCTGCTCTTCTATTTAGCAAGCCTGTATTAGTTACAGTGCCATCACGATGTATATCGGAAATTACAACACTCATAATATTTCCTGGATTATATCTCAAATCAACATGGATTGGGTCTCCTTTCCACGCCGGATTTAATTTCTTAGTTAATCTATTACTTGCAGTATTGAGAAGTTTGATACATTTTGACGGAGTTCCTTTAACTTCATCTAGTGCTCTAATGTCTAATTCTGCTAAATAGAAAAGATTTCTTACCGTTTCAGCCTTGTCAAATTCCTCAACGAATTCTATGGAACCTGCTCTTTCTCCTTTTTCCTCTCGAAGATATTCATTTAGATTTATGTTTCCATAAATTTTCTTGTAATCTGAAAAATATACAAAACGAGGATGTAGTTCTCCTGCAATAAAATTCTCCAAAGCTGATTTTTCACTCTCTCCACTAAGAAGTTTAGAGAACTGATTTTCAGGGCTTTCGTAGATTTTTTCCCACTCTTCTATGACTTTTGGCTCTTGTACAGCGATGACATGAAATTGATTACTGAATTCAGCCATTCCACTATCAAATACTTCTTGATTTTTTGGAGGAGGACCTTCAAATAATTTAGTATCAATTTGAATTCTGAGATGATTTGGTATTGTGTCCAAAAAATCTAATATTTGCTTTGAAAAATTCTCCCACGAATTTAACCCCGAGTTTTTTTCTTCACTAATATGAATGTCTTCAAATTCATATTGTACTTTTGATTTTTTATTAGTTCTAAATAATTTTATTTTTTTCATTTCAGGCAAACCTGGAAATGCTTGTTTGAGCAATCTGATTTCATTTGTACTTAATTCAAATTCACCTTCTGCTAGTCTGATCTCTCCTTTTAGCTCTTCTGATAATTCATCACAAAGATCTAATTCTGAAACTTTTTCATCTCTGTTCAATAAGGTCAATGCTTGAAGAATTGTTGTTTTACCGCTCTCATTTCTTCCAACAAATGCTGCTAAATCTCCAACTGTAATTTCACCGGAATCATGAATGCAACGATATGCTCTAACTCTAAATTTTCTTAGTCGCATCTAGCAATATTTAGTCGGCTCCGATTTAACTCATTCGTCAAATTTATCGCAAGCAATGGAATTTTGCTAAATAGATATAAGGGAATTACAGGTGAGAAAACGAAATGGCAACTAGATTGGCATATGTTGTATTTATTTTGCCTATCTTTCTTTCAATTGCTTTTGGTTCTGCAGTTATGGCAGATGTTCTTCAATCACCTGATAGAGAATTAAACATGTGGCGTATAGGCCCAACAAGCACATTGACTCATGATAAATCAATTAAGATTATTGGATTGGAAAAACAATATCTCGTATCTACCCCAATTGAAATACAAGTGAAGATTGATGACTCTTTTTTTGATTGCGGTGATCTTTATGTTACAATTTACTCTGGACAAAACACTGTAATTACTCAAAGTGGATTTTTTAAACAATGTTTTGATGAAAATAATGCCATTTTGCCAGTAGATGATGAATTTTCTGAAATAATTGATGCTCCTGGTCAATACGAATTAGTCGTGAAAATGAACGATCAGAATCAAAAGAGTAGTATATCAGCAAGTGGAAAATTTACTATTAAATAGGAATGAAATAATGTATGGATAGGAGTTATATTAAAAATTAAGGTGATTTGATGGCAAAGAAAAAAGATAAACTATCTGAAAATACTGTAAAAGAAGTACCTTCTAAAGAAAAGAAACCAGCAAAAAAAGAAGTACCTTCTAAAGAAAAGAAACCAGCAAAAAAAGAAGTAACTTCTAAAGAAAAGAAACCAGCAAAAAAAGAAATACCTTCTAAAGAAAAGAAACCAGCAAAAAAAGAAGTACCTTCTAAAGAAAAGAAACCAGCAAAAAAAGAAGTACCTTCTAAAGAAAAGAAACCAGCAAAAAAAGAAATTTTGCCTAAAGAGAAAAAGCTAACTAAGAAAGAGCTAGAAGAAATTAAAAAAGAAGCTGAAAAAACATTAGAAGAAGAGTTAGAAGAACAACTAACAGATGAAGAGATTGAAAATTTCCAAATTGAAAAAGTCGACATGGAAAGACTCACAAACAAAATATGTGATGTTTTAGCTGAACGTGAATCTGATGGAATGTTTCAAAGTGAACTTTGGAAAAAACTTAAACTTACAAGTAGAGATGGTTCTCGACTCGCATTAAAATTAGAAAGAATGGGAACTATTTACAGAGAAAAAATTCTAGATAAAGGTCGTTGGACCTATAAATTAATTCTAAAGAAGACACCTATTAGCACTCTGTCAATTGAGAATGCACCTTGCCTTGTTTGTCCTGTAGAACAAAAATGTTCACTTGAAGGAGAAATCAGTCCTCGTAATTGTCAATTTATTGAAGACTGGGTACTTGCTGACATGAAAAAACCTGCGAAAGTCAAATGAAGCTTATAGACGCACGACGAGATCAATATAGAAAATTAGCTCATGAGCAGGGATTTCGTAGTAGGGCTGCATACAAACTAAAGCAATTAAATGAATCTTATCGTATTATCGGACCTGGATTTTATGTTCTTGATTTAGGATGTGCTCCAGGAGGTTGGACTCAAATGGCAGTCAAGTTAGTTGGTAACAAAGGCAAGGTAATGGGCATTGATACATCATACGTCGAAGAAATCCCTGGCGCTCATATTATTCGAGAAAATATTGAAAATGAATTTGTAATTGATGAAATTTTATCGTATTTTGAAAGAAAAGTAAATGCTGTAATATGTGATTTATCCCCACAAGTTACCGGAAATTGGTCTGTTGATCATGCAATACAAATTTCATTAAACTATGAATGTACAAAAATAATGGACAAAGTTTTAATGCATAAAGGAAATGCAATTTTTAAAATTTTTGATGGGGAATATTCAATGGAATTTAAAGACTATATCAAGAAAAAATTTTCAAGAATAAATCTTACTAAACCTGAAGCAAGTAGAAAACAAAGCAGTGAGTTATACTATGTCTGTTTGGGATTTACTGGCTGATCTGAAAACACTGATTATTTCATCAATATTGGCATTTGTTCTAAAGCCTGTAGGACAAAATGATGTGGGACTAGCTAAATAACCCTCTATCTGTAAATTTTTTATTGCGTCTTCTAATTTTGGTGGGGATGATTTCATTTTTGATGCAATTTCATCTAGTGTAAAATATGTTCCAGGCATTTCTGACTCTGCAAGGCATTTTTGCAATGTTTTTTCACAAACTTTGTCTACTGATAAATCTGGTATTTTTAAAATCATATTTTCTACAAATTCTTTGTCAAATATTTTATCTACCCATAACGGTCCACCAACACTTATTTTTGATTTACATAATTCACATTCGTCACTTTGCTCAAATACTAATTTTCTATGACCACAATTTTTACAATGTAATATGTATCCAATATTTTCTTTTTGATCTTGTCGAATAAGAACTCGTACATATATTCTGTAATAATGCATATTGCTTTCTGCAAACAATGGAACAATCTCTACACCTATTCTTCCTGCAACCATTCTGAGACATCCTAAAATTAATCGAATTGCCATCTCATTACCATATTCGACTCTTACTGGAATGCCACCATACTTTCTTTTACATGCATTTTGATAAAGTCCATTTAACACCTGAAGGTCTGTAGCAGTTGTGGATAAAATTCCACCATGCATGGTTGCCCTAATGCCACAATCAAAAAACTGTGATGATGAACCAAATGGATCTATATCAATAATTGAGCCTCTTTCTCCCTTTGTGGAATACTTGCTAAGAAATCTGCAAACCTCCATTTCAGAATATTCTATATTTTTTAAATTGTTTAATCGTGCTGAATACTCTGCTAATTTTAATGCGGATGGATTTAGATCATTGATTATTACCTTGTCTATTTGTAATTCAGTTGCAACCCGTAATCCTCTGATACCAACACCTGACAATCCCTCCAAAAATATTTTTGGTCCTGCAAAATTTTTCAGGAAAGCTCCATATGCAATAATTGAATAATCTCTATTCAATCTCGCTTTTGGATTAAAAAATGCTGGTTCTTTTGGTGGAACTTTATCTGTGATTGATTTTTTTGGAACCAATACTTTTGTTTTTCCTTCTATTATTTCCTGCAATGTTTCATCTGGAATTTGCAATTGTTATTCTGTATTTACTTGACCTATAATGGTTTAATACGTGTGTTCTAAGACAGAATAAATGCAAATTTGTGGAGTGGACGATGCTGGACGCGGTTCCATGTTAGGTCCTCTTGTAATTGCCGGCATATCTTTGAACAAAAATAATATTCATAAACTGTCGTTATTGGGTGTAAAAGATTCAAAACAGTTAACTCCAAAATCACGAGAAGATCTTTATAAAAAAATAATTGCGTTAGTTGATGATTATCATGTTGAAAAAATTTCTCCAAAATCAATAGATGCCAGTGTCAAAAAACATGATCTTAATCATCTAGAAGCCAAATACATGGCAAAAGTCATCTCGAAATTAAATCCTGACACATCATATGTTGATTCATGTGATGTTAATCCTCAAAGATTCGGAAAAGAAATCGCAAAATTATCAAATAATAAAAAAATTAAATCATACCATCACGCAGATAGTAGATTTGTTGTAGTTTCAGCTGCATCTATTATTGCCAAAGTTACTAGGGACAGAATGATAAACAAACTAAGAAAAAATCATGATTTGGGAAGTGGATATCCGTCTGATTCTAAAACCATTGATTTTGTTAAATCCTATTATGAGACTAATCACACTCTTCCAGTTTTTGTGCGTAAAAGTTGGAAACCTACCCTAAAAATATTGAATAAAAAATCACTTTAGGAATTTTGCAATCACCATTGCATGATCTTTATCATATGGATGAAGATCTATTACCTGTAAAATTTCAAAATGAACTTCCATCTTTTCTATTTCTTCTTCTACTATTCTTTTTGGAGATTTTGTAACATCTATACTTCTTGTTTTTATTACTAAAAAGAAATAACCGTCTTTTTTGAGATACATTTTACAATTTTCTATTGCGATATTTGTTTGATCAGGTTGTGCTATGTCTACATAGACTACATCAACTTTGCCAAATACTGAAAAATATTCTTTTGGTTTTCTTGCATCTTGTAAAATTGGAATTATGTTTGCTCTATGTGATGCAACTCTGTCTAAAAAATCTCTGGCTACTCTACTTGCATGTTCTACACCAAAAACTATTCCTGAAGGTCCTACAATATCTGAAATATGGCTCACAGTTGTACCTGTTGATACTCCTAGATACAATACTGTTGATTTATTTTTAAACGGAAATATTTTTAATCCATTCATTATCGCTGCAGCTAATTTACTTCTAAATGGATCCCATAACCTGTATTCGATTCCTTTTTTTGTAATTAATTTTTCACCGTATACTTGATTTCCAACAACAAAATTTTCAGTGGCTAGCTTTTTTTCACCGTCTGAGTTTATCCAAAAAAATTCATAATTATCTTCTTTCAAACTTCGTTCTCTTTTTGTTTTTGTTTGCTTTAGAATCTGTTCTTTCTCTATAGTTTTTATTCTCTCTTCTAGAATCCGTACTTTCACGTCTTCTAGATTCTCCACCTTCACGTCTAGGTTCTCTATCTTCTCTTCTTCTGAAATCTCCACCTGATGATCTTCTAGATTCTCCACCTTCACGCCTGAATAATTCTGGCTTTCTGGTTTCTCTTTCAGTAGGATTTTCGTATTTTTTGCTAATTTCGTTTACTCTAACGTTAAGTTTTTCTAGTAAAGTTTTGTTGATGCCTTCTCCATACACATCAACTCTTGCAGCTATGACTGCTTTTGCAGCAATTGCTCTTGCTATTTTTCCTCTCTGCCATCTAGGTGCTGCATGAACCATTGCATGTTGGAACAATAACCCGTGCTTTGGTGGTTGTGCCCCTGTCTTCAATGATCTAAATAGTGCTTTTTCTGCACCTATTACTTGAATGGTGCTTGCAGGCATTGATGCTAATTTTTTTAGACTTCCAGCTCTTCCTAATATTCTTGCACCTACAGCAGCTCCGAGAATAGCTGAAAGATTTGGTGCAATAGTTTCCATTTCTGATTCAACATGATCTTCTAATTTTTTTCGCAAATCATGGAAATCCAAAATTTGTTTTGCAATAGATTGCACAATTGATAAATTAACATCTGAAATATCTCCCCCTCTACTTTTTGATGCTAATAATGAAATCATTTCTGCTTTTGATTCAGGAAATCCAGCTTCTTCGTACACTTTTTTTGTTAATGACTCTCGTTTACCTGCCAAAACAATTTGTGCATAACCATTAATGCTGTCTATGATGTTATCTAATTCTGGGAAATGTAATCCATACCACTCTCGTAATCGTGAGCTAAGTCCGTTGGCAATTTTATCGATTTCATCCAACGAATTTATTGCTTGAATGATGTGAAGATCTGGACTCTCTGAAACTTCTGTTACTTTTGATGATGATAATCCCATTGCAAATTCTCTCAATTTTGATAATGCAACTGGTAGACTTTCTGCAAATCCAGAATCAACAATTATTTGAGGCTTTGTTGCTTGGATCTTTTCTAATTCTATTTCTTCCATCATTTGTGCATCAATTGAACTTTTTTTCAACAATGTCATTAATGATTCATCACTGACTGCTACTCCCCTTTGAAGTGGACTGAGATAATCTACAAGATCATTTAATCTAGACTCCTTTTTTTTGACAGAAAGATAATCTCTAACTGAATCTTTGAAAGGAAATGCTTTTTCCAGCTTTTCGTCTTTGAAAACTACTATTCCTAATTCTGTTAAGATTACAGAATACATGACTAGCTAATTTTATGTTCCTTTTAAAAAGGTACTAGAAACCTTGTGAATCAACTATTATATTCGAAACTACGTACATGATTCAAAGTGGAACCCAGCCTGGTTACTTCTATAGGAAAAATTCAACTAGAAAGACCTGTAATGCTGGCCTCTGGAATCTTGGGTATTTCACTAGATGTCTTTAATCGACTTTATCGTTCAGGCGCAGGAGCTGTTGTCAGCAAATCCCTTAGTACAGAACCTTGGGATGGATATCCAAACCCTACTATTTTTAGTGTAAATGGAGGTGGATGGATTAATGCAGTTGGATTGTCAAATCCAGGTGCTCCAAATTTTGCAAAAATGATAGAATCCAACAAAGATGTTCCGATAATAGTTAGTTTAGTGGGCTCTATTCCTGAAGACTTTGAAATGATGGTTAAACAATTTAAAAATTGTAAAGTCACTGCATATGAGCTAAATTTATCATGTCCACATGTTGCTAAAGTTGGACTAGAAGTGGGAGATGATCCTGAGCTAGTCAAAAAAATTGTAAGTACCGTGAAAAATTCTACGACTGTACCAGTTATAGCTAAAGTGGGTTTAGGAACAACTCATTATCTTAATACTGTTAACGCTGCAATTGATTCTGGAATTGATGCAATTACTGCAATTAATACAGTTAGGGCGATGGCAATTGATGTTGAAATTCAAAGACCTATT
This sequence comes from Nitrosopumilaceae archaeon, assembly GCA_005798405.1. Taxonomy (GTDB): domain Archaea; phylum Thermoproteota; class Nitrososphaeria; order Nitrososphaerales; family Nitrosopumilaceae; genus Nitrosarchaeum. The sequence continues at coordinate 9,746 of SYJQ01000016.1, forward strand.
TTGAGTAATAAATTCGGCGGATTATCTGGTACTCCTATCAAACCTATTGCATTACGATGTGTTTATGAAATTTCTTCAAAATTCGATGTTCCTATAATTGGATGTGGTGGAATATCTACATGGGAAGATGCAGTCGAATTTATTTTGGCGGGATCTTCTGCAATTCAATTAGGAAGTGCAATTGGTGATAATTGGATACATGTTTTTAATGATATTAATCAAGGAATACTTCAATACATGAAAAGAAAAGGATATTCAAAAATAGATGAGATGGTAGGTATTGCAAAGAAATCATAATCATACCAAAATTTGTATAATTGAAAAAGTGATCGATGAAACCCCTACTGTTAGAACTTTGATCTTCTCCGACGATATAATGTCCACTGTTCTTCCAGGTCAATTTGCAATGGTTTGGATTCCTGGAATTAATGAACTACCAATGAGTGTAATGATTTCTCAAGAATCTGGTAAGGCTGCTTTTACAGTAAGGAGACATGGTTCTGCATCTACTGGACTATTCAATGTTAAAGTGGGTCAACAAATAGGTGTAAGGGGACCCTATGGAAATTCTTTTGATTTAAAACAAGGAAAAATTTTGCTTGTTGGTGGTGGAACTGGTCTTGTTCCAATGATGAGATTGTTGACTTTTGTTAAACCTGATGACGATGTTACTGTTCTAATTGGTGCAAAATCCAAAAATGAGGTTTTCTTTGAAGACTTGGCAAATAACATATTGAAAAATAATTCTCATCGTGTAATTGTTACTACTGACGATGGAACTTATGGTGAAAAAGGATTTGTTACAGACATGGTTGAAAAACTGGTACGTGAAAACCATTATGATGGAGTGTATACATGTGGACCTGAAATAATGATGTACAAAACTGTACAACTAGCGCATTCTAAAGGATTGTTTGTTCAGGCAAGTCTTGAACGTATGATGAAATGTGGTGTTGGAATATGTGGAAGTTGTTGCATTGGTGAAGATTTAGTTTGCAGAGATGGCACTGTGTTTGACGGTGATCATTTACTGTCCAATAAAGAATTTGGTCATTTTCATAGAAATAAGGCTGGAATTTTAGAAAATTATTAGATTTAACTAGCAAGGTTTAAAATAAATCACGAAATTATTGCCTTGAAGAGCATGGGTAATCCAAAAATTGTTTTAACTGCTGATCGTACTTTGATGTCACCATATCGTGGTTTGTCATTAGCTACATTTTTTGGATGTGCACCTGCAGTTGACCCTAATCGTGATAAAAACAGCTTTTTGTATAAAATTCTCGGAAATCAAGTAACTCCAAAGATTCTATTTGATTTTATTTGCAATTACATTCCTCACACTAATGGTGTAGCAAATTATGCTCCATACGGACTGCGAAAAGTAGAAGCAGGTTTACTCCGAGATGGTTTTAGACGTGAAGATGTAGTCGTTGCACACCCAGATCACATTGAACAATTTATTGGTCCTGACACTCAAGTTATTGGCACATATGAAATGGACCCATTGGGAATGGGACCTGTTACAATGACTTTCACTTATGGTAGAAAACAAACTTCGTATGATGAATTTTACAATACAGAACTACACTACAGAATAAAAGCTGCAAAACAAAAAACAGGCAGTAAGGCCAAAGTTATTTCTGGTGCTTCTGGAACTTGGCAGTACAACTATGATCCAGAAAAAATTGAAGAATTTGGTATCTATGCTATCTTAGAAGGAGAGCTTGGAGGCATTGCACCTGAAATTGATGGACATGCAGGTAGATTCTTCAATTATTTGATTAATGGTGATTTTGAAAACATGGATCCATTCAGAAAACGTAGTGACTTTAAAGTAAACATAAAAGAATTTGAGAGAAACGGAAAAAAGATTCATGGAAGATTTGTAAACTTTTGGGATAGACCAGATCTGGATGAAATTCCAGAAATTGTAGAACCAAGTATGCATGGAATGGTTGAAGTAATGCGTGGTTGTGGAAGAGGTTGTAAATTCTGCGATGTTACATTAAGATCATTAAGATACTATTCTCCAGAAAAAGTCAAACGTGAAATTGAAGTTAACATCAAAAAGGGAGGTGCAAAATCCGCTTGGATTCACAGTGATGATATTTTCGTATATGGCATGGATCCTAGAACCGCAAAAGGAATGGAGCCTAACAGAGAAGCACTTGAAGAACTATTTACTGCCATCATGTCTACCGGAGTGGGACACACAAATCCAACACATGGAACTTTGGCAGGCGCAATAGCTGATGAGAAACTTATTCCAAACCTTTCAAGAATTATAAAATCCAGCCCTGACAATATGATTGGAATTCAAGCTGGCTTTGAAACAGGAAGTTTGAGATTAATTGGAAAATATGCAGATAGAAAACTAGCTCCATACTCTCCAAGCGAATGGCACTGGGTAGTCAAAGAAGGAGTCAAAACTTTGAATGAGGATTATTGGATTCCTGCATTTACTTTGATTATGGGTCTTGATAATGACGAACAACCAGAAGATTCTTGGGACACAATTCGTCTAATCACTGAATTAGAACATGAACAACCAGATTCAATGTTCACTGCTACAGCACTCACATTTGTTCCAATTGGATTGTTAGAAAAATCTGATTTCTTTAACATTGGAAATGAAATGACTCCTGCACAACTTGGTGTGCTCTATAAAACTTGGCAACATAACTTCAAGTATGGAATTCAAAAATTCATGACCAAAACTGGTGCAAAAGGACCACAACGATATTTCTTTAATGCAATTGCAAGATCTCTTGGTGGTATTCCTTTAGGTGCAATGGAAAGATATGCACGTCATAAGAGTAAAGAACACGAAAGAGTAATTGAAACTATAAAGACAAAATACTGGTAATCATACAAATACATAAATTTACTATTTTGAGTAACTAAATTATGGCAACTCACGGTTCACTTACCAAAGCAGGTAAAGTAAGAGGACAGACTCCAAAAGTTGAAGGAAGAAAGATAGTTGGTACAAACTCCAGTCTCAGAAATAAAAGTAACTTCAAAAAACGATTTGCCTTGGGAAGATTTCCGGGACAAAATAAACCAGGACAAAGAAGAAAGAGACGTTAACCCTAAATTATTATAACAAGTTGGCTTTTTGCGATCATTTTTTAAAACAATAACATTATAAAGTACTAGTACCGTACCATACGGTATGGTAGAAGATTTAAGATTAGATAGTTTGGAGGGCGTAGGTCCTGTGACTACTAGAAAATTATCCGATGCAGGAGTACACAATGTTATGGATCTTATCGTAAGAGGTCCTGTGGAAATTGCCGAAATAACCGGAATGGAAAAAGATACCGCAGAAAAAATTGTAAATAAAGCAAGACAACATCTCGTTGAAACTGGATTGATTTCTAGAGATTTTGTTACAGCAACAGAAGTCTACAAACGCAGACAAGACATTGGTAAAATTACAACTGGTACTAATTGCCTTGATACGTTATTTGATGGCGGTGTTGAAACACAAGCTCTTACAGAAGTTTATGGCGAATTTGGTTCAGGTAAAACTCAATTTGCACATACACTGGCTGTAATGGTTCAAAAACCAAAAACAGAAGGTGGATTAGATGGCGGTGTTTTGTATATCGATACAGAAAATACTTTCAGACCTGAAAGAATTGTATCCATTGCGCAAGCACATGAGATGGATCCTGAAAAAGTTCTTGATAGAATAATTGTAGCACGTGCATACAACAGCGCACATCAAACATTAATTCTTGAGGAAGCAGGTCCTGTCATTGAAGAAAACAACATAAAACTAATTGTTGCAGATTCTGCAGTTGGATTGTTCCGCGCAGAGTATCTGGGTAGAGGAACTCTCTCCAACAGACAACAAAAATTAAATCACTTTGTTCACATGTTGTCTAGAATTGCAGAAACTTACAACTGTGCTGCAGTTGCAACAAACCAAGTCATGGCATCACCTGATGTTTTCTTTGGTGACCCAACTCGCCCAATAGGAGGAAACGTAGTTGCACACACTTCTACGTATAGAATATACTTTAAGAAATCTGGTAAGAAGCGAATTGCACGAATGGTCGACAGCCCTCATCATCCTGAAGAAGAAGTACTCTTTGCTTTAGGCGAAGCAGGAGTAATGGACATAGAAGATGCAGAAAAAAAGACCACTAAAAAGACGACCAAAAAAACAACTAAAAAGGACAAAGAGTCTGAGCCAGAAACTATAGCAGAATCTGCTGAACTAGAGACCATTCAAGCAACAGAAGATACTGATTCTGATGACTTGGAATCTATGGAAGAGTAACTCTTCTTTTTCCTTTATTTTTATAATCTACATGTTATTTTATTTTGGATTCCAAATTATGATCTGATATCTGGTTAAATTATAATATTATAGCAGTACAATTATTGTTGGATATGAGAGGTATTGTGAAAATACAATGACTGATCTTTACCGTTTACTACCCGAAGAAATGGAAACGATGGTAATTGATATGGGTCAACCAAGATATCGAGCAGATCAGATACTGTATCCACTATATTACAAGTTTCCAAAAAACATCTCTGAGATAAAACAACTACCAACTGCAATGCGAGACAAACTAATTGCAGACGGATACACAATTGGTTCTGCAACCGAAGTTCATAGAATTGTAAGTGTTGATGGAGATACTACAAAGTTACTACTGACACTAACTGATGGTACGCCAGTTGAAACTGTTCTCATACAATACGAGCCGACAAAGATTGGCGGTCATCCAAGATCTACCATATGTGTTTCCACCCAAGTTGGCTGTGCAATGGGATGTGTCTTTTGTGCCACTGGACAGATGGGCTTTGAGCGAAATCTAAAGGCAGAAGAGATTGTTGCCCAGGTAATTCACTTTGCCAAACTATTGGAGCAAAGAGGTCAACACATAACAAACTTGGTCTTTATGGGAATGGGTGAGCCACTTGCAAACTATGATGAAACAATACGTGCAGTTAGATTACTAACACATCCAAGAGGTTTTGGAATTGGACAAAGAAACATCACAATATCTACAATTGGAATAATTTCTGGGATTGACAAACTGGCAGAAGAAGATCTTCAAATTGGACTTGCAATATCACTACATGCGCCAAATGACACACTGCGAAAAAAATTGGTGCCAACTGCAGGGCCTCACTCTGTAGAAGAATTAATTTCTGCAGGAAAACGCTATTTTATGAGAACCGGTAGACGTGTTACATTTGAGTATGCATTAATTGAAGGTGTTAATGATTCCCCAGAAATCGCAAAAGAACTCGCTTTACTTTTAGAAGGTAATGGGTCACATGTTAATTTAATTCCAATAAATCCCACGGCAGGAAATTTTCATCGACCATCCAAAAAAAGCGTTCTTGATTTTGAAAAAATATTACTCAAGTCTGGTGTCAATTGTACAGTACGAGTTGAGAAGGGATCTGAGATTTCTGCTGCATGCGGGCAACTTCGAACAGACATCATCGTCTAATCAAACTAGAAAGTGTTAAAATAGGGTCATTAAGGAATCTACTCAGATATGGCAACTAAGAAATCTCATGGTCGTTCACACGGATTTAAGCACAAAGCAAGATCTGTAATGACTAAAACTGCTCCTAGAGGTGTATCTTTCCTACTAAGAGAATATCATGAGGGCGAACAAGCACTTGTCATTATCGATCCTAGACAGCATAAAGGATTGCCACACAGACGATACCATGGTAAAGTAGGTAGAATAACAAATGTTGGTAGACGTGCAATTACACTTGATGTAGAATTAGGAAATAAAACAAAAACCTTAATCACTAGATTAGATCATATCAAACCATTCGGTGTATAATCATGGAAGAGGTAAAAAAGAAACAAAGCATCTCTCTTTCAGAAGTTAAAGAGATTTTAGGTAAAGTAGATGTTGAGGAAATGGATCAAATTCAGCGTTGGACATATGATTATGTTTCTAAATTTGTAAAAATTGATCCTAAAGATGCTAAAGAAATGAAAAAACAACTAATGAAAGATTGTGAATTAACAGAAGAAGAGGCTGTTGAAATTGTAAATATCAGACCAACGAGTCTAGCTGAACTACGTTCATTCACATTTGGTTGGAAAAAACTTATTCTTGCTGAAACTTTAGAAAAAATGCTCAAGATCATTAAGGGGCATTCTTAAGTTTCAAGGAGAAATTTATCTTGCACAGGGCTCAATCCCCACCTAGAAAGTATGAGGAATATGCATATGTTTTAGATTTCAATCCACGTGGAAAGTCTTCTACAGTACGTGGACGTGATGGAATTATTATTACTGCAATTGGAGAAGATAGACTCACACTTTTGGAAGTTCTTGGAATTCCAAATTCATCATTTGATGTTGGAGAAAGAATCTACATTGGAAAAGAAGGAAGAACCAAAGTCCTTTCTGTTTTAGGAAAATTAGAGTATGAACAAATCTCGTCTTCTGCCCAAAGTGAATTACGTGGAGTTGTTGAAAACATTGTAACACACAATGAAGTAAGGTTTGTAGAATATCTCAACAATGCAAGACCGTTAACACCTAGAATACATGCACTTGAATTAATTCCAGGAATTGGAAAAACATACATGAAAATAATGTTGGAAGAAAGAGAAAAGAAAAAATTTCAAAGTTATGCTGATTTACAGGAAAGAGTAGGATTCAAAGAGCCAGTCAAGCATATCTCAGAGAGAATCATGGATGAAATTACTGGTGAAAGCAGGATGAATCTTTTTGTCAAAAAATGATTAAACGGAAAAGACTGGGCCAACATTTTCTAACCTCAAATTCAATAGCAAAATCAATTGTTTCTGAGGCTAAAATTGGCAAAAACGATGTGGTCTTTGAATTAGGTACGGGATTAGGTATTTTGACTCCGTTATTATGTGAAAATGCAAAAAAAGTGATTTCAATAGATACCGACAAGGAATTGTATGAAAAGGCAAAATCGCATTTTTCTAAAATTGATAATCTATCCATAGAGCTTGGCGATGGATTCAAAAAACAAGGCGTATTTTCAATTTTTGTATCTAATCTTCCTTACTCAAAAAGCAAGGAAGCAATAGAATGGCTAGCAAATACTCCCTTCTCTCATGGAGTTATTATGGTGCAAAAAGAATTTGCAGAAAAACTACTTGCAAAATCCCCAAAAAATAGAAGATCAATCAGCATTATTGCAAATCATGCTTTTGAGATTGAAAAATTTCTAGATGTGGGAAAGAAAAATTTTTCTCCCGCCCCAAAGGTTGACTCTGTAGTCCTTAAAATTATTAAAAAAAATACGCTTCAAAAAGATCTCATTCATGTGATAAATAAAATGTTCTCATATAGACGAAAAACAATTCAAAATATCTTTAAGCAGTTTGGAAAAGAAACCATAATAGAGAAACGACTAGATGACCTTTCAGGAGATGAAATAATTGATCTTGCAAAAGAAATTCTTAAGAGATGAGGAATATTCTCCAGCTGAAGATACCTTCTTTATTGCTGATTATATCGAAAAAGAGAAAGGAATCTCTGCTCTAGATGTTGGAAGCGGTTCTGGGTATCTTACAAAATTACTATCTGAAAATTTTACCTTTGTTGTTGGAACTGACATTAATTTTGTCGTATTGAAAAATCAGACATATAGTACAAAAAATTTAGTCTGCTGTAATGGTTCTGATGCTTTAAACTTGGAATTCGATCTTGTAATATGTAATCTTCCATACCTTGCTACCGATGAAGTTTTGGATGCAACTACTGATGGAGGAAAAGATGGATTTGAAATTCCTAAAAAAATATTTGACTCCCTTTACAAGAATATCAAAGTAGGAGGAAAATTCCTCTTTGTGACTTCGTCTCTTTCTGATTATCAAAAATTGATGGATTACGCACAAAAATTAGGTCTTAGTCCTAGAATTCTTGCAAAAAAGAAGATGTTCTTTGAAGAATTAATACTAGTTGAGGCTATACGAGAAAAGTAAAAATTGATTCTATTTTCGTAGTTTCTCTTTTGCATACTTGATTATTGCATCAGTCATCTGAGTTGTACTTGCATTGCCTCCAATATCCCATGTTACTGTTTTTCCTTCATTGATTACTTGCTCAGTGGCAGCAAAAATCGCATTTCTGATATCTGTCTCTCCTAGATATTCTGCCATCCAAGCTCCTGAAAGAACTGTTGCTGTTGGATTTACTTTGTTTTGCCCTGCAAATTGTGGTGCACTTCCATGTGCTGCTTCAAACATTGCAAAATCGTCTCCCATGTTTGCAGAATAAATCAACCCAATTGATCCTACTAGTCCAGATGCTAATTCTGATATGATATCCATAAACAAATTTGTGCTTACCAGAACTGCTCCATTGAATTGCTCTGGCGCAACTACCATTTGTTGGGCCATGTTGTCAATGTAAATTTCTGATAATGCTATGTTTGTACCTTTGACAGCATTTTGTGCTTCTTCCCAAAATATGCCGTCTGTTTGCTTTAGAATATTTCTTTTAGTTATTGCAACCATTTTTTTTGTATTGTATTTGTTTGCCCAATTTACTGCAGAATTCATAAATCTTCTGCATCCTTGTCTAGTGATCTTTCTAATTGCAATTGCTGCACCATCTGTAATCTTTACTTCTATTCCTGTGTAAAGACCTTCAGTGGCTTCTCTGAAACAAACACAATCTAATTTTTTATTTGGTGTAAGTCTGTCATATGTTTTAGTTGGTCTGATGTTGGAATACAATTCAAATTTTTGACGTAATGTTACAGCTACACTTCTTGGAGCATCTGGCATTGGTATTGTTGTGGTAGGTCCTTTAAAACAGGCATCAGATTCTTCTAGAATTTTCATTGTTGCATCAGGAATGTACGTTTTGTCTTTTCTTCCATTTCTATCCCATTGCTCCGAGCCTGCATCACATAGAATTACTTCTAATTGTGAATTACATTCTTTTAAAACTCTCAGCATGGAATCTACAACTTCCGGGCCTATTCCATCCCCTTTCATTACTGCAGCTTTTTTGCTCAAAACTGCGAGATTTTGAAGTGCTTATTATTTAATTCTACCTTGATTATCGGACTCATCGTACATGTTTACTATAGTGATAGTTTATTAGATGATTTGACTGAAATAATAAAAATGCTAATTGTACAGATCTCTGATCTTCATGTCGGTTCTCAATTTCTTCAAGATAAATTTGATCAACTTGTAGAGGAAGTAAACCAGCTTCATCCTGACGTGATAGTTGTCACTGGCGACTTGACAAACGAGGGACTAATGTCAGAATATGAAGAATGTAAAACACTGTTGACAAAATTTAACACAAAAAAAATTATCGCCATAAGTGGAAATCATGATTATCGAAACACTGGCTATTTATTATTTAAAAAATTTTTTCCATTTGAAGCAATTAATGAATTAAGTGACGACGTAGTTCTAGTGACGCTTGGTACTGCCCGTCCTGATAGAAATGAAGGTGAGGTAGGATATCGTCAAAATCTATGGTTGGAGAGAACCATGAAAAAATACAAAGATAAAGTAAAGATCTTGGCAATGCATCATCACCTAATAGCAATTCCGGATACTGGCTCTGATCAGTTAACTGTAGTTGATGCAGGTGATGTTTTAAGAACAATATTGGATACAGGCGTTGATCTTGTTTTATGTGGCCACAAACATCGACCATGGGAATGGAATTTTGGAAAATTAATGGTAGTAAATGCTGGAACTGCAACATCTGAAAGAGTTAGAGGATTGTTTGAAAATACATACAATATCATTACCATTTCCAACAAATCTGTCCATGTGGATCTGAAAATTGTAGGTGGAAAAAGAATAACCCTTGATGATATTGTGACTAATTATCATCAGTTTGGCGACGAATGAATTTATTTACAGATTAATTCAAGGCAATCTGTGCGGGGATCGCCTAGCTTGGTAGGGCGTGGGATTGCTAATCCCATGTCAGCAATGACCCGTGGGTTCAAATCCCTCTCCCCGCGCCATTAATTTTTGAATCTTATCCAATGGTTCCACCTTGAAATTATCTTTATTATCGAGCATTTCGATCTCTGATATTTTACATAAATCTGATATGTTTTTTGAACTATGATATACGACACTGTTATTTTTCTAGATATTTCAATTATGTAATTTATAGATCTAATTTTCTGACTTATTTTCATTTGGAGGATTTAGGAATTCAGTTAAATTCTAGTGATATTATTGCATATTATGAACAATGCTGAAATATCTGTTCAAAATAATCATGTTTCTGTATGCGATGTAATGAAAGGAAACACATCAGAAATAATTCGGAAATTTGAATCTCAGATTCCCATCCTGATTCAAAACTACTCAAATTTGTATACTGCATATCTTCATGTATTTGATGATCTTTTTGGCACTTGCTATATTCATGAAAAAGAGTTTTTTGACAAACTAAACATAGATCAAACATTGCTAAAACAACTTAAGGATAATTCCGAATCAATCAAAAATAGGTATCTTGAAAATATTGAAATCACTGCAAAATTTCTTGATGAACAAATG
>SYJQ01000004.1 GCA_005798405.1 Nitrosopumilaceae archaeon
ACAGCATCAAGTATTTCCTTTCGTCTATGCCCTAAGAGTAATGCACCATAACCATTGCAGAAATCAATGTATCTGTTTTTGTCTTCATCCCAAATGTATGCACCGTTAGATTTTTTGGCAAAGAAAGGATATGGCTCATAACATCTAACAGGACTGTTTACACCTGATGGAATTACTTTTTTAGCATCATTGAATAATTTTTGGGAATTAGACAACAAACAATTGCAGTCATGGTCATTATTATTCGTAATAATTCAAAGAAGGCTATTTTTTCTGTTGAAATTTGTGTCGAAATAGAAATGCGACAATAATAGTCCCAACATAAGGTGCGGTCCAATACAGCCATAAGTTCTCCAACACTCCCGAAAACAGGGCAGGAGCTAATGCCCTAGCAGGATTCATTGATGCCCCAGAGATAAAAGCCAGAAAGTAGATATCCAATCCAACAATTCCACCAATTGCAATTCCACCAAACCCTTTGAGTCCTTTTGTGTAAACTACGATAAAGATCACAGCCATCAGCACAGCAGATGCTAAAACCTCGACTGGAAATATCAAAAACAGTGAGAAATCAAGATTGGGCGTATTTGCTCCGAGATCTGCATCGGATCCAATAAAACTCATAACAAACAAAGAGCCAAGCAATGCACCAATAATCTCGGCGACAAAATAATATGCAATTTTGTCTTTAGAGATATGTCCGGTAATGTAAAATGCGATTGTCACTGCAGGATTAAAATTGGCCAATGAGATTTTTCCAAAAAAGTGTATTCCTATTATTAATGCAATAAATGGTGCAATTGCTGCAAAAGCAATTCCCAGTGTTCCGCCTGTTTGTACATCATAAACAATAGAACCAGTTGCAAACACAACAAGAATGAATGTTCCAATTAACTCAACTAGAAAAATTTGTGAATTTGAATAGACCATCAGATATTTTCCTCAAAAGAGTTAATCAAATTCATCACTTTGATTTCAATTTGATCACGAATTTTTCTTACTTCTTCTATTGATTTTCCTTTTGGATCTGGAATTTGCCAATCAAGCACATCTTTCATAAATAAAGCAGGGCATGATTCGTTATCAATACAACCCATATTGATTGCTTGTTCAGATTCGTCAATGATTTGCTGAGATATGTTTTTTGGTGTTTGATTTTCAATATCAATACCAATTTCTTTCATTGCTTGCAAAACAATTGGGTTTACCTGAGCACTTGGTTTTGTTCCAGCACTTATTGCCTCAAATCCTTTTGACACGTATTTTCTAAAAAATGCCTCAGCCATTTGACTTCTTCCAGCGTTTTCGACACAGACAAAGAGAATTTTTTTCATTTTACAGGATACCAAAATTTGAAAATAAATTATACAAAAAGTTGGATTATGAGCATTGTCAAATACGAAATTCCAGCACTGGCTGGAATTGTGATAATCCAAGCCCATACAATTCTTTTGCCTATTCCCCACCTAACTGCAGAAACACGTCTTACTGCACCTGCACCCATAATAGAGCCAGAAATTGCATGTGTTGTACTAGCAGGAATTCCAATGTGTGCCAATATAGCTAAAATGGATGCACCGCTAGTTTCTGCAGCAAATCCTTGATACGGTTTTAGTTGTGTTATTCTTGCTCCCATGGTTTTTACGATTCTCCATCCCCCAAAAAACGTCCCAAGGCTTATTGCAATTGCTGCTATCAATACAACATAGAATGGTACTTCAAATGATGTGATTATGCCTTCGGTTAACAAAATTAGGGCAATTATTCCCATTGTTTTTTGACCATCGTTTGCTCCATGTGTCAAAGAAAAATATGTTGCAGACACAAGCTGTAGCTTACCAAAAACAGTGTTTACATTAGCGGGTTTTTTCTTTGCAAATATTTTGATAATAAGGGTTGCGACTAAAAATGCACTAACTAATCCCACTATAGGAGAAACAAGTATTCCTATCGCTACCTTTTCAAGTCCACCAAAAATTATTGCGTTAATTCCCGCACCTGCAATGCCCGCCCCAATAATACCACCTACAAGTGCATGACTACTAGAAGAAGGTAATCCCCACCACCAAGTGATTATATTCCATGCAATTGCGCCAAACAGTGCACCTATTACAATATGAATAGTTACAAAGTCAGGATTGATTATTCCCTTTCCAATTGTGGTTGCAACTGCAACTCCAAAAAGAAAGGGGCCAAAAAAGTTTGCAATAGCCGCAAGAGTTACTGCATGAAGAGGCTTCAATACACGGGTTCCAACAACTGTTGCAATAGAATTTGCAGCATCGTGAAATCCATTGATAAAATCAAAAATTAGTGCTGCTATTATTGCACCGATAGCTAATTCATACATAATTACCACTAAGCGTATTTCAAAACTATATCTTCAATGACATCTGCAACATCCACACATCTATCAGATGCAGTTTCCATTGTTTCATAGATATCCTTTAGTTTAATGATTGTTATAGCGTCATTGCTCTCAAAGAGTTTTTCAATAGATTTTCTATACAGATCATCTACAACATGCTCAATATTACCGGTATTCCTACAATGGGCTATCATATCTTCAGTATTTTTGATATTTTTTAATTTAGATACCATGTATTCTACTTCTTTTGTTGCATTTACAAGTTCTTTAGCAATTTCAAGAGTATAGGGTGGCGGAGTAGAAATTTTGTAACTACGTGTTCGTGCAGAAATTCCATCCATAAAATCAATCACATCATCTATTTTCGAGGCAATTCTTTGCATGTCCTCACGATCAAAAGGAGTGATGAATGTTTTATTTAATTCCGCAAAAATATCACGAGTAAGAACATCAGCTTCACTTTCAAGATTTTTGATTTTTGTATGTTGTTCTGTATTACTAAGATCTGAAAATAAAACGGCTAGTGCCTCAGCAGTCTCTACTGCCTTTTTTGCCAGATTATCAAAGATTGCTAAAAGTTCTTTATCGTTGGATTTCATCCAAGAAAACATGTGCCCCATGAATGGTGTGATATAAGTCGGCAATTAAAACTGTTGACCATGCAATATATTCAACTATATAGAATCAATAAAGTAGTTCTAGGAAAAATCAAAGTCTGAATAAACATGCAACGCGATCACATGTTTCAAATTTTGTAAAAAATAAAAAGAAATAATTCAGGGTTGTTTAAAAAATCCTGGTTCCCATTTGTCTGTGGATCTTAGATCACTTGAACTGATTGTTTCTGCATGTTCAACAATTTTCAGTTTATCCATAGCTGGATTAACGGATTCATAACCTCCACATTCAAAAGTAAATTGATCTACAACAGCAAATCCTTTTCCAGTGTATCCTTCTTCATTATCAGATCTTGTAGCTACAGCATAGCTTGTTACTTTACAATCACGATAGTCAAAAGATCTAAGAACATCTCCATCTACAGCCACAAATATTGTAACATCAAAGAATTTGTACGGATATTCCATTCCTGAATTCATCTGATATTTTTGAGCTTGATCAGCTGCCTCATAGAGATACGGGGTTGAGCCAACAATTTTTTCCAATGTGAATGTGGGAGTTTGTCTGCTAGTTTTACCACTAGGTGCTCTTGGATCATCTGCACCAGTTTGAGTCTTTGTTCCAAAGCCAGATGTTTGTGTAAATTGTTGGATTGGCACTATTTCAGTTCCATCTCGAAATTCAAACAAAGCAGTGGTAGTAATTTTTTCTACAAATACAAACTTCTCAGGTTGGACTGATACTAGTTCTGCATCAATATTAGATACATCATAACCTGCAAAAGATGCAATTGTAAATACTGCAATTACACTTAGTGTCGTCATAGTTATTACGTTTTTGTAATTCATTAATAATATTAATAATTAAGATAACATAAAGGGTATCAATATTATCTAAATATAGAATATGATCGTAGATAGTTCTCATAGCACTATATAGAAATTAAATTATTATTTTATAATTAGAAAATTAAAATAATGATTGCAATTTTTGTTAAAATGGTTTGTTTACTTCTCTAGTAAAGACATAACTTGCCAAGCCAACCATCACCAACACAAATACAGCAATAACACCTATGCTTAATAATGCAGAGATTCCGCCTTCAGAAACTCCAGTCATCATCTCTCTAACCAATAGTACAGTGTAAGTTACAGGATTGAGTTTTGCAATAGTTGCAAGCCAATCAGGAAGTAATTCCAGTGGGAATAATGCAGGACTTAACATAAACAAAGGCATTCCAAGAAAATTAATTACACCCCAAAAAGTTTCTTGAGATTTTGCAGTGGCAGCCACTATAACAGAAATTCCAGAAAATCCAAGAGAGAATAAAATCACGATTGCCATGATAGGAATAATCATAAACAGATTTGAAAAAGTAACACCGATTGCCAAAGCA
>SYJQ01000017.1 GCA_005798405.1 Nitrosopumilaceae archaeon
CAATCTTTAATTTCTGGAATTTCTTTTAGTTGCAAATAAATTGAATGCTCTTCTCCTATTTCACAGCTAATCAACATGTATGCTTTTTCCATCCTAATTGCACTTTCTAAAAGTGACGGTAACTTAAAGACATCTGAAAAATATTTTAAAAAAAGAGATCTTAGAATCCTGCAATAATAGGATCTTCAGGTTTCATTATTTCACGCAACAGTATAGTAGCAAATGAACCTCTGGAAAGAGTAAACTCTACAGTAGTATCTTTTGCCAAATAATCTGTACATTGTATCGCTGCTTGTCTGAATCCACCTTCACTACTAATTTCCTGCATTTCTTTGATGAAAAAATCTTTTGGGACAATCTCTTCAGTTTCTAAAATTTTAGATATTTGAAAATCAAAACGTGTTTTTTTGTAATATGAATATCCTACAAAAGGTAATGCAAGATGTTGATCTAAACCTTTAACATACTTTCCAATTATCCCGTGAAAATCATAACAGACATCGCCTTCTTGTGCCTCAAATAGATTTTCTCCGTCTGCAAATGCAGCACTTAATGCATGATTGAAAAGAAAAGACTGGTATGCTTGAATGTAAAATCTTCTAAGAGGTAGAGGTATTGCATGAATTGCTTTTTGTTCAGTATCATGTTCAATCATTTCTTGAAGGACTATTCTTTCAATGTCCATTTGTGTCGGAACCTGATCAAAATATTTTTTGTAGTTTGATTTGTCAGTGAGTTTTTCTCGGATCTCTGTGTTTTCTTTAGAGTCGTAAGGAGATGTAAAAGAGACGATTAATTCAACTGCCTTTTTGAAATTACGCTGTAAAAGTGCCTTGCCAATTAGATGAGTGACTGGTCTTTTAGAGCCAAAACGTTGGTAGCCATAAAAATTTAGAATTTTATCATATTCGGTAAAATCAGCCAGTTTAACAGTACACCCAGATATTTTTATGCGAAAATGATTACCAATCATATCTTTTTTGGACAACGGCTTTTTTACAAATCCAATTTTTTCAAGCGAGTATTTTTCAGAGACATAGTTTTCTATCGACTTTCCTTTGCTATCAGAGCAAACAAATTGTTCAGTTACTGCAGAAGCATCCTTTAGTCCAAGTGCCTTTAATCGAATTCCTTTTTTTCTAAAGATATCAGCAAGTGCATGATTTGTATCTATTTTTTTCTTTTTTAGTTTGTAAACAGCATAACCATCTTGTGGATTAATTGACTTTAATGATTTCTCAGATATAATTTCAGTTACCTCAAAGCTCTCAGCTTCGGTTCTGATTTGTCCTCCAATTCCATTAAATTTTGTACTATAAACAGAGATACCTATTTGAGAATCGATTTTAGGTATCACGGCAATATTGTCACTGTAACAAATTTACTTACTGAGACATCTTCAATTTGAGTTCCTAGCAACACTTTGTATTTTCCAGGAGTTGCGTTATCAGATGCAGAAATTGTTACATCCACATTTTTAGAAGTATTTGTGGATAATTGAAAAGAGTCAGACGCATTTGAAGTGACAGTCAAAAAGTCGTGAGGATCTGATAATATCAGAGATACATCAGACAAATCTTGCTGTGAAGATATTGTAAAAGACAAGTTATTTGATTCGCCTGGCTTTAGTGAAATATCTTTAGAGTCAAGTTCAATTCCAAACGGAAGTGCAACAGAAGTGTCAACTACACCTACATTATTTTCGACCCATTCGGTAAACCAAATTTTATCATTGTTTATGGTAAAATCAAAGACCTGAGCCAAGCCACAATTAGTGTCTGCTGCACAGTCACCCCACGATGGATTTTTTGATGGGATGAGATATTCAACAAGTGATTCAGATTTTGGATCAAGTACTGCGATACTGTTCGATGTTTGTTCATTGAAAACCAATTGTCCATCAGAATTTGGTTGAATCCAATATGGTCTAGATATTGGAGATTTTATGAGTCCAGTAGAGTTACCGTATGTAGATTCTTTTGGATCAGATGTAACATACTGAGTAAATTGTTGTGTTGTAGGATCAAAATTAAAAACAGATGAGCTTGATGTGTCTGCTAGCCAAATCATACCATCAGATACAGCTATGCCGTTTGGAGTAAGTAGTTCAGAAGGTAATTGAAATATTTCGATGTAATCAAGTGAGAAAAGAGAATCCTCGTTAACATTTGCTATAGAGTTACGATAACCTTCTTGATCAAATTTAACCAATACACCTCCTTGCTGGAAAATCCAATTTGTGAACCAGACATTTTTATCAGTATCAATTGCAAAATCACCAGTTACAGAACCATTAACAGGAGAAGGAAGACTAAGATATCTCAGATTATCGTTGGATTGAGTAGGATCTAAAAAGGTAATTTTGTTTCCAGTGAAATCATTTATTATTATTTGTGAACCATCAACTTTCAATTTTTGTGGTAATGAATTGCCTTCAGAAGGATAATCTATGCGCTGATATTTTTCATCCTGTATAGAGAATCGCCATACAGAATCATAAGATTCGTCGGTATACCATAGTGAACCATCAGGAGAGTAATCAATTCCCCAGATCATAGAACGGCCATTTTTTGGCCATAATGGGTTATCAAATTCAGTAAAGGATTCAGTAGTCGGATTAAATTTTGCCAAGTTACCAGTATTGGATTGTGCAAACCATACATTTCCATCAAAGTCTGTAACTATTGCCAAAGGATTTGTACAATCTGTTGGAATTGTATACTCTTTTACAAATGCTGTTGATTTTGCATCTCCGGAACCGCAGAATTGTGCACGTTGAGCATCAGGAAAATTATCAGCCGGTGTTCCGGTGGATGTCATTAGTGGATCTTCAGATTGCATGGGAGTATTCTGAAGAAGTACACCAGCAGCCAAGGACGTCAGCATTATTGTTGCAAAAAATATAGCGACGATAATTCCTTTTTTATTCACAATTTAAAAAATATCAAGCCAAGTTATATCTCATTCCAAGAACAAATGAAAATCTAAAGCAATTTCAAATCGCCAGTTATTTTATCAATAAGATTCTCAGGAGCTGGACCAATTGAGATGCAAGTAATGGTACCAGGAGCAATTTGAGTATGTCCGGCATCTGTAACTTCAGACCAGGGAAGATCCAAATCAATTGCGTGTTTTTTTACTTCTTGTAGTTCTTTGATACCTGAAACTTTGAGTAC
>SYJQ01000018.1 GCA_005798405.1 Nitrosopumilaceae archaeon
AGTGGACCGGGAGGGATTTGAACCCTCGACCTTTGCGGGAAAATTTCCTTACGCAGTGTGAGTGCGTCATCCTAACCACTAGACAACCGGTCCAACAAAATTACAAAACAAGCATC
The DNA here is from genome assembly GCA_005798405.1 of Nitrosopumilaceae archaeon. Taxonomy (GTDB): domain Archaea; phylum Thermoproteota; class Nitrososphaeria; order Nitrososphaerales; family Nitrosopumilaceae; genus Nitrosarchaeum. Next base: position 117 of record SYJQ01000018.1, read on the forward strand.
TTTTTTGTCTTTAGGTTTGACGTGATATCATGATAACCTTGCCCTTTTCTACTGAAAATCAAAAACAAAACATGTCTTTACATGACTTTGATGCACTAGTTGAACGAATGCAACTGGCATTTGACTATGCAGCAAATCTGGGCCAATATGTTGAAGCGGCAAAGGTGCTTTATCAAATGAATGACCAATTACCTGATGACTTGCAACTGAGTCTTGAGGAACTGGAAAACGAAAGTGCTGTAAGGCCATTTATCTCTCAATATCAACCAAAGATAAAATCAGCAATTGTACAATACAGGCAAAGATTGATGAATTTCTAGTTCTACTTTTTGACGCCGAGGTTTCTGTTCTTTAATCGCAAGTATGGATTTCTGCATTTTCTGCATCTAGTTGCATTAATGTCGTTTCTACATCCACAGTTAAAGCACACCTTCATAACTAGACGAGCAGTTTGTGCGATGCGTTTTTTCTCCGGATCTGTGATAGGCATTTAATTTTCTCCTTAATCTCTCTCTTTTATTCTAATCGGATTGCTGCATTTTTCCTGCTAATAATACAGGTACTTGAGAAGGTCTCTTTGCAACTGGTATGTTTGCCTTGTTAAACATGGAGACTTTGGATTCTGCAGAACCATATGTTCCCATTACTATTGCACCTGCATGACCCATTCTCTTTTCTTTTGGTGCTGCTCTTCCTGCAATGTATGCTACAGTTGGCTTTTTGAATCCAATGTCTATGATGCGCTGAGCTAAAATTTCTTCTGAATCTCCTCCTATTTCTCCTACTACTACCAATCCTTCCAAGTCTGGAATGTCTTTGACCATCTCAAATGCATCAATCATCCGTGTCCCATTAATTGGGTCTCCTCCGATTCCTATAGTTATTGACTGTCCAAATCCTGAATTTGTTAATGCATCAGAAATCTCATAAAGTAGCGTTCCGCTTTTTGATAACACTGCAATCTTTCCTGCTTTAAATGGTGTTGGTGGCATAATTCCTATCTTGATTAATTCTGGAATCATTATTCCTGGAGTGTTTGGTCCAATAACTACGGCTCCTTTTTTGTTTGCTAAATCTAAAACTTGCATTGTGTCTCTAACTGGAACATGTTCTGGTATTGCCACTAGCAGTTTAATTCCTGCATCCAGTGCTTCTTTTGCAGCACCCAAAAAGAATTTTGCCGGGACAAAAATAATTGATATCTTTGCACCGCTTGTATCTACTGCTTCTTTTACAGTGTTGTAAATTGGAACCTTGTCTTCAAATTTCTGTCCACCTTTTCCTGGAGTGACACCTGCAACAATGTTTGTCCCATATGACATCATGTTTTTTGCATGCAATGACCCATATGCGCCTGTGATTCCCTGAACAATCACACCTTTTTTCTTGTAATCTGAATCTTCAGGACTACCTCGTAATAATTTGAAAATGTCAGTCATTTTTTAATCCCCATAACTGCTGCATTGATTGCATCTTCTACAGAATCATAAATTTTGGTTCTGGATTCTTTTAGCATCTCTTTTGCTTTTTCTGATTCCGTTCCTTTTAGTCTTGCAAATACTGGAAGATTGATTAGCTTGTCATCATATGCTTTAAGAAATGCCTCTGCAACTACAGTTGTTTTTACAATTCCTCCGTAAAGGTTAACCAAAATTCCTTTGACTCTATTCATTTTGCTAATCAAAGTAAGTGCTTCATAAACTGATTCAGTTGTTGCACCTCCTCCTACATCTAGAAAACATGCTGGCTTGCCGCCGTTATCTGATAACATGTCTAGTGTAGACATTACCAATCCTGCACCGTTTCCAACAACTGCAATGTCTCCATCTAATTCTACTAGTGAGAATCCGCTTTTTTCTGCTCTTTCTTCAATCTCTGTTTTTTCTTGATATTTTTGCAATTCGTCATGTCTAAAGTTACTGTTATCATCTGTTACAAATTTTCCATCCAATGCCATCAAAGAACCGTCTTGCATAATTGCAAGTGGATTTATCTCTGCCAACTCTGCTTCTTTTTCAACTGTGAGTTTTGCTAGCTTTTGTAAAATATCTACAAAGTCATCTGCTGCCTTTCCATCTAATTTCATCTCTTTTGCAATCTCTCTTGCAACTTGTTCTGAAACATCTCCAAGGCCGACTTCTCTTATTATTTGATTTTTAACTGATTCAATTTCGACTCCTCCTTCAGGTGATGCAATAATTGTGTAACATCTTTTTGAACGATTCAAAAACAATGACAGATACAATTCCTTTTTGATATCTGCCATTTTTTCAAGTAAAATTGCTCGTGCTTTTTCTCCTTTAATTGTTAAATCTAAAACTTGAGGGTACTTTAGATCAAACTCGTCATCATTTTGACATTTTTGAATGCCTCCTGCTTTTCCCCTACCTCCTACTGGAACCTGAATTTTAATTACAAATGGATATCCTAACTCTTTGGCATGCTTTCTGCCTTCTTCAATGGTTGTTGATGCCTTACTGGGAAGAAGATTGATTCCGTACTCTCTGAATAATTCTTTAGCTTGAAACTCTAGTAAACGCATGCAAAAACCCTCGATTTTACGGTCTTTATTAATTATGATGCTAATTTAGCTGCTCTTCAAGAAAATCAATTACTTGTAAAAACCGATCACGACTTTTTCTTAATAGTTCCTGTGGAAATTCTTCAATTGTAAAAACAAACTGTTGATGAAAACTTGGAACTAGTACTCCGCCAGATGTTACTAGTTGTTCAATCACATAATCTTTGGCAAGTGTACATACAATTTCTTCATAGGATTCTTCTTCTTCTTCTAGTGTTTGTCTATACAATACAATTGGTTTGTTGGTCTTTGCAACAATCTCTGAGCCTTTTTTTAACAGATCTGTTAGATGTTGAATTTGCCAAGCATCAAGACTAATCTGTTTTACCATGTAATCGTTACGCGTTTTTTCTATTTATGATGCCTGATCAGCTAAAAGCTAACCAGTTGGTTCATTTTTAATTAAAAGAAAAGAATGTGATCTGGCTTTTATGCCATATCAAGTGCTCTAGAATGTTTTCTGGTATGTGGTCTTTCTCCAGAATATTTTCTTCTCATGTGTCCTGATGGCCTTCCATAGATTAATTCCAGGAACCATGACTCATGTTCGATCTCTTCTGCCAAAATGTCTTTTGCAATGTCGTATGTTGTAGGATCTTTTCCCAAAGTCATCTTGCAGACTTTGTCCCAGTTGACAATTGCGCCTTGTTCGGCTTTGAGACATTTTTCTAGTATTGCCTTGTGATCTGTTGGATTTGCTGGAAGCTGTAGGAACTCACATCCTGACATTTTGATGAATTCTGTTGCATCATTTGGGAGAGTACCACCTAATTGGTATATTCTCTCAAGGCATGATTCAAAGTGACTAAGATCTTCTAGTCTGGCGTCCTCGATAATTCCTTTGAGTCCTTCTCCTTCCAAGCCTGTACAATGTGCTCTCAAATTGGTGAAATAGTAGTAGGCAGTAAATTCTACTGAAGCATTATGAATCAGTATTTTTTTTAATTCCTCTACATCCAAGCCGTTTTGTTTTAGAACATTGATTCCAACCACAGTTGGATTTTTTGATTCGGACATGTCTGCTTGAATTATTTGTTGTAATAAAAATATTGCATTTTGAAAAAAATAATTCTAGATAAAAGGTAAGATTGCAATGCACTTATCTGATAATTTAATGAGTTATTCCACGGAGATTCTTATCTTTTGACCGTCAATATCGTCATCTTTGTATTCTTTACATGACTCTGTAAAATTTACCTGCTTTACTCTAACTAAAAATGCCAATTCTTCTGATTTTTCTTTTATCATTTCTAATGACTCATCATCTAAATCAAGTATTGATGCAACACCAAGTATGTCTGTTGGGTTGTATCCCCTCTCTTTTCTTAATGTCTGTAATCTTCTGGCAATGTCTTTTACCAACCCTCTTGCCATCATCTCTTTGTTTCTTGAAGTAGATATGAATACAATGTAGTTGTCTCGTTTTGACATTGCAAATTCTTCACTTGCATCAAAATCTACTATGAAATCTTCTTTATCCAATGATATTTTCTCACCATCAATTTCGTAATTGAACTGTCCTTGTTTTTGGAGCGCTGAAATTATTTCTTCTTTGTTTGTTTCTGAAAATATGTTTACAAGTTTTCCCATGTGCTGTTTTGCTTTAGGTCCAATTCTTTTTCTTTCCAATTCAACTATTGATCTAAAAGGTAAGTTTAGCTGCTTTAACTCTAAGATTTGTTCTAATCCAGAATCTTTTTCTGTCTCGAAAATTGTAAATTTTTCCACATTAAGCTGTGACATTAACAAGTGCGAAAGTGATTCTAGTTTCTGCTTCTGACCCTTGTTCACACAAATCAATGCTTCATTTAATGGCCATCTGCGCTTTAGTTTTCCCTTCATTCTAGCAGCAGATGAAATTGAGACAATGTCTTTCATTATATCAAATGATTCTTCAATTTCTTCGTTGACTAGTGTCTCTTGGTATTGTGGCCATTTGTCTAGCAAAATACTCTTCTTGCCATCAAATACTGTCTGGTAGAGGTACTCGCTAGTAAATGGACAAAGTGGATGAATCAAAACATCTAGCGTCTTAAGGACATCCCTTAGTATTGCATAGATTGCAAGTCTTCTGTTCTTTTTTGACTCGTCCTCATCCCATAATTCTCCTCTGGTAATTGGAATGTATATTTGACTTAGATTATTTATGATAAAATCATCCACTGCCTTTGCAGCCTCGTGAAATTTACATACCTCGTTGCGTTCTGTTGTTTTTTTGATTAATTTTTGTAATTTTGATAAAAGCCATATGTCTGGTGACGTTAGCAATTTGTTTTCTTTTGCCCATGAAATTGTTTTTGTCTCATCAAAATTATCATACTCACTATTTTGTTTAAAATACAGATGCAAATTAAACAGTGTATTGAGTACTTGATACGGTCTTGACATTAATTCATCAGTACTGAAACTAAGGGGCTCTATCGGACTTGCCTTCCAGATAAAATAAAATCTTATCAAATCAACAGGATATTTTTCAAGCAATTCTGCGCCGTCTATCACATTTCCTAAACTTTTGCTCATCTTGCCTCCTTTCTCATCAAGTACATGACCTTGAAACAAAAATGACTTGAATGGTGGAATTGGTCCGTTGTTTAAGATCACATTTTCTATCAATAGAGTATATGCCCATCCTCTTGTTTGATCAATACCTTCTGTGAAAAATGGTGCAGGTATTTCTTTTGAGTACTCTTCATCTGTTAGCGATGAATATGGTGCTGAACCGCTATTGTGCCATGTGTCTAAAACATATTCCTCTCTTTTTGTATTTGTACTGCTACACTGTTTGCATTTTATTGTAATGTTGTCAATCCATGGACGATGCAATTCGAAATTTGGACCATCCGGTAATTTTGTTGCAGAATCTATGATCTCTTTTCTTGTAAAAAACCAATTTTGCTTTCCACAATCGTTGCATATCCAAATTGGTAATGGGCATCCCCAAATTCTCTCTCGAGATATACACCATGGGTGTCTTTCTTTGATAATTCCCAAAAATCTGTTTTTTGGCTGCTCAAAAAAGTACTCTACGCTTTCTGCTGCATTGATTGCTTTGTCTTCTAGTCTGTCCAATTTGTAAAACCAGCCTTTTCGTGCCAACCACACAATTGGATGGTGAGACCTCCAACATAGTGGGTATTTGTGCTTGATTTTTCCAATTTTTACCAATGCATTGCATTCTTTGAGATCTTCTACAATTACTCTGTCTGCATCTCTGACAAACATTCCCTCGTATTTTCCAGCCAAATTGGTAAATTTTACCTGATCATTAATGGGACTGAATACCTTGACTTTTCTCTTGTTTGCAATTTTGATGTCCTCTTCTCCGTTTGCAGGAGACAAGTGAACTAGACCGCTACCCGTTGTAATTTCTACAAATTCTTCTGATACTGCAATATGAAAATTATTTTCTTTTGCACATTCATCTAGTCCTGGAATTAAATCCAAAAGTGGATGGATGTATTTTTTCCCCTCAAATTCTGAACCTTTTGCTGTTTTTACAATTTCATGTTTTTCGATATTTACTTCTTTGAAAAATTCTTCCAGTCTTGTTTTTCCAATAACCCATGTCTCATTTTCTACTTTGACATATGCATAATCTTCTTCTGGATTCAATCCGACCATTGCATCTGTAACTAAAGTAAATGGCATTGTGGTCCAAACAATCAGATGTGCATCTTCATCTCTGAGTTTGACCTTGTAGTATAATGACGGATCTTTTACTTCCTCATACCCTTGGTTGACCTCGGCATGACTAAGTGATGTTTGGCAACTTGGGCAATATGCAATTACTGTAAAGTCTTCTTCCAATATTCCGTTTTCATGGGCTTTTTTTAGAACTTGCCACTCTCTTTCAATAAATTCATCTCGATAAGTCCAATATGCCTTATTGTGATTAAATGACATTCCAAGCGAATTGTCCACTTCGACCCATTTTGTATTGAATTTTTTTACAATGCGTTTGCACTCCTCAACTAATTTTTCAATTCCAACTTTTTCAATGACTTCTGATTTGCCACCTGTTACTCCAAGTTCTTTTTCTGCCTGCAGCTCAACTGGAAGTCCTTGCGTATCCCATCCTCCGTTGAATGTTATTTTTTTCCCCTGTAATGTGTTAAATCTGTACCATAGATCCTTGATTACACGTCCTCTGAGATGACCCGCATGTGGAACCCCATTCATAGTGGGTGGACCTTCGATAAACATTATTTTTTCTGGCTTGTCTGATTCAGAGATTAGTCTTTCAACATCAATTGATTTAATGTATTCTCTTATCTCTGATTCTATTACTTTTGCATCAAATTTTGATGAAAGTTCCATCTTAGATTTTGATATTGGTGTGGCATTATAAAGCTAAATTGATTTTTTAATACTGAATTTTATTAAGTTAGAATTCTAGAACAATTTCATGTTTAACTTTGATAAAATCCAAGAAGGTATGGTCAAATCGTATGCACAAAATACAAAAAAGTTCTATGAACATCTAGAAAACTGCAATGATTGCCAGACAAAATTGGCAAAAATGTGGAAACATGCATTTGAATAAAATCTCTTTTTTCATATTTTGATATCTTGGATTATATAATTGAGTGAGAGATAATTTCTATTGGTTAATGTTTTAGTTATCGGTTCTGGCGGTCGTGAACATGCTCTCTCTTGGAAATTATCTCAAAGCTCCAAAGTCGACAAAGTCTTTACAGCACCAGGCAATGGTGGAACAGAAAATAACATTCCCATTGATATTGATGATTTGAATGCATTAGCAGAATTTGCACAAAAAAATAATTGCTTTACTGTAGTTGGTCCTGAGGCCCCACTTGCTGTAGGAATTGTCGATAAATTCAATCAAATGAATCTCAAAATTTTTGGTCCCTCTCAAAAAGCAGCACAATTAGAATCTAGTAAAATTTGGGCAAAAAATTTCATGAAAAGAAACGGCATACAAACTGCAAGATTTGAAATCTTTGAGGATCCAAAAAAAGCACAAGATTATGTCAAATCTCTTAATTACAATGTTGTAGTCAAGGCAGACGGTCTTGCTTCTGGAAAGGGAGTGATTGTGTGTAACAATATCGATGAAGCAATTGCGGCAATTGACACCATATTGGTAAAAAAGACATTTGGTGATGCTGGAAATCGTATTATTGTAGAAGAAAGAATAGATGGAATCGAAGCATCTTACATTGCATTATGTGATGGTGTGACTGCTCTGCCAATGGCATCAAGTCAGGACCATAAGAGAATCTTTGATGATGACAAAGGTCCTAACACCGGTGGAATGGGTGCATATTCTCCAACTCCTGTTATTGATAATATCCTTGCTGAAAAAATCCAAAATAAAATCATCAATAAAACAATACAATCAATGAAAAATGAGGGCATTATTTTCAAAGGATTTCTCTATGCCGGTGTAATGATTAGAGACAATGAACCATATGTCTTAGAGTATAATGCGCGAATGGGTGATCCTGAATGTCAACCAATTACAATGAGAATGGACTTTGACTTGTATGATTATTTGGTTGCAAGTGTAGATGGAACCTTGTCTGTGATGCCCACAATATCTTGGAAAAATCAGTCATCTGTTTGTATTGTTTTGGCGTCTAAAGGTTACCCTGAATCATATCCCAAAGATGAAGCAATTACTGGATTTGATTCAGTTCCCAAAAATGCAATGGTGTTTCATGCAGGAACAAAAAAACAAAATGGAAATATTTTATCTAATGGAGGAAGAGTTTTAGGAGTTACTGCACTTGGTGATACTTTAGAGTCTGCAATTTCAAATGCATACATTGCAGCAGAAAAAATCTCTTGGCCACACAAATACTATAGAACAGACATTGGTAAAAAAGGCCTATCTTATCTTTGACGTATCTATTATCCTGTCTTCAGTAACTATCCAATTTATAATCACATCGTGATCTGAACGTGGGATATTTTTTATAATTTGTTTTTCCAGTGTCAAAGAAATTGTTTCGATTTTATTTTCAGCTAAAAACCTATCATAAAATCCATGACCGTATCCAAGTCTGACTCCTTTTGGAGATATCCCTACGGTTGGAACAAGTATCACGTCCAGATTATTGTCCACAGGGCATTCACTTCTAGGTTCCATTATGTCAAAACTACCGTTTTCCAGATTGCTAAAACTCTCTATTTTTCTAAATTCTATGTTTTTACCTATCACTTTTGGCAAAAATATCTCCTTTCCCTCACTTAGAGCTTCTTGCATTATGTCCTGCGTTAACATTTCACTTCCTATTGGATAATACGCGCCTATCTTCTGTGCATCTCTAAATGACTCTATTTTTTTTAATTTCTTTAGTATTGTCTTGCTTGCTATCTTCATTAAATCAAAAGATGTAGCATCTCTTTTCTCAAGGAGTAATCTTCGCAATGATGTCTTTTCAGAATTATTTTCCAATTTGACTACTCAATGATGCAGCTGTTATTGTATTTTTCAATAACATTGCAACTGTCATGGGACCTACCCCACCTGGAACAGGCGTTGCATAAGATGCCTTTTGTATGATCTGTTCATAGTCTGCATCTCCTACAAGTTTTTCTTTATGTTTTGAGATTGCAACATCTATTACAATTGCGTCTTTTTTTATCATATCTGGTGTTAATGTAAACTTGCTTCTATCCCCAACTGCTGTAATTATGATGTCAGCTAGATGGCATAACTCGCTGATGTTTTTTGTTTTAGAATGACATGTAATTACAGTCGCATCTCTTGCCAAAAGTAAATGATATAGCGGTTTTCCTACCAAATTACTTCGATTAATCAGAACTATTGTTTTTCCTGCCAACTCTATGTTGTGGTAATCAAACATTTCCATAACTCCCAATGGGGTGCAAGCAACAAGAACTGCTTTTCTCATTGCAAGTAAACCTGCATTGTGTGGTGTAAGACCGTCTACATCTTTTAATGGTGAAATTTTAGATGTTGTGATAAACTCATCTAATTGATCAGGTAATGGTAATTGAACTAAAATACCGTGGATTGCTCTATCTGTATTTAATTCATCGATTATTTTGTTTAATTCCAATTGTGTAATGTTTGATGCTAGCTTGAAATCTTTGGTGAGAATTCCTACTTCCTCACAGGCTTTGTGTTTGTTCTTAACATATGTGGCAGATGCTTGATTGTCTCCAACTAGAACAGTTGCCAAACATGGATTGATTCCTTGATTCTTTAATTCCTCGACAGCTTTTATGACTCTGTTTTTTACAGATTGGGCAATCTCTTTTCCGTCTATTTTTATGCCTGTCATCAAGAATATTTCTGGCTTGTAGATATTTAATCCTTGAAATACCTTCATCCGAATTTGAAAATCTGAGAAAAGAAATTATGTGACCTTGTTTGTGTGATATTATGTTTGTAGTCATATCTGATATTCAAATAAAGCCTGACTCTGTTGCTGACTTTAAAAAATGGTTTTCTGAATCAAACAAGACGGTCTCAAAATTTGATGGATTTGTGAATAGACGTCTTTTGGAAACTAAAGACGGTAAACATCGTGTGCTAGTTGAATTTGAGAATCTTGAACAATTCAGTAAAATGCATCAAAGTCCAGAACATGAAAAACTCCATTCCATGGCTGTATCTTTCATGGAAAAATTACCTGAACCAAAATTTTACACTGTAGCTTCTCAGTAAAATGAAATTAGTTTTTGATGTAAATGAATACATTGAAAAAATAAAAAAAAGTGATAATTACTTTCATACTTTTATCAATAATGACAATCTGGCTGCAGGTGTATTGGTATTACAACCTGGAGAGGAAGATACGCAAGAGCCTCATGAAAGTGACGAAGTGTATTTTGTTCTCAAAGGAGATGGTTTTTTAAAAATTAAAGATGTAGATTATCCAATATCTGAAAATAAAATGTATTTTGTAGGGAAAAAAATAAATCATTTTTTCCATGGAAATTCAAAAGAACTTACCGTGTTGTATTTTTTTAGTGGGCCTGATTCTTAACTGATTATTGTTTTTCTGCCTGAAATTTTTATTTTATTTTCTGCAAATAACTTGATGGCTTCCGGATACGCTTGATGTTCTTTTGCTAAAATCCGTTTGGACAGTGTTTTTTCTGTGTCTTCTTTTCTAATTTTGACTATTAATTGCAAAATTATTGGTCCGGTATCTACTCCTGAATCTACAAAATGTACTGTGCATCCTGAATATTTTGCACCGTATTCTATTGCCTGCTTTTGAGCATCAAGCCCTGGAAATGACGGAAGCAAGGCTGGGTGAATATTGATGATTCTGTTTTTATATTTTTTAACAAATTCTGGGCTGATGATTCTCATGAATCCAGCTAAGCACACCAGTCCGTTTTTTGGTGTTACTCCATATTTTTCTAGTACTGACATTATTTTTTCATCATACTCTGATCTATTCCCTTTGAAATCCTTACTTTCAATTACTTCTGTTTTTACGCCAAGCTTTTGTGCAATCTTTATGCCTTTTGCATCTGACTTGTTTGATATGACTATAGCTGGGTTAATTGGAATTTTTTTACGTTTGATTGATTTTAAAATAGATTCCATGTTGCTCCCGCGACCTGAAATTAAAATTCCTAGATTTAGCAACTAGTCAATAGTAGATCAAACCTGCAATTTATATCAAATCTAATTATTTTGTTTGACATTGCCTCCTCACATTAGAATGACCAAAAATGGGATACTATGTGAGATCGATGGCAAACGTGTGAGTTTGGATCCAAAAAAAACTGATTCAAATGGTGTGAATTTTGTATCTCATGCACACTCTGATCATCTACCATCAAGAAATGGAGGTGTGATACTTTCATCAATTGAAACAAGTGAGATTGCCAGCCTTAGAGGCTTTAAGATGGAAAATCATGTTCAAAGCATTGATGATTTTTCATTAATTGACAGTGGTCATATTTTGGGAGCAAAGGGTTTACTTTTTGATGATGTATTCTATACTGGAGATATTTGTACTCGGAATCGAGGGTTTCTAAAAGGTGCAATTATTCCAAAGTGTAAAACACTAATCACAGAGTGCACGTTTGGTTTGCCAGAATTTGTTTTTCCTAAATTAGAAGAAATACAAAAACAAGTAAACGAGTTAATTTCAGAACTTTATGGAAAAGGCATTCCTGTAATCTTATTGGGATATCAGCTAGGAAAAGCTCAAACTATCACTCAACTTTTTGGACATTGGGGACCGCTTTATTTTCATGATTCTGTAAAACAAATGAATACCCTTCATCAGCAACTAGGTGTTTCTCTAAATGATGGAATTGGTCATTCTGAAGCAGAAAAAAATGGACTGCTGTCCAAAAAACCATGGGTAATGGTCGCTCCAATGATGTCTGAAAAGCATCCCTTTCTCAAAGACATGAAATCAAAGTACGGTGCAGTAACTATTGGTTTTAGTGGTTGGGCACAATCTACTCGATTTGCATTTGGGAGACGTTCTGATTATTCAATCCCGATGAGTGATCATTGTGATTTTAATGAATTAGTAGATATGGTGATACGTTCACGAGCAGAACAGGTTTACACCATTCATGGATTTGTTGAAGAGTTTGCCGCACATTTAAGAAAACTTGGAATTAGTGCACAACCTCTTCGTGAAAACTCTTTAGATGATTTTACCTAGTTTGAGAATTTCCCACAATCACAATCTAAAACCAAACATGTTTCCGAATTTCTAATGTGATCATGTGAGAAATGCTTGCATTTTTCATTTTTGCATATTCTTCTTTGTGCTTCTCTTTTTACTACTGATTGGGCAATTGAGTTTGCCTTGTCTTTTGAATATCCTTTTTTGTCCATGTAATAATGAACAATTCTGTTGTACAGTAAATCTGGGTTGAATTGTTTTTCTAACAATTATTTGCCTCCCTGTGATGGAATGTAATGAAGAGTTATAGTGGATCGAATTTTTTGAATTTTTCTGATCTTGTTAGTTATTACTTGATCAAGTGCCTCTTTAGTATCTGATTGAACTTTGCAAAAAACATCATAAATTCCATACGTACCTCTAACTTCTTTCACATCTGGAATTTTCATAATCTCTTTGATAATCTGCTCTTCTGAACCCAAATCACACTGTATCAAAATATATGCTATTTCCATATGTTATCCTCTTATTCTTCTCCTTCTATAATCTGCTTCATGACATTTGCAAATACATGATGGTTCCTCACATTTGTTCATGCTTTTTTTATTCATACTGTAATATGGCAATTATCCTATTTCAAGCAAGCCTTTTTTCAACTAAAAATTTGTTTGTTTTTAATTCATATTTCAAACAGTTGTCAAAAATCTCAGAATAACACTTACAAATTTTCAATCATTGTTTAAGTACGTGTCAGATGTTCTCCTGACATGTGCGAAACTCTTGACGAAATCCATGATGCACAATTAATTGCTGTCATAGCCAGAATGAGAAAAGAAAAGGCAAAAACCGAAAAACAAGTCTTGTGCAACTAGAAATTTATTTCAATATGACGCCTATATCCATTAGATTTGTGTGAGTGAAATCCGTTCTGATGTTGTTTTTTTGCTTTTGAAAAAATCTTCCCGAATCACTATTTTTTAAGAATTCTTTTATGATTGATTCATCTATTTTGCTGTTCTCTGTTATTGCCCCAGCAAAGAAGGTATTTCCGTCAATTCCATCTGTGCCAATTGAGGAGATGATCATTTTTTTTAAATTTTGTGAATTTTTTAAAATTCTTAAAACTAATTCTTGATTTCTTCCACCTGACCCTTTTCCAATTACTTCAACTGTGGTTTCTCCACCAAAAATAAGACAACTTTTCTGTTCTTCAGGTATGTTTTCCATGATTGTTTTTGTGGCATCTTTTATGTTGCCAAACACTTGGATTGTTTTTATCTTATACCCAAATTCTTTTGCTTTGAGCTCCATTGCTTTTAGGCAATCCTTGTTATTTGCAATGATGTAATTTTCTATCTTTGCTTTTTTTGGGGTTTCCGGAATTTTTCCTTTAAACCCATCTTCCAATCTCTGTAAAATCTCCAATGGGATTTTGTTTTTCAATTTGTATTTGCTGATAATATTTAGCGCTTCTAGAAAAGTGGTATTATCCATGTATGTTGTACCTGACGCAATAGATGAAAGATCATCTCCTTCAACATCTGACATTACAAGTCCAATTCCATAACATTTGATATTTTCAACTAATCGACCACCTTTTATTTTTGACAAATGTTTTCTAATGCAATTGAATTCTTGAATGCTAGCCCCTGATTTTAACAAAAGATTGGTTACGTAGATTTTATCATCTAATGTTATATCGTCTGGAATTGCAAGCAATGATGAACCTCCACCCGAAACCAGAAATATGACTAATTCACTGTCTCTTCTATTTTGAAGAAACTTTGTTACTTCTTTTGCAGCCTTTACGCTTGTTTGATCAGGTTTTGGATGACCCGAATTAAAAATCTGAAATTTTTTGCCTTTTATTTTAGATTTGGATCCTTTGGGAATAACTACGATTCCACTCTTAATTGAAATTATTGCATTTAATGCCCTTGTCATGGAATCTCCTGCCTTTCCAAAGGCAACTGTGTAAATATTTGAAAAGTCTTTTAATTTGAGAATTTTTCCATTAATTTTGATTTCTTCTGGAGTGACAAATCTTGGTATGATGTTCTCTGGGTCTGCAGCTTTTAACCCTGCTTCCAAAATTGCCAAACACTCTATTCTCTTTTCTGATGTTGCTAAATCTTCATAATTTTGAATAATCATCGCTATTTTCTCTTACTGCAAGATATAATAATAATCAATGATGCCTTTGATTTATGCACACAGTAAGAATTCCAAAAGTTATCAATTTTGGAAAAAATGCACTTGGTGAAACAGAATATCCTAAAAATGCCCTAGTTGTTACAACCGTTCCGCCAGAACTTTCTGACAAATGGCTTGGCAAAATGGGAATTAAGGACTATATGTTGTATGATCAAGTAAAACCTGAACCATCAATTGACGATGTCACTGCTGTGATTTCACAATTCAAAGACAAGAATCCCTCTGTTCTAATTGGATTAGGTGGAGGAAGTTCGATGGATGTGGTAAAGTATGCTGCACCAGAGATGAAAAAAGAAAAAATTCTAATTCCAACTACATTTGGAACTGGAGCTGAAATGACAACGTATTGTGTTTTGAAATTTGATGGTAAAAAGAAATTACTGCGAGAAGACAGATTTCTTGCTGATATGGCTGTAGTGGATTCATATTTTATGGATGGTACTCCAGAACAAGTCATCAAAAATTCTGTTTGTGATGCATGTGCTCAAGCAACAGAAGGTTATGACAGTAAACTTGGTAATGATTTTACAAGAACCTTATGTAAACAAGCATTTGAGATTCTGTATGATGCAATAATGAATAACAAACCAGAAAACTATCCATATGGTTCTATGTTGTCTGGTATTGGATTTGGTAACTGTTCCACCACACTTGGACATGCATTATCATATGTCTTTTCAAATGAAGGAGTACCACATGGTTACTCTTTGTCTTCTTGTACTACAGTTGCACACAAGCATAACAAATCCATCTTCTATGATAGATTCAAGGAGGCCATGAAAAAGTTAGGCTTTGACAAACTTGATCTAAAAGCTGACATTTCAGATGCTGCAGATACCGTAATGACTGACAGAGGACATTTGGATCCAAACCCAATTCCAATCTCCAAAGACGATGTCATCAAGTGTCTACAGGACATTAAATCAGGTAATCTGTAAAAAATACCAATATTTTTTACATTTTTTCTATTTTATTAATAAACTGCGAAATTGGATACTTTGACTAAACTTATTTATGCTGATATTATTGTCTAAGTGTAATGATTACTGAAAAACCATTGAAGTTCGGTATTCAAAATGGATTAAATGTTGCCCGAGCAGGATACACTGAAGATCAAATTTTAACTGCTTGTATGCTTGCTGATAAAACAGGTTATGACTCTATTTTCTACATGGACCACACAAATGTGCCCCAATGGAAAAATGCAATTGTTTTAGACCCTTGGGTCATGTTATCTGCAATTGCAGCTGTTACAAATAATGTTGAATTAGGAACATGTGTAACTGATGCAATTAGAAGACATCCATCAAACATTGCTCTAGCTGCAATTACACTTGACAGAGTTTCTAAAGGAAGAGCAATTTTAGGAATTGGTGCAGGTGAAGCACAAAATCTAAAAGAATTTTGTATCCCTTTTGAAAAACCAGTTTCTAAATGGGAAGAACAAATTCAAGTTATCAAAACTTTGTATGGTTCTACTCCTGATCACACTGTAAATTATGATGGTAAATATTACAAATTAGAAGGTGCATGTCTTCAAGCACCACCAATTAGAAAACCACATCCACCAACATACATGGCATCAGGTGGTACACGTACTTTGGAACTTACAGGAAAACTAGGAGAAGGATGGTTGCCAATCGGTTATACTCCAGAATTATTTGAAGATCATGCAAAACAAATTCAAACATCTATGAATACTCATAACAGAACTCAAAAAGAAAAAGACACTTTCCAATATGCATTGGATATTGATGTATACTTTTCAGAAGATGCAGAAGAGTCATGGGCAAAAATGAAAGAAGCAGTAAAGGTAAGTTTGTTCAAACCTGAAGTATTACGTGTTCACGGTATTAAAGAAATTGAGGGATTTGATTTTGTAAAATACTTTACAGAATATTCAATGTCTGATCAATCTTGGATTGTCAAGATGAGAGAAGCTGCAACAAAAATTCCTGATAAAATTGCTCGTTCATCAACTGCTGTTGGTACACCAGACGATATAATTCCAACATTTGAACGATTCATGAAAGCTGGCGTAAATCACTTTGTAATTAGATTCTGGGGTAAAAACTACTTTGGCTCTATTGATAAATTTGCAAGCCACGTAATGCCTTACCTGCGCGAAAAACTACAAAAATAAGTCTCAGGCATCGAAAATCATTTACTATACCAATTCTAGATATCTGTAATGGACGATAAACTTCAAGAAGAAATAGAAAAGTGCCTAAAGATTCTAGAAGAAAATATTGATATTTTATCTAATATTGAGTTGGATCTAGAAGACCAAAAAGAGGATGAAATAACACCAGGTTTGGAACTCCATCATTTGTATAATATGACTGAAGATGTGGCAGAATCTGCAAAATTAAAACGCGCCGAATTTAATCTCATGCGTAGACAAGCAGAAGATGTTTCCTATTGATTAATTTATGATTTATGTGGTCGTCTGTTTCTGCTTTTCATCCTAGTGTATGATTTCACCTGTCGTCTTTTTTGCTGTTTTTCTAATCTTTTTCTTGTACGTGCAGTTGAATTGGTTTCTCCTTGTATTACTTTGACTTTACTTCCATCTCTGAGCATTATTGGCTTTCCTTTAAATCTGAATTCTATATCATGACATTTTTTATAGTATTTACTAAGACAAAAAAATATTCTATTGTTTGTACCATGCATCTCTTTGACTTCTTTTGATTTTTTCAACTCGTTGAGAATGTTTCTCAGTAACCCTTTATCGATATCTGTGACTCTGTGTAATTCTCTAAACCAGATAAATCTAGAGTCATTTCCCCACTCCTCTAATGTCTTAAGTGCTAAATTTGTCGCTCTTGACCATTCTTCTTCTCTTTCGTCCAACTCTCTTATTCTAAACTCATCCCATATTTTAGGAATTTTGATTAGAATCTTGAATTTTTGTTTGATTTGGTCTTTTCTTTTAATCTTGATTTTGTTACCCTGGTTGACTGTCTTTGATTTTTTTCCATCTCCTTAGCAATACTGTCAATTTTTTTTATGATTTTTGATTGCTCTTCAGGCGAATTTGATTTTAAGAGATTTTTCTTTAATATTTTTAATTCTGATGAATATTCTCTGAACTCGTTTTTTAGATCATTAAGATAAGGGTCATCCATGATTTTTCTTTGATTTACCTATATTTTAGAGATTCAGGATATGGGTTTATAATATTATTAATGAAAATTATCTCATTGCAACTAGTTGGAGTCTTACAAATTAAATCATATAAAAAAATCCAAGAATTTTTGAACCAAGAACATGTTGGACGAGTTTCCAGTATTGATGAAAACGGATACCCTCAGATAATTCCCATGAATTTTGTTTTTCTAAATGATTCCGTATACATGCATTCTCATATCAAAGGTGAGAAAATTGATAATATCAATCGAAACAACAAAGTTGGTTTTGAAGTTGATAGAGAACTAGAGTTTTTGCCTTCATACTTTGAAGACCCAAAAAACGCATCACTTGCAGATACGTTATACATAAGCATTGTAATCAAGGGCAGAGCATCACTTGTAGCAGACAAAGAAGAAAAAACACTTGCACTAAATGGTCTTATGGAAAAATATCAACCAGAGGGAGGATATGATCCAATTCAATCAAACATGAAAGTTTTAGCAGGTGTTGCTGTGATCAAAGTTATTCCTGATACACTTTATGGTAAATACAAAATTGGGCAACATATGCGTACAGAGAGTAGAATAGATTTAGCAGAAAAAATATTGAAGAGAAATTCTCCTACTGCAAAAGAGACCCTGAAAATTATGGGATTTGAAATAACTGAAAATGGATTAGAAATGGTCGATGAACCTGTTTGGTAAAAATAATTTATGTCATGTTCATTTCTTTAAATTCAATCCTGGACTCATCTCATCTTCAGTCGATTTTTTTTGGCTTCGTCTTTGAATTTCAGGAGTAGTTTTTGAGTTCTGTCCCTCAGATTACGTAATACCTCTTCCATAGTCTCACGATATAATTTATCTACATCTTTATCCAAGTCAGTCTCCTGAAATCTCTAATCTTTTCATTGAAAATTATTTAAATAATTTGGATTCTTCCATTTTTGGGAATTGTCATTGACTCCTTGTCTCTAATTCACGATCGTTAGCTATAAGTTCAGTTTTGGATTATCGTAACTGTTGCAACAAATTCATAAATTTGAACTAGTCTCAGAGTTTGAACCTACAGGTGATCAGCCACAAGCTATTGATGCTCTAATTGAAGGCGTAAAGAAAGAAACAGTTCAGACATTGCTTGGCGTGACTGGGAGTGGAAAGACATTCTCCATAGCAAATGTCATTGCAAGAACTGGAAAAAACACATTGGTCATCTCTCACAATAAAACTCTGGCTGCTCAACTATATTCTGAATTAAAACAGTTTTTTCCAAAAAACAATGTTGGCTATTTTGTATCATATTATGATTATTATCAGCCTGAGAGCTATATGCCTCAAACAGATACCTATATTGAAAAAGACACTCAAATAAATGAAAAAATTGAAAAATTGAGATTAGAGGCAACTGCAATGTTGCTATCCGGGGATCCTACAATTATTGTCTCAACTGTGTCATGTATCTACTCTCTTGGCAATCCTCAAGATTGGGAAGATTTGGCAATTACAATTAATGCTGGTGACGAAATAAAAAGAAATGAACTAATAAAAAAATTTGTTGACGCAAGATATGAGAGAAACGATACTGAAATAGCTCCTGGTAATTTTAGAGTAAAGGGTGATACAATTGATATCATACCCGCGTATTCTGAGGACATTGTACGAATTTCAATGTTTGGTGACGACGTAGAAAAAATTACACTACTTGATAATATTTCCCTTAAAGAAAAACGCAAAGTCACTCAAATGAAAATTTTTCCTGCAAAACATTATTTGATTGCAAAAGATGTTCGAGAAAAAGCCATTCTTTCAATTAAAGATGAACTAGCAAAGCGATTACCTGAATTAAATGAATTAGAAAAACAAAGGCTTGAAATGAGAACAAAATATGATTTGGAAATGATTGAAGAATTGGGTTATTGTTCAGGAATTGAAAATTACTCTAGGCATTTTGATGGAAGACAGGAAGGTGAGAAAGCATTTTGCTTGATGGATTTTTTTGGAGATGACTATCTGCTTGTAATTGATGAATCACATGTTACTTTGCCACAACTACATGGAATGTACAAAGGTGACTATTCAAGAAAAAAAGAACTAGTGACATATGGTTTTCGACTACCAAGTGCATATGATAACAGGCCATTAAAGTTTGAAGAGTTTGAAGGTTATCTGAAAAACACAATTTTTGTGTCTGCAACTCCTAGCGAATATGAAAAAAAAATGTCGTCTCAAATAGCAGAACAACTGGTAAGGCCCACTGGATTATTAGATCCCTCAGTGGAGATTAGGCCAACAAAGAATCAGATGGATGATCTAATTCAAGAAATTGCCAAAAGAGCAGCACAAAATGAGCGTGTTTTGGTAACCACTTTAACAAAACGCATGGCTGAGGACCTTGCTGAATACCTTTCAAAAAAGCAGGTAAGGGTAAGATACATGCACTCTGAGATTGAAGGACTTCAGAGGACAGAATTAATCCGACAATTACGATTGGGAGAATTTGATGTTCTAGTTGGAATTAATTTGCTAAGGGAGGGGTTGGACATTCCTGAAGTTTCACTAGTTGCAATTTTAGACGCAGATAAGGAAGGTTTTTTGAGAAACTTTACCAGTTTGATTCAGACATTTGGACGAGCAGCAAGAAATGCAAATGGTTCAGTAATTATGTATGCTGATAACATTACAAAATCAATGTCTCATGCAATGGATGAAACAAAAAGACGTAAAGAAAAACAAATACAATACAACAAAGAACACAACATTACTCCTCAGACAATTATAAAATCTATTCCGGAACAAGTCACAACATTAGATGAATCTAAATTAAAATCAATTCATGATCTTGCCACTGACATAATCGAACTAGAATATCAGATGAAAAAATATTCTGAAGAATTAGATTTTGAAAGAGCAATTGAATGTCGAGATAGAATAAAAAGGCTGGAAAAGGAGATTAAATTCAAAGATGGTAGAAAGTAAATTAAAAATTCGTGGTGCTAGACATCACAATCTAAAAAACATTGACGTTGATATTCCAAAAAATAAACTTGTAGTTATTAGCGGATTATCAGGATCTGGGAAATCCACTTTAGCCTTTGACACGATCTATGCTGAAGGGCAAAGACGCTATGTTGAATCTCTCTCTGCTTATGCAAGACAATTTCTTGAAATGATGGATAAACCTGACGTTGATTCTATAGAAGGACTCTCACCTGCAATATCTATTCAACAAAAAACCACTAGTAAGAATCCGCGCTCCACAGTTGGAACTACAACTGAAATCTATGATTATATGCGATTACTTTATGCAAGAATTGGTATTCCTTATTGTACAAATTGTGCTAGAAAAATATCTAGTCAATCAGTTGAAACTATCTGTGATTCCATTCTCAAAGATTTTGCTGGTCAAAAGATCTTAATTCTATCTCCAATTATTCAGAGAAAAAAAGGAACGTATGAGAAGTTATTTGAACAGATAAAAAAAGATGGATATTCTAGGATACGTCTAGATGGGGAAATTTTGAGCCTAGATGATCAGTTTCCAACACTTGACAGACAAAAATGGCACAATATTGAGATTGTAGTAGATAGGATACAGACAGAAAAATCTGAAAGATCCAGACTGTTTGAGGCAATA
This sequence comes from Nitrosopumilaceae archaeon, assembly GCA_005798405.1. GTDB lineage: Archaea > Thermoproteota > Nitrososphaeria > Nitrososphaerales > Nitrosopumilaceae > Nitrosarchaeum. The sequence continues at coordinate 21,279 of SYJQ01000018.1, forward strand.
CAAACTGCAATCAAGGCTTCAAAAGGTGATGTGATGATTTCATCTGAAAAATCAGAAAAAATTTTTTCACAAAACAATGCATGCCCTTACTGTGGATTAACAATTGGTGAGCTAGAACCTAGGACCTTCTCATTTAACTCTCCATTTGGAATGTGTAAGGCATGTAATGGATTAGGTGTAAAAATGGAATTTGATGCAGACCTCGTAATTCCTGATAAAAGCAAATCCATTCTAGATGGTGCAATTGTTCCATGGAGTGGAAGATTTTCTGCATTTAGAAAGCAGGCATTAAGGGCAGTTGGGAAAAAATTTGGTTTTGATTTGATGACGTCAATTGAAAAAATAGCACCAAAACATCTTCGAATTATTTTATACGGTTCTAATGACTTGATTGATTTTAAATATCGTTCTAAATCTGGTGATTCTTCTTGGCAATATACTGATGCATTTGAAGGAGTATTGGTTAATCTTCAACGTTCTTTTATGGAAACTGATTCTGAATCAAAACGTGAATGGTTAAAACAATTCATGCGAGATACACCATGCACTGTTTGTAACGGAAAAAAATTAAAACCAGAATCATTGGCTGTAAAAGTTAATGAGAAGGGAATTATGGATGTTTGCGATTTATCCATTGATCATTGCTATGATTTTTTCTCGACATTAAAGTTGACTGAAAATGAACAATACATTGCACGAGATGTTCTAAAAGAAATCAAAGAAAGATTGGAATTTTTAATGAATGTGGGATTAAATTATCTTACTCTAAATAGATTAAGCTCTACTCTCTCTGGAGGTGAATCTCAAAGGATTAGATTGGCAACTCAAATTGGCTCTAATCTAACTGGGGTGTTATACGTTCTTGATGAGCCTACAATTGGATTGCATCAACGTGATAATGAGCGTCTCATTAAAACGCTAACAAAGCTACGAAATCTTGGAAATACTGTAATTGTAGTAGAGCATGATGAGGAAGTTCTACGAAATTCGGACTGGATTGTGGATTTGGGTCCTGGTGCGGGAGTACACGGTGGAAATATTGTCTTTGAAGGAACAATTGATCAAATTCTTAACGGTCATACTTCTGTGACTGGAAATTACTTGAAAAATAACTCTCTGATAAAGCTTGAAGGGAAAATACGCAATCATTCTGGCTCATTAATTATTAAAGGTGCATCTGAAAATAATCTAAAAAACATTGATGTTGAAATCCCATTAGGTCTTTTTGTTTCTGTTACTGGTGTATCTGGCTCTGGAAAATCCACTTTGATAAATGATATTTTATTAAAATCTCTTGAAAACCATTTTTACAAATCTAATATAAAATCTGGAAGTCATAGTGAAATTTTGGGTCTTGAAAATATTGATAAAGTAATAGCAATTGATCAATCTCCTATAGGACGAACTCCACGTTCTAATCCTGCAACATACATTGGTGCATTTACTTCTATAAGAGAATTATATGCAAATACTGAATTATCAAAAGAACGTGGATACTCAATGGGCCAATTCTCCTTTAATGTAGCTGATGGAAGATGTTTTGCATGTGATGGAGATGGTGTAAAACAAATTGAAATGCAATTTTTATCAGATGTTTATGTAAAGTGCGATGAATGCAAAGGAAAGAGATACAATTCTGAAACACTTTCAGTTTTGTATAAGGGGAAAAATATTTCAGACGTGCTAGATATGACCGCATATGAAGCACTACAATTTTTTGAAAACATTCCTTCAATTAAAAGAAAACTGCAAACAATTTTTGATGTTGGATTAGGATATATCAAGCTGGGACAATCATCTACCACTTTATCTGGTGGTGAAGCACAAAGAGTAAAACTTGCATCTGAATTATCTAAACGAGGAACAGGAAAAACATTTTACATTCTCGATGAGCCTACTACGGGATTACATTTTGCAGATGTTCAAAAACTTCTTGACGTATTAAATAGACTGGTGAATCTAGGGAACACTGTACTAGTAATTGAGCACAACATGGATGTAATCAAAAATTCTGACTGGCTAATTGATTTGGGACCAGAGGGCGGTGATGAGGGCGGTAAAATAATTGCCACAGGCACTCCTGAACAAGTTGCAAAAGCACCTGGAAGCTACACTGGAAAATATCTTAAAAAATTACTCAAGCAATGACTTTTGATATCTCAAAAATTCACATTCCCTCAAATCCGGGTATCTATTTGATGAAGGACTCTGATAAGAAAATTATCTATATTGGCAAAGCCAAGAATCTAAAAAACAGAGTAAGGTCATATTTTTTAAAAAATCAGAATTACAAAACGCAGAAACTTGTAGAAAATATTTTTGATATTGAGTTTGTTTTAACTGATAATGAAAATGAAGCGTTTCTTTTAGAATCCAATATGATAAAAAAACATAGACCAAAGTTTAACATTGAATTAAAAGATCAACAACGATACACCTATCTTAGAATATCTAATGAGCAATATCCTAGATTGCTTGTTGCAAGAAGGACTCGCGATGGTAAGTTTCTAGGTGGTGGAAAGATTTTTGGTCCGTTTATGCAAGGCAGCTCAAAACTTCTCACAATAGGTACTTTGCGAAAAGCATTTCAAATTAGAATTTGTAAACAATTGCCGAAAAAAGTATGTCTTGAATACCATTTGGGAAACTGTGAAGGCCCATGTGAATTCAAAGATGCTCAAAACAAGTATGCTCAACACGTATCCGCCTTAGAAGAAGTACTGAAAGGAAAAAACCAGACTTTAATTTTTACAGAAAAATTAAAAGAAGAAATGACACAAGCTGCAGAATCCCAACAATTTGAGCGTGCAAAGGATATTCGTGACACCCTAATTAGATTAGGTAGTCTCCAAACAAAACAAAAAATGGAATATGTTGAGAATTCTGACGAAGAATACTTTGGAATTAAAGATAAGGATCAAACTGTAACTGTGATGACTTTTAGGATGATTAATGGGGTGATGCGAGACAGTGACAAATTCTTTTTTGATCTTGTTGGTGATAATAATTTTTCAAATTTTCTTTTTCAATATTACACCATTCATAAAATCCCAAAATTTATCTTTGTCAGTACACTTCCTGACAATAAACTACTTTTGGAATCGCTACTTTCTGAACAGGCAGGATTTCAGGTTGAAATTATTTGTCCTCAACGTGGTAAAAGAAAAGACATCATTAATCTAATTTTAAAGAATATTTCCCTGATTCACTCCAAGGGAGGTGAACCTGGCCTAATAGAGTTAAAAGAAACATTACACCTTTCTGCGATCCCTAATGTCATTGAATGTTTTGATATTTCAAATCATGGAGATGATTTTGCAGTAGGTTCAATGGCTCGATTTGTAGACGGCAAACCGAGCAAATCTGGATATCGAAAATTCAAAATTAAAACAGTTTCTGGTAGAGATGATTTTGCAATGATAAGTGAGATTATCAAACGCAGATATCTTAGATTGTTGGAAGAAAATTTACCATTGCCTGATTTGATACTAATCGATGGTGGAAAAGGACAGCTAAGCGCTGCACTAAAATCATTACAATCCCTTGGATTGAATCTAGATTGTATTTCTCTTGCAAAAGAAAATGAAGAGATATTTGTTCCAAATCAAAAGAATCCTATAATAATTTCAAAAGAAAAACCATCGTTGAAAATTTTGCAACACGCTAGAGATGAGACTCATAGATTTGGTGTTGCATACAATAGAACAATACGTAAAAATCAAATAAAATAATAAAAAAGAGAAAAATTTTGATTAGTTAACTTTAACGTCTCCAACCATCCATGGATGTACCATGCAGAAATAATCATAATTTCCTGCTGCATCGAATGTGTGTTCAAATGATGCGCCTCCCATGATTAAACTACTGTCAAATACTCCTGATGGGCCATCTGCTGGACTACCACCTGTTACAGTGTGTGCTGCAGTATCTACGTTTTCCCATTCTACAGTGTCACCTACATTGATTGTAACTGATGCTGGTAAGTAACACTCATTGGAGGTTTCACAGCCAGGAGACGCAGTTCCGGTTGGAATTGTTACGCTAACTGTTTGTGGTTCAGATGATTCTTCAACTGGTGCAACTGGTTCTTCAACTGGTGCAACTGGTTTTTCTTCCATCTTTACCTCTTCTTCTACGTTTTCTTCTGTTGTCGTAGGTGCTTCTTTCTTTACCTTATCTGCTATGTCTGCAAATGGGTCTTCTTGCATTTTTGGTTTCTCAGTTTTAGTAATTACTGGAGCAGAAACAGCTGGACCGTTGTCTTGAACGTTACCAGCATAGAATGCAAATCCTACGCCGACAGCTACAATTGCAATAGAAAATGCAATTGCTGCTTTGTCTATACTTGTCATAATTGATCCAAGGATTTTCCCAAGCTAAATAAATCTAATCTTTACTATTACGTACGCAATTTAAAATAACAATGATTTTTGAAAAATTATATCTTTTCTAATCTTTAGTTTGAAATTTTACCTGGCATGTCTTCTGGTTTTCTTCAAAAATTTACATAAATCTAAAAAAACTATTGAAAATCTCACATGATCGCTTTAATTGATTTTAACTATAGTCAATCATGTTGAACAAATCTTTCTTTTATCGTTCATTGACCTAGTCTGAATATTAAGTGCATTTGGAGCTGTCACCAAACAACCAACCGTTGTTGGTCTTAAGCCCATTTGCATTATTTTTTTGCAGCCAAGTTTTTCTCACGAGGTATCATCTCGTACTGAATTTTTAATTTTCTTTGTTTGATTAATTGTTTGATGAACTCTGCTCTTTTTTCAATAAATTTGTCATCATTTTTTTGATTTGTTGATAGATGATCATACATAATCTTATCATCGATTGCTATTTTTACAACATCTTGATTTTTTATGATAAATGTGCCAATACCCCAAAATATTCCGACGTGCAATCCGATGTATTTTGATTGTCGAATAGTTACCTTATCTAAGTAAATATCTACATGTTCTCTTTTTTGTTCTATTGTTGAATTGTTTGTTTGAATAACCCATGATATTCTCTTTGTATCACCATCAAAAAATAAAACGTGCTCCAATTGTCAACCAAAAAGTGGTTTTTTGTCTATATATTTTGAATCCCGCCCTTATGATCATAGATTCAAAGAACAACACATGTTAGAGTCACACACATTCTTTTCAAAAATGGTTGATGAACTCGTAGAATTCTCAGAATATGATCCTGAACTAGCTGATGGTATTCGTTGGCTAGATGATCAGGCACAAAAAAAAGGTATCACCTTTTATGATATGGTTTTTGAAGTATTGTACAAACATGATGTCAACTCTAAAGCAAGAGAATGGCTTAACACAAGAAATTAAAAATTATTTTCTCAAGTCCAAACCTTTGTACTCGCAACCTTCCGGTCCGCAGTATTTTCCAACATAGACTGCTTCTGGTCTGTACAATGCTGGTTTTGGTGCAGCCTCTGCAAATTTCTCTTCAATTATGTGCGCTGCCCATCCTGCGACTCTTGATATTGCAAAAATCGGTGTGTTAAGATCCATTGGAATTTTTAGCATATAGTAAATTGAAGCACTATACAAATCCACATTTGGATAGATGTCTTTTCCTTTCTGGCTTTTCATTTCTTCAATTGTAGTCGTCTCTACTTTTTCTGTAATGTTGTACCACGGGTCACCTGTTTTTGCAGCAAGTTTTCTTGATAATTCTTTTAGAACTTGTGCTCTTGGATCATATGTTTTATACACTGCATGACCCATTCCCATGATTCTTTCACCCCTGCTCATTTTTTCCTTAATCCAAGGAACAACATTATCAATACTGCCTATGTCTAAGAGCATCTTCATTACTTCTGTGTTTGCTCCTCCATGAAGCTCCCCGCTTAATGCACCGATTGCAGCACTCGTTGCAGAATACATGTGTGCCCTTGTTGATGCAACCTGTCTTGCAACAAATGTAGATGCGTTAAACGTATGTTCTGCATGAAGAATCAAACATGTATCGAAAATCTTTTCAATTTCTTTGTCTGGTTTTTCTCCAAACATCATATAGAGAAAATTTGCAGCATGATCTAAACTTGGGTCCGGATCAATTATCTCTAATCCGTCTCTGACTCTCTGCCAGCTTGCAATTATTGTAGGTACTTTGGCAATTAGATTGATTGCTTTGTCATAACTTGCTTCTTTACTTGCAAATTCTTCATCATAATATCCTGCCAAAGCTGCAACAAATGCTTGCAACATATCCATCGGGTCTGCATCTTTTCTCCAATTTCCCATGTTGATTTGCATTCTTTTTGGAATCCATCTGGCTTCATTTAGTTTGGATTTAAATTCCAATAATTGTTCTTTGGTTGGTAATTCATCATGTAATAACAAATACACTGTTTCTTCATAGTTTGATTTTTTTGTAAGTTCTAAGATATCATAGCCACGGTAAATCAGCTTGCCTTTTTCTCCATCAATGTTTGAAATTTTTGTATCTGCAACCTGAATTCCACGCAGACCTATGTTTTTTGTCTCCACACACAACCTTTAAGAAATCTTTTATTATATTTTCGCAAGAAATCATGTCTACGAAGTTTAGTAATTAGTCTAATATGACAACTCTGGCTCATAAATGATTATTTTTAATTAAAAATTAAATGACTCCAGCTGAACGACAACTTTTAGAGAAACTTGATAATCTTGTACTAACTGCATCTGGAGACGAATTACGCAAAATTCAAGAAATTGATATTCAAACACAGATGAATGGTCTATCGTTTTATGACGCATTTGTAAATTCTACCTCTTTGACAAACCAAAGCATAAAACAAGAATCACAAGAATCAAAGCAATAACCCATTCTTGATTTAAATGAGGGCTTACAAGTGAATCGACAATAATGGTCTCATCTAAAACAAAAAAATCAACAAAGACTGTTAAGAAAAAAACTATTACAAAAACCAAGACAACTCAACAACAAAGAACTAAAGTTATTTGTATTTCACACAAAGAAGACGCAGATGGTATTAGTTCTGCAGCTTTGATCAGACAGGCTTTTGGTGGCGATTCTGTCTTAGTTGACTATCCTGGACAGATGGAAGCTATACAGAAAGTTTGTGCAGATGAAAAATTAAAATCATTATATATTTGCGATTTAGGTCTTAGTAAAAAGAATCAAGATGAATTTGTTGAAATCTTGAGAATTTTAAAAAAGAATCATGTATCTGTAACATACATTGATCATCATGACATTGATCCAAAAATTACCAAAGAATTAGAAAAAATTAAAGTTAAAATGATTCATGATATCAACGAATGCACTACAGTTCAGGTATACAATGCGTTTAAATCCAAACTCTCTGATCACGCTCCTTTCATTGCAGCATGTGCTGCCATTACTGATTACATGGAAGATAGACCAATAGGTTCTAAATTACTTCAAATTTATGATAGACAATTTGCTTTGATTAATGCAACTGTTCTTACTTACAACATAGTTGGACACCAAAAAGATCCTGATTATCTACTGTATTTAGTAGAAGAATTAGCTGACTCGAAATTTCCACATGAAATTCCCAATACATTTGAGTTTGCTCAAATCCAAGTTGAGAAACTAGCACTAATAATTGCCAAAGTCAAACAAGGAATGAAGACCATGAAGAATATTGGATATATGGAAATCATGGATTCTGGTGCAAGTGGTGCAGTTAATTTTGTTTTAGGATTGTCTGGAAAAGATGTCGGTGTTGCATACAAAGAAAGAGTTGATCATGGTATCTATGCTGTATCTGTAAGAGGATCAAGATCCTGTAAAGTTCACTTGGGTAAAATTGTTAATCTTCTTGCAACTGAGCTAGGTGGCTCAGGTGGTGGACATGATAAAGCATGTGGCGCAGTTATCCCAAAACCCAAAATTCAAACATTTCTTAAAGAATTCAATAAAAAACTAAATTAAATAATTTCAAATCTTGTTGTTATCTTATTTCTACTATGGCATCAATTTCTGTCATTGAATTTAACGGCAGGCTTGATACTCCAACTGCAATTCTGGAATGTTTCCCATTCTCTCCAAATATCTCATAAAACAAATCCGAAGCTGCATTGATTACTTTTGGTTGCTGAGTAAATTCTGGCACTGAATTTACGAATCCTGATAATCGTACAATTTTTGAAATCTTTTCTAAATC
>SYJQ01000019.1 GCA_005798405.1 Nitrosopumilaceae archaeon
ATTTGACATTCATCTCCACAATCACCACATGTTACAGTATGCATTTCTGGTTTTCTTTCATCTCTGGAATATCTATCTCGGGATGGTCTTTCATCTCTGGAATATCTATCTCGGGATGGTCTTTCATCTCTGGAATATCTATCTCGGGATGGTCTTTCATCTCTGGAATTTCTGTAAGATCGTAAAGGTTGATCATCTTTAGAATTTTTACTTGACGTTATCTTTGATTTTGAATGTCTGTCAAATTTCTTATCAGAATATTTTGCTTTGTATAGATCCATTTTCTTATACAGATTCAACATTAATGGTTATAGATAGTTAGAGCTTGAATTTGTGCCTGAATTAAAAAATCATTAATTAAACTAGAGATTTATCCATTTCAGTTCCCATTATTTCCTGAACTTTCAGAAAATAGAGTTTTGTAGAATAAGGCATATCATCTAAATTATTATCAACTGCTATCATAAAGTATCGTACCGCTCTTTTTGATATATCGAGATTGAATTTCATAGTAAGAATTGGATCTTGTTTAACTCGTATTTTATCCTGTAGCCATGGTGGAGCCATATCAATTGTTTCTTTGATGATTTTATCATACCAATATGAAAGATTTTCAGGATGTAGACCCTCCTTCAAGGTAGAAACATCTGTATCAAGTTTTTTCATCATATTGTTTATGATTGCCATAAGGCTCAATTGAAAAATGTTGTTTTATTACGATTACTCAAACATAGACAATCTTCTAGTCAATTGATGATAAGTTACCTTCTGTGTCTATTTCTGAATTTTTTATTCTAGTAGTAGAAATTCTATTACCGTCTTGTGCCAGAACCATTGGAACTATTACTATTTTCACTGGAGATAGGTTTTTTTCTGCACGAAGTCGATTTAAAATTTCTCCCTGATTACCGGTCTCATCACTTACAACCAAAGCCTGCACATTTTCTTCTAAAACAGCTGGACCAAAATCGTTATCCAGTTTACTGATTTGAAAGGTATTGCGTGGAAAATTTCTTTTGATAGTATTCAGTAACGTTTCAAATCTTTTTTCATAGTTATTCAGAAGTGTTTTTCCTCTTTTTTCTGCCAATTCGTCACTTGTTAATCCAATGATAACTTTTGATGAAATTGAAAATGCCTCTGAAAGTAATCTCAAATGACCTTTGTGAATAATATCGAAAGTCCCACCCATTGCGACAATATCAAATTCAGACATACTATCAAATAGAAAGATATGAAAATAAATCTACTATTTTACAACTACTAACAATATAGGTCCTTGATCAGCTATTGGAATATTGTTTCTATCCCAAACAAATGTTTCAATAAAAAACAAGCCTTCATTTTCAGGAATCCAGTCTAGAGATTGAAGTTGACTGCCAGCTCCAATATAACGCCCATCATATTTTCCTAGGAATTCTACAAACGGTGTTTTACCAGATTGTTTAATTTGAACATAATACGTGTATGGGGTTTCGTCAGATTTTTGATCTGCTGAGAATTGAATCCAAGACTCGCTTTGGATTTGTACTGTTGAACCTACGTTAATTTCTGAAAGTGCTTTCCCTTGATAATCAAGTACAGATACATTAGAAATAGTAACTAGTCTTGTAGATATTACTTGTTCAGGAATTTTTACATTAACAATATCAGAATAAAATACGTCTGATTCAGAAAATAAAAGAAAGCCCACAGATCTTGTTTGAATTTTTTCATTGAAACTGAAATTAATTATTTCATTAGATTCAACATTACCGATTGGAATGGTGGATACGCCAATTATTCTAGGAGGATCAAAATTATCATAGAAAGCAAGATAGACGTTAGTATTATTTATTGGAGCAGCTCCATTTTTTAAAACTCCTGAAAAATGAAGAGTGTCATCTGAGACAATATTATTGACTTCTACAGATATGTTCTTTGATTTTGATGGAGATGTATGAAATCCATCTAAAGAAACAGATGCTTGGGTTATGTCAGGATTTGAAGAATTTGTTCTAATCATATAAGGGGATTTTCCAAGTGGTGGAATAACTTCTAAGATAGTTTTACCTTCAATAATTTCCAGAGGTTCAGGACTAACATCGTCATAAAAATTTACACGTATACGTACATCCGTAACTGATGTAAGGCTGTTAGTATTTTTAACTACACCAACAACCACAGTATACCCTTCATTATCTTTGTAAACAAATGGAGACTCACTTGTAAGAACTACAGACAAGGTGGGTTGATTGTCAGTAACCTCTGCAGAAAATCCAGATGAGATTGGAAATAGAATCAAAATTAAAAGTGGACTAAGAATAATTTTCTTCATACAAATTTTTATTGATTGGAGATTAATTTTATACAGCATATCATATAGTAAACAAGAAAGGTAACAACGTTTAACCCAGTTTACACTAAGAATAATAATAAAAAGTTAAAAAAAGATGTTAATCTTTATCGTCTTTTCTTCATTGCTGTTATTGCTATCCAGTAAACTAAACCTGGAGCCAATCCAACAATGAGCGGAATCCATACTGGCCATGCATCAGATGCGCTTGTCATAGTCTAAAACCAAAACTTATCCTATTTAAATCCATCCAGAAATCTGAAATTCAGAATTGATCTGAATATAATGGAAGTGGACTGGACGGGATTTGAACCCATGACCCCCCGCGTGCAAGGCGGGTATACTACCAGGCTATACTACCAGCCCACATCAAGAAGAAATAATCTGTGGATTTTAATTGTTGTCTTCTTGGCAAGAATTTTTATTTGTATAAAAAAAATATCACTTTATGGTACTCCTAGAATCACAAATTAAATTGAAAACAGGAGATATTGCACCAAATTTTCAACTATTAGGTGTAGATGATAAGAAACATGCGTTAGGTGATTATAACAACTATCATGGAATTTTAGTTATTTTCATTTGCAATCACTGTCCATATGTTAAAGCAAAGGCAGAAGCCTTCAACGAATTATATGAAAAATATGGTCATAAAATAGCAATAATAGGAATTAACAGTAATGATTCTAAAGATTACCCAGAAGATAGTTTTGAAAATATGAAAAAAACGGCAAAAGAAAAGGGATTCAAATTTGATTATTTAGTTGATGATACTCAAGAAATTGCAAAAAAATATGGTGCAATATGTACTCCAGATCCTTTCTTATTTAACAGCAATAAGCAGCTGATATTCCATGGTAGAATTGATAATGCAATGAAACCAGATGATGTAGCTACCGAAAAGACAATGATTAACAATATAGAAAAATTGCTCTCTGGAGAAAAAATTGAAAAAGATTTTGACCCATCAATTGGCTGTTCAATCAAGTGGAAAGAAAATTAAACTTAAATGAGTCCTGTCAAGAAGGTTGAATGTGGGCTCGTAGCTCAGCTTGGCTGGAGCGTTCGACTGATAAACCATTCAGAAATCGAAAGGTCATGTGTTCGAATCACATCGGGCCCATTTTAATTACTTTGAGCTTTCATAGACAGTTTTAGACCATTGAATAACATCTTCAAATTTTTCAGATATTAAATCTGAATCGATTTTTGTCTTTTTTCCAACGTTTCCGCACAATACTAAACGTATTCGTTTTCCCAATTTTTCTTTAATTGAATTTACAGATTCTGCAAAAAAGTTGAGTCCCTCTTCAGTATTTGAAAAAACTAGAATGATCATCACTCCTAATTTTTGTTTCCAGATTTTTCCCATTAATTTTTGTAAATCAAGATCAAATAACACATTGATTGCAGAGGACATATCACCTAAATGGAAAACGTTCCATCCGTCTGAATGTAAAGATGCTGAAGCTGCCTCAGATAACAAGTTACTTTTAGCATCAGCTGAAATCACAATGATATTCTTATTGAGGTTTGAGTCTATTGGAATTTGATTAAAAATTTGAAGTGATTTAGATATGATATTTTGCAATAATTTTTCTTCAGAATTCCCAATTTTACCATCATTGTACAATCTTTGAATTGAATCTATTGAAGGAATTATCACTTCGGTGACAAGTTTTTCTACTGTTGCTCCAGAATTAATACAATTTTTAATCAGTGAGTAGACATTTGTTTCATGTCCTTTTACTAAATTTTCAAGATATTGTGGTGCAACCTTAAAGTAATCAGCGGGAAAAGAATATGACTCCTGCCCAGGTTCTAAGAACCATAATGTAATATTTCCAATATTTTTTTGTCTAAGAAACCCTTCTGCAGCAAATACTTTGAGGTATTTTGTCATGGTGGTTCTATTTACACCAAGTTTTTCAGAAATTTCAACTCCAGACATTCCGGTCTTAGAGTCATCAAGTACATCAATCAGTTTCTGCTTTATCTCTGCAGATTGATATCCTCTACCCATATTGCTCCAGAGTTAAGGTATTGTATAAAGACTAATTTTTAGAGATAAAATCATACAAAGATAAAACTCAAAATCG
>SYJQ01000020.1 GCA_005798405.1 Nitrosopumilaceae archaeon
AATTCTTTCTTGATGAAACGGTTTTATTATTTATACTTTGATTGAAAAACCGTAAAACGGATTTTTAAAAAAATATGCGATCACAGATAACCATATTTCAAAAATAATATTCAAAACGGACAAAAATCATGCATTAAAAAATAGCAGACATGGAAAAACATAGTAGGTGTTTTCAGAGCACAAAAAAAATTTGCATGTCAGATAAGGATAGAACAGAGTACAGAATAACTGAGCGTCTAATTGTCCAAATTAGGATACTAAGAGAACTTTGATGAGTTAGATTTTTTTATAATGTGTGACAGGATATGATATGATAGAAGACTTTTTTCAGTCAGATATTTTTATGATAGGATACTATACTTTGACGGTAGGGGCATCACTGCTTCTCATAAAAGAAACTAAAAAGAGAATCAAGGATCTGAAAATAGGAATCAATTCAATAAAATATGCGCCGATTCCATTTGGGATTTTATTTGCATACGTTGTTTTTGCGCATGATTTTGTAGAGACAATACCAATTCTAAATTGGAGTTGGCTTGGATACAACATTGCTTTTGGTCCATTTGCTGATCAAGGATTTTGGGGCATAATTCCGTTTATTCCATTGTTAGTGTACATGTTCATTCACATCAACTATGTAGAAGAAGTGTATTTTAGAAAATCAAAGAAGATGGTCGTGGTATGGGCACTTGTACATATTGCGATGGGTGTTAAAGTACACATGGCGATATTACTAATACCAATAGGATTTTTGTTCAAATATATCTATGACAAAAAAGGAATCAATCACTCATATGCAATGCATTTTGCAACAAACATACTAGTTGTCATTGCGCTTTTTCTTTCTTTTATCATTTGATTCTGGGGTCTGAGTAAGAAAGATCCAGCCAAAAAATCCACCCAGTGCAAAATTAATCACGCCCATAAATGTGATAATTAATGTCGCTTGAGGTGGTGCAACATACAGACCTACGATAATTCCTAAAATACCAGTTCCAAAAAACATCATCATCATGACTTTGAGTCGCAATGGTTTAACGTATTTCATGGATAACTATTCACAGTTTCACAGTATTATAATCTGATGGGCCAGACACGTCAATCATGTTTTTAAAAATCAGAATCATAACCTAAAAATCAAATGTTTGAGACACACATACCAAAGTTTTATTTCAAATACTTTATCGGGTAACACTTTAAAGATACAAAATTTTTATTGGATTTTGTGCCAATATAGCTCAGCCTGGTTAGAGCATCAGATTTGTAATCTGAGGGTCGTGGGTTCGGATCCCATTATTGGCTTTTTAAATTTTATAAAAATAACTTCGAAAGAGTAAGAAAAAACGACGTTAAGCGTATTTCAGCCTAATATCTTCCTCTATTTTCAAATCTTGGTTTTCTATGTTTTGGTAAACATTCTTTGCAGAAAACATCTCTACCTTCTATTGGTTGAAAAGGTACCTGTGATTCTTTTCCGCAATCAGAACATGTACATGGGTACAGTTTACGATCGTCTGTTGACATTGTTTTGGATAATTATGATGGAATATAAGAACTGTGAGAAATAAAAAAAGGTGAAACTTCAATACGAATAAGTATGTTATAATTTAAACAAATCCAAATGGATTCAGAAGAAGTAAAGCAAAACAAAACAGATGGCGGAAAAATATCCATTAAAAAATCAATGCTCGGCGCTTTAGTGATTTCAATTATCGTGGTTAGTCTAGTAGCCGTGTTTTTTGCAGGTTCGTATATTAGCTTAAAATCAGATCAGATTACAAAATCTGAACTAAATGAGGCAATTGCAAAATTAGAATCAAGGATTTCAAAAACTCAGCAAGTAGATGAACGAGTAAAAGAAATGCCAATTAGCGTATCTATAGATGATGACCCAGTAAGAGGGAATCAGGATGCACCAATTACAATTGTAGAGTTTTCTGATTTTCAATGTCCATTTTGTGCTAGATTTCAAATTCAGACACTTCCATTAATTTTAGAACAATATGTAGAAACAGGAAAAGTAAAATTCGTATACAGGGATTTCCCAATACAAAACAGCCATCCCAATGCAATGCCCGCAGCTGCAGCATCAGAATGTGCACATGAGCAAAACAAGTATTGGGAATATCATGATGCATTATTTGAAAATCAAGGAGTCTGGAATAAAGTCGATATTGCATCTGCAGTTACGATCTTTAAAGAATTTGCAGCAGAGTTAGATTTGAATCAGGATCAATTCAGCAATTGTCTTGATTCAGGCAAATACATCGAAGAGATCAACAATGATCTAAAAGACGGAAGAGATTACGGAATAACTGGGACTCCAGGATTTTTCATAGGAAATGAAGAGAATGGATTTGTAAAACTAAATGGAGCCCAACCTTTTGAAGCATTCAAGAACATAATTGATTCTCAGCTAAACACATGAAAAATAAGAACAAGCGTTTATTAGACCTAAAAGAGATTTAGAAATATCGGAATAATGACGAGTAGGCAATGAGCTTTTTCGTCATTGCTTAAGAGAAGAAAACAAAATGACAAAATTTCAAGATTTAGGATTAAAAGAAGACATACTGAAAGGAATCCGCGAAATGGGGTATGATGAAGCATTTCCTATTCAAGAAGCAGTAATACCAGTTTTACTTACAGGCAGAGATGTCGTAGGACAAGCACATACAGGTTCTGGAAAAACAGCCGCATTTGCTTTAGCCATGCTTCAAGAAATACAGCCAAAAAAAGGCATTCAAGGTTTGGTCATGGCCCCTACAAGAGAACTTGCAATGCAGATTACAACTGAGATTAAGAAATTTGGCAAATACACTGGAATCAGAGTGGCAACAGTGTACGGAGGTCAGGGAATGGGGTTACAATTAGATGCGTTAGATAGAGGAGTAGAGATTGTAGTTGCGACACCTGGAAGATTAATTGATCATCTTAAACGTGGTTCAATAGAACTAGGCGACATTACACACATTGTCTTAGATGAGGCAGATACCATGTTAGACATGGGATTTATTGACGATATTCAGTTTATCTTAGATCTTGCTCCAGAAGACAGAGTCATGTCATTGTTTTCAGCAACAATGCCAACTACAATTCTTAGATTATCTGAAGACTATTTGAAAAATCCAAAACAGTTCCTTCTTGATGCAGATGATCTTAGTGGGGAGGGAATAGATCAAGCATATCTTGTAATCAAAGACAGAGACAAAATGAAGTATCTTATGGATTTCATCAAACCAGTTAAAGGTCAAATCATAGTTTTCTGTTCTACAAAATACAGAACCCGAGATGTTGCAAAATACTTACATCAAGAAAAATTCGACACAGTTGCAATTGAAGGAGACATGTCACAAAGTAGAAGAGAGCAATCAATGGCAAAATTCAGAAATGGTAAAGTGGACATTCTCGTTGCAACAGATGTTGCATCAAGGGGAATAGATGTGCCAAGAGTGGAATTGGTAGTCAATTATGATGTTCCAAATCAAGAAATGGTTTATTTTCATAGAATCGGAAGAACCGCAAGAGCAGGTGCAAAAGGAAGAGCAATTACACTAGTATCATATTCATCAGTAGGAGATTGGAATTTAATCAAACGTCAAATCAAAGTGCCTTTAACTGACTTGAATAAAGAAATGGGCATAGAAATTTCAATTCCTGATCCTCTAAAAAGACAAGCCCCATCTAGAAGATATGGCGGTGGTGGAAGTTCATCAAGATCTGGATATTCCAGAGGTCGCTCTGGAGGATATGGAAGGTCAGGCGGATATGGAGGTTCCAGTAGAGGAGATGCAAGAGATGAGAGAAGTGGCGGAAGAAAAAGATACGGAGACCAAGGCGGTAAAAACAGCTATGGTGGACGTAGCAGATGGTAATAGATGTAAAACTTAAAGACAAGTATCAGAACAATTATTCTAAGAAAAATGCATAGCGGGTTTGTTTTATTAAATTGTGATCTTGGTGCAGAAGAGTACATCGTGGAAGAATTAAAACAAATGCCTGATGTCAAAAATGCACATCTTACTTTTGGAGCATATGATGTAATTGTGGAAATAAATACAAAAGATCAGCAGGCATTTGATAAAGCAGTGGCAGGAATTAGAAAATTATCAAGAGTCGAGAGCACAATGACACTAAGTGTAATAAACTCCGAATAATTGTTATAGGAGATAATTCAGGTTTATTTCAAAATGGAAAAAATAGATTATGAAGGAATTGTTTGGGCAATAAATCACAACAATCCAGAGCCATTAGTTGAACACGCTTTACACACATTGGTGATGCATGGAGTAAAAAAAGAAGACATTCAGTTAACAGATGCGCCAGACAATGTCAAAGTTGGTGCGATTGTAGTTGAGATTTGGCCTTATCATCTTGATGTTGCACGGGTAAGAACTATTCGTAATGAATCATTTATCAGCGGTACCGTTATGACAATTGAGCTAAAATTAGATGCTGAAGGTAACTATACAGATTAATTTTGAAAAAATCAAAGAAACAAAATATCATCATTGCCTCCATTGCAATCATCATCATAGGAGCAATAGCAGGTTACAATTATTCATATGATCAAACTAGGCAAAAAGGGCTCAAGTTTGGCAACGAACTTTTACAAATTCAAGAAGACGTAAAACAGTTCCAAATAGAGTTTCATTCAAAAATCACACAGTTTGAAGAAGGGGATTTGACTCAGCAGGAACTATTAGAATATTCAAAAACTCATATTGAAAAAATGCAAAGTGCCATTTTAAAATACGATGACTTGATCCCGCCAAAGCAGTTTGCACCTTCAGTTGAATTATTCAAGCTTTCAACACAAGCACAATTAGACAGCGATGAGGAATTAATCGAGTGGATAAAAACGGGAGATGGATCTCACAACATTAGATCAGATTCATTATTACAAGAATCATTTGAATATGAAATGATGGCATTGGGGGAATTTAATGCAGCAAAAACAGGATTAAGATAACAATTCCATAGTTTTGTAAATCGGAATTACATTATAACAAATAATCACAATAAATTCAAATTCTGCAATAAATCCAATGTTGGAGAGAGTTCTTTTATGATTTCTGTTTTGTCTAAAGGAGTTGGTTCTGAAAATTTAATTGGAAATGTAATTGTAAGCATATCTTGATCAGTGTGAGAGATTCGAATAGAATGAACAGTATTGTTGGTTTTTGCGATAAAATCTTTCCATTTTTTTAGATGTTCGCCGACACGAATTATGTGATTGTTTAGCTCATCGATGTCAATATCCAAATCAGAATCAAATAATCCAAATTTAACTAAGGGGATCATGATTAGCCCACCTGTAATTTTATCGTGATTTTTTAGCATTTGGGAAATAATTTCTGCAGAGTTTTCCTTTGGAAATATATCTCCATAATCAGGATCAAAGTATCCAGCTATGAGTTTGTTGGAATCAAATATTCGAAAATATTCATCATCTAAATCTAATTTCCACAATAACTAGGCAACAGAGCATAAATAAATAAACAATTTACCGAAGAGAGTTAAATAAACAAGGAAGAGAAGAAAACTATGGCAATTTCCAAAGAAAACAAGGATTTCATTGATAGTTTAATTGATTACTACATTAGTGAATCAGAGTCATATAGGCAGATTGCAGAAAATTTTGTTCCAGAAGTAGGGTCTGTCCCAGATACAGCGTTTGGGATTATCGTAGGGTGCGTGTATTCTGGATTTTTACAGGCTTATCAAAACCAACAGCAAACGCCGGGATTGGAAGATATCAATGAATTCAATCGAATTCTAAAGGACCGTGCCCCATTAATCAAAAAAGCAATTCTGGAACCCATACAGCAACAGATAGCAAAAGACGATTAGAATTAGCAAAAAACTCAATTAACAGTCAATGTTTCACAAAAATCACAGCTAAAGTTTAATTTGATTTTATAGTATCAAAAAACATGAAGGTAGACGGAAGTAAAATTATCTTTGGTTTAGGTGTGGCATCTGCAGTGGCAACTGCAGTCATAGCACTCTATTTTGCAATACGTTGATAAATCAACAAATGTAATGAACGACATATTGTCAGCTACAGATGAATTCAAAATTACGCAACTGGTAGATAATGGCCAAATGGTACAATTAACATTAATTGAAAATGTATCTACGGAGCCAATATCGCAAAAACAGATGATTCTTGAAAATGTTTCAAAAAAATTAGATGCTGAAACCAAGGAACAAGTCATGCCATTGTTGGAAGCAATTTTACAAGCTCAGCCAACAGTCAACATCAAAAGTTATCAGCAAACACAGATTACAATTGCGATGCCCAGAGCAAGATACGAAAATATGGGCAGACCACAAGTTGGAAACATCATCGGAATAAATCTTAAAAAACTCTAAAGATTGGAATCTATCTCAGCAATAGATTCTAAAGGTAA
>SYJQ01000021.1 GCA_005798405.1 Nitrosopumilaceae archaeon
ATTTCCTTTGATTATTTTGCATTCTTGAATTATTGGTAGTGCGCAAAAATTTCGGTATTGTTCATATGAAACTACACAATAATGAATTTGTGCATCATCTTCAAATCTATATTGAATTTTAAATGGCATTAAGATTTGAGCCTGGAACCAATCAGATCATTCTTTATCTTGCAAACATTGGAACAACAGAATCTACAATTGAAAGCATTACTGTAGTTCAGATTGAAACTCAAAATATTTTAGTTGATTGGGAAAATGGCGTCAGTTCTACTATCCAGATTAAAGAATCAAGTGATCCGATATTTCTAACTGCAAACATTGGCTCGCATACTTGGAATGAACCTTTGTATTTTGACTCTAAATACAAAATATCAATAACCACATCTAAAGGCAATTTCTTTTCAACTGTCGCAAGTCCATTTAACACATAGAATTCTCATGAACAACAATTTCAATCATCACTCTGGAAAAAAATCTAAAACATGTAAACGAAGAGGTGTTACTGATATTATTTCAACTATGTTGCTTATGGGATTGACAGTCACTGGCGCTACAACTCTGACATATTTTGTAAATGATTCTTTTGTTTCTGGAAATTTAGCTACTGCAGCATCCACAAACACTGCAACAAAATCTGTTCAATTGTTGGGATATGACACAAGAGACGCTTCAACTTTGTTACAACTATCTAATCTTGATAATAAATTAGATCAAAAATTATGCGGTGATTCTTGTACTGTTGGGTTTTCTGATAAACTCCCACTCAATGGTGGTTCTGAATTTATTATGATCAAAATTAAAAATAACGGTATTAATTCAATTTTTTTAGAGAATATTCAATTAAATAATATATCTTATACTTGGGATTCTCAAGTATCTGGCACCGCACTGAATACTGTTCAAAATCTATCATCTGGTGGCAGCTATCCACATGATGGAACATTTTCTATCCTTTCTGATAATATTCAATCTACCAATAATGAAATTCAGAGCGGACAAACTGTTGATCTTTTAATTAAACTCGGTTCTAATAGCCCTGATATTTTATTAAACAAAGGAATTCGGGTTTTTCTTAATCTTGGGGATATGTATCCCGCAGAATTTTTAATTGAGAGTGGTAACGCACGATGACACATTCATTTTCTCCTGATTCCAGACGTGGAATTTCATCTGTTGTAGGAGCATTAATTTTCACTGTTTTGATGATTGCTGGTTTCTCTGCTATGAGTTTGGCATTAGATTCTCAAACTGATATTGTAAATACACAGCGAGTAGTGGCTGCCGTTGAACTACAAGCACAACAAGAGGAATTTGTAATTCAAGTTTCTACAAATGTAAATAATATCTTAAATGTCACAATTGACAACATTGGTCAAAACCCAGTCCAAATATCTCATTTATTCATAACTAACAAAACTATGGCATCTCAACCTGTACAGGATTTTTTCATCAATTTCGATGATGCATATGTTTCCCCTGCTCATCAATCAAATGTTGTTTCTACTCAAACACTTTACATGATTCCAGACATTTATGACATCAAAGTAATCTCTTCATTAGGCACTGTAAAAATTGCTGAATTAAATATGATTTCTGGTTCAACTAATGGATTAAGATCTGAATTAATTACTGACCCACCAGATGTAATCATTGGACAAAATGTAACCGTTGCAATGATTGTAACAAACACTGGTGATTCTACAATTACAAATGTGCATCCTAACTCTCTTACGTTTTCTAGTACTGGTATTGGTTCTGTTATTGCTTCTTCATCTTATACTCCAACAGCTGTTGATTTGAATGGAGGTGCATCTGTGATGTTTTCTTGGGACTATCAAGTAACAGGAAACAGTGGTG
Source organism: Nitrosopumilaceae archaeon (assembly GCA_005798405.1). Taxonomy (GTDB): domain Archaea; phylum Thermoproteota; class Nitrososphaeria; order Nitrososphaerales; family Nitrosopumilaceae; genus Nitrosarchaeum. The sequence goes on from SYJQ01000021.1 coordinate 1,858, forward strand.
ATAATCTAACTTTTTCATCATTTGCAACAGGTGAGGGTGGTAAAATTAGTAATACTGTTTCTGATGTAAGCACATTACGTTTACCTACTGATGGTGGCACAGGTCAGGTACAAATTGATGTTCTAACTGATGAATTACTTGCAAGACCACAATTATTTTTGACCATTCCAGGTCCTGCAGGCGAAGCTAGTTCTGCAAAATCATTATGGGGCGTAAATGTTGTAAATCCTGTAAATTCTACTATGAAAGTAACTAAAGTATCTGTTATACTGATGGGTCCTGGATTAACTGGCTCCTCTTCTTTAGTTGATTGTTCTGGACACGTAGCTATTGAAGGACCAGATAATTGGACTTGTCCTGTAAATACCATTATGTGGGAAAATGTTGCAACCCCGATTATAATTCCACCTTTTTCAGTAAAATCTTTCTCAGTGCAAGTTGTTCCAAATCTTGGCAATTCCATTTCTACTATGGAAGCAATGATGGTTCAAGCAAATGTGTTTTCTAATTCAGGAGCATTTGGAAAATCTGGATATCAAAGTACGATGTTAGATGGAAATGGAGTAATCAGTAGTGTGTATCTTTCAAATGTTGTAGATTCTGTGGCTAGTTCTAATATGAAAACTTCAAGATCTGGTATTACACCAAATAGTACTCAAACATTTAATGTTGTATTTGCTGATCTTGATGGTGTTGATACCACTTATATCAAATCATGTGGACAATTAGTAATCAATGTTCCAAAAGGTTGGACTGAAGTAACTATTTTAAACAATTATGGCTTTGATACAGGTGCCAATGCTCCAACTATAGTTGCTTTCGGTGATGGCTCACATCAAATAACTGCAACATTACCATCTTGTACTACAGCATGTATGGGAACTACTGCTAATCCTTCTAACACAATACAATTCAGTGCAAAAGCTCCTGACATCACAAATGATCAAATGTATGTAATGTATATTTTGGCAATAGGTGAAACAAGTAACAACTTTACTCTTGGCCCTGTGTCTGAAGTTGTTTTACAAGTAGACTCTCCATAATTCTGTTCATTTCAAATTACAAATGAACACTTTTGCAAATTGTAGTGCATTTTGAACACAGATCCCTTTAACATCTTTTTGTATTTTACAAAATTAAGAATGACATACAAAACGTCAAAACAAAAAACGACCTCAAGAAGAGCAGTTGCTCCAATAATTGCAACACTTCTTCTAGTCGCTATCGCAGTCGTAGGTGGAAGTATTATCTTTGTGTTCTCACAAGGATTCTTCAGTGCTGCCCAAGTAAGTGGCTCACCAAGTATTGAATCCCTAAAATTCACAGGATATGATGCTACTGATGGTACTACGTTACAAATCCATGATGGTACAATCCCAGCAACCCTAAAAGGTGCTACTGGTGATGGAACCGCAATCGGAGAACGAGTTGCAATCTATGTACAAAATAACAGTGTCAGCAAAGTCACATTAAGTGAAATTAGACTTGGTGGTACTGTGTATAGCTTTGTACCAAATGCTGGAACTACATTAGATGCATGGACAGCAATCACAACCGATGGAATCATGGGAACTCCTGCAACTCCAGGATTTGTTATCTTGACACAAGGTCCAGACACAATCCTAAGTTCAACTTCAGCCGAACTCCAACCTGGTCAACAAGCTACAGTTATTTTAGAACTTGCTGAAAATGTTAAGAGTGGCAGAGATGCACAATTCAAGCTGACAACAGCTAACGGTGCAGTCTTTGTAGGAACTGTAATAGCAGGTCAACAAAGTGGATAACTCCACATTTTTTTCCTTTTTTATGGAGACTCAAAAATGACTCAAAAAAAATCTCTCTTCTTTCTTTTAACAATAACTTTGTTGCTTACTATTCATTTGCAATTTGCATCTGCACAAAATCTTGAAGCACTATCTGATTATTCAATAAAACTTGCAATATCGCCATCTCACATAGAGGAAGGACCATTTGAACATCCTATAGGATATCTTTATGTTCTAAGTAAAAATGGAGTTCCTATCACTTCTTCTAACGATGTTTCAATTTCATTAAATTCTGATAACCCTGCAATAGCATCAGTTCCTGAAAAAATTATCTTAAAGGCAAATGAAGAATATGCGTCATTTGATGTCACTACTGGAACTTTGACTGGAGATGTAGTAATTACTGCAACACTAAATTCAAAAACAACATTTCAAGAGATCCATATAGGTAATGCAGAAATTCATTTGCCTGATGATTTAGTTTTAGAACTAAACATTCCCACTGATGAGATGCATGTAAACTCTAAAATGCCTTTTTCTGTTTATTTGAGAAATTCTGAAGATTATGTGATTCGAGCTCCTTTTGATATTGATGTTAATTTGGAATATGAGGGAATTTTGGCCACTCCCAATTCTGATGTGTTGACTATAAAAAAGGGCGAATATTATGCATGGGGAACACTTGAAACCAATGAAAAAGTTGGAAATACATTTTTGCGTGCAATTCAAAATGAATCTAATTTAGATACTGCAAAAAGCATAAAAATCTCATCAACACTTCCTACTTCTTTGGCAATTGATGTTTTCCCAAAATTAATCACAGCTGAAGTTGAAAAAAAATTGGATATTTTTGTCAGTGTAGTTGATTCTGATGGAAATCCTACCATCACCCCTGAAGATATAGAGTTGAATTTTTTCTCAAATGATCAATATTCTGTAGGTGATAAATTAGATGAAACCATGAAGGAAGTAAAAACTGTGATAAAAAAAGGACAGTTTGGATTTTATCTTAGACAGGACTTGAATCTCTCAAACTTGATTGCAAATGATATTGTAATTGGAGTCAGTGCTGAAGGATACGGTATTGCAACTGATACGTTTTCTACCGTAGGTAAATCCATCAATATTGATAACGACAAAATAACTGAAAAGGATGTTCAACTCTTCATACCCGAAAGAATGCCTAGCAATGCAACTAGTATTGTGACTTATCAAATTAATGCAATAGAAAACGATGACGATGATGTAGATGAAGATGGAAATCCAATAACTAGTGAAACTGAATCATCTGAAGACACAGAAGATGAGGATAAAATAATTTTATCCATGGATGATCTAGAAGATGGAGAATTTTATCCAATTCAAACAAATGAAAACTATTATGCCGACGGATATGTGAAAAAATTAGACGTCATCTCTGGAGACAGTAATTTAGTTACTGTCAAAGATATTGGAAAAATTGAGGTTGGCAACTCTTTTGGCACTGCAATTATCTCTGCAGGACAAAAAAGCGGTCCTGTTTTGATCTCTGCATCTGTTCAAGGTGTAGGGTCTGATTCTATTTTGACTGAAGTTGTAAATACACTTGAGCAAAAAGAAGCACGGATTTTCTCTCCCACTGGTCAAGACAGTATATTATTTGACCGTGATGGCAATTTTGATGTATTTTTAATTGCCATAGATAGTCAAGACAGACCAAAAGTATTGAAACATGATTCAAAGTATCTTGTTACACCCACTAATGGTATAATCGAAATTAAAAAAGATACGACTTTTGCATTTTCTAAACTTCACAGTGATTCATTTACCATAACTGAAGATGAAAATATGATGGATCTAAAAGTAGTTCCAATTGGAGAAGGTGCTGATTTATCACTGGAAACAGAAAAAACATTTGTCACCCAACCATCATCAAAGATGATAGTAATACTTCCACTGGATGAAATCAATGCAAATCATGAAAATAATTTGGGCATAGTGCAAATTGTTGATTTACAAGGTAATCCAATAATACCATCCTTTGATGTTAAATCAAAAATTATCTCATCTGAAGATAGCATAGCTCAAGTGATTAACGATGCAGTGATTCGTGCTGGCGTTTCTTATGCAACATTCCCAATTGAAACTACTGGGTCTGTAGGCGATTCAATAATTTCAGCTAGTGCAAAGGGTGTGATTGGAACTGAGGAAATGATAACCACTGGTTCTTCATTAACTCAATTAAAAATATTTACGAGTGGATTGGATGAATTAATTCCAGTTGATCAACCAGTTGAGTTCAAATTATTTATTGATGATGAAAATGCCGAATCTGTATCAGGGGCTTCAATTACGATAGAAACTGATGGAAATTCGCTGGTTTCTCCAGATGTAATTAGAACCGGTCCTGATGGCAGCGCTATTGTCAGATTGACTGCAACAAACGGTCCCAGTGTTTCACTTAATCTTATTGCAACTGCCGAAGGATACTCTGAAGGAAAGGACACCCTAACAATCAATGTTGATTCTCCCGACAAAACTTTGAATGCCGTGGACCTTCAATTGCCTGAATGGATTGTATATGTAATTATTGCAGCAATATTTTTGATAGGCGTTCTAGTTGTGCTATTTCTCAAAAAATCAAAGGCTCCAGTAGAAGAAGAATGGGAAGAAGAAGAAATTTAACTAGACCCAAGCCCGTTTGAATAATTGATACTCTCTATTTGGTTTAGAGTAATTCGTGTTAGATTTCTTTTAGCATCTGTTATTGCTGTATCTGTCGGTCTTGCAATAAACTGGCGTCAAAATCACATTATTGATCCTCTTGATGCTGTTTTGACTTTGGCAGGTGTCATGGCACTTCATGCAAGTGTTGATCTGTTAAACGATTATTGGGATTACAAAAGAGGAATCGACACCGCAACAAAAAGAACTAAAATGAGTGGTGGAACTGGTGTTTTACCTGAAGGATTACTCAAACCATCCACTGTGTATCGTGCAGGAATTGGCTTTTTGATATTAGGGTCTATCATTGGATTTTATTTTGTATTTACTGATGGAATAATCATTGCAGCTATTTTGGGATTTACAATTTTATCTATTTATTTTTATTCTACTAAAATTGTAGACTCTGGACTGGCAGAATTTTTTGTTGCAGTAAAGGGTGCAATGATCGTACTTGGAACATATTTTATCCAATCAAATCAAATAACTGCAGAATCCATCTTGGGTGGAATAGTTGTGGGGGTTTTATCCTCAATTGTTCTTTTTATTGCATCATTTCCTGATCATGATGCAGACAAATCTAAAGGGAGAAAAACTTTAGTCATTACAGTAGGCAAAGAAAAAGCAGTATCTTTGTTTTGGATATTTCCTACAATCTCTTATTCTGTGATTGTATTTGGAATCATCATTGGTGTTTTTCCTATGTTGTCCCTTATCACACTGTTTAGTATCCCATTGATAATAAAGGCAGGGTTGGGTCTGAAGAGAAATTTTAATTCTATTGATGAATTGGTGCCTTTCATGTCTTTAACACTAATGTTTAGTAGGATTACAGGCGTATTGTTTGCACTTAGCTTTTTGCCTAGTCTTTAATACTCTAGACATAAATTCGGTGTAACTGGATATTTTTTATGATTTCAGGCTTTGCCACTTTAGATGGAACAAAAAACTTTTTAAAAAATTCAGGCATAAATTCATTGAATTTTAAGCAAATTCATGGTCTTACATTATCCAATGTCGGTATTGGAACATATCTTGGTGAGGCAAATGAGAAGACAGATGAGCTTGTAAAAAATGCAGTTAAACAATCCATATTATTAGGAATCAACGTAATTGACACTGCAATTAACTACAGGGCACAAAAAGCAGAACGTTCTGTAGGAAAAGCAATCTCTGAATTAATCAATGAAGGAAAAATTTCACGTGATCAAATTTTCATTAGCACAAAAAATGGCTACATCACAAATGATGCAGACGTACATCAAGAATTTTGGGAATATATCAAAAACGAATACACACAAAAAGGAGTGATAAAAGAAGGTGATGTAACATCTGGCTATCACTGCATGACTGTTCCATATCTTGATGACCAGCTAGAACGAAGTTTGAGAAATTTGGGATTATCTTGTGTTGATTTGATATATTTGCATAATGCCGTGGAAGGTCAAATCAAAGACGTCTCAAAAGAAAAGTTTTTGGAAAACCTCCAGTCTGTATTTGAACTATATGAACAAAAAAGAAAAGAAGGAAAAATAAAATTTTACGGCATGGCTACCTGGGAATGTTTTAGAGTCTCTCCTGATAGCCCACAATATCTATCACTACAAGATACAGTTGAATTAGCAAAAAAAGTTGGTGGTGAAAATCACGGTTTTAGATTCATTCAACTTCCATTCAACATGTATTATGATCAAGCACTACTTGCAAAAAATCAATTACTTGACGGTAAATTGGTCTCTGTATTAGAAGCTGCAATGAATCTAAACATTGGAGTGTTTACTAGTGTGCCATTAATGCAAGGAAGACTGTTGACTCCTGGGGCAATGCCCGAATTCAATGAACTCAAGCCGTCGTTTCGTGCATTACAGTTTATCCGTTCTTCCCCAGGTGTTTTAGCTCCACTTGTAGGGCAAAAATCCGCCGAACATGTTTTAGAAAATCTGGAAATCATGAAAATTCCACCGATGGCTGAGGATGAATTTCTTGCACTAGTTAAGAAATTAACATCATAATATCCAAACTATTCTAATTCCAACTTTCAAATGATTAATTTTGTAGAAAGCTAATAAATGGGTCATTTTAGATTATAATCAGAAATTTGTCATCTAAGATTTTTGATTACACGAAGATTTGTAAAACTGTTTTGTCATCAGATCCAAAAATTAGATTTGCGGGAGTAATTAATGAGCGAGGTAGATTAGTTGCAGGTGGAATGAAAGAAAATGTAACACCGCTAGAAAATGAAAAAGACGATGAGATGATCTTTATGGAACTTGCATTAAGGGTAAAAATGAGAAAAGAATTTGACAAACAACTAGGCCGCGTAAATTTTGCACTAGCATCAAGAGAACGTGCTTTGGCAATTAGTTTTCTAATTAATGATGATATTTTGTATGTCGTTTCAGAACCTGATGCAGATTACGGCGCACTACCCAAAAAAATACTACAAATTATCCACTCATAATTTCTAATCTGATTTTTTCCTCATACAATCTACATATCTATAAATAGAATTGATCAGTGAAAAATTTGTGCCAGTAGATCCTGTTTGTGGAATTGAACTTGCTGAAGAATTAGCTGTCACACATGAATATCAAGGAAAAAAACTATTTTTTTGTTGCGATGGATGCAGGAAAATTTTCATAAGAAAACCAAAAAAATGGAAAAAAAATATCTAGATTGGAAAAGCGCCACACATACGACAAAATTTTGAATTTTCTACATCAAAATTACAATAAGGACAAAAACTGTTACCCTGTTTCTTTTCTGGCACTCCATAGAGTTTTTTGTAAATTTCATAATAGTACATTGATTCTTTAGTTCTAATTCTTACTTCGTCCGTCTCTTCTGTTTTCTTTTTCTTTTCTGAAAATATTTGATCGTTTATCACCGAATCAAACAAATTTGTTAATCCTGCTGTTCCAGAACCATCTTGCATTGGTGATTTCTCGCGCCAGGCAATCTGCATTGGTATGTATTTCTCAAATGTTTTACGAAGAATCCATTTACCATGTCTTTTCTTTCCTTCATTTCTTACTTTTAGATCTGATGGAATCGTTTTTGCAAATTCTACTGTCTTTTCATCAAGAAATGGTGATTCTATATCAATTCCAAGCGCTTTGCCTATTTTTTGAGTTGGAAAATGCATCACCGAGCAAACTCTTTGAATCTCCTTTTCTAGATCCTCTTGTGGTTTATTGATCAAAAAACTATATCCTGCAAACAATTCATCTGCCCCGTCCCCTGTGATTATCCCTGCAATGTTTTGCTCCTTTGCCCATTTGATTGCCATATACATTACAATGTTGTTTCTAATTTCAATATCGTTAAAGTTTTTTAGAATTTTTATCGTCTCTTCTGCAGCCTCTAGAATGTCTGCCGTACTTATCTGGTTAATTGTCAGCGGTATGTCAAATTCCTTTGAAACTCTTTGACAATATGTTAGATCATTTGCAACAAAATCTTTTGCAATGATTGCAATCGAATTTGGTTTTCTTTCTTTTAGGAAATATGCTATTATTGTGCTGTCTAATCCTCCTGACAATGCTATTGTGTTTGACTTACATGACTCACATGATTCTTTTAACATCTGATACAATTTTTTGGAAATACTCTCCAATGATTTGATTATCCTTTTGAAACTAAAATAGGTTAGCCTAATGACTTGATTTGCAACTCAGGCAACTTGACCATTGCAAACTTTAAATCCTTTATCCAAACTTTGTGGTTTAATGTTACTGCCCGCAGAAATTGAATCCAAAACCTTGATTCCTGCATTACGAGCAATTCTCGCCAAAAAGTTGGCAGAAGATCACAGTATTCGTGAAGACGAAATCTCAAAAATGCTTGGTGTTACACAGGCAGCCGTAAGCAATTACATTCGTGGAACACGTGGTGATCCGTCATTGATTGCAAAACTTTTGGCAGAAAAACAAGTTTCTACTCTCATCAATGAGCTAACTGATAATCTCTCATCTGATATGGCATACACTCCATCAAGTCTTTCAAAATTTATCGGTCTTTGCAATTACATAAAATCAAGTTTGTTGATTTGTGAGATTCATCATAATCTTGAATCCAACATTGATGAAAAAGTTTGCAAAGAATGTGAAAACATGCTTCTAAAAGGTCCTGGAAGTGTTTACTAAGTTTTAATTAATATAATCTCAATATTTGAAGTCATTCTTCCAATACCTGCAGCAGCTTCTGTGTCAAGTTTTATTTTTTGAACTTTGGAATTTCCATGCAACATCTTTTCTGTTATGATGTTTGCCACTGCAACTGCATTTGGAATTGAATTACCTACTGCCTTGAGAATCACTATCTTTTTGTTTCCCAATATTGGCAACAATTCTATAGCTGACTGCATTACTGGGTCGTTTCGAATGTAAATTATGGTATCATCAGATTTTTTGATCTGCTCTTGACCATGTTCCTCTTTAATCTCTTCCATGAGCATTATTCAATAATTCGCAATTTTGTGTTCTATTAAGTTTTATCGACGATTGATTCACTAATCAAAATAGTCTATTGGTATGTTTTGATAATCTCCATTTGGGAGTACTCTTCTAATAGTGATTGGAATTACTCTTTGTTCTAATTCCTCCATTGCAATATCTAGTGATATTCTTGCAGTTTTTGGAATTGGAATGAATGGAGGGGCGCCGAGAGATAATTGTAATGCTCTTGCTCCCATGATTCTTGCTTTTTCAAATCTTGTTAATGTTGGTGGTCCAATTGTAATCTTGCCTTTCTCACAAGGAATCTCGACTGCTTCATGTTCCTCAATTGTTTCTACTACTTCACGTGATTCAATCTCTTTAATTCTTTTTTCAAGTGCCTCTTGTTGTTTTTCAGTAAGTGGTTCTAGGCCTTCATTTTTTTCAATTAATTTTCGATAAGTATCTAATGCTTTGTTTAATCCTGTATTTACTTCTACGTCGCCGTCAAAAATTTCCTCAGTTTCTGGAGCTTCTACATATTCCTCCGGCTCTTCTACAATTAATTCAGCTTCGTTAGCATCCGACAAGTACACAATTTCTCTCAAAGCGTTATATAATCCAATAATTCTAAACTACGAATTGAGCTCCCAATCAGTCTCACGAAAACAGATAATCTTGGAGATTAAAGGAAAAGCAAAGATCCAATGTGATCTAAAACGGCATTTAGCACCGAGAACTGTTGGCACAATAATGAGATCTTTGCCATTGGAAGGACATGCTCATTTCCTAGGAAAAAATATCGCATACTTTGAAACTGGAGTTGATTCTGGAACTGAAAGATCAGTAAAAGAATTCAAGAGAGGAGATATTGCATTTTTATCATCTGCTGGAGGTATTTGTTTTTTTATTGAAGATACTCTACCTGGAAAAATAATGGCGCCAATTGGAAAAATGCTTGGAAATATTGATGCACTAAAAGATGTAAAGTCTGGAGATGTATTTTGTCTCTATGAAGAAACTGCTTGATAGATGTGATGGCCACTATAACCACCAACTCTTTTAACAATTCCCTTCTTTGTAGATTCTATTAAAAATTTATTTGCTGCTGAAATTTTAACTCCTGTCTGTCTTGCAAGATCATGAACTGTGACGACTTTGGCATTTTGAATTATTTTCATTGCCTCGCTTTCATTTACCATTACTGTAATCTCTGCCTTTCGTGGTCCGCCCTCTCCTTTGTCTTTTCTGCCGCCTTTTTTTGTATCTTTAGCATCTTTTGTTCCTTGAGCCTTATCTTGTTTTGCTGCGGTTACTTTTTTTGTTCCACCCATAGTCACAGAAAAAAATATTCCTCTTATAAACGATGTATAATAGAATCTAATCTCATTTTGCAAACCTTACTTAGATCCAAATGACAAATAACTGAAAAATTCTCAAATATAAATAACATCTTGTTTATTGATAATTATGGGTATTGTTTCAAAAGGTGCAAAATGCAATGTCGATGGCTGTGAAAAAGAAGGCGCTCGTTCATTAAACACCACCAAAGTAGAAAATGCAGGATTGCATGTAAGTTCTACAGGCAAAAAATCAGTTCTTTGTAAAGATCATTATAAAGAATGGAAAAAAGAATCTAAAGATGATAGAGATCTAGAACGTGCTCGTTTTAACAAGTTTTAGCTTTACTTTTTCTTTGTTTTTTGTTTTCTATCTGTACCGGGTGTCCCCAAGTAATCTGCCTGTAACTTGTCATAATATTTTCCCAATTTCTTGTACAGTCTTTTTGGTTCTCTTGGTTTTTGATTGCTAAGTACATACAATGCTAAAATCGGAAACGCAATTGTTGCATCTGCATAAACTGTAATCATATCATGATGTGCATCTTGCACTTTGCCCCAACTTTTTCCTTCTTGTAGTGTCGCACCTGATAATCCCCCTGTATCTGGTCTGGCATCTGTAATCTGTATTACATAGTCTTGGCCTCCGTCATTTCTTTGCAATATTTGATCCAAAAGAGGACCTGTCTGCTGTGCTGTGTTCTTTGGAACCCCCCCTCCAAGCTCGACTATTCCTGATTTTTTTGAATTGTATAAAATTGATGCTTGCTCTATTATCTCTTTTACAAAATCCAAACTATACACTTTATCGTGCAATCTGTGTACTGCCAAGTTTAATGCTAATGATGAGTCTTTCATGGTAGAAATGTACACCGGAACATCATAGTCATATGCCGTTGTGATGAAACTTTTTTCTGGATGTTTTGATTTTTCCTTACTGATCTTTCCCATCAAATTACAAAATTCTGCAGTCGTAAACGGTTTTTCTGTAAAATCATTGGCAAACATTTTCTGTATGATTAAATCTTCTGCTTCCAATGTTTCATGGAATTTTATGTATACATCTCTAATTCGTACAATCTCATTTTCATATAATTTCATATCATCTACATCAAAACTTCCTTGTTTGACAGGTAACCCCCACGCAAAATGATCTTCATGATAAACATTGGCCCCCGTTGTCACAATCCAGTCTACAAATCCCCGTTCAATCAAAGTTTTGATGATTCCACCAAATCCAACAGGTGTCATGGCCCCTGAAACCGTAAGACAAATTGTTGCATCTTCTTTGATCATTTTTGCGTATAGTTTTGCAGCATCACCTAACTGTCTACCGTTATATCCAGAGCTTGCAAAAACATCCACCAGATCCTCAATTGTCATATTCGGATCTAGTTTGATATGCGGAATGTCTTTGCCATGAAATTTATGTGGATCCACTTCTATACGCAAAATTTTACTGTAAATAATACTTGTGATTTGATATTTTTCAAAAATTTAATACTTGATTTATCCTGTTGATGATGTGAACTCTAGAATATTTGATCTGATAATCCTTGTCCTTGTCTCATTGTTTTTTATTGGATTGTTGGCATTTGAGTATCATGTATTTGGACTAGAGCATCCAATTTTGCCAATTCCTAATGAATTTAAAGAATTTTTTGAATTTTTAATATTGCCTATTCTTGCATTGCTTACACTTGATCTTGTTCTTAAATATAGAAAAATAAATAATCCAAAAAAATTTGTAAAAAAATACTGGATTGATATTTTGATGCTGGCGTTGATCCCTGTTTTTTCTATATTCAAATTTTTAAAAATTGGACTAAGTCTGATAAAGCAATTAAAAACTATCAAGATGGGCGCTAAAATATTTCACAAAACAAAAAAGATATCTAAAAACTAATTTTAACAAAAACAGAATAAATAATATCTGAATATTAGATTATTGTCGCTTATTTCATAAGTTTTGGGACAAATATGTATACAAGTAAAATTATCTCAATTCTTCCAAGAATCATCAAAAATCCAAAAACTATCGTCATAAATGGATCAAGTGCACTGCTAACTGTTCCTGCACCATGCCCTGTGGTTGTTATTGCTGATACCCCGTCAAAGAATGCATTTTGAAAGTCATATCCCAAAAAAGACATGTATGTTGCAACCACTAAAGGAACAATCAGTGATACTGCAAGTATTATGATTCCAATTGTAATATCTTTTTTATCTGATTCTGATACCTTTGCAGATTTTCTGTCAAAAATATACCTCAATTTAGACAATTGCATAAATCTGAAAATCTTTATGCCTCCTGCAGTTGAGAATCCACATCCTCCTATTGTCATTGCTATGATGATAATTGTAAATGATATGAGATTCAAACTCTCAAAATTCATCGTTTGAAATCCTGTAGTGGTACTAGCTGAAATCATGTTAAACGTGCCGTCTAGCCAATTTGCATCTGTTGAAATTACAAATACAATGCACAAAATTGATAAAATACACAAATACACTGCAACTTCTTTTGTCAAGTTAATGGATAGAAATTTTGTTCTAACAAATGCATAGTGAAATCCAAATGGAAGTGCACCTAATACCATTCCTACCATCAACACAATGTACTCTGGATCTGTAAATCCTTGAAATATTTTGGAATCTGGACTTGTACCTCCAGTAGAGAGTGCACTGAATGCCAGTGCAAAGTCATCTAGTATCTCACCTTCCCCCAAATAAAATAAAAGTAGTGCGATAATTACTGCATAAATAGAAAAAATAATTGTAATTATTGCAAATAATTCTTTTAGATGTGGAACATTTCCTGAAATGAATCCTTTCATCGTGCTTACTCTTTTTTCTGAATAAAATGCAGTTACGATTAGGTAGATGAAGCTCATTCCACCTACAAACTGAGCATATCCACGATAAAATGTAAAGCTTCTTGGCAAGTCTTCTGGATTTTGCACCAATGAATATCCTCCAGTTGTAAATCCTGCCGAGCTTTCAAAAAATCCATTTGCAAATAATTCTATTGGATCACTTGAATCAAATGGAATCACAAAAAGCTGAGGTATCATACCAAATAGAACCAAAATCATAAAGCTTGCAAAGACCAGAATTGCAGTGCCTCTTAGTGTAATTGGCTGCTTTTCACCATAGGAATTCATGAAAAAACCGGAAACTATGAGCAGGACCGACATGAGGTATATTCCTGTTGCAACTAGCGGTTCATTTAGTAACGTTGCAACAATTCCCGGAATAAACATCAAGACGCCTGTAAATTGTAATACGACACCAAGGTTCCAAATGACACCCCAAAGTGTGGATTGTTTTTGTTGTTTTACCAATGATTTTTTTACAAGATTAACTATTGTATCCAAGTAAAGCATTCCTACAACTAAATTGCTATTTGAGATTACTGCTAGTTTTCTAATCTTTTTTTCTTGCATTATCTCAAGTGCTTCTGAAAGAGTTTGTTCTTCTCTGATTGAAATTAAGGGAAATACCATGATGTCCCCCAATGTTGTTTTTAGAGGATTTACAAAAGACTCACTTAACTTTGTTAAAATATCTTCATCTGTGACAATTCCTGTCGGATTATACGAATCATCAACTACAATGATCTCATCAACATCTTTCTTTTTTAATATTGTACATGCTTCTGACAGCTTTGCTGATTCTGATAACATTAGAATATTTTTTCTATAATACTGTGACACTTTTTTACTCAAATAATCTGTAAGGTTCTTTTCTTGAGACAATTATTCTAATTCAAGAACTACTACAGATTAATCTTGTGTCATCTGATCTCAAAATAAATGCGATCTGCTATATCTGTGAATGTGACCGTTATTTTACCTGCTATTTTGACTAAACTTTAAACTCTTAATCCTTTGACTTATTTTGAGATTAAAATGAAAACTTTTGATACATCGTTTGGATTGACCGAACATGAACTATCTGATTTAATCCAACATGATGTTAATCTGGTAATTTGTGATTTAAGAAAAAAAGAAGATTTTGCAAAAGGCCATATTAAAAAATCTATTCTTGTTCAATATGACGAAGAAAATTTGCTTGATATCCCAAAACTCTCAAAGGTGGTTTTAATAAGTAAAGATGAGGAACAATCAAAAAAGATGACTGCTACATTACGTTCAAAGAATATAGATGCGTTTTTTCTCATTGGTGGAATAAAAAACTGGTCACGAGGACTGTACTATACAAATATCTCTTATGTGGGAACAGGATACCTATAACACAAAATGAACATTGTTGATTTACACAACCCTCAAAGAATAAACCGTAAACCTGATGGCGTTGAGGTGTTGTTCTCATCAGGTAATTTTGTAGACCAAGGATTTTCAATACATCGAGTTGAACTTCGTTTATACCTTGAAAAAATAGATGAAAAATTAGGGCAATATTCTCTAATTACATCATTTGTTGAAACTGACAAGGGTTCTGTTGAGATGATTTATGATGAGGGGTTTCGAGGAGACGACTCACTGAATCACTCTGTTCAGTTTCTCACATCTAATTTGGGGATATCTGGATTGGTTTTACGTTCAATTATCACACTGCGAGATCGAATTGAAACACCAAAGTCTTGATTCTGTACTTTTAGTTACTGTAAATTTACGCATGATCTATCTGTGTTATGATTCGCACCATTTGTATCTAAAAGGTAAATTTCTATCAAACAATTCAAAAAGTAAACTTTTCAATCATATTTTATTATGATCCCGAATTAAATTCATCTTGCTTTAAGGAATGTCATGAAAGGCGATGTTTTACTACAAAATATCAAGGTAAGCGAACTTGTACCTGTATCTGCAGGAAAAAAAGCCAAAGAAACCAAACTACTGATCCGTGAAGCTATTCTTACCAAACTAGGAAAGAACATAGATAATGTACGAAAAAGATGTGCTGGAAAACCACTGTCTGTTAGCATTACTTTTTTCCTACACAAGACAACACATTCAAAAAAAGATTTAGATGGTCTTTCTGAAACTATCATCAAAATTCTTGGAGAAGAAATGTCCTCAAAAAAAGATGCTCTTAAAGGCATGGCAATTGTGACTAACACCAATTTGATTCATAGGATAATCTTAGAAAAAATATTAGTCAAAAAAGATGAAAAAGAAGAATTTTCTTTTTCAATCTATGAATGGGATTAATTATGAGTCTATTAGATACATTTACCTAGTCTCTTTTTTTATTTTCTAAACTCTTTTTCAACATGCTTAAGTTCATAGATTTTGGATTATACTCATGGCACGAAAGAAAAAGGATTTGAAACAACACCAGAATCTTCAGTGTCATTGGCATTGTCCTTGCGAAGATTGCAGAATTGATGAAAATCAGCAAAATTATTAAAAATAATCCTTAGATTCTAAACTCTTTTTTCATCTAAAATGTTCTCAAGAGTTAGTGCATGTACGTACTAGGATCAAAAATGGTGATGTTTTTTGATCGCTATATGCCTAAAAATTAGGCACGAAAATCGCAATGTTTGGTTTTTTAACCAAAGACTTAATTCAATTATTATTTGGTTTGAAACTGTGCGTATATTACAACTACACTGTGACAGCATAGAATACACTCCGACAAAAAAGGAGATCAAAAGTGCTGAGGAAATTACTCCTGAAACAAAAAGGCTGGAGGAAGTAGTAGTTGCATTTGTAGCAATTGAACAAGGAGATGATTCATCTGTTGCACAAAACGCAATATCTCAGATAAAAAACTCGATGGAAAAAATTGGCTGTAAAAAATTATTGTTATACCCATATGCTCATCTTAGCTCAAATCTGGCAGCCCCATCAATTGCATTATCATTACTAAAAGAGATGGAGTCATCTGCATCCGAATTGGAAGTATCACATTCTCCATTTGGCTGGACAAAGTCATACAAAGTTCAAGTAAAGGGACATCCACTTGCTGAAAGCTCCAAGGTTGTAACAAAAGAAATCTCTGGAGAAAAAAATCCAAATGAAGAAAAGGAAATGACATCTGATGCTCTGAAAGGCGAATCAAAAATCATCTCATATTGGAAAATTCTATCCCCTGATGGAACCATGAGCAATATCGGCGATTTTAATTTTTCAAAATATCCAAAATTAGAGGTGTTAGCAAAATATGAATCTGCAAAAAAGAGAGCCGTAGATGAACCGCCACCACATGTTGCGTTGATGAAAAAAATGGCAATTGCAGATTATGAACCAGCTTCTGATTCTGGTAACATGCGATTTTTCCCAAATGGTCGTTTGATTAAATCATTAATTGAACGATATGTTACTGACAGAGTCAAGGAGTATGGCGGATATGAAGTTGAGACTCCGATTATGTATGACTCTCATCATCCAAGTATGGTAAGTTACTTCAATAGATTTCCTGCTAGACAATACAATATTGACTCCGAAGGGAAAAAACTATTTTTGAGATTTGCTGCCTGTTTTGGACAGTTTCTAATGGCAAATGAGTATCAGATGTCATACAAGAATTTGCCCTATAGACTCTACGAATTAACTCGTTACAGTTTTAGACGTGAACAGTCTGGCGAACTGGTAGGACTGAGGCGATTGCGCGCATTTACAATGCCTGACTGCCATGCATTTTGCAAAGACATTGAACAATCAATTCAGGAAATTAAAGTCAGATTTGATTTATCACGAGATGTTCTAAAAGAGCTCGGCATTAAAGAATCTGATTATGAAATGGCAATTCGATTTACTGAAGATTTTTACAATGAAAACAAATCTTCAATCGAAGAACTAGTTAAGAAACATGGTAGACCTGTGCTAGTTGAAATGTGGAAAGAAAAGTTCTTTTATTTTGTTTTGAAATGGGAATTTAATTTTGTAGACACAATGGGAAAAGCATCTGCGCTTTCGACTGATCAGATAGATGTTGAAAATGGAAACCGTTATGGAATTGAATTTGTAGATGAAAACAATGTTCGCAAAAACCCAATAATTTTACACAATTCTCCAAGTGGCGCAATTGAGAGAATCATCTATGCACTATTGGAAAATGCAGCACAAGATATCAAAGAAGGAAGAAAGCCACAATTCCCGCTATGGCTTGCACCAACTCAGGTACGTGTAATCCCACTCAAAGAAGAATTTTCTGGAATTTGTGATACTTTGACAGATAAGCTGTCTTCTTACAATATTCGAGTTGACATTGATGATAGAAACGAAAGCATAGGAAAAAGAATACGTGATGCAGAAAAAGACTGGATTCGTTATACTCTAGTAATTGGAGAAAAAGAGGCAAATTCGGAAAATCTAAGTATCAGAGATAGACAAACAGGAGATGTTAGAGAATTGAAATTTGATGATTTTATTAATGAAATAAGTGAGCAAACAAAAGGCAAACCCTTTACAGGATTAAACCTTCCAAAATATCTCTCACACAGACCCCAATTGATGGTGTAAAAATGAGTTTTCTAGATTTATACATGAACAGAAATCCATTGATAACTGCTTCATCTAGTGATACTGAGCCTGTGGCAACCGTCTTTGGAATTCCATTTGATTCTACACACTCTTACAAGCCTGGATGCAGATTTGGACCTGATGTGATTCGTGATGCCTTTAACAACATTGAGATATTTCATCCAAATTTGGGTATTGATTTAGAAACTGTCAACATTGAAGATTTAGGAAATACAACTCACACTGTTTTGGCAAGTGAGATGATTGACATGGTAGGTAAAATTACAAAAGAACTAGTTGCAAAGAAAAGACAGCTGTTCATTTTAGGTGGTGAACACTCTATCACATATGGTACATACATGAGTTTTCCAAAAGAAACGGGATATGTTGTATTTGATGCTCATTATGACTTGCGAGATGAGTATGCAAATATCAAACTAAGTCATGCTGCATATCTTCGAAGAATTGTCGAACAAAGAGGTGCAGATAATATTTTACATGTAGGTGCACGAGCATTTGTTAAAGAGGAATTAGAATTTCTAAAAGAACACAACATAAAAACAATTTCTGACAGACAAGTACGAGAAGGGGAAGGTCCTAGGATTCTAAAGGAGTTTGCATCTTCGTTTGATTCTATGTATACTAGCTTTGATCTTGACGTCTTGGATCCTGCATATGCCCCAGGCGTTGGAAATCCAGAAGCTGCAGGTATGACCTCACGTGAGCTATTTGATCTGATTTATTCACTTGAAAACATAAATGTGACAGGTGTCGATATTGTGGAATTAAATCCACAATATGATAACGGAGCCACTGCCTCAATTGCAGCAAAGATAATGTCTACATTAATTGCTATGAATTTGACTCGATTAAACTATTTTCAATAAATTACTGTGATCTTTTTGTATTATGAAAAATTTATCGAAAAACTATTCCAAGTAACTTTAAAAAATCTGGATGGAAAAATTACATGTTAAACAATCTAAGAACTACACTACAACCAATACTTGAAAAAATTGGAAAAATATTTGCCTCTACTGGTCTCTCGCCAAATTTTTGGACTGTAGTAGGTCTTGTGTTTGCCCTTGCATCTGCACTAGTTTATGGATTGGGCATAGAATTTGGGTTGATTATTGGTGGAATCTTGTTGCTCGTATCTGGTTTTTTTGATATGGTAGATGGTCAAGTGGCAAGAGTAACTGGCAAAACATCGCAAAAAGGATCTTACCTTGATTCAATGTTTGACAAGATTTCCGAAGTTGCAATATTTTTGGGATTGTTGGTTGGTGGATATGCAGAACCATATCTTGTGCTGCTTGCCATTACTTTATCACTACTGGTTAGTTATGCTAGGGCAAAATCTGATGCATTAAACATCAAACTTCAGGGTGTTGGTATTGGGGAGAGAGCAGAACGTTTACTCGTAATTGCAATTCTTGGAATAATTGGATACATGGAACCAGCAGTAATCATTGTAGTGATAATTGCAGGAATAACTCTTATCCAACGAATGATTGTGACTGCTAAAAACATCAAAGAAAAAACTGAGTAACTGTTTTAAAAAGAATTTTTACATGCTATTTATTTTTACAAAAAAATTTCAAATTAACTAACGTTTTTTTATATATTGAATAGATTCACTAATTGTCTAGCAATGAAGAATAATAGAGCATTGATTGTTGTACAAGATGATTCACTGTTTCACGATCTGAGCTAGGCAAAAATTAAAATAATTTAATCTATGAAAAATCACCTCATCTGAAATTGATATTAATTTGTAAATATTGCTGAATTATGAAAATGGACTTTCTAACGGAGTTTTCCACGTTGTCTTCTGCTGTCTTCTGATCTAATTTTCAAAATCTTAAAGTGAATTGCACATGAAATACAATACCATTTCAATACAGTTGGTGATGCAATGTATGCTCCTTGAGCACGCAGTTCTTTAGCTAAAGTGTGTTCTACTAGATTTAGTCTAGATGTGACTTTTTTTGCTTTATCTTTTGGAACAGTTGAACCACAGTTTGTACATTGTATAGTACCTGAGGACCCTTTTCCTCCTTTTGTACGTCCTCTACTTGCACGTTTAAGTGGCATGAAAATATTCGAAACTGCCTCCTTATATTCTTGCGTATGATTGAGAAAATTTGTGGGTTTGTTTGTAATTTACTTAAAACCCAATCATGTTTTAATGCTAGATCGAATATTTCTCATTGATAGAAAATGCGTGGCCTATGTCATGTTTGCTTTAGATCAAATGTAGATTTGATGATATTGAAGGGAATCATGCTGTGTCAGGAATGTTTTGAAAAAAAGAATGCAAAAAACTAAATCGATATTATTTTGTATCACCTTTAATGAAATTGGCATTATTTTCACACTGTGCAATTGATACAATCACCATTGATGGGATAACTCATGAGCAAATTGGTGGAGCTGCATGTTATGGTGGACTTACTGCAAGACAGCTCAA
>SYJQ01000022.1 GCA_005798405.1 Nitrosopumilaceae archaeon
TATAAAATAAAAGATGCCAGCGGGGGGATTTGAACGCCCGACGGCCCGGTCTTCAGCCGAGTGCTCTCCCAGGCTGAGCTACGCTGGCACAACAATTTTGCTTTGAGTTGAGGAATTAAAAGTTGTCTTTATCATAACTGTATATCAAAAGTAGATAAGATCAAGAATTTGCATGTTCTGGCAGCAAATAAGACAGCAATAAATTTGAAATAAAATCAGATATATTCAATAATTGACAAGTTTACTCTGTATTGATTTTTTTCAATCTATTTCTTACAGCATCATTTATTTCCTGTTCTAATTTTTCTTGCTCTTCAATTAACAGTTTTTTCATTTGTTTTTCCACGTAATTTTTCCCCATCTATATTCACTAAAACGTTCAATTACTAGGAAATAAGAATTTCGAATAAAAATAACACATACAAACAAGTAGACTGTTTTTAGGTTTTATGAACAAGAAATCACTATAGAGATAATGGTTTAACAAATACTCCATACATGAATTACATATACTCTACTTAATTTCTATATTTTCCAAAGTGTGTCTTTTTGCCCATTTCTTTTATTTAAAACACGGCATAAAACAAAAAATAAATCAGACAGGCGATTAATGTATTTGATGCAGTTATCATTGATTTTTTCTTGTTCACTTAATAACGCAATATTTGTTTCAGCTCTTCGTATAATTGTTCTAGCATGATGAATTTGAGATGCTGTAATAATGCCCCCCGGCAAGATAAAATTAGTTAATGGGGGTAACTCTTTCTCATATTTGTCAATATCTTTTTCTAAGTTATAGATCATATTCTCGGTGATTCTGTTTTTATCATCTTTCATGTCTGGATTTGAAAGGTCAGCTCCAACTACAAACAATTCGTTTTGTATTTTATTTAACAATATAGTGATGTCTGCATCTAATTTGTAAGACAAGGCAATTCCAATTACTGCATTTGCCTCATCAATTGTGCCATAAGCAATTATTCTTGGATTTGATTTTGATACTCTAGAGTTTCCCTGTAATCCTGTAGTTCCATCATCGCCTGTTTTTGTATATATTTTCAATATTGTATAAAAAATACCTTGAACTATTATGTTGTTCGAATTATTTATTACCATTTAGATACAGACACAGTTATTGTCCAAAAATATCCTGCATCATCATAATTTAAAATTTGCAAACTTTACTAAAAACATAAACATAACTATTCATTCCAAATTGAAATTAAAATTCAATACCTCAAAAATATCACGATCTTGATTCTAAGTTTTTTTAATACATCTATAAATCTAAAAAAAATTCCACGTCAAGGATGGATTGACAAACTATCAATTAATAATCCAGAATCAGTTGCAGACCATACATTTTCTATGGCAATTATGGGTATGATCTTCGCAGATTTGGAGAATTATGACGTGGAAAAGATCTTAAAAATTATTCTTTTACATGATTTAGCAGAATCCATAACCGGTGATGTTACACCAGAACAAATTCCAAAAGATAAGAAAAGGACATTAGAAAATAATGCAATGAAAAAAATTCTAAGTGATTTACCAACATCACTTCAACAACAATACAGTGCTCTTTGGGATGAATACCAGTTGGGTAATTCGATGGAATCAAAAATAGTCCATCAGTTAGACAGGTTGGAAATGGCGCTGCAAGCAAAAATTTATTCAAAAGAAGGATATTCTCAAGAACAATTAGCCTCTTTTTTTAATTCTGCAAGAACTGAAATAACTAATCTAAAATTGTTAGACTTGTTTGAAAAAATAATAGAGAAATAACATGTCTGAAAAAAACAAAGAGGAGTTAATTGAAGCACAAAAACAAATCATAGGAATACTTTTTGAAGTCATTAAAAGATTACAGGCAAATAATGACTTGGATGAAGAATATTTCCAAATAATTTCATCAAATGACAAAACAAAAAATCAAAGACTAGAAAAAATACTAGGTGAAAGAAAGGAAAATGCAAAGATTGTGAGCAGACTCTTGGAACAGCTAGAAACTTAGTTTTTACGATACTGATCTTAATCGTCAGAGATGATTTTCAGTCTAGATGTCTGTTCATATTTGTCTTGGATATAATGGGAAAGATTGATCACTCTAATTCGTGATGACTTGTTTGACCAGCTACCCTCATTTTCAAACCACGATTCAATATCATCCACATCATATCTTTCACCACTTTTGAGGATCTCTCTAAAGATTGATTTGATCTCATCTATTTCCTGATCTTTTAGTTTACTTTTATCTTCAACAATAGTGGTGATTTCATTTAGTTTTATTATTACATTGTTTGTCAGTGGCATGACTATATTGAAATTGAAAGATATAACAGTCTTTTGAGATACTGTTTTTATAACAATCACATTGTAATTTAGTTGTGCAATATTTTCAGGCCTTAAAAACAGGACAAAAAAGAGTTGCAAGTGCAAGAGAGTATCTAAACACATTGACAAACGGAAAAGCAATGCCTGCACTTGCACTAAGGGATAACAAATCCGATGTATGGGAGCCAGTAGGAGAGGAAAATCTTTATGCATTTGTAGATGAATCTGCAGGATTTGTTTTAACTGATAGCAGTGGATACATACTTGCACTAGTTGATAAAAACGGAATTTCTAAAACAATTGTTCAAGGAGTAACAAAGGCACAAAAAGAAATTCTCGAGTATTCATTTCAAAAAGACAATATTTTAGAATACAAAGGCAAAGTAATACTTCCGGTATAGTAAAACTAACAATTTTTTACCAATAATAGTCAAAAAAAATCAGCGTAAAGCTTTTGTTATGTTCATATTTATAATAACAAATGGCAAAGTTTTCTCAAGAAATTGAAGTCAGTGGCCATCTTATTGATTCCTCTATTCTTACAAAGATATTCGATAAAATTATGGATCTTCATGGTGAATTCCAAGTAGAAGAAATCAACATTGGAAAAAAAAAGAAGGATCCATCATATGCTCGATTATCAGTTACTGGAAAAAATCAAAAACATCTAGATGAAATTTTAGAAACAATTTATCGTGAAGGAGCAGTTTCAAAAATACAAAAAGGAATTTTGCTAAAAAAATCACCAAAAGATATGGTAATGCCGGATGATTTTTACAGTACTACCAATAACCACACTCAAATTTTCTATAACGAAAAATGGATTCAGGTAGAAAATATGATGATGGACAAATGTATTGTAGTCAAAGACAACAGAGCATTTTGTGTACCTGTAAGAGATATAAAAAAAGGAGACGAAATAATAGTTGGAGAAGGCGGAATAAAGATCACTCCTCCAGAGCGTCCAAGAGAGGGAGTAAACGTCTTTGAATTTATGGGAAGCTCTAGCTCAAGTGAGCGACCAACTCAGCACATTGCAAAAAAAGTTGCAGAGGACATTTACAAAACAAAAAAATCCGGTGGAAAAATAATAATCGTTGGAGGACCAGCGATAGTCCATACTGGTGCAGCAGATGCTGTTGCAGAGTTGATCAAATTGGGATTCATCGACGGGGTTTTAGCTGGAAATGCACTTGCAGTACATGATATAGAATATGCCACGTTGGGAACATCACTTGGAATGAATGTACATGATGCAACTTTAGCATACAGAGGACATCGAAATCATATGGAGACAATAAACGCAGTATTTCGTGCAGGTTCAATTTCCAATATGGTTAAAACAAAAAAACTAACCCGGGGCATTATGTACCAGTGTGTAAAAAATAAAATTCCATTTGTATTAGCAGGTTCTATTCGTGATGATGGTCCATTACCAGATGTCATCACAGATGTAGCAGAAGCTCAAAGAGAATATAAAAAAATTCTCAAGGATGCAAACATGGTAATTATGATTTCTACGATGCTTCATTCCATTGCAACTGGAAACATGCTACCTGCAAATGTCAAAGTTATAGTAGTCGATATCAATCAGCCAACTGTTACCAAGCTTATGGATAGAGGAACATGGCAGGCATTAGGAATAGTGACTGATGTTGGTGCCTTTTTACCAATGGTTGCACAACAAATCAAAAAACACAAAAAATAGAATCAATGAGTTAGAAACAGGCAAAGAGGGGATCATAAAACTATGGAAGATGATTCCAAAATATTCAGGAAATAAGGAAAAGACAGATGAAAACAAATTTCAAACACTGCAAGGAAGAAATTCAATTCTAGTAAAACTAGAGCAGATGATAAAAGAATCATCAGAAAACATACTGGTGTTAGGAACTGAAGTAGATTTTAAAAAGTTTTATCATACAGAGTTTACAACGCTCCTTAAAAAAACAAAATCAGAACTAAGAATTCTTTCAGATTATTCGAGCAAAGGTATGCATATCTTTGAAGATGTCCCAGCTAAAAAAATCAAAAAACTAGATGATAAAAACAGAGAAGACTTTTGCTTTATAATCAAAGATGATAACGAAGTAATTTTCTTTGTAAGCAGTTCAGAGGTAAAAGACATGATGGCATTATGGACCGATTCTAAAACATTCGTGACTACATTAAGATCATTGTTTAGTTTAATATGGAAAAAGGCACATTACATTGATGAAACAAGTGCAGAGTCATTATTAGGATCTGAAATCACATATGAGCACAGATTGCGTGAGATAGAACAAGAAAAACTTATTTTGAATTATTTACAAAAAAACTACAAACTAACAGATAATAAATTAGGAGCTAAGAGATGAGTAAAAACTCCACAATAAAAGACAGTGATGTAAATTCAACTCATCTCAATATTTTGATAATTGATGATAATGAACAGATAACAAAAATGCTAACAACATTTTTGGAATTAAAGAATCATAATTGCATAGTTGCAAACGATGGAGAACAAGGATTGAGGTTAATTCAAGAGAACAAACATGATGTGGTTCTACTAGATTTGGCCATGCCAGAATTTGACGGATATGCAGTAATTAATGCATTGGAAAGCAAAGATCAATTAAAAAACAACAAGATAATTGTGTTTACGGCATCCACTATAACTCAAGAGGAATTAGACGAATTAGTTAAACGTGGTGTAACATCGTACATCCTAAAACCAATAGATATAGATCTGCTACACTCAAGAATCGTCGAATCAGCCACCTCCTAAATGTTGGGAGGGTAAACTGAAATGATTCCAATCAAAAATATTTTATTTCTAGTTTCAGGAGTTTCAAGTTTCATCATATTTTACATGGGGTTGGTAAACTATCTCACTGCAGTAGAGCAATCCACTGGAATGATACTATTAATTTTTGCAACTGCTGTTGCCGCTGGAACATTGTTAAGCACAGTCTACATTTCCAAAAGCATCACAAAACCTATTGAAAAGCTTGCACAAAACATGACAGAGTTTTCTAGAACAAACAAGATAACAAATAGAAAACCTATCAACACAAACATAAAAGAAATTCATGAGCTAAATGATAATTTTCAGAGCATGGGTCAAAAAGTAGAAAAAACAATATCTGTGCAAAAAGAATATGTAGAAAAATTAAAAGAGATCGACAGAAAAAAAGTAGAGTTTTCATCAATGGTGTCTCACGAACTAAAAACCCCACTTGTTCCAATCTTAGGATATGTGCAAATGTTACAAAAACAGGAATTAATGGGAGAATTAAATAAAAAACAGCAAGACGCAGTAGATGAGATTTACTCATCGGCGTTAAAATTGCAAAGATTAGTGGGGGATATTTTGACTACTCAGAAATTAGACCTAGGAAAATTAGAGTTTAATCAAGAAAACATCGATGTTGCAGAATTGTTAAATTCCATAATAAAAGATTTCAAACCGATTGCAAGTCAGAAAAACATCCACCTGATAAAAGATAGTGCAGAAAAGGGGGTCATATTTAGCGATAAAGATAGAATTAATCAAGTATTTTCAAATCTAATTAAAAATGCAATTGATTTTGTCGAACCCGATAAAGGACAAATAACGATTGGTGCAAAAACAGACAAAAATTTCATAGAATTTTTTGTAAAAGATAACGGAGTAGGAATTTCAGAAACAAATCAAAAAGAAATTTTCAAGAAATTTTATCAGATAGATACTTCTACAAGCAGAAAAAGAAATGGGAGCGGTTTAGGGTTGGCAATTTGTAAAGGAATCACAGAGGGTCTTGGAGGCAAGATATGGGTTGAAAGCAAAGAAAATATCGGAACAGTATTTTACTTTGAGATTCCAAAACAGCCAGTCAAAATTAATAATAAAAAATAACTCCAAATTTCAAAAATACATCACAGTTTTAAAATTTCATTTAATACATGAGGATTTTCAATAGATGATAAATCCCCTAATGGTATTCCTAACAATTTAGCCTTTAATAGACGTCTCATGATTTTTCCAGTTCTGGTCTTTGGAAGATCAGATATTTGAAATACGATTTTAGGGCGTGCAATCTTTCCTATTTTCTCAACAATATAGTCAGATATTTCAGTATCCAATCTAGTTTCAGATTTATTTTCAGTGACATAAAAAACAACAATGGCTTCGCCTGTGATATCATCAGGAATTGATACAGATGCTGCATCTGATACTTTTTTGTGTGAAATTACAACATGTTCAATTTCTGCAGTACTCATTCTATGGCCAGAAACATTAATGACATCATCTGTTCTTCCTTTCATGTACCATAAACCATCAACATCAACTAAAACATAATCTCCATGAAACCATATATTTTCAAAACGTGACCAATAAGTTTTGATATAACGTTGATCATCATTTAACAGTCCTTTTGTCATTGCAGGCCAAGGAGATTTAATTACAAGATAGCCATTTTTTTGAAGAATCGATTTTCCATGATCATCAAAAACATATAGATTCATCCCAGGACATGGAATTCCGACAGTTGATGGTTTTAGTCTCATTCCTGGAAATACAGATAACATTGCACCGCCTATTTCAGTTCCTCCTGACAAATTTGTGATTGGAATTCTTTTCTTGCCAACTTCTTCAAATAACCACCACCAAGAATCTTCATCTAGTGGCTCTCCGGTAGTGACTATGTTTTTTATTTTTTCAAGTGAATGTAATTTTAACGGTTTAACATTATTTTTTTTAAATAATCTTACTGCAGTTGGAGATATTCCAAAAATTGTTGCACTATGATCGTATAACATATTCCAAATTCTGTCAAAATTTGGATAGTCCAACGCACCGTCATAAATTACTGCACTAGCACCCTTAATCAAAAGACCATAAACGTTCCAAACCAATCCAGTAATCCAGCCAATATCAGCAGGCCATAAAAGAACATCATTTTCATGCAAATCAATTAAAAATGCAGCCTGATATCCTGCAAAAACTGAAAATCCCCCATGAGTGTGAATCACCCCTTTTGGTTTTCCAGTGGTTCCAGAGGTATACAAGATAAACAATGGATCCTCGGAATCCATGATTTCAGTATGACATGTGGAATTTTGTGCAGATACTAATTTTTCATAAAAAACAAACTTTGCTGACTCTTCATACACATCAATTCCTTTGTACGGAATTACAATTATTTTTTCTATTTTTGTGTCTTTTATTGCTGAAGTGATAATTTGTTTTTGTGAAACAGGTTTGCCTCTTCTTTGAAATCCATCACATACAAAAAGAATTTTTGCATTACAATCCTGCAATCTTATTTGCAGAGATTCTGAGCTATATCCTGAAAATATAACAGTTTGAACTGCTCCAATTTTTGCAGATGCTAGAATTGCCAAAACAGATTCCTCAATCATGGGAAGATATATCGCAACTACGTCTCCTTTTTTTACGCCTAATTGTTTAAGTGTATTTGCAAGTCTGTTTACTTTGGAATCTAATTCAGAGTAAGTTATTTTAAAAGTTGTTCCATCTTCAGAGACAAAAGTGTATGCTATATCATTTGGTTTTTCACGGGCAAATTTTTCAACAGATGATTTGTAGATGTTGGTCTTACCATCAACAAACCATTTTGACCATGGAATTCCTTTTGAGGTGTCTAAAATTTTTGTATAAGGTTTGTCCCAAATTATTCCAATCTCTTTGTCTATTTCTTGCCAAAACCATTCTAAATTTTGATTTGCCCTTTGAGAAAGTTCTTGTAAATTTGAGATGTCATGTTTTTTCATAAATTTGTAAATGTTTGAAGATTGTATTTGTTCTTCAGTTGGAGTGAATACAAAATCAGACAAGTTACAGTTTTAAAAAAACCAGAAGTAAAAAGATTTTTTGATAGTCAAGAAATATCTATGCCTAGTCTTCGAGCACACGCAATAGCAGATTTTCCATCATCTTCGGTAATTCCTGCTTTTTCAAATTTTTTTGTCCAGCCTGATTTGACACTCATTGTATTTTCCTTATAATACTCTCGTAAAATCACGCCTATTTGAGAATCTAATCTATGTCTTGTAGAATCATTCATTCCTTGCTGAAGGATTGTAGAGTCGGAATTTGCCAGTATTTTGATAAATTCAATGTCTTCCAAAGAAAGTTCAGCCATAACATCAAATCTTATTTTTTAGTAAATCAAGAGTTAATTTAGGATCTGCCTTTCCTTTTGTCTTTTGCATTACTTTTCCTACAAGATAGTTTATGGTTTGAGGGTTTGATTTTGCCTGCTCTACGGCTTGTGGTTCTTCAGAAATTACAGATTCAATAATTTTTGACAATTCAGACTCATCTGAGACATTTCCTAGATCAAGCTCTGATATTATATCTGATAATGACTTGCCTGTTCTCACAATTTCATATAATGCATTTTTTGCAGAATTTCTTGCAATCTTTCCGGACTGGATTGAATCAGCTATCGCTTTTAGATGTAAGGGGGTTAATTTTGATGATTCTCTTTTTTCTCTTGTATCTACTAATCCCATCAAATCAGTGGTGATAATATTTGCAACTTCTTTAGCGTTTTCTTGTGTGTGTGCTTCTTCAAATAAATCTGAATAAAACTTGTCAGATGAAAGCACTTCAGCTACTTGAGACGGAATATTATATTTTGATACATATCGTTGTTTTTTAGAACTGATGCTTTCAGGCATTTCAGATTTTAGTTTTTCCTTGACTTCATTTCCCATTCTAACCCATGGAATGTCACCTTCTAGAAAATACCTGTAATCCAGATCTTCTTCTTTTGATCTGGACGAGATGGTAATCTTTCTTTTATCATCCCAATGACGGGTTTCTTGAATTATTGGAATGTCTCTTGAATGCAAGCTTTGTTGACGTGTGATTTCAAAATGAACAGCTTTTTCCAAATCATGAAATGAGCCAATATTTTTTATTTCAACTTTATTTCCACCTTCAATTGATACATTTGCATCTGCCCTCATTGCGCCCTCCAAGCTAGGATCAGATACTCCAAGATTCTCCAGCAAATCAGATAAAATATTTAGAAACTCTCGCACTTCTTTTGGATTTTCAAAGTCAGGCTCAGTTACAATCTCCACCAAAGGCGTGCCTGCGCGATTATAATCTACCAACGTGATTTGATTCTTTTCAGAACTTCCCTCATAGATTAACCTGCCAGGGTCTTCTTCTAGTTGAATTCTAGTGATTCGGATCTTTTTCTCTCCAACCATGAGAATTCCACTACCACCTACACTGGTATCTCCATAGATGTTTAGTTGTGTGATTTGGAAATTTTTTGGCAAATCCGGATAAAAATAATTTTTTCTAAAAAATGCAATTTTTTCTGGAGTAGAACAATTTAGGGCCATTGCAATCATTGTTGCTTTTTCAACTGCCTTTTGATTTAATCTTGGAAGACTGCCTGGCAATCCCATACAAATGGGACATATGTTGGTGTTTGGCTCAAATTCTCTATAGTTTGCCTTACAAGAGCAAAACAATTTGCTTTCCAGCTTTGTAAGTTGACTGTGAATCTCCAATCCAATTTTTGTCAAATTGGAACCTCAGGTAATTTGACAGTTTTTTCTAACGCATATGCTGCTTGTAACAATAATTTATCATTCATCGAATTTGCAATAAGTTGCATGCCAATTGGCAAACCATTTGATATAGAATATGGTATTGATATTGCGGGTTTGCCTGTAAGATTTGCAGTTACAGTGTTAATATCAATAAGAAACAATGCAGCAGGATCGTTTATTTTCTCACCAATCCTAAATGGTAAAATTGGAACTGTTGGAGAAATTAGCAGATCAAATTTCTCAAATGCCTCATTTACTTGTCTAGTGAGTTTACTTTTTACCTTTAGTGCTTTAAGAAAATATTTTCCGGCATGTCCTGCAGAAGGAACAAAGCCTCCAAGGATCATTCTTCTAGTGACTTCAGGGCCAAGTTTTTTTCTTGCTTTCTCAATGTATGAATTAAATTCGTATCCTTCAACAGAAAAATCATAACCGTATCTTAAATTATCATATCTTGCAAGATTACTACCTGCCTCAGTTGCTGTAATTGTATAATATGCTGCAACTGAATATTTTACCATATCCAAGGAAATTTCTTCGCATGTTGCACCCAATCCCTCTAATTTTGATATTGCATCTTTTGTTGCAGACAGTACTGAAGGGTCAATTCCCTCCCCAAGCATCTCTTTGATTATGCCTATTTTTTTGCCTTCTATGCCTGAATCAATATCTTTTAGATAGTCCTCATTTTTGTTATCTACCGTAGTGTTATCA
Organism: Nitrosopumilaceae archaeon; assembly: GCA_005798405.1. Taxonomy (GTDB): domain Archaea; phylum Thermoproteota; class Nitrososphaeria; order Nitrososphaerales; family Nitrosopumilaceae; genus Nitrosarchaeum. Next base: position 10,609 of record SYJQ01000022.1, read on the forward strand.
TTAGAATCCTGTCCTGAAATCAGATTCAGCATAAATGCTGCATCTTCTACAGTTCTAGTTAACGGTCCAATCTGTTCAATACTGTTTGCATACGAAATTAACCCATATCTACTAATCAGTCCATAAGTTGGCTTGTACCCAACAGTTGAGCAAAAACTGGCAGGGTTTCTAACTGAGCCTCCAGTATCAGAGCCCAATGATGCAACACATTCAAATGCACTGACAGATACTGCACTGCCTCCAGAAGAGCCACCTGGAACATAATCTGTATTCCAGGGGTTTTTGCTTGGACCGTATGCACTGAATTCTGTAGAAAGTCCCATTGCAAATTCATCAAGATTTACTTTTCCAACAAAAATTGCATCTTGTTGTTTCAGCTTTGTAATTACAGTGGCATCATATGGCGCAATGAAATTTTCAAGCATCTTTGATGCACATGTTGTCTTTGTATCTTTGATGCAAATGTTGTCTTTAATTGAAATTGGCATACCAAAGCATTGTCCGATTTTCCCCCCTGACTTTATTTTCTTGTCAATTTCTCTTGCTTGATCAACTGCATTATCATTTAATGACAGAAACGCATGTAATTTACCATCTACTTTTTGTATTTGTTCCATAGTTTTTGCAACAAAATCTTCAGCAGAAAGATTTCCAGATTTTACTTCTTGGATATATTGCAGAGCTGAAATTTTTATACTCAATTAAATCATCTTCGGAGCTCGGACATAGGTTCCTTTATAGTGATTGAGTTTCTCAATTAGTTTTTCATCAAATGGAGTATACTTGTCTTCTCGCAGATCAGAGATAGGAATTTCTCTTACTGATATATCCTCAGATTCAACACCTGCAGAATCTAAAATATCAAAATATCCTATCATCTTATCAACTATTTCATAAATTGTAGGATCATCAATTTCAATTCTCATTAATTTTGCAACATGTTCAATTTCTTCTCGAGATACCATTCTAATCACCTACGGGGTTAATCTGTCAACATCCCTTGGATAAAATGTGACATCTCTGATGTTTTCTGTGCCTGTTAATGCCATGATTAATCGCTCTAAACCAATTCCACATCCAGCATGAGGAGGTACACCATAATCAAATGCCCCCAAATGATACTCAAAGGCGTCAGTTTTCATTCCTTTATTTTTCATTCTCTCTTCAAGTTCATGTCTTTTCTCAATTCTAGTACTGCCTGAAGACAATTCCAAATCCCCAAACATCAAATCAAAGGATTCAGAAATTTTTGGGTTTGTTTTACTATCTTTTACGTAAAATGGTTTTGGACCCAAAGGCCAATCTTTGATAAAGTAAAATCCTTCAACACCAATTTTTTTAAGATTGGAGGGATATAGATCATCGCCCCATTCAGTTTTGGCGCCAGCTTTTTGCATTTTTTCTACCAATTCATCATAAGAGTATCGTGGTATGTGTTCAGGCATTGGAGGAATGATAAACTCTACATCTGAATTATTTTTTGCATAATCACTAACAGTTATGATTGCGATTTTTATTATTTCCTCAATTCTATTCATTACGTCATTATAATCAACAAATGCTTCTTCCAAATCAATGGATATTGCTTCAGCCAAATGGCGATTGGTTCTTGATGGTTCTGCTCTAAAAATAGGTGCAATTTCAAAAACTTTTTCAAAACTCATAGTTAGTTGTTCTTTGTACAATTGGGGACTCTGAGCTAAAAATGCCTCTTTGTTGTAATAAAATATTGGAAATAATGCAGCGCCACCTTCAGTTGCAGTTGCTATCATTTTTGGAGTGTTGATTTCTGTAAAATTTTGTTGGTAAAAGTAATCTCTAATTGATTTTAGTACTTGACTTCTTGCGTTGAAAATATGTTGCAATGTTTTACGTCTAAGATCAATTGGTCTTACTTCTAATCTAGTATCTATGTTTTTCACAGTCTTTGCTAAAGGCTCAAAGGGGGGAATTTTTTCAACATCTGAAAATACACGGAGTTCAGATGGAATTATCTCAAATCCAGTAGGTGCTTTTTCTGAAGATTTGATCTTGCCAATAATAGCAATAGAAGAATGTGCTTTTAGTACAGATAATTTTTCACGTAGTTCATCTGGACAATCTCCTTTTTTGGCAACAATTGGAATGTCCCCGTTCTTGTCTCGAATTGTGGCAAAACTAATGTTTCCATGACCCCTTATTGTCAAGACCCAACCCATCACAGTGACTTCCAAGCCATCCATTGATGGATTCAATTCGTTAGAATAATGAGATCTGCGCAATGTTCCAAGCTCTGTTTTTATCATAATTTACTAAATTGCTATCCTATGGTGTAATTAATTTTTGGGGGAAATCAATACGATTCATACTAGTTCAGATACCCGTATTATATTGGAAAGTAAGTTTGAATGATTGTTTTCCTAAATACTAGTAAAAGAATGAAAAGTATGAACTGTCATGGAAAAAGTGAACCTCATGTTTGGAGATTTTCAAAGTACACCAAAATGCGTAGATGTGTAAAGTGTAAATCAAAAATTCCAATCACCAAAGAAGAATTTGCCCTTAAATGGGGTTTGAAAAAGTCTTAGTCAGATTCTATTTTTTTCTAAATTATACTAATTTGGCCATAATTTTTAATATGTAAATATCATTTATTTGGAAATTTTGTTCTCAATCATCGATTTTTGTAATTCAAAACATAAAAATCAAGAAAAAAGTAACATTTATCATCAGAAAATATCGGAGTCTAAAATGAGTTGGATCTCTTAATAATATTGGTAATTGCCACCTTTATCATTACCGCAGTATTTGTTGGATATAATGCATCACAAGAATCTCATGAGGAAATTGCAGAGAGTCACGGAGAACCATCAGAATTAAATGCATTTGAGAATCAAGCACACCAAGTAACTTTATTGCGTATTACAGATCAGAGTAATTCAATATATTAATGTAGAAAACAATAGTTCGGATCTAGATTAAATTAGTAACAAGGAAATAAAAAACAATGACGCTGACAAACAAAGAAAAAATTATTGCGTTAATATCAAATGGAATTGCAGTATATTCATTATACCAAGAAAGAGGTAGTCTTCCAAAAAACACAAGCATGTATGATTTTGTATTAAAGGTAATTCCAGAAAACATCAAGTCAGAATTAAGTGTAGAATTAATTGATGAGGTTTTTCAATACGTCTCATCCACACATAGTTCATAAAGTACGATAAAGTAGAACATACATCAGATTGACGGCAATAGCAACATTAGGTTCACATTGTGCCCTACAAGTTCTCAAAGGTGCTAAAGATGAAGGTCTAAAGACAATTCTAGTTTGTGAGAGAAAAAGAGAGAGATTATACCGTAGATTTTCATTTATTGACGAATTAATCTTGGTAGATTCATTTGTAGAAATATTAGAGCAAAAACATCAATCAATTTTAGAGCAAAATAATGCAGTGTTAATTCCTCATGGAACTTTGATTGCACAGATGAGCTCTGAACAAATTGAATCAATCAAGACTCCAATTTTCGGAAACAAGTGGATCCTAAGATGGGAATCAGACAGAACCATGAAAGAAAAACTCATGCGAGAGGCAAAACTTCCTGTTCCAAAACCTGTCTTGCATTCAAAGGACATAGACAAGCTAGTAATTGTAAAAAGGCAAGGGGCTGCAGGTGGCAAAGGATATTTTTTGGCTGCTAATCAAGATGATTACAATAAAAAAAGAGAACAGTTGATTTCACAAGGAGTAATTTCTAAAGAAGAGACACTCTATATTCAAGAGTATGCCGCAGGTGTTTTGGCATATCTACAATTCTTTTATTCACCTTTAAAAGAAGAGTTGGAATTTTTTGGGGCTGATCAAAGGCATGAATCAGACATTGAAGGGATTGCAAGAATTCCATCAGAGCAGCAGCTCAAAAATAACAAGGTTCCGTCATTTAATGTGATTGGAAACAGTCCAATTGTTCTAAGAGAATCATTACTAGATGAGGTATATACAATGGGTGAAAATTTTGTAGAGGCATCAAAAAGAATCGTATCGCCTGGAATGAACGGGCCATTTTGTATTGAAGGGGTTTATGATGAGAATGCAAAATTTACATCGTTTGAATTTTCAGCTAGAATTGTGGCAGGAACAAACATCTACATGGATGGCTCGCCATACTACTCATTGCTTTTTAATGAGCCTATGAGTATGGGCAAAAGAATAGCACGTGAAATAAAAACCGCAAAAGAAACAAATCAGTTAGATAAAATTACAACTTAAAAAAAGATGGTCTCATCTTTGCAAAAAGCATGACAGATGAAATCATTACTATAAACCCAAAAACTGCACCAACTGGGAATTCTGGAATCACATGAGTTCCAATAATTTCAACTTCTTCAGATCCTACTGGGACAAAGAACTCAAATGTGGAGCTCTCAGAATCAGAAGTTATTTGATAATCTACTTCTTCACCATCAACTAAAATTATAAACTGATTATTTTCTGCATTTATCAATTCATGCTCTAGTCCTATAAAAAATTGAGAGTCATAGGTTTTATCCAGACCAATAAGCAGTGATTTTGATTCCGGATCAATCTCCATTGCAAGGACATTGGCATTTACAGTATAAGAAACAGAATAGACATGCTCATCAATTTCTAAAATATATTCTGAAGAATTAGAAAACTCATCAAGTGGAGTTTGTGCAAAAACAGGAATAGTAAAAATCATAAAAAATAAAACAAAAAAAGCCCAATAATTCATTGCTTTAAAGTTAAACAAGTAATTAAAAAACTAATTGTTATTTTCGGCATATTATGGATGATACTAAGTGGTTGTAACTTCAATTCCATGTTGGGATTTTACAATATACTTGTCACGGATTTTGACACTCACCCAATCAATAACCAAGACAACAAACAATACAACAAGCATGAATACCACAGCCTTGCCATATTCAAAGAATTTGATGTAGTTTATAATGTAAAACCCAATTCCTCCAGCACCAACAAGACCCAAGATACTTGTTTGCCTTACGTTGTAATCAAACATGTACAGCATTTGACTCAACAGATGAGGTGCTGATTCAGGTAATACAACATATCGGATTAATTGTAATTTTGACACACCAATTGATCTTACCGCATCCATAGGATCAGAATCAATTGTCTCAATTGATTCGTATTGAAGTTTGGTAACAAAGCCTATAGTATACATGATAATTGCCAAGACTCCTGAAAATGGTCCAAGTCCAACCATGATTACAAATAAAATTGCCCAAAGAATTGACGGAAATGTTCTAATCGCTGCAAGAATTGCACGAATTGGAACATAGACATATTTACTGTTTAGATTTCTTGCTGCAAGCATACTCAGGGGTAAGGAAATTACAATACCAACAATAGTTCCTATAAATGCCATCTGAATTGTTTCAAACATTGACCAAAACGCAGTTACAAACAAGGACGGTTCAACGGCAGTCATTTCACTTGCAATAATTGCAAGATTTGGTAACCCTTTTACAAAATCAACTGGGTTTGCACCTATATTGTAAGATGTCGCAATAAGCAATGCGATGATAACTCCGATTAAAAGATTATTTTTTGGTGTCAGTAGAATACATCTCCATAATTTCATCAGTGGCAAGATTACCAGTTTGAAAGTCAACAATTTTATCTCCCTCAATACCAATTTCAAGAATCTTTTCTCCCTCTTTTATCACTGCAACGCGATTTGCATATTCTAACGCAAGTTGTAGATCATGATGAACCATAATCGCAGTAAGATTCATTGTCTTTTGTGCATCAGCAATCAAATTCATTATTTCTCTGGCAGTAACAGAATCTAATTCAGAAACTATCTCATCAGCCAGTAAAAGAGTGGGCTTTTGCATAAATGCACGAGCTATTGCAACTCTTCTTTTTTCCCCACCACTTAACATGTAGGCTTTTCGGTATTCTTTGCCTTCGAGTCCAACTTGCTTTAGAATTTTTTTTGCTTCCCTGATTTCTTCCTCAGGAAATATCTTTAACAATGCATGTATTTTTCCTAATCTAGGCAATGCGCCAATCAAAGTATTTTCAAGGACAGTGATATTTTTTATCAATCCCAAGCTTTGTGGAATATAACCGATATTATGCATCAGTGATTTGAATTTTGGATCATTGATGTTTGGTGTTTGATAATCAATTTTGACAGTGCCTTTACTAGGAATCATCATGCCATTCATCAGTTTAAGAAGAGTTGACTTTCCAGAACCCGATTGCCCTATAATGACATAGATTGTTCCTCTATCAATTGATAGTGTGATTTCTTTGAGAATATGATTTTTTGAATCATATGATGCATGAACATTATTCATCTGAACAATTTTTTTTGTTGAAATTAATGGAAAATCGGAGGAACTAGTTATTTGCAATAGTTCCATGTGTGTACTACTGTTTTTATTTGCTCTTATTTGCAGCATCTAGGATTTTTTGATCTAATCCAACCAAGATATCTATGAATTTACCAAAATCACCAATATGCATAGTAGTGGTAGTTGGAACAAGTGCGTCTGCACCATAAAGATTATTCAGAATCGAGTTATTTTCATCATAGTTAAGCTCGATTAGAGATGACATTAAAGCACTTTTAGTAGAATCAGACATACTTGAGATTACAACGAATACATGAGAGGGTACAGGACCAAGTGTTGCTACTGGACGTATTTTAAGCTGATCTTCTGGTTCCAAGTATTTTTGAGATGCAATGTCAGAACCAAATGCAACATCAACATTATCATTAATTAATAATTCTAAAGATGCTTTGTAACCACCGGTAAATGCATAACTTTCAAAGTTTTCTGCAAGTGCTTTTTCTAAACCAACAATACCTTCACCGTCAAGAGACACGTGACCATCTGACACCAATGTTCCCATAGGTCTAACAAATCCAGATGAACCAGTAATACTAGTAAATGCAACTCTTTTTCCAAGGGAGTCTTCAAGAGAATTAATAGAATCATCATCAGCTCTTACCCACATAGTTGCTTGATAATTTACTTTTCCGTCGATAATCTCCGCCATCATCACTTCTGCTCCAGTCCTCTTGTGAGTAATCCATGCAGGACCTGTATCCATAAAGGCTGCATCTATGTGACCAAACCTCATACCCTCAATAATGGTCTCATAGTTTGTTGGGATTACTAATTCCACATCAATGCCAAGTTTTTTTTCAAGAAATTTTTCTAACTCTTCTGCCTTTGGAGTGAGTTCTTCTGCTTTTTCTATTGGAATGAATCCTATTGTGATTTTATCAACATCAAGAGATGGACTTTCAGATAATACATCGATTTCTTTCTCAGGCACAATGTTAACATTATTTGTATTTAGAGTTGCACCATATCCTATACCGATTCCCACTGCAAAGATTATTGGAATTATCAGATAGAATTTGTTCACAATAAAATTCATTTTTTATTGTTATTTAAATTCCACAGAGGTTCTAGAGTTGTAGAATATGAATAAAAAATGAAGATTTTAATTAATTGTTAGACATTGTCAAATAATTCAATTATTATTACTTTCTTCAACGCCACAATTAATACACATTTTCTTGTCTTGGATAGCAAAATATGAAAAACTGTGAATGAATCCGATCTTGCAGTTCATAATGAAATTAAAATTCCACCCAATTAGAGTCCATCTGTCAAAAAATGTATCGATCAAAGGCCATTTGTTTCAAAAGGGATTCACAAGAGACTTAGATCAAAGGATCATTATCATTGGAGATAAAAAATACAAATATGAGATTATATAGTAAATTTTTATTAATTCATCTTTGAATATTTGATTTGGTATAACTGGTGTTTGGATAAAGATTCAAAACAGGTTCTAAATCAGTTAATGTGATTTCAACTTTACCTATACGACTACGATATTGTTTAATTTTCTTTCCCTCAGCAGAGATTACAAATTTATCCACTTCTGCAAGTGTCAATTCTTCCAAACTGGACAAGGTTTTGTAAACAGTGGATAGTGAGATTTTTAATTCATCTGCAATTTGGGTTGCATCTTTTGATTCATTTTTAATTGAAAACAATACAGCCCGAGTACATATGCTACTTAGAGATTCGATTATTTTTTGTGTTACATCAAATTCACTTAGTTGAATTATGTTAGGTTTTGACATTTGTTTCACTAGTTTGGCACCAAATTAAGAGTAGGATCAGGTTTTCTTATAGATATATCGGCTTTGCTTATGCGACTTTTGTACATTTTGAATTTTCTTCCCTTATCAGAAATCATCCATTTTTCTACTTCAATTAAAGTGAGCTCTTCAAGGTCACTTAGTTTTTTATACACAGAGCTAAGCGGAATTTTTAGTTTTTCAGATAGTTCAGATGCAGTCATTCCTTTTTTTATTATTGAAAATAGTATTGCGCGGGATTCAGAATCTGCCAATGCTTCAATGACTTTTTGAGTTACATCGTATTTTTTTAATTGAGGTAATGTTAAACGTCGTGTCAATTAAATTAAAAAAGAAGACAGAGTTATTTAAATTACGTCACATTATTCTCGTTCTAGAGAGTTGGAATGACTAATTAAAAGAAGGTGGGATTTCTTTATGAGGTTTGTAATGACTCCACAATGAGCCCAAAATAAGACCAAGTGAAAGCCAGTAAATAGAAACTGTAAACGCAGACATTGTTCTAAAATGATCAACTAGGTCCATAGGAGCAGTTATGTTATCAGGATTTTCCGGCATTACTGTAAACATTATTCCAATAAATGCAGCATATCCTGCAACAGCGATGAATTTTTTGGTTTTTAGTTTTTTGGATAATTTGTAAAACCCTAAAGCACCAAACCCAGAAATTGCAATAAAGGACAGGTAAAGAATTCCACGTAGTACAACAGTTTCAGGATCACCTACAGTTGGAGGGTTTGCAGGATATTTCAAAAATGGAATAAAATAAACGACTAACCACATTATTCCTGCCAATATCAGGGCTTTTTTTAGATCTGTTTTTCCAGGCAGAGTATTTCTTGAGAATGTAAAAATTATTCCAAACAACGAACCTATAGAAACGCCAAGAATACCACCCGCAATAACTTGTCCTGTTTTTTGCCAAGTTCGATAGTCATCATATTCTACCCAGAATTCAGAATTGTCTTCTGCTTCACCTGTTGCAAAAAGATGTTGATTTTCAATTCCAATGGCCTGATCAAGAGAAGGTTCAACAAATACAAGATTCATCCCACCATGAATAATTCCAGCGGCAGCGCCAGAAACAATAACGATGACGATAAAAAGAAATGTTTTCATCAGGTTAACCTACTAATGACAAGGAAAACCAGCAGCATGTCTCATGTCATGAGTAAGTTCGTGGATGTAAAGGTCTTGAAATGCTTCTTCGCCATAAACCAGACTAAAGATATGCCCCTGATCAAATCCAACAACAAATAATCCAGCTACAAAAATTATAGCTAATGCCATAATAGCAATGACTGGAACGCCGTTCTTAGATACATTGATTTGTCTTGATTGAGACATGTGATTTCTCTTGATTTAATGTATTTAAATTCTTGGACAATTTATCCAATTAATAAGGAAAAAACATTTCACGCTCAAATCAGAAATGTTAGTTTTAGATCTAACATACTGATGCTTTAGTTAGATTTGAGGGTATGAAGATCATAAAATGAGCAATTCCAGATTTGATTTTAACGATAAAAGATATGAAAATCAGATATCACAGATCATCGAGACGTCATTAATAGATCTGTATGGAACAAAGGGATACAAATCAATCATTCAAACAATGATGAAAGAGTGTAGAAAATCCGAAAAAGAGATCACTGGTAATTATGAGTTATTTGCAAAAATGATACAGATGATTTTTGGCAGAATAGGAGATGCAAAAATTCTTGATCCAATAAAAATGGAAATTGACAGAATTGGACTAGACCAAATAAACGCATCAGAGCAAATCCCAAGTACACATGCAAAACAAATGAGATTGCTTATTGCAGATGATGAGCCACACTTGTTGGAATTATATCAAGATTGGCTAAAGTTTGACAACAGACATGTCATAACAGCTGAAAACGGACAAAAGTGTTTAGAAATTTATCAAAAAGAAAACAATCATGCAAAATCAAATCATCTAGAAGACTATTTTGATGTTGTAATATTAGATCATAACATGCCGGTGTTAAATGGACTACAGACAGCAATTGAAATTCTAAAGATAAACCCTAATCAAAGAATAATTTTTGCATCAGGTTACATTGAAAAGACATTATCGGATTCATTAACAAATCTCAATAAAGCAATAGAGATAATTAAAAAACCGTTTTCAATAGAAGCATTAGAGGATATGATCAACAACAAATCATTACTAAATAAATTCAATGAGGTAAATTCAAATCGAAAAGACATCACCATAAAATATTCTATTGCAATAACAATTCTAAATAACTACAATCATAGATAGATTTATCGAATTTATATATAATCACAGGCAAGAAAAATTCTGCGCAAAAACATTCAATCATTACAAGACATAGTATCAAGAAAGGGCTCCAGCAAAGTTCTGACATTTAGCATCCCTCATGTACTAAAGGCATTACAGATGCTAACCAGAGAAAGATTTGTTAGCAGAGCAATGTTTGGAAAAGATATTCATCTTGGAGAAGGAGCAGTCAAGACACTAATTTTACATCTAAAAGAGGCAGGAATAGTGAATTCAACAAGGGCAGGAACTTTTCTTACTGAAAAAGGACACAAGTTAACAAATCAAATACAAAATGCAATTCCAAAAGAATGCATAATTAGAAAATGCAATATCATTCAAGGCAAACACAATCATGCAATTTTACTCAAAAACTATTCCAGCATAGTCAAAACAGGATTGGAGCAAAGAGACTATGCAATTTTGTATGGATCTTCAGGATGTACCACTATAATATACAAAAATAAAAAACTGGTTTTCCCAGGTGACGAAAAAGAGTGTTTTATTAAAGATAGAAAAGCCGAAAAAGAACTTTTAGAAAATCTGTGTCCAGAAGATGGGGACGTGATAATAATATCATCGTCAGATGATCCATTTGTTGCAGAAATATCTGCAAAAAACTCTGCATTATGGACTTTGGCATCGGTATAAGGTAAGGAAACTATTTACTAGAAAAAAAAATCATCAAATCAATGAAAAAAATACTGTTTGCAATTCCTGTTGTCATTGGAATTTTAGCAGGCATGTTTTTGGCATTTTATCCTCAAACAGATAATGATTCAAAACTCTTTACAGAGTCAAAATTAATTCAAAACGGATCACCAATTATTGGAAATCCATTGGCTTCAATTACAATTTTAGAGTGGGGGGATTACCAGTGTACCTATTGTTATAAATTTCATCAAAGCACCTTGAACACAATTAAGCAAGATTTCATCGAAACAGGAAAAGTAAAACTGGTCTTCAAAGATTTTCCATTAAATGGTGCTGACTCGGTTTTAGCGGCAGAGGCATCACATTGTGCTCAAGATCAGGGAAAATATTGGCAATATCACGATGAGTTATACAAGAACTGGGCAGGTGAAAGGACTGGGTGGGTGACTAGAGAATCATTGGAGAAATTTGCTACGACAGTAAATCTAGATTTGGATAAATTCAACAAGTGTCTTGATGATCATAAATATCTAGAAAGTATAAATCAAATGTATGAATTTGGTAAAGAAATCGGAATTGATGCAACCCCATCATTTTTAGTTTTTAACAATGAAAAAATAATCAAAATAACAGGTAATCAACCACTAGAAGTCTTTCTAAAGTCTATTGATGAGTTATAATTTCAGAGATGAAAAATTGAATCGACCAAACTTAATATTCGCATAACAGGAAGAAAATACAAATGGAAAAGATCAACATAGAGAAAATAGATTCTGTTAAACTTTATAAAATTAGAAAAATGTTGGAGGAGTTATCACAAAAATCAGGCAGAGGAACTGAATTAATCAGCGTATACATTCCAAAAGGAAAACAACTACATGAAATTATTAGCACATTACAACAAGAACAAGGAACAGCAGATAACATAAAATCGGATCTCACGAGATCACATGTTGTAGATTCACTAGGCAAAGTAGTTCAGAGACTAAAATTACTCAAAAAAACACCGGAAAGAGGATTAGTAATGTTTTGTGGAGCATTGCCACCAGAAGGAGGCGGTCCATTAGGAAGCGAAGTAGTAAAAGTTTGGGAGATTGATCCTCCAAAAGATTTGAAGCAGTACCTGTATAGATGCGATGATCATTTTCATGTAGATATTCTAAAAGACATGCTAAAAGATGACAACTTGATTGGGTTTTTAGCTATTGATGCCAAAGATGCAGGATGGGGATTACTTCATGGTGATAAAATTGAAGTTTTATCACAAACAGGTTCCGGAGTTGCAGGAAAACACAGACAGGGAGGACAGTCTGCAAAAAGATTCCAAAAATTAAGAGAGATGGAGCTTTCGTATTTTTACAACAGGGTAGCAGATACAACTCGAGAGTATTTTATCGATATTTATCCTGTAAAAGGATTGATTATTTCAGGACCAGGTCCAACAAAAGAGGATTTTATCAATGGCGGATATTTGGAATACAGATTACAAAATATGATAATTAACACGATAGATGCAGGATATTCAGGAGCAGAGGGAGTGAGAGAGGCATTTTCAAAATCAGCAGAACTGCTATCAGATTTCAGAATGGTTGAAGAAAAAAAACTAATCGAAGATCTGTTCAGAGACATAAACTCCCATTCAGGATTGGGAGTATATGGACTCAGAGATGTCATTGAACTTTTAAAAAATAATGTAGTAAAAATATTAATAATTACAGATGACACAAATCTGAATAGAGTGGAAGGAAAATGTCGCAGATGCCAGCACATTCAAGAAGAGATTGTTGAGCGACGAGATGTTATTCCAAAAAAGACAAAATTTACAAGCAATCCTTGCCCAAGTTGCAACTCAATGGAAGTAGAAGCAAACGAGCAAGACATTGTGGATTATCTAGAATTGCTTACAGCAAAAACAGGATCAAGATTAGAAGTAGTGTCAGGAAGTGCAGAACATGGAGTTATGCTATCAAGTTTGGGCAAAGTGGGAGCAATACTACGATACAATCCAGGTCATGCTAAATAAGTAGTTCTTTGATTTTTTTTGCCAAAGTGAAAAGTTCTTCGTCATTTGATATAGAACGTTTTGTCCAGATTGTTCCTTTGTGATTATATCGTGGAATGATATGAACGTGAACATGTGGGATGATTTGTTTTGCTGCTCGGCCATTGTTTTGTCCAAGACTAAATGCATCTGCACCAGTTGCAGATAAAATTGCGTTTGCAATTTTTGGAACTATAGAAAACAAGTCTCCTACTGCTTTAGAATCCATATCTGTGATTCTTTCATGATGCTGTTTTGGAACAACCAAGCTATGGCCAACATCAATTGGGTATTTGTCCAAAAACGCAACATGTGATGCATCTTCATATAGGATATGACCATCCCTCATTCCAGATAAGATATCACAGAAGATACAGCTCATAATAGAACTTGAATTTTTGATTTTATTTATTGTTTCATCGAACAGTTAATTAGGGTAAATTTTTGAATCAGGTTGACTCATGGGAAGAAAGGAAAGAAAAGAGCGAGAAGAAAAGCGTGATAATTATGCTACAAAACGTTCTTCTGAAAAAAGACGAAATATGTTAATTACAATTGGGGTATTAGGGGTAATTGCAGTAATTGTTGGATATTCAGGATGGATGTTTATGAACATGTCACAGACTGCCCCTGGAGGTCCTGAAGGTGCAGGAGCCTTGGGTAGCGAGCACTCTCATGCTGCAATTTTAGTCAAAGTTTTTGGCGATACATTTGACTTTTCATTGCCAGCATATCAAATCAAAACAAGTTGGATTCATTTTGAAGGTGGTGACGGTACAACAATTCACAAACATGCAACGGGCGTAAAGATGGAATATTTGTTCCAGTCACTGAAACTAGGATTGGATGACAAATGCTTTGTATTCCAAGATGGAAGACAGTTTTGTACAAATGAGGATTATGCATTAAAGTTCTTTGTCAACGGAGAACAAGTCAGCGACATTAGAAACTACGAGTTTATGGATAAGGATAGAATTCTCATCGTATATGGTGCAGAAACTCCAGAGGAAATACAAGGTCTGTTATTACAGTTAGATAACCAAGATATTATCGAGATATAGTTTTTTTAATTGTTTTTAGTTATTCCTCAGATGATGATTCTTTTGTTGTGAATTGTGCCATTTTATCAAAAAACATGTAATATCCACATCGAGTACACCTTAGAACAGTTAACGGAGTTGTTAGAAATTCCTTGTCTTGGAATTGTCCACCTAGTTTAACATCTTCTCCTGCAATTTCGGCTTTATTGCTTTGACATACAGGACATGCAAGAGCTTTCTGTTCCAATATTTTCAATAGAAATGTTTAGAATTTAAACGCTTTATGATTAAAGATATTTTTTAGATTGATAACGTCAATAAAGTCTAAATTATAGCAAACTACATTTGTCGTGTTATGGAAATTTCTAGTAGAAATGTTGTAGAAGGGACTGCCAGATCTCCCCATAGAGCAATGTATAAAGCTATGGGGTTAACAGATAATGATTTAGATAAACCATTTGTCGGAGTGTGTCACACTGGAAACGAGGCAACTCCTTGTAATATTCACCTTCCAAGATTAGCTCTAAAAGCAAAGGAGGGAGTAATTGATGGTGGTGCAACGCCAAGAGAATTTTCAACTATTGCAGTGAGTGATGGAATTGCAATGGGTCATGAAGGAATGAAATCATCATTAATTTCAAGAGAAGTAATTGCAGATTCTATTGAGTTAATGGTTCGTGCACATCAATATGATGCACTGGTTGGAATTGCTGGATGTGATAAGAGTCTACCAGGAACTATGATGGCAATGGCAAGATTGAACATACCATCGGTCTTTGTTTATGGAGGAACAATTATGCCAGGAATACTAAACGGTCAAGAATTAACAATAGTTGATGTGTATGAGGCAGTTGGCGCATATGATGCAGGACAGTTATCATTGGAAGGATTAAAAAATATAGAAAATACCGCATGTCCAAATGCAGGATCATGTGGTGGAATGTTTACTGCAAATACCATGGCATCAATTTCTGAAGCTATAGGTCTTGCATTACCAGGAAGTGCCAGTCCTCCAGCAGAAGATGATAGACGAGAGAAAATTGTTTATGATACTGGAAAAGCATGCGTTAGATTACTAGAGCAAAATATCAAACCACGTGATATTCTCACATTTGATGCATTTGAAAATGCAATTACAATGCTAAACGCAGTTGGAGGTTCAACAAATGGAATTTTGCACTTGTTGGCATTATCAAATGAAGTTGGAATAAAATTAACATATGATGATTTTGAGAGAGTTAGAAAAAAGACACCACATTTAGCAGATATGAAACCGGGTGGAAATTATGTAATGAATTCCCTAGATAAAATTGGTGGAATTCCATTTGTACTAAAAAAATTAGCAGAAAGAAAACTAATTCATGATGATTGTATGACAGTCACAGGAAAATCAATCAGAGAAAACCTTGCGTCAATGAACATACCTGAACCAGTACAACAAATAGTCAAATCAATTGATAACCCAATTCATTCAGTTGGAACTGCGGTAATATTGAGAGGAAGTCTGGCACCTGATGGTGCAGTTATTAAAACAGCAGGAGTGGAAATGACAAAATTCACAGGCAAAGCTCGAGTTTACGACAGAGAAGAATACGCATTTGATGCAGTAGCTAAAGGAGAGATTGAAGAAGGTCAAGTAATAGTAATCAGATATGAGGGTCCAAAAGGGGGACCAGGAATGAGAGAAATGTTGGCCACTACTGCTGCACTTGTAGGTCAAGGTCTAGGTAAAAAAGTTGCAATGGTCACAGACGGTAGATTTTCTGGTGGTACACGAGGATTCATGGTAGGACATGTAGCTCCAGAGGCATATGTTGGCGGTCCAATTGCACTAGTAAAAAACGACGATGAAATTACAATAGATACAGAAACTAACATAATTGATCTTCATGTGTCTACCGAAGAACTAGAAAGAAGAAGAAAACAGTGGAGTCCACCAAAACCAAACTATACAACAGGAGCACTTGCAAAATATGCAACATTGGTTGGCTCTGCAGCGCAAGGGGCAATTACTAGTCCAAATCTATGATTTTAGTTTTTCAAGTAATCTGCTCCAGTCAATTTTTTCTTGCTCTGCAATGTAGATTTTCAATAGATTCTCCCATGCTTTGTTCATATCAGTTTTAAATTTTTTAAAACCATTTACACTTGATAATGAAATTGAGTTTTTTGGATTATAATTTACTTCATCAAGGGAGATACAATGCACAGTGTCATTTCTAACCTCAAAGAGTCTGGACATGTCTCTAGTATATTCTGGTCCAAAAATGCCCCAATCAAGAAATGTTCGAATTTTACGATTTATTGGAACTAGGTTAAGCAGATAAAGCAATTCTTTGCTGTCAGTTTGATTTGAATGTTCTACTATTCTCAATCTAATTATCTCGTCAAAGAGAAATGCCATCTTTGAGAATGCCGATAAAACACTGTCCCTGTTTTTTAAAATATCTAATTTAGAATCAAAGCCATTTTTTAAAATCCCGTCATTTAGAAAATAATGTTTGTTTTTATCAATGATGTACAGCCGGACTTTGTGTGAAATTTTTTTTTGTTTTTTTGCTGTTACAAGAAAATCAGAAACATTCATGCTACAACAAATAAGTGGTAATCAATTAAGGATTTGGACAATTTTCAGCAAAGATACTGTGATGATCAAATTGTCCACAAGGTTTATAGATCGCCGATCAGTAATAAAACGCAGAGATAACAGAGAAAGAAAATTACATTATTGTTATTGAATTACTGTTGTCTACTACAGATTTTCTATACCTAAAACATCATAGTACGCACGTGGGATCATTTTTTGTGCCTTGAAAAAAACATTGTTTACTGCAGTATCAAGCACATATGTTCTGGCCCAATCATCATCACTTCTAATTGAGCGACCAAACCCCTGTAGTAATTTAGTAAGAGTCTGAGAAGTGTACCATAAAGGGAATTTATCCATTTTTGCTTTAGTTCTTTTTTCTTTATAATTTGGATATGGGACTTTGGCAATAATTTGAAATCTAGATAAATCGTCTTTAAGGTCTACTCCCTCCCATAATGAAGAAGAAAGTAAAACGCCAGTAGGGTCAGCAGCGTGTTCTGAAATAATTTCATCTTGTGTTTTTCCATCTTTGTTATAGCTGTGGCAAATTCTGATTCGTCTAGTATTTTTTGGTGAAAGATATCTGAGAATTTTTTGACATCGCGGCACAGATGATGTTAAGATCAACCCCCTTTCTCCAGAATGCTCATCCATTATTCTGTCAATTGTTTTTATTACTTCAAGTTCATCATTTTCGGTAGAACCATAGCTTAGCCGTTTAATGTTTAGAAGATCAATCTTTCTATGTTCAATCGGAAAAGGAGATTTTGGAGTATCAATAAAAGCAATATCGTCTTGTTGTAATCCCATATTTTCACAGAAACTGAATTTATCAATAGTTGCAGACATGAATATTTGATATTCCGTGGTGAAAAAAGAATTCGCAAATGTTGAGACATCAATAGGTTTTACTGAGATTGTTCTAAAATTCCCATTCAAGTCTGAAACAGGATCATTTACTACAAAATTGTCCTTGTCAGTAAGAATATCAATTTTAGCCTGTGCAGCCCTATCAAATCTTCTTTCCAGTCTTGTAACAGATTCATAATCAGGATCTTTTTGGTATGAATCGCTTTCTTTGATGTCTTTGATTTTTTTGGCATAAGAGTATGCAATGTCATCAATTAGTTGTACCATGGAATCTAAATCTGTAAAATTATATTTTGTGGCATTTAAATTGCACTCTTCTACCTGACCACTGAATATATCAAATCCTATAAACTGCATTATTTGATCTTCTATTTTATGCGCCTCATCAAATATTGAGACTTTTCTATCAAGATAGTCTTCAAAAAGTTTTCTGTTGAATTTCATAATTTGAAAAAATGCGTGGTAGTTCCAAAGAGAGTGTTTTGAAACAAGGGCATCGTATTTTTGAAGATAATAATGGCATGATTCAGCTCCTTGAGTATGATCTTCAACTTGTTTTATTGTTGGTTTGAATTTACAAACTTCAATTATCTCCTTGCCATTTTTATTTATTTTTTCTTGACATTGCCCCTTGTCACATGTCATTCCCCATCTCATTGCTCTTCTGTCGTTGTCTACTTTTTCAGATTCCATCATTTTCAAACAAGCAAAATTTTGTTTTCCTTTTACAGGTTTGAGAAATGGTATATCTTTGATGTATTGATCTTGGAGATGCTTGGATGCAGTTATTGTAAACGAACTGTCAAAATATCTTGAGACAGTAGCTCCTACCAATGATTTCCCTACACCAGTTGGTGCACATAAAATGATTTTCTTGTAGCCTGATTTTAGTTTCTCTTCAATTTCAAGTAGGATCTTTTTTTGGATATCTCGTGGAGAAAATTGTTCTGGAAATTTTTCTAAAAGAGACAGGATTGATTCTATTTTTCTTTAATATTAAAAGCATGAAGGTTCTAATATAATCAGAGATTTTGTAATGTAGTTTAATATCTAGTAAAATCATAATAGATCATGGAATTATTGGAAGACAAAATGAGAGTGTGGCTAGAAAGCGCCAAATTTGTCAAGGCAATTCCAGGAGTTTATGTTTTGTATAACAGAAACAAAGAAGTCATATACATAGGAGAGAGCAGTAATTTAGAAGAAACATTCACAAAATATGTAGATACAGAATTTGAAGGAAATGAATGCAAACAAAAAACGCAGTCATATCAACGAGAATTCACAAACAATCCAAAAGAACGTCAAATGCAGTTAATTGAAGAGTTCAAAAAAGAGTCAGGAAAACTCCCATCTTGCAATACAGAGATAGCTCTAGAAACCCATTAATTTTCACACTATACAGTATTCTAATTTCTTGAGATTACTAATTAGGCGTGAAGGCAGAGAAACTAATTAATTTGAGATCGACGTAAGTGAGAAATGCATCAGTGTTATTATTGTGAACAAATTTTTGACTCTAAAGAAGCCCTATATGATCATGTAGAAATCCATTCAGACATTGAGAGAAATCAAGAGATAATGGATAGGAAGAAAAAGGCAAAAAAAGACTAGCCTCATTTTGTATTTTTCAAATTTATAGTCACTAAAGAAAATTAGAGCAAAGGTTAGAAAATATACATTCAGGAATAGAAATAACAATTTTGAAATAAATTTTCATGGAGTGGGTTGAGGCTTTACTAAAAAGGTCATGTGATAAAACACTTACAAAAGGAGAAGTATTGCACAGTCTATTTCACATGATTGAAATAAATGAAAACACACTGAATCACATACAAGCAGATAAGCGAGATTTCGGACCAGAGTTAGAGGAATTAAAACAGACAGAAATCAGCGATTTGGATTTTCATCTAAAATATTATCGTAGTCTTGTTAATTACATCAATTCTATTCCAGAAAATAAAATAATCAAACAAGCCTAAGTAAAAGTGATGTGTGTGATGAACCACGATAAAATGAATTTTATCAATTTTAATTAAATTTTGTTAAATGCTTCGTAATGTTTTGAACATATTGTCATATTCTTTTTGTTTTTCTAATGTCTCTCCATAATTGGTTTCTTTATCATATTCTTCTTGTTTTTCAGAAACATATTTTTCCCATTTTTCAACTTCTTTTCCAATCATTAATCCTGAATCTTCACGTGCAAATTGTTTTTGTTGTTCTTGATTTTGTCCTCTAGTGAGAAATTTTTTTTCATAGAATGCATTTTGAATTTGTTCTTTGATTTTAGATCTGAGTAATTCTGCAAGATCAAAATGTCCTTGTTCATGTTTTAAAAGTTCTCCAGTAGCTTGAGGCAATCTAACCCAAGAAAGTAAAGGATGGAATTCAGTAATCAAGTCAATATTTTCAATAAAGAATCTAATTTGAGTGTCAACAGTATCAGAATTCACAATCCATGTATAACGATATTTGATTACACTGTGAGCGTCTTCAAATACTGCAGGATTAGATTCTGCTTGAAAATCAGACCAACTCAAAAAATAATTCTTAGACCAAGAGATAGCATGGGTTGGATTCATAGATTTGTTTGTCATGTATGGGAGTATTGATGTTTACTGAAAAATACATAAAAGAAGTTCATTAAAACATCAGATTCTCTTTCCATCACGCCCACTATAACTTCCAAATGACTGAGGTATATCAAATCCTAACCACATATAGTCGTCTTTTTCTAATAATTCGTGATGTTTTTGATGTTCAACAAGTTCTTCATCCCCCCAAGTTCCATTATATAGAAAATTACATTTTTCAATATTATTTGAGTTTCTTGTTCCCTTACAAATTATTATCAAGGTTATTTCAATACATGTCAGAATTGAAAAGTTTTTGGTTTTGAATTAAAGATATGTTTGACGGCCAATGAATTCTAGGGCATATGGTCAGGTAAGGCAAACGTAAGAATGCCGTCAAACATGATGACTCAATAATGTTGTCTCAAAATAGATTAAAAGAAATAGTATGTTTAATTTGAAACACATCTCAAAGAATCGTGCCTGAGTTAATTCATCAATTATCGGAATTAATGATTCAGGCATGAATAGAGTGCGATGGATCATTTTTTCAAACCATTTTGATCAATTAACAAGACATGTTTTATTTTATGAATTTTTTGCAGATAAAAACATAAGAAATATTGGAAGCAAGACTGTTTGCATGGTTGATGCCTTTAAAATATCCCCCAAAGGGACTGATGCAAGAAAAGACGTCAAACTTGCTTGCTTCCTCTAAAAACTATTAATTTTAGACAATGCAAAATAATGTGTGAATCTAAGATTCATGATTTGTATGGGAATTTCAATAATGGCGTTAGTTGTTGGTTTTATTCTATTATTAGATGTTAAATAAAAATTAGAAACCATCCAAATTAGATAACAGTGATTCATAATAATAACTAGTTTTGTACATCAAAATTTGGATGACAGTCCAGAACTTTTAGAATTGAGTCACTTTGTTTAATTAATTTATTTTGTTGATCAATCATAGAGTTTATCTTGTCAGCTTCGGAATTTAATTTATCTAATAGCTTTTGTGCCTTTTTAAATTCATCCTGAGGCAAAGTTTTTCCATCATAATATTCATACTGTTTGTAATATTCATCATATTGAGATTTTGCACGATTAATTTTTTTATCTAATGATTCAATTTGAACTCGAATTTCATCATCTTGATCAAGAAGAGACTTTTGTCCAACATAAAGTTCTTCAAATTTTTGAGGTATGACAAGTCCCTGTAAATTAAAATTAACGTCGGGAGATTCATCTGAGTACATTAGATTGTTTTTATCATAACTATGACCTAATCCAAGGGAATGTCCTATTTCATGCATTATGATGTTTGTAACCATATTTTCATCATTTTGAACATAATTACCACTGCAATCCTCATCACCTACAGAAATATCCAATATGCAATGACTCAAGAGTCCAAACAGTGCAGAATTGCAAGTAGCCAGACCAGAATGAGTTTTTGAGGCATATGTTTGCCAACGAATCTCAATGTTAGGATCATCAGATTCAATAAAATCTAAGTTAGGGTTAAGAGATTTCCATGAGTCTAGTGCTTTATGCAGTGCATCCAATGGGATTTGTTTATCAGGTAAATTTGGAATCGCTTGAATTGAGTAATAGATGACTTTGTGTTCGTTTTTAGTTGAAATTTTAGATAATTCCGTAACTTTTTCAGATTTGACTAATCCAGCATGGGTGTTTTGAGCATTAAATGGCAGTAAATTTGCATACCAGAGATACCCCAAAACACAGATTATCAGAATAACAGACAATAATAATTTCAATAAAAAAAGTCGTATGTTGCAATAAGTAAAACTTTCTATGTATTTGCAATTACAGTATTACGTAAAACCAAAAGTCATAAAAATACAGGCATAAAATGAATCAAAAATAAATAGATAAATTTATTCAAATATGAGTGAAAAAAGGAATTGCATGGTCAAAAAAATTGATGATGATAGACATCAAGAATTATTAAAACAAAAAGAAGAACTAGAAAGTAACAGACCACATGATATTGATGCAATGAGGAGATGGAAACATTCCATGGGCAAAATACTAGAAGAGTTAGAGTTGTTTAAAAAATAATGATAGAGTTTGTTTTTATCTAAAGCATATTAGTTTCAAATAAGGATCTTAGTCAGTACAGAAGGATTTTGGTAAAATCAAAGTGAGCCTGTAAACAGTTACCAATATTTTTTTAAATTAAAAAACTTTATTTTGATAAAGCAAGTATGAAATTTGATGCAAGTACATAATGTGTGGCGTCCTGTATTAATTTCAACCATGAAATTCGTTTTGATACAAGTCACTGTCTATGATATTGGTCAGACTTTCTACTGAGGTGAAAAATGTGACTGAATGCCCTACATGTAAACTAGCAATGGAGTCACACTCTACTGCAGAATTAATGGAGTGTTGTATGAAACAAGTGGGAGATGATTTTACTGAAGAAGATAACGGAGTGTGTCCTAACTGCAAGCATGCCATCAAAAAACATTCGGACAAAGGACTTGCAGAATGTACATTGGCATTTTTTAAATCACATATCAAAAACTAGTAATTGAATTCAATTCAAAAAAACACCAAAAACCAAGTCTGTTTTACAAGATAAGCATAAACAGTAGTCTAATCGATTTGAAATATTGGATCAATTAACCAGAATACTCGTTGAAAAATACTCCCCCATGTGGACAAACAAGCAAGTTTGGGAATACGAGCAAATTCATGAAGAAATAAAATTTGATGTATTGTATGTGAAACCAGGAAATAAAGAAGAAATATCATGGAAATCAAAACGGGCGTACCAAGATAACAAGATTAGAGAAATTATAATTGGCACTTTTGAATATCTTATAGACGGTTATGAGTTATGGATAAAGAATTCCAAAGGCAATCAAAGTGAACTTGGCAAATTTATTCCATATCTTATGGCAGTAATAGTGGATACAATGATTGACGAAGAGATTTGTCTAAAATTTAGAGAAGAAAATAATTGTCTGATAGTATCAATTGATTCTCAGGCAGATATAATAGATTGTAAAGAATTCTTTGCGGAGTTTTATCATCTTGCCACGGGTTTCAATTATAATGTAAATACAGGAATTCCAGACGACGAAACAGAAGCAGAAATCTATCTAACAAGATTACAAGAAGAGTTTGATGAAAACATGAAGGCAAAATTAGGAGAAAAGTATCTCCCAGGAAACAAAGATCCAGATTCAATTAATATCGATCAATGATCGGCAAATCATGAAATATTTTTGATTGAATTTTCATAATTTATGATTCCAAATTGCTTAAAATTGTGTTCCGATCAATATTCATTTTGTCTAATTATTTTATATCAATATAGCAAATTCAAGTAAAACATAATGGTTAATCATGGCAGCAAAGAAAAAAGCAGCAGCAAAAAAAGCTTCAAAAAAGAAATAAGTAATTGAAGCAAAATTTTTTCTTTTAATTTCCAATCTAAAATTTCTCTTGTTTCAATAAATACTAGGCAGATTTACCAAGACAAATTCAATTTAGGTTAATCTTTAAGTGTATAAAAATTGAAAATAAAATACCGCATGGAACATACTAAAGAGTGTGAATATAGAAATTCTCACGACATGATTCATGCCAACTGCTTTTGTAAATGTCACAAAATTATCATGATGGATTCAAGAAAAATGGACTCAAAATCATTCTGAGTACACACGTTGGCTAAAAACTACAATTAAGTTAGAGTCTAAACTCTTTATTGATCAAAAGTCTCATACTATTTGCTAATTGGCTAGATTGGGAAATAATCAATACCCACAACCTCTTTCAGATTAGAGCAGTGAAGCTCGTCATTCAGGTCTGACACATAGGTCTTTGATACCAATTAGATTTTCAAATGACAGCTGCATTGGCAACTATCAATAATACATCGGTGTTTTTTACAATCAAGACATCGCTTGCTTCTACCTGTTTTCATTCTAAGTTCTTCAATTCTTCTTGCCTTTTCACTCATGAAAATTAATACATGATACATTCAAAAAGCCTTTAGGTTTTATTGTTCCAAGTCCTAAAATAGCAGCAAGTAATAAAAAAAATATTGCCGGAAAACAAAAGACCATTCAGAAGATTTGAAAATAGATCATCAAGACCAAAAACGCAGACGACCGAAGATAAAATCAGGGATTTTATTATACGTAATTCAAAAAATGGTTACTATACTAAAGTTTCAACACTTTCTTACAAATTTGAAATACCTGAAGACAAAGCATGGGAAATTGTAGGTATGCTTTTGACAGATGGAACCTTAGAATCAATACATGATGAGTTCACAGGAGAGATGAAGCTCTGTGAAACAGGAAAAACATATCTGATCATGAATTTAGAACAACAAAGAAAAAGACAAAAATCACAAGAGTTTAAGAGAAACAGAAAACAAAAATCAAAATAAGAAGATATGATTTTTTGGAACAAAAAAGTATGTTCAGATTGCAAAAGAATGAAGTGTCAAAAGGGCTGCATATGTGATTGCCATCAGCTAAGAGATAGAATAGATTAACACAACTATTAATTTCACTTAATTTAAAATCAACCGTGGAAAACGATGAGAATCTTCCTGTACAGTGTCATCCAATAATTAAACCAAAAAAGAAAGTAAAAGTAGGCAGTGAATAACATGGTTGAACTAACCAATCAAGACAAAATCGAGATCAGTAGAATCCTGGCATCGATTGAAGGAAGATTAGATAAAAGATTAATCAAATTAACCATGGATTTGATTCTAAAAACAAACTGGACTAAGAGTGTTGCAATGGATTTGTATAAAAATAATCGTGATAACATTCCAGATAAATCATTAAATGCATTCGTATTAGGAAGTCATTTTGGACAAATATATCAAATATCCTTAGATTTTTCCAAAAAGTTAGAATTGTCTCTATCCCCTAACCAGAAAAATATTCTAAGGGAGTTTGTATTTTTCCTAGTTTTACTCCGTGCAGAAAAGTAATAAAACAAAATAAGCAATACCCTTAATTTCACACCAACTTACACAAATTTGTGATTCAATGCAAAATATGTGGAACACCTTTAGGAAAAGAACCTACAACACAACAACTAGAAGAACATTGGAAGAAACATCATAGTTGGCATTGGCAAGTCAATCAAGATAAAACACCTGAAGATGCACTGCTAAAGAAAAGATAGGACAAAGAAGCGTCTTTATTTAGATAAACTCTAAAAATTTTGTGGAGTTTATCATTACAATATTTCATTTTCATAAAGGCAATGATATAGACAATGTAATTTTTGGTAAAAAACTAAATGAAAATAAGATCAACGAGGATATTCGAATGTTTCCATCTGGGGGATTGACAAAGGATGGAGGCATACAAGAAAAATATTTAAAAGTAAATTTGAAAAACAACAATGATTTTAATTTGGATTTGTTATCAGATTTTCTAGCTCATAGATTATCACCAATTGATGATGCAGACAGTCTAAAGATTGGAAATATCAAAGTTGCATTAAAAAAAGAGGAAATAAAAAAAGCACTGAAAACTCATCTGAATGAAGTTTAGAACTGACGGCTTGGAATAGTGATCGTTTATAGCATGCCTAGACCACTAATCGAAGGCGTCAAATCAATATTCTTTTGGTTGTATAAAACAAAGTATTGGTAAAGTTCAAACATTTGTTTGATTTAATTTAAAAAATAAAACTAATTTTCAATAATCTTCGTATAATCATAAGATTGTAAAAATAGGATTTATCCTAGGCTCTAATTTTTTTAAAAAAACTATTTCCGAGCTAGTTGATATGAAAAAATTTACTCTGGATATGTAATATCAATTTTGAGATTTGCCATCATGTCAGAAATCGAGGCATATGATGTCAAGGCACACAAAAAAGTAGCCATGAAAAACCCAAAACCATACCTAATGAAAAATGGCTCATGGGCACTTAAAGGAACTAGTTCTGTCACAGGGATTACTTTATTCAAAATCGTTGGAAAAAAACCTTCAACAGTCCATTCAAAACTAGACTTTCTTAGAAATATGTTTACCAGCAGAAAATGTGAATGTGACAGGTTCTGCTAATATTTTTTGTAGATGAAAATCCTTAATTTTAGTTGCAATATAATAATTCATAATGGATAAAGAACTTGAATCTGAGATTCAGGCAATAATTTTAGAAACTTTTCAAGATGAAAAACGTGAATGGGTAAGCTATTTCCAACATAAAGCAAAGCAGATGAATTTGGATCAAAAATCATTCTTTATCGGTATGATGTATCCAAAAATCATCAGAAATCTGGAGGAAAGTAACATACACATTCGTATAAAATCAGACTCTTGGGGAGATCACGAGATTGAAAAAATCAATTCGATGCTTGGAGAATTGTATGAGAAATTCGTATAGAAAATTCATTTAGGTATAATTCGAAAGTGTTAATTTGATAAATCCTTAGAACTACATCATGTCTTTTGAGATAGAATGGCACGGAAATTTTTACGGCATTTCATGGGCATATGAAAAAGATAGATTGGTAGTATCCTTAGTTTTTGAAGATAAAAAAGAGGCAATAGAGGTTGCAAAAGAGATAGAATATTGGAGTGACAAATTTACAAGATTAACAATTATTGAAAAAGAAAATGGGGAATATTCCATTTGCTGCTATCAGGATCCACAAATTTCAAAGAGTGAAAAAAATATTGGACTGTATCGTTCCGGTATGAGACAAAGTGGTGGGTATGAGCAAGTAAAGCCAATGATTGAAGAAAAATCACCGTTATTGCAAATTGCATATGCTGCCGATGTCAGAGACATGAATACCTACGAGCAAATATCACGACTAGTACCCATGAGAAAATGCAGAATAGTTTCAGATAAAGACTTGAAAAAACAGGAATTTTTCTATGAAAAAGCCGCAGAGAAATCTAATCAAAATTAAAAAAATTTCGGACTCTAAAACCTTAAGTTCACACCATATTTAGAAAATCATTGAAAATAACTGAACTTAGACGTCCAAGTATTTTGTTGGTCATTTTAGGCATTATCCTAACTATAATTGGATTTGTAATGTTGTTGAATCCACAAGACAATACTACCAACATGATTTTTCTAAGTATGTTTGGTATAGGATTGTTCATGTCAGGATTGGGTTTTTCACTGCTCAATCAAATAAGAAAAGTAAAAAACATACAATAAACTAATTTTCAAAAACATAGTATTTTAAGGCCAGAAGAAAGATGAAAACAAATGGTTGAATTAAAACTGCAAGGTTCAGGAGGTTATATTGTAGCTGACCTAACTGAAGAACAAGCAAAAAAAGCAGATTTAGGAGTAGGAAAATTATTTTTAGCACCAGTAGGCAAAATTGAAGAACAAAAAATGTCAAAACATTATTGTAAAAATTGTGAATCTGAATTTGACAACCCACCTAAAATAAGACTAGAAGAAAACACCAATGAGCAAGTTGCAGATAATTTAATTCTTGTAGAAAGAGGCCAGTATACATGCCAGCAGTGTAGTCACATTATTGGAGAATACAGAGTATTCAAAAAACAGGACGAATCAAGTGATATAGGCAATGCAAGACCTAGTCAATAAACAAGTTCTAAAACAATATCTTTAAGTTTAGAAAAAAATTAAAAGTTCAATTATGGAAAGCGTATTGTTTAAGATAAAATGTGAGAAAGGCCACAATGCAAATGCATTGATTTGGGAAGGTCAAACTATCCAAAATTACATAGAAAGTAAAAAATGTAATAGTTGCGGTTCCACACTACATCAAGTATCCAAATAAAACATTCAAGTACAAAAAATAAATGTACAAAAAAGCACATTCAGACAAGAGCAATGACTAGCATTGCTACCACAATAACAATTCCTATGAACACAAATGTCTTTTTCTAGCATATTTAATTGATACTTGTGTCGTAGTACGCCATAGTTAATTTTTCCATTTAAAGAATATGTGGAAAATTCTCCAGTACCATAACATAACTCAGATTAGCCTGAAATTTTATTTCACTGATAATTCATACGTGAACGTTTTAAACAGATTTTTCAATTATGAGATATGAACAAGAACATTACAAAACCAATTGGAAAAATAATTTACCGAGATTACATTATTGAGAGAACATGAAATCAAAAAACATTAATCAATGCAGTCCAAATTGTTGGTGTAAAATAGAAAAACAAAGCAAGCAAATAACAAGCATGAATTTTTAATCTGTTGTCTTGTTTTCAATACATAGAATGATACAAACTAAGACAAAAAAATTAGAGCAAGCTAATTAATACAGCCTAATTTCCACATACTATAAATCAATTGATGAACATCTTACATCATGAGATTTGATTCGTGCAGAAGATGTGGAAAAGAATTAGAAGTTGATCAAAGATGTAAAATTTGTAATTTACCAACTACATTTCATTGTCATGCGTGTGGAAACATTACTGAAAAACAATTTCACCCTAAATGTATGTCATTAGAATCAACCCACATTCTAAAGAATAGTTAAAAAATTCCAAGACACAAAATACATGCAAGTTAGAATTACTTAATAAGATAATTCCCTTATGTTAAATGTGGATTCGGTAGAAGGTCATGAAAAAATTTACCCATCAGGGTATGAACCAAAAGAGAGTAACAATGTAGACACCAATGTCAGAAATCAACTACTCGATCAAATACTAAAATCATCTCCAACTGAGTTTATCAATACTGATTTGTTTACAGTTATGTCAAAACGACGATCAACTAGAAAGTTCACAGACAAAATAGTAGAGACCATAAAAGTCGACAAAATAATAGCTGCTGCAGACACTGCACCAACTGCTGGAAATTTTCAAGGTTTTGAGATATTTTATGTAAAAAGTCCTGAGAAAAAACAGCAACTAGTTGAAGCATGTAATAATCAACCCTACGTAAATGCCCCAGTAGTACTTGTTTTTTGTAAAAACCCATCCAGAGTGAAACTGGATTTTCCAGAAGAGATACTCAAAAAATTTGCTATACAAGATGCTACATTAGCTGCCGCATATTCTCAACTCGCAGCTCAGGCTTTGGGATTAAGCTCCATATGGATTGGGATGTTTGATGAGCAAAAAGTAATGAAGGTAATCAACACAGATTTGATTCCATCATCAGTATTGTGTATAGGATATCCTAAGCAAGATAAATTCCCAAAACCAAGAAGAAACCTAAAAGAATTAGTCCATCCAGTTTGGTAATAACAAAACAAATACAGTATTCCAACATATGATAAAAAACATTGTAGTTTCAAAGTCAAATTAGAAATAACTATCGTTTATCTTCAAGTCTTTTTTTATCTCTACATATTCCACAGAGATAATTTTTCTTGAAATTATTAATTTCTGTTTTAAATGAGTCAGAACCAAAATAGTTTTCAGATGCCTTCATCCCTCCTGGTACAGATTTTCCACATTTTGTGCACTTGATATCAAGATGAAATTTAATTTTTTTCTCATTCTTGTTTATTTTACCAATAATCATCACATCATCAGATCTTAAGATTTCTCACATCATATACAAATCTTAAGTTTTATGTAAGTAAATTATAGAGAAAGTAATGGAATTTTTCCAAATAGAAGAGCCTGAAATTGAAAAACCAATAATCATTGCTGCAATGCAAGACATGGGAAATGTAGGTAGTATAGTAGTAAATTTTATCAACAACAGTTTAAAGACAAAAAAATTCAGAATTGCAAAAACACCATATCCAACATATGTTGTAGATGAGGGAGGTCATATCGACTTGCCAAATGAAAGTTGGGAGTACAAATATTCTAATGGATTAATAGTCTTTGGAGGAGGTACAGGTCAACCACAAGACAGCCAAGAACTATACTCGCTTTGCCAAGATGTCATAGATGTTTCTAAAAAATACTCAGCCAAATTCATCTATACATTGGGAGGTTTTCACACAAACAAAGTATTAGATAAAAATCCCAGAACTTTTGTTACTACGACGTCAAGTGAATTAACAAAACAAATGCAAGGATTAGGAGTTTTTACAACGCCACAAAGATCAATAATCACAGGATTCAATGGATTGATTTTGGGCTTTGCAAAGCAAAATGGTATTCAGGGTATGGGAATGTATGGAGAGCTAAATCATCCTGAAATTCCACAATACAGAGCAGCAATTAGCATA
>SYJQ01000023.1 GCA_005798405.1 Nitrosopumilaceae archaeon
AAATGGGCCCACAGGGATTTGAACCCTGGATTTTCGCCGTGTAAGGGCGACGTCATAACCGATCTGGACCATGAGCCCAGAAACATTCCTTGATGAAAACCATTTAAACTTTGAGACAAGGAACAATCTAGAAATTTGATCAGAGTTTTGTATAATTATGATTGATTTAGATTTTTTTTCGAGTCCAATAGGACTAGGTCATGTAACAAGAGATATTGCTATTGAAAGTAATTTTCAAAATATATCAGCAAAATTTGTGACAGGAAGTGGAGCTGCAAAGATTCTAAAAGATTTGGGTTTTAAAGTTGAAGACAAATACATTCCTCCACAATTTATTGTAGAAAATGGAATTCTAAAGAATTCAACAAGATGGCTCTGGAATTATTATCAATATTATAAGAGATGTAAAGATATTGCTAAAAAAATTATTGATGAAGACAATCCAAAATTAGTTGTTAGTGACGAAGATTTTGCTTCTCTTACTGTTGCTCAAGATAAAAAAATTCCCACAGTTTTGATTACAGATATTGTGCAGACTAATTTTGTAAACGGGATTGCATCATTTATTGAAAGAAAGATGAATAAATCAATGCAAGAGATTATGAAAAAATGTGAAACTGTAATTATTCCAGAAAATGGTCCTGATGAAGGAAATATTAAAAGAGTTGGACCTATTGTAAGACAAACAAGTTTTTCTAGAGAAGATCTTCGAAAAAAATTCTCTTTTGATAAAAAAACAATAGTTATTTCAATTGGAGGAACAGATGCAGGTCTATTTTTAATTGAAAAAACATTAGAAGTCATAGCAAAAATAGATCAGGACATAAACGTGGTAGTTGTCTCAGGTCCATCTTTGAGCAAAAAATTTGGAGATTCAATAAAAAACATCGGATTTATCAATAATCTTCATGAGATGATTTTTGCATCTGATGTAATAGTGTCTCTTGCAGGTAAATCAACTATTGACGAGGCAAGAGCATATGGAACACCTGGAATTTTTATTCCAATAAAGGGGCATTTTGAGCAAGAAGATAATGCAAGAGAAGAAGGATTTGGTTTTGAAGATGTCAACAGATTGGACAAATTAATCTTAGAAAAACTAGAGCAAAAACGAAATCCTGTGGAAACTAAAGGGGCAATTAATGCATACAATATAATCAAAAAGTTGGTTTGACAAAATTTGATCCAATCCTTAATAGATAGCCAATTAATTTTGTTAAAATACCATGATGAAACTAGTTGTAGCTAAGTTTGGTGGGAGCGCAATTGGCATTGACGGTGTTGATATTCCATTAGTTATTAATAGAATTAATGATTTAAAGAAAGACTCTAAGATTATCGCAGTTTTTTCAGCACCGCTTACAATTCAAAATGGAAAAAAATGCTCACTTACAGATGTAATTTTAGAGCAGGGAAGAAATGTAGAAAAGGGAACCAAGGCAACTTTGGATACCATAAAATCATGCTATAAAAAAATTCTAGAGTTAGTAAATTCAGAAAATAAAGAAGACTGCCAAAAAACCATAAACTTGTTCTTAAAAAAAGCTGAAAATGCATTAGATGAGGCCCTGGAGAAAAAAGAATTTGCCGAGGAAATACGTTCTAGAGCACTGGCATTTTCAGGAGAAATTTTGATGTCACATGTTATGAATTACATTCTAAGAAGCAATGGAATTAAAACAGATGCAGTAAGTTATGATGATTGGCCAATAATCACAGATCATAACATAGAATCAACAAATTTTCTTGCATCAAAATCTAGAGAAAGTATGGATAAAACAGCAAAACTGGTAGAAGAAAACGAGGTAGTTACGATAGGGGGTTTTATAGGTAAAACACCAGATGGTGTTACTACCACGTATGAGAGAGGAGGTTCTGATAGAACTGCAGCTGATCTTGGAATATTATTTTACAAAAAATATGATACCAGAATAGACTTTGAAAAAGATAGTTCAGTAGTATCAGCAGATCCAAAAATTGTTGAAATTGGATTGACAGAAGTGGATCAGCTTTCATACAATGAAGCAAGACTGGCAGGAATGTTTGGAATGAAGATTTTAGATCCCATTGCAATAAAAGAGATTGTAGAAAATGGAGTAGATATGCCAATTATTGTTACAAACATGAAAGATCCATCAAAGACTACTACAATTAAGAGAATTCCAGATAGTAAAAATGATCATCCAATAAAGATAGTCACAGGAAAAGAAAATTGTGCGATTTTCAAAATTGAGACAAATTCGGCGCAAAAATTGTTAGTATCTCTAGAAAAAGACAAGCGATACAGTGAATATGTGATATTATCCCCATTTACAAAAGACGGAGTTGAATTTTCAAGAATATTATTTTTGGATGGAGATTATGTCAAAAGGAATGAGAAATATTTTCTTGGATTTGATCCACTTGCATCAATTACATACAACAGAGGAGTAATCACACTAATTGGTGATGAGATGTGGAGAGTACAACAAGTCGCATCAAGAACCAGTGCAAAGATCGGAGAAGCTGGATTGAACATTTTGAATATGGATGCACAAGAAGAGACATCAAGAATAATCATTGTAATTGAAGATTCCAAAGACAGCATCAGAAAAGCAATTAATGCAGTTCACAAAGAAAAATCTGAGATTAATTTTATTTAATTGAGTGAAAGTGGCGTTACGGGTTTTCACCTGTAGCGCCAATAAGGGTTTGTTCTTGGACCTTATCTAGATTTAGTCCGGCGTTACCCAAAACACGCGATAAGTATAGTTGTATTTTCTAGTATTTAGAGCTGATCTATATAGATCAGTTTAGCTACGCTCAGCTAAATACCATAAAATCATTCCCGTACCAATTATTGCATACCACTTGAAGTTCTTCTTGTTTAGAAAAATATTGGCTGAGGCTAGCTCTTCATCTTGATAGGTAGCCAGTCGGATTTTTCTCATCTCAAAGGCTTGGCCAACAAGACCGGTAATTAAAAGTGCAATTGCTATAAAACCCATAATCCATTCCATGCTGAAAAACATACTTTGTCAAATATGTATTTTCCAAATTTATGATTAAATGCTCAATTCCAAAGATAATTCTTTAAATTAGTAGAGTATTTTCCCTCTCCTATGAAAGAAATTGGCAAGATTTGGATGAATGGAAAACTAGTTCCATTCAAAGACGCCAAAGTACATGTACTTACTCATGCTTTGCATTATTCAACATCGATCTTTGAAGGGATTAGATGTTATGACACTCCTAATGGTTCAGCAATTTTTAGATTGGCAGAACATGTTGATAGGCTTTTCAATTCAGCAAAACTATACTCAATGAAAATGCAGTATTCTAAAAAAGAGATCACTGATGCAATTATTAAAACTGTAAAAACCAGTGGCCTAAAAGAGTGCTACATCAGACCTCTAGCATACTATGGATATGGCACAATGGGTCTCACACCAACTCCAAACAAAGTTGATGTATCAATTGCATGTTGGGAGT
Organism: Nitrosopumilaceae archaeon; assembly: GCA_005798405.1. Classification (GTDB taxonomy): domain Archaea; phylum Thermoproteota; class Nitrososphaeria; order Nitrososphaerales; family Nitrosopumilaceae; genus Nitrosarchaeum. The sequence continues at coordinate 3,472 of SYJQ01000023.1, forward strand.
GGAGCATGGGTGAAGGGAAGGCAGGAAAATTTTCTGGTGCAAAATGTAAGGTTTCAAGTTGGATAAAGATAGATTCGAGATCTCAGCCAATGCAAGCAAAAGCAGCATCAAACTATGCAAATGCGGCACTTGCAAGAGTAGAAGCACTTGAGAATGGATATGATGAAGCAATAATGCTAAACTTGCATGGAAAAATTGCAGAGGGCAGTGCAGAAAATATTTTTGTTGTAAAAGATGACATTATTCAAACACCTCCACTTTCAGCAGGTGGATTGGAAGGGATAACACGAGATAGCGTAATCCAAATCATTGAAGAAAATGGGGGATTTGTAATAGAAAGAGATTTGGAAAGAGGCGACTTGTATAATGCCGATGAAATATTTATGACAGGAACAGCAGCGGAAGTAAAATCAGTTACACAGATTGATAAAGTAACAATAGGAAACGCAAAAATGGGAAAAATCACCAAAGAATTACAAAAATCATTTTCAGATGTTACGATGGGAAAAGATGAAAGATTCTTGCCATGGTTGACTTTTATCTAATTTTCCAAGAAGTTTTTTACCAACAATTGCAGTAATACAAACATGGACTATTGTTCAACTGGAGATACTCAAGAGATTTGCTGGTTTTGTAGAAAAGGTCGCCACGATGATTGTATGAAAGATATTCCAATGGATAACAGATCAGATGGTCCTCATGATTGTACGTTTGACACAAAACTTGTTCCATGCAAGTGCCAGCATTAAATAATATCAAATACAAGACAAAAGAAAATATTTCATGAATTACGAAAAGGAGTTTTGGGACAAATATGCAAATGAAAACGAATCCAAATTCAACGAGGAATTTGCAAAATTTGTCAGGGACTTGGTTATTTCATTACGTTGTACAAGTGTATTAGAGATAGGATGTGGGACTGGAATTGATTTGAGGCTATTTCCAGGGACTTTTGATGTTCACGGTGTGGATTTAAATGATACAGCTTTGAACATTGCAAAAGAAAAACTTTTCAAGTTTGATTTTAAGAAATATTCAATTACAGATTTACCTTTTAATGATTCCTCTATTGATTTTGTGTTTACGCATCAGCTTTTGAATTATCTTGAGGACGATGTTTTAGAGAAAGGTATTTCTGAAATGTACAGAGTCTCAGCAAAATACATCATGAATTGTGAAAGATATGATGAATTAGAAAAACAAATTGATAGTAATTCAAAATTTCGAAATATGGAAAAAAGATGGCTAGACTATAAAGTTAGAATTATCAGTAATGTCGATATGCATGAAGAGATAGAACCAGATAAGAGTAGATTTACGCTATTAAGAAAAATTTAGAAAAATAGTTTATTGTAAAGTTGGAAATATTGTTCTGTTTTACGTTTTTGTGAATCTAATCGTAAATGTTGTAGGATTGTTTTTAACTGAGATTTTTCCATTGTGTTGTTCTACAATATTTTTGCAACTTGCCAAACCTAGACCAGTTCCTTTTTGCTTGGTAGTAAAGAGCGGCTCAAATATTTTATCTATAAATTCTTCGGGAATACCCAAGCCAGAATCTACAAAGTCAATAACTACGTCGTCACCATCGGAGTTAATCTTAATTTCAAGTGTACCTCCATGAGGCATTGCCTGAATTGCGTTTACAATTAGATTGATAAAAACGGCGTCAAGTTTTACAGAGTCACAATTAGCAATAACATCTGAATCAGAAATAGTGATTTTGACATCATCTGGGACATTAATCTTATCAATTGAAGATAGAATTAGTGTTCTAAGAGATGTTGGACTTATCTTTAGTGGAGAGTTTCGAACATAGCCCAATACGTCATCTACTTGATGGGAAATTCTCTCAATGCTTTTTTCTATAAGATCAAGTCTTTTAGTAATTACACTGTCAGAGATCTTTGCATCTTGCGGATGTTGTTTTATCAAATCAATAGACATTTTCATAACAGACAACGGATTTCTCAAGTCATGAGCTAAACGGCCAGATAATTCCCCTATCGCAGATAGTCTCTCTGCTTTGATTACTGCTTGTGTTTTTTCCTCAACAAGATATGCCAGATTATTTCTTTGTTCTTCAAGTTCTTTTGTTCTCATTTTAACAAATTTTGTAAGATTCTTGTTAATTGTAAAAATTATCACGGTAAATACTGCAAGCATTGCCAGAATTCCAAATGCAATATTTTCATTTGAAAGTTCATTTTCAAAGTTATTTATACTAATCAAGGAAACAACGACAACTAGAGAAAATATAATCAGTGTTAGCGGAATGCCAAGTTTAACGATTGTTTCAAATTTTATCTTTTCACTGAAAAATACTTCGTTATTTCCATTAGAATTTTTCATAAGACTTGTACGATTATGCAAAGAAAATATTAACAAAACAAAACTAAAAAGATACATCAAATCAACGGGATGTCCGTCATAGTATGAGTTGTCTAATTGTGAAAAAAGATAGAATGTGTCAGATACGAAATAAATTAAAAATGCAAATAACATCAACATCCAAGAATAGCCTACTTCTTTTTTTGCCATAAACAAAATACCAATGACTGCAGGTACCAATTGGAATGCAGACATTACAGGATATGAAAGTGCAATAGATTTAGAAATTGAATCTAGTCCTCCTTCTGATTCATTTAATGCATTAAGACATGCCAAAAATGACGGGATTAAAAATGCAAATGATAACAAAATAGAAAACATCCAAATATTTTTGGTGATTAATTTTTTTATGGGTTGTAGTGATATTAATAGAAAAATAACAAAAAAAGGATATGCCGCAATGTAGAAAATATCTGCTTCTGATGGAAATGGATCTATATTGTAGATGTAATCATATACAGACCAAATAATTTCAGCTGTAAACCAGCATAAAGTACCTAATGTAAAAAACAAAAATGCCTTTGACTGAAAGTGTTTTTGTTTGTATAATTTGATTGTAAGAATTACTGAAAATCCTAACAATATTCCAAGTAAAACGTGATTTGCAGGAACAGAAATCCAGATAAATTGTGAATCATCCAGAAGTGGTCTTGTCTGATAGATTAGAGTTAACCCTACCAGAGAGATTATTAAAAAAAACACAGTTTGATTTTTTTTAATTGGATTTTTATCGTTGATTATATCATTCACAAATATTACCTCTTAATTCACATATCTTAAAGTTATAATAAGATAATATGTTTTTGTGAAATTTTATTTTCAACATTAATGATCATTATAGAAAACTAGTTAATTATCAATATGTAATAAATTACACAAACTGAGGCTTTAATAACATCTTAATATCATCATACCTCTGACATGCCAAAAACAATTCTAGTCGTGGAAGATAATATAGAATTGTTAGATTTGTATACAGAAATATTGCAAGTAAATAGGTATAATGTACAAACAGCCATAGACGGTGAAGAGGCAGTTACAAAATACATGCAGGTACATCCAGATTTGGTAGTGATGGATGGAGATCTGCCAAAACTTGATGGATATGAAGCATTTTCTCAAATCATAAAAAGTGACAAAAATGCTAAAGTGGTAATAGTTACAGGTTTCCCTGAATTTGAACCAAAAAACAAAATAGCTCTAGAACAAGGATTGATTTCTGTAATTTCAAAACCGATCGGAGTAGATACACTATTAGACTTGGCAAAAAAATACACAAATTAAAAAAATTTGTAAAATCAAGATCGGATTCTAATTCAAGTTTAGAAAGATCTATAAGCGAACGCAATAGTAAATATTTTGAATATGATAAATAATTCTTGGTGGGAAGGACTGCCTGAAGAGATAGAGTCTGATTTAGAAATTTTGTCAGATTTGAAAAATCAAAATTAATTTTAAATTATTATTAGTTGAAATTAATTTAACAAAAAAGCGGGTCTAGTGGGATTTGGACCCACGACAACCGGATTAAGAGTCCGGTGCGCTACCTGGCTGCGCCATAGACCCACAAAAATAGCAAAACCTAGAGTTGTTATTAATCTTAAGATTGTAAATGGAATGAAAATTTAGTTTTGAGCTTTTGCTTCAATTTCAGCATATTTTTCAAGAATTGCAGTTAGTGCAGTTGAAACTGGAACATCATTCATCTTTTTCTTTTCTGCAAGTAGTTTTTGGTATGCATCTAGTGTGATGTAAACTGGAATTGAACCGTTTCCTTCTAGTAAACCTCTAACATTGTATAGAGCAGTTTCCATTCCTCTTTCGGCAGATTTTGCAAATTTAGCTTTATCCAAAATTGCTCCTAATGGACCAAATGGCATGGCATAATCTACAGACATTGTAATTTTGGTCAGATTTTCACCTAATGACTTGAATTCATTGGTAATCTTCCAGTGCTTGAATGGACCTTTGATCTGTTTTGCAGAGATTTTTTCATTTCTGACAAACTCTATTGTTTCACAATCCCATTCTAGACGTTTACCATTAAAGTCACCAATTATTCTAAATGTTGTTCCAACGCCCATTCCTTCTTTGATATCCATAGGAATAACTGTCATGCCTACTGTGTCATTTTTAATTTGATCAGAAACGTGCTCTGGTCTTGCAAAATAAGTAAATACGTTTTCTACAGGTGTTTTAATATCGATTGATTTTGTTACGATAGTCAACGTTTCAGTGTCTTGCCAATAAGGATTTAAAGGTTTTGAAGATTTTCCCATGGAAATTGATTAACACTATATTCATGCGAAGATAATTCTTATTCACAATGAGAAGATTGCGATCAGTTGGCATCATGCTTATTTTAGTATCAATTATGATTCCTTTATTTTCTGATGCATATGCACATTCAATGTTTAATTCTGCTGAAGAATTTTTAGGTGGATATAGAGTTCAGGTTGCAACTCTGCCAGAATTTCCACAAATAGGTGAAAAATCTCAGATTTTATTTAGAGTTGGAGATAGTGATTTTAACGAAGTGGGTGAATTTACCATGGGTGTCAGATTTTTTTACAATGACCAACAAGTTGATGCGATAAGTCCAGAATCACACAAAGGTGGTCATTACGAGGTAGACTATGTCTGGAAAAAACCAGGAAACCATGTTGTCAAAGTAGATCTATATGATATGGGTGGCAAACCAGGAATTCTAACTTATACTTTTAACATGAGCACTCAGAGTCCATTTGGATATATTTTCATCATAGCAATTACCATAGGTGCAATTACATTAGTAGTGGTAGTAAGTTATATCTATCTGCCAAAAAAAATAAAATTCAAATCTAGACAGTAGATTCAATTGGTTTTTTTGCAATTCTAAATGCAAATAATGTAGTTAGTAAAACCATTGAAAATAGCAATATTCCGACTCCTAAATGAATTGCAACAAGAACTGCATGTAGTTTTAGATCAATTACCAATGCGCCAAGAGTAATTTGTGTTACTACAAGTGTTGCTGCAAAAGTACTAGTAAATTTGATTTTTCTGCCAGCGTTTTTGTTAATCCAACTACCTACGGCAGTTGCAACTACAAGTGCACCTGTTGTTGCGGCAATTAGTCTATGAGTCCATTCAATAAAATATTCTTCATTAGGCATTATTCCATTTGGGCAAAGTGGCCATTCAGGACATGTCAATCCAAGTCCAGCTGATGAGATGTATCCTCCGATAAACATCAAAGAGTATAGAATAATCAGAGCTGCTAATGCAAGATACTGTAGTGCCAATCTATTCCACTATGAATGAGCCTTGCATTCCTTGCAATGCATGTCCTGGAACTGTACAGATGTAGTAGTAGGTTCCTGGTGCACCTGCAGTAAATGTAACACTGCCACTTTCACCGGGTTTTAATGGATTGTTTGGAGATGCAATGGCAGAATTCCAAAGTATGTTATTGAAATTTTCTGGATCAGATGCAATTCCAAATGCATGAAATGATTTTCCAACATTTACTGCAGAGAAAGTAACTTCATCGCCAGATTTTACACGGAATTCAGGATTGTTTCCTTCTTCACCAGGTAGTGCGTTAAATGCCAGAGTTCTAAAATCAGATGATTCTACAAAGTCCACACTGAAATCATGGTGAACTCCAGTTGGGGCTGCTGCTGCCTTTGGTGCTTCTCCAGCTTCTGCTGCGCTAACAATAATCTCTCCAACCATTCCTTGATCTCTGTGACCTGGAACTGTACAGATGTAGTAGTAGGTTCCCTCCTCAGATGGAATAAATTCAGACATGCCACTTTGACCAGGCTTTAATGGATTGTTTGCACTTGCAACTTCACTTCCTGGAATAATTCCAGTAAATCCTTCCTCTGCTTTTGTTACACCAAATGAGTGAAATGATTTACCAGCATTTGCAACATTAAAGACAATTTCATCACCAACATTTGCAGTAATTGTAGGATTGTTTCCTTCTTCACCAGGTAGTGCGTTAAATGCCAGAGTTCTAAAATCAGATGATTCAATAAAGTTTAGAGTCACTTCCATGTGTTTTCCAGTTGCTACACCTGGTGCAAGTTTATGTTCAGATTCGCCAGCCATTTGAGCAACTACTGGAGCTGTTGAAGACGTCCAATAATCCCACATACTAAAGAAGATCACACCGCCAACAATGCAAATGCCTAGCATTATTGCCATCATTTTTCCAGTTCTTGCCGAAGTGGTCCTGTAAATTTCTTGGTTGTGTTGGTTCATTTCATATTTCTCCTAATGTGATGGGTTCTTTGCCTCATATGGCCAGTAGTATTTTCCACCCAAACTAAATGGATCATCAGTATCTGCAATCTTTCCTTTGCCAGAACTGTATATGATGTTTATCAAGAAGATTATCATACTTACACCGATAATCATAGCACCTACTGTTGCAATTTGGTTCATAGCAATCCATTCTGGGATTGGAGGATAATCGTAAACTCTTCTTGACATTCCATATAGACCAAGCACATGTTGTGTAAAGAATACTAGAACGGTTCCAATAAAAGACAATACAAAGTGAACTTGTCCCATTCTTTCATTATACATTCTTCCTGTTACATATGGGAACATGTAGTAAAGGAAACCAATTGAGCCAAATGCAATAGTACCCATTACAAATAGGTGGAAGTGACCGACTACCCAATAACTGTCGTGTGTTTGAAAGTCTAATGGCATTGCAGCGTTTACAACACCGCCTGCTCCTGCTGAGAAGAATAATGCGATTCCTCCAACTGCCCACATCATTGGTGTTGCAAATTTGATTCTACCATTCCACATTGTTGCAATAAAGTTAAAGACATGCATTGCAGATGCTGGCACTGCAGCTAGAGTTCCAATCATAAATACAGTTTTTTCAGTAAATGACATTCCTGTGGCATACATGTGGTGTGCCCAAGATGAGAAACTTACCATTGATAATAATACAAATGCAAAGATTCCAGAGCTGTGACTAAAGATTGGTTTTCTTGAGAATCTTGGAATAATCTCATACATCATTCCGATTGCTGGAATTACCAGTACATACACTTCAGGATGGAATGTAAACCAGAACAAGTGTGCATATGCAATTGGGTCACCACCCATTGCAGGATTGAAGAATCCGCTTACGCCAAGTCTATCAGTAAGTAGCATCAATAATGCTGCTGCAAATGTGGGAATTGCAACTAGAACAATTAATGATGATGTCAAAAAGGACCAAGCCAATAATGGTACTTGACCAATTGACATGTCTGGGTGTTTGCATTTTAGAATGGTAACAATAAAGTTAATAGCTCCTAATACTGATGAGATTCCTAAAATCTTTAATCCAAATATCCACATGTCTGCTGCTGGACCTGGTGCGCTGATGATAGAATATGGTGGTGTTGCATACCAAGTAAAGTCCGCAAAGCCCAACCAAATTAGTGCCCCTGCTGGTGGAATCATCCAAAATGCTATTGCATTTAATTTTGGATATGCCATGTCTTTGTATCTGACCATGATTGGTACAAAGTAGTTACCAACTGCAGATGCAAATGGTAACAAGAACAAGAAGATTAGTGTTGTTCCATGTACAGTAAACATTCTGTTAAATGTCATCGAGTCTGCAATGATTTGTGATCCTGGGAAGAACAGTTCTGCTCTAATTGCAAGAGCTAATGCACCACCCAGAAACAAGAATGCAAGAGAGGTTATCAGATATAGTAACCCAACATCAGTGTGATGTGTTGAAAACATTATTTGCCAAATTGGACGTGGCTTTTGTAATTCTAGAACCATTAGTAACTCTCCTCACTTGAAAGTTTGGATAAAAGGGTTAGCATCAAGATGACTCATCCTCCTCGATGATTAGTTTAGCACGCATGTTATAATGAATTAACCCACAGTATTCTCTGCACTGAATGTCATGTTCACCAACTTCCATTGGTGCAAACCATACTGTATTGACTCTACCTGGTACTGCGTCTAACAATACTACATAATCATGAATGTTAAATGAATGATTGACATCTTTGGACATTATTTCAAATTTGTAGGCTTTGCCAGATTTTACATGTAATTCACCAATTTCTTTTGTTCCATCCTCATGTTCAAATGTCCAGAACCATTGTTGTCCTGTTACTTTGATAACTTCAGCATCTGCTGGAATATGTTCAACTAGTCTTTCGGCATTCCATGCTTCTGCACCTACCCAAACCATCAAAGCTACAACTACGCCAATGTATACCCATTCAGGCCAGTTTGAGTGATGTCCCATTTTACCATACTCCTTCCTTTTCATATGGAGTTGGAGTGGCCTTTGGATGAGATTCTCTGAATCTCCAACATAACCAAATCATAGTTCCAGATACTACTGCACCAACTGTAAATGCTACAGTCATCATTCGATAAAACAAATTCCAAATCACCACTCTACGATCAAGATAACCCTCAGGTTCATCACCTGCAGCAAAGACATAATCTGCTGCTGGAATTATTACTAAAATTGCCAATACTAAGAATAAACCAAGTATACTCTTCATTAGCGGTTGAGAAACGTGACCTGTGATTTCTATTTAAGGGTTTTCAAGATTATTATCTACCAATCCTGATTGAAACGAGTTGGATCCATTACATTAAGTCCAGAAATCGAAAATTTACGTTTGTATTCTCTAAAGATGTTCAGAGATGCATTTGCAATAATTAATTCAAATAGATTAGTTGGGGTTAGATCCACTACTGTAGATAGCATTGCTTTGATTGGGTCCATATGAGTAACAAGTACAACATTTTGATCAGGATGATTTTCAATGACATGATCTACTATTCCTAGTACACGTTTTTTTACTTCTGAAAAAGTCTCAACACCATTATGAGCGATTTCTAATTCACCATTATAGAATTTCATAAAAACATTACCGTGACTAGTAAAGATATCATCATATGGTACACCAGTGAATTTACCCATGTCAAGTTCAATTAATCTATCATCAATTGTTACGTCAATGGAGTTGTGTTTACCAACAATTTCTGCAGTATGTTTTGCTCTTTCAATGGGGCTGGAGTAAATTGCAGATATGTTCATGTGTTCTAAGAATTTTGCTGCTTTTTCTGCCTGATCAATTCCTTTTTCAGTTAAGGGTATACCTGGAGTTCTTCCAGTTAGAATTCTTTCAATGTTATTTTTTGCCTGACCATGTCTCAGAAAAATAATTGAACCCAATCTAATCGGATCTTAAATAAAGATAATAATAAGATTCTCAGCATAATATCATGAAGATTGGGATTATTGGTGGAACTGGAGGAATGGGAAAAGGTTTTGCCCTAAGATGGTCACAAAATCATAATGTAATAGTTGGCTCCAGAGATGCCACAAGAGCATCAGAGTCTGCAAAAGAATACACAAATCTTGCAAAAGAATCATTTGGGCAAATTAATGGAACAATTACAGGAAATGATAATGTTTCAGTTGCCAAAGATAGTGATGTTTTAATTTTATCAATTCCTTATGAGAATATTGATTCTGTATGCTCTGAGATTTTACCTGCAGTAAAAGACAGTTGTGTAGTTGTATCACCAATTGTTCCAATGGTAAAGACGGATGTAGGTTTTGAATTTATTCCAATTAAAGAAAACAAGCCATTCTCATATCAACTTGTTTTAAAATACATGAAAAACAAATCAAAACTTGTTTCTGCATTTCATGTGATTTCTGAAAAAAAACTTGTCAATCCTACAATGGTATTAGATTATGATATTTTTGTCTGCGGTGATGATAAAGATGCAATCGAGGTAGTAAATGGATTAATTAATGAAATCAAAGGATTAAGACCAATCTATTTGGGACCTGGAGAATTGTCATATCTTGCAGAAATTTCAACACCATTGTTGCTAAATGCAATGATTAGAAACAAGATAAAAAATCCAGGCATAAAAATTATCTAAGTATAATTTTACTAGTTATGAGTCACGAATATTATAGACGTGGGAGAAATTGGTATACTGCAGTTGGTTCACTGTTTTTAATTATGGCAGGAATTGTTCTTGTCAGACAAGTAATATTATGGGGTCCAGAATTTGTAGAGGACTTTATTGTAAATTCAGAATTCACTAATGAAAAGATATCAATAGGCATGATTGGCTTTGGTGTTTTTATGATACTGTTGGGATTTAGAAAACATGAATCGCAGAGATGAATTTTTAAAAACTCAAAAGATTTTACATCTTACAACCATAGGAAGTAGCAAGACGCCGCACATAGTACCTGTTTGGTACATGTATAGTTTAAAAAAAATCTACATTGGTACAAACACTAAAACTCAAAAGGCAAAAAATGTGATGAAAAACAACAAAGTTGCATTTTGTGTAGATGTCGGTGTTAAATCTCCAATATACGGCGTGATGGGTCAGGGAAATGCAAATATCATTTTAGAAAACATCAGAGTAACGCAGATTGCAAAAAAAATACTAGCAAGGTATTTCAAAAGTATGCAAGACAAATCTGCAATAGAGTTACTGGATAATACAAATTGTATCATAGAGATTATTCCAGAAAAGTTATCAGTCTGGAGTTATTGACTTACAAATTCTTCTATTTTGTTCATTGCAGAATCTAAAACTTCAAGACTAGGTAAATACACCAATCTAAAGTGTCCGCTGCCATATTTTTCTCCAAAGCCAGAACCGTGTACAGTTAGTACTCCTTTTTGTTCTAAGAGTTTTTGTACAAATTCCTTATCAGTTCCAAATCTATTATCTTCAATCTTTGGAAAAGCATAGAATGCACCTTTTGGATTCGGGCAAGATAGACCTGGCATTGAATTTAATCTCTTTACAACCAAGTCTCTTCGCTTTTTTATTTCAGATACAAACTCAGTGATGTATCCCTGAGGCCCTCTTAGTGATTCTAATGCTCCATACTGAACTGGTAGATTTGTGGCAATTCTTACTCTGGCAAGCTTTGGAAGATTTTCTCGCAATGCATCTAATTTTGAGGATTGATTAAATGCAATGTATCCAATACGCCACCCAGACATTAGATGGACTTTGGAAAATCCATTAAGAACAATGACTGGTGAATCTCCTGCAACTTTGCCAATTCCTACAAATTTTTGATCAAAAATTATCTGATCATAAATTTCATCACAAATGATGTAGAGATTATGCTGATTTGCAATTTCAACTAATTTTTTAAGTGATGATTCATTAAATACAACACCTGTTGGATTGTTTGGACTAATCAAACAAATGGCAATAGTTTTTGGAGTAATCTTTGATTTTATATCATCAATGTCAGGTGTGGAATTGTCCAGATCAACTGCGAATTCTACAGGAATTCCACCGTGTAGTCTAACGTATGAGGCATATGGTGGATAGTATGGTCCTGGCAATAGCACCTCATCACCTTCTTCAACAATAGATGAGATCACCATGTCAAGGCCTTCAGAAACACCGTTTGTGATTAGAATGTCATCAGCTGAGATTGACAGTCCTTTGATATTTTCTTTTTTTGCAATTTCCACTCGAAGTTCTTTGAGGCCTTCTGATGCAGAGTAATAATTTTCTCCTTTTCTAATTGCATTAATCATTGCTTCTTTTACATTATCAGGAGGTTGAAAACCAAATTGTACAGGGTCACCAATGTTAAGATAATCAACTTTCATTCCTTTTTGTTCAACTTTTCTTGCAGCTAAAACAATATCCCTAATCGCATATTCAACTCCAGCTACTTTCTTTGATATTTTCAAAGTATCTAGACAGATATTTAGGCCTGTTAAATTCTTACTTGTTTGGACTCGTTGCACAGTCTGGATAGTGCGAGCGGCTTCGAACCGCTAGGTCGAGGGATCGAAGCCCTCCGAGCCCTTTTAGATTATTTATTAAACAAGTAAATCATTCATTAGATGAATTGAAGATGTCTCTATTCAAAATTGGTTTAGTGTTGAGTGTAATTGGAATGATTTGGATTTCATTTGTTTTTCTCCAAGGAGACAAAATATCTGAGGAAATTGTGCTAAAATCAGCTAGTTCGTATGATGTAGAGTTGGACTTGAAAGGAAAAGGTATTGGATACTACAAGATATTCATGTCAGAATTTGCAGGGGAACAAGTGTTTGTTCAAATTTTAGATACAAATCAGAATATTATATCTGAGGAAAGTGTTCAGACAAAGATGTCTGTAGGTTATTTTGATTTTGAAAAAGGTGGGGTATATACTGCAAAGATAACAAATCCATCAGAGAACCAAATAGACATGCAAGTGGAACTTGGAGATGCAGGTTCTGAAATTATGATTCCTCCAGGTGTGATGATATTAGTAGGTGCGGTAATGATTATTTTTTCATCATATATGAAATTAAAAAATTACAGTATTGAGCAACCAGATAAAAATATCTTGTAGACTGGAAGACACTGTATTGTGTGACCAAAAATTAAAACCAGGTTAAAGACAAGCCAGGTTGTAAAAAAGATAAACGAAATTATTGAGAACGGGAGAAACACTTTGAATTTAGTTTTTTCTAGATTTTTTAATATTAGAAATCCACCTAATGCAGACAAGACTAGACCAAATTCTAGTGGTTGGTGTGACCAAGAGATCAAACCATCAATTCCAAAGACATCATGTGAGAGTGAATCAGCATAACCTGAAATTATCTGAATTAGTGAGCCAGAAATTACCAGTATGATTCCCTTTTTTAGGGAATTTTTTGTAGAGTTTCTAAGTAAGAGAATCATTCCAATAATTGCAGCGCTAGTAGTTATTGAAACTCCAGTGTAAACTACAATGTGCGGCATGCTCCAAAAGACTTCTGGTTCTTTTTGAAGATGGGATATCGCATCCCAAAAACCTGCAGATACAACTACAAAAGGTCCAATGACTGCAAGAATAGAAACCAGAGACACAAGTGTGCTGGTTTTTGCAAGTGATGAATTGGAAAATTTTTGGATTAATTTCATTTTGTTTCCTTGTTGATTGCAATATTTGAAGTGTCGTAAATGTAACAAACAAAAAAATTAAACATTGTGGGTAATTTTGAGAATTAACTATATTAGATCAAATGAATCAAGAATATCATGAGTCCTGGAATAGGATTAATGAAAAGAAGACTAGAAAAGGAAAAAGATGCCATTGCTTTAGCTATATCAGGTATTGCAAAAAAATATGACATTCAGCCAGAAAGTATCAAGACATTAGAGACAAAATACGATGATGATTCAGGGGATTGGTATGTTGCACTTGGTTGGAGTGAGAAAAAAGCTATCATTCAGATGGATTCAGTACTAGGAACAATTACAGAGATTAAAGAAATTTAATTATAGAATAATTTCTCATACTAATATGACTAGAGCAATTGTTCTTGGCGGTTCTAGAGGAATAGGAAAGGCAATTTCAGAGTCACTAAAATCAATAGGGATTGATGTTTTTGCAGCATCAAGAAACGATATAGATACGTCAAATTTGGACAGTGTGAAAAAGTTTGTTCAAATTCATAATAATACAGATGTGTTGGTTCTCAACACAGGTGGTCCTGTAGCCAAAGAATTTGCAAACATTACAGAAGAAGAATGGAGTAAATATCACAATCAGTTATTTTTGGGGTTTTGTCTAATTTTACAAAATATCAAGATTAATGATGGAGGATACGTATTTTTGATTAGCTCTAGTGTAATCAAAGAGCCTAATGCAAAATTAATAATATCATCTGCCTACCGTACAGCATTTAGCGAGGTCTTTAAAATTCTAAGCAAAGACTATGC
>SYJQ01000024.1 GCA_005798405.1 Nitrosopumilaceae archaeon
CGAATTTCTGGATTTATGGCCGGAATAGCCACCCCTAAAGATCTACCAGTTGGAACTAGAGCAAAAATCACTGGTTTTGATGAACGTGGAATCATCATGGAAAAACAGTAAAATTATTTGTTTGAATTATTAAAAAAAATCATAATCCTTTCTTAATAATTTTGTAAATGTGATCACTTTGATGTCTGTAGAAATTACATGTGGTAAATGTGGAGAAAAGATCGCTTCCATGAAAATGCTAAAAGCTCTAAAAGATGTAATGAATCCCTATAATGGAAAGTGTCCATCATGTGGACAAAAGTTATCAACATCCGAATTTTCTCTGGATGTACAAGAAAACTGATCTAATATCTAAACTCTTTCTATAAATTTTTATTTTTTTGTATGTTTGAAATGTTACAAGACATAAATTTTATTTGAATAAAAAAACGATCTAAAAAATTCTAAAAATGATATAGTCACAAGTCTTATTTACCCGATTTTTAGTGAAATAGTATGGAATTGGATGAGGAACTAGAAGAGCCAAAGCGAAGCGGAATTCTTCAATCCACATCAAAACGCGTAAGAATGATCTTTTCTGTAATGGCAAGTCCAAACAGAATAGATATTTTAAGAATTTTAAATTCAAAGGGTCCATTAACCTATTCTGAATTAAAGTCACTAGCAGGATTCAAATCCAAAAAAGAAAGTGGCAAATTTGCATATCATCTAAGAAAATTATTAAGACAATCTCTTGTGGCACTAAATAAATCTGAAAGACGTTATACAATTACAAATCTTGGAAAACTTGTATTGAGCTTGGCCAGACAAATTGAGGAACGATCAATTATTGAAAGTGGCAAGATGTATGTCAGAACATCACATGAATCAATTGAGGAATTCAATTCCCATAAAATTATTCAGTCACTTGTACGCGAAGGTAGCCTTCCATTAGAATTAGCTCAAAAAATTACTGAAGAAGTTGAAAATCGAATTTACAAATATCAGACAACCTATCTCACTGGGTCCCTTATCAGAGAAATGGTAAACTCTGTTCTTTTAGAGCACGGTCATGAGGAATATCGCAATAAACTAGCACGCCTAGGCCTGCCTGTATATGAAGTTCAAGAGATGCTCACAAATCTGGATAATGTAGATAATGGTGCAGAAGGCTTACTTTTCAATACTGGTCAGAAAGTGTTTGCAGAACATTTACTCACTAATGTATTGCCAAAAGATGTTGCTGACTCACATCTGTCTGGCGATATGCACATTTCAAATCCAGGAATTTGGTCAATGATACCTGATACAATATTTGTTAACGTAAAAGAACTGATTGAAGATGGAGTTATTCTTGGTGGAAAATATCTTGATGTATCAAGAATTACATCATCAAAGTCAATTGATGATATTACATCTTCATTATCTATAATCATATCATTACTTTCTAAAGAAGCTTCACAAGAAATTGTACTTGATGGATTAATTCCACTCTTTACAAAACATTCAAAGAACATTCCAGAACTTGAACAAAAACTAACAGATGCATTTGCTACTGCATCTACTACATCAAAATACAATAGAAGAGCAACTAATGTTTCAATTAGACTTCAATTAGGATCTGATCTAAAAATTATTAATGCAATAATTAATGCATACAAGAATTACACAAAGATAACTCCAATTCCAAAAATTGGTTTGATTGTAGATTTCGATAAAGGAAAAATTACTGATGTTTCAGAAGCATTAGCAGAAATAATTGCAATTGGTGGAAAAGTGATGTTTGCAAAAGGTGAAGTATCTAGTTATGGTATCACAAATGGTACAACTAAAAATTCTGGTCCACTTGCAATAACACTGCAATCTGTTTCAATCAATCTTCCAAGACTTGCATTTGAATCCAATAAAGATGAAACGTACTTTAGAGCAAGACTTGCATTACTTATGAAACCTGCTTTGTCTTCTATGGCATTAAGAAAGAAAGATATCTCTGATCTTACAAGAAGAGGATTGAATCCAATTCTTGCAAAGAACACACAATACATGCAAAGAAGTTCTGTGTCTCTCATTGTTAATCTTGTAGGCTTGAAGGAATCAGTTTTCAATATCCTTGGATTCCAAGATAATAAGGAAGGAAAAGACATACTCAATAAAGTAATAGAAACCGCAGTTGATGTTGCGGCTAAAAAAGGCAAGGAACTTGGTGATACTGTGGCTATATCCATGACTGAAACTGAGGGATCTAGTCGATTTGCGAACCTAGATGGTGAAAAATATGGTAAAAATTCTGCTCTAAGTTCTATGGATAGCGACTCTTATTCACAAGGAATAGTCCTTAACGCCTCTGAAATAGGGGATTATACAAATAAAACTGAAATCATATCTGAATGCACTAAACTATCTAAATTACTTAATGGTGGATTACTAGTCAGACTTGATATTGATCAGAATGCTACTCAAGCTGATATAAAAAAATCAATTGAGAAAGCAGCAGAACTTACATCATCATTTAAACCTGTAAAAAAAGTTGCACTCTGTGGTGAATGCGGATTCAAAGATGAACCATTTGTAGACAAGTGTCCAAAGTGCAAGTCTTCATATGTGATCTGAATTTCATAAATTAAAAACTAGTTACGAACACGAAAATATTTTGATCAGTTTCAGTCAGGCGATCTTCATCCTGTGCTAGCAATGTAACGCCTGTATGAATTTCATAATGGCGACATTAAAAAAATTGACTCCTGAAGGGGACAAGATCAAAATTTTTCGAGCACACAAGTTATAACCATATTCTTCTTATTACTCGCAGAGAGAATTTAGTTAATCACTTAAACGTGAAAATGCATGAAGGTTTGAGAATTAACCTGTTAGATATGAATCTTCACCACACTAATATTTTCATGCGATCATCGTTCTAAACACGTGATTGATTTTGATCAAAAAACCATTACAACATCGATTGGACCGTTGTCAATATTATTGAACTGAAATTTTAGAAAAAACTGCCAAATCATTTATACCGTCTTATTTCTTACCTGTTGTGGAGAGATTATAATTGGATAAATCACAAATAGAAAGTACTATCAATGAGATCCGTAAGCGCAGTGGCGCTGTAACGGTTTTCAATCAAAATAAAATTTCAAACGCTATATTCAAAGCGTTGGCAGCCACCTCTAAAGCCGATCGTGTGCTAGCCGATCAACTTGCAAATAAAGTCGTACAAAAATTAGTCGAACAGGGATTCACAAGTTCTAGAACTCCAAGTGTTGAGGATATTCAAGATATTGTGGAATCAACTCTTATCGATTGTGGTAACAGCGACATTGCAAAAGCATACATCGTTTACAGACATGAGCGAAGAAAATTAAGAGACGAAAAAATGAAAGTCTTAAACACAAAGTCCTTAGATTCTGTATCTAAGAATTTTGATCTAAATTGCTTGAGAGTATTAGCATCTAGATATCTTTTCAGAAATAATAAAAATGAAATCACAGAATCCCCAACTCAAATGTTTGAAAGAGTAGCAATTCTAGTTGGAGTTGGCGATATTCTGTATGATGCACAAGTATTTGATAAATCTGGAAACATCACACAAAATACTGATGAAGCACGCACATATCTTGAGAAACTAGACAATTTTGATTATAAATTCAAGATTGGGGAATATTTTCTCAACAAGTGGCACTTTAGATCTTTAATCAATCACTATGTGACACTTGCAAACAAAGGCCAGATGAAAGTCAGTTTTAAAGATCTTCTAACACTACTTGCAGCCAAAAAATTCGATAACTATGCAGACAAGATTACAGAATACTTTGAGCTGATGACTGCACAAGATTTCCTGCCCAATTCACCAACAATGATGAATGCCGGTGGTAGATTGGGTCAGCTTTCTGCATGTTTTGTTCTTGGCATGCCTGATGATATGGAACAAATCATGAAATCAACTTCTGATGCAGCACTTATTTTCAAATCAGGTGGTGGAGTTGGAATCAATTACTCTGATCTTCGTGAAGAAGGCGACATTGTTGCATCCACATCTGGTGTAGCATCAGGTCCAGTATCTTTTATGAATATCATCAATACTGTAACTGAAGTTGTAAAACAAGGCGGAAAGAGAAGAGGAGCTAACATGGGAATTATTGAAGCTTGGCATCCCGATGTTGAGAAATTCATTACAAATAAAACCGAACCTGGTGTATTGGAGAACTTTAATGTCAGTGTAGGTATATGGGAAGACTTTTGGAATGCACTTGTAAATACAGATGATGGCAAGTACATGTTACGTAGTCCACGTGACAGAAAGCCAGTAAGAGAAATCAATGCACATCAATTAATTGACTTGATAGCTCTATCTGCATGGAAGAGCGCAGAGCCTGGATTGATCTTCTTTGATCAAATTAACAAATACAATGTATTTGCCAAAGCAAGACAGGCTCCACTAAGAGCTACAAATCCATGTGGTGAACAGAGTCTATATCCATACGAATCATGCAATCTTGGTTCAATCAACTTGGTAAATCTCGTAAAAAGAAAGGCTGATGGAGAATACGAGTTTGATTGGCAAAGATACGAAGAAACAATCCGAAAGACAACAAGATTCCTAGATAACATCATTGATGTTAATCACTATCCTGTAAAGGATATTGACATTGCATCAAAAGATTCTAGAAGAATTGGATTAGGTGTAATGGGCGTTGCAGATCTCTTATACAAATTAAAAATCCCATACAACTCCAAAGAGGGATATGAGATGCAATCAAAACTATCAGAAGCATTATCATATTATTCCATGGAAGAAAGTGTAGCCCTTGCAAAATCTCGAGGTGAATTCCCACTTTGCTCAAAGACAGAATATCCAGAAGGAAAGATTCCAATTGCAGGATATTATGAGAAACCAAAAGAATCACACTGCTATGAATGGGATGCACTAATTGATAAAATCAAGAAACATGGAATAAGAAATGTTCTGACTACTACAGTAGCTCCTACAGGAACACTATCTATGATTGCTGATTGTTCAAACGGAATGGAGCCAGCATTTGCTCTAGTATTTGAAAAGAGAGTAACTGTTGGCAGATTCTTCTATACCAACAAGATTGTTGAAGAAGTACTCAAAGAACACGGTCTGTACAGTGATGAATTACTTGCAAAGATTGCAGATAACTACGGATCTCTAAAAGGAATTCCTGAAGTTCCACAATGGATGCAAGATGTCTTTGTTACTGCAATGGATATTCACTGGGCAGATCATCTAATGGCTCAAGGTGTATGGCAAGATTGGATAGGTAATGCAATTGCCAAGACAATTAACATGCCATATGATGTTACTGCAGAAGATGTAAAATCTGCATATCTACTGGCTCACGAATTGGGACTAAAAGGAATCACAGTATATCGTGATGGTTCTCGACACAAACAAGTACTTCACATGACAAGTGAAAATGCACAAAAAACATTTGATGTTACGCCAAGTGAGCATGTTACTAGATATGTAACAACTATGATTTCAAATCCATACATCAAATCTCAAGTACATAATGCACTTGAACTCAAAGTTCATGATGAAGAAATTACATCCGAACCTATGAGACCAGAAGAAGTATCTGAAGATCGTTTATGTCCAACGTGCAAAAACAATCTAGTATTTGTAGAAGGATGTAGCATCTGCATAGAATGTGGATTCAGTGGCTGTACTTCTGGATAGAAAAACAGAATCACAACTCTTTTACTTCCTTTTTACTTTTAATTCAATATGGATAAGAAAATTCTAGGAATATCTGTTGGTGTTGCCGCAGTAATTGTTATAATTGTAGTAGTGCTATTAGCACCAAACTTAGAATCAATTACCAGTCAAAAACATAATGAAAAAATTGGTCTTGTGATTAACACACCAAATCAAGCTGTATCTTTACAAGACTTGGATCAAATTTATTCTGATGCATCTTCTACAGGAATCGGAAGAAGTAACGTATACATATTTTGGAATATTGTTGAGCCTGTAAAAGGAGAATTCAACTGGAAACAATCAGATGTTTTGATGAGTTTTAATAAAAATAATGATCTTAAAGTTACACTATATTTTTCTGTAATTAACGGGGAGACACTAGGACCTTTCCCAAATTGGATCGGAAAACCATCACTTAATGCAATTGGAGAAGACAGGCTAGTCAGTGTTCTTGATGCAATTTTATCTCGATATGACATTATAGATACGGTTGTAATTGCTGGCGAAACAGAATCACAATTCCGTTACTATGAACAAAATATTCCTGTATACAAAGAACTTTTCAACGGGGTGTACGCC
>SYJQ01000025.1 GCA_005798405.1 Nitrosopumilaceae archaeon
AATACAGATTTTTAATTTGGGAGAAGTACCAGATCATGATTAATCATGGTGCTGTACAAAAGACTAAATGCCCCAAAAATTTTCAATAGTTAATGATTCATGCTCCGTCTTTAGCAATAGGTGCGGGAATTGCGTCAGTTGTAATAATTATGGCATTTTTGGCATTTAACACAGTTAATGATAAACCAGAACTGATAGTAGCACCAACACCTGCAATTCAAGAATCAGGTCCAGCTAAGATTACAGCATCCACATTTCTAGAAAATGGTTCACCAATTCTAGGTAACCCAAATGCTCCAGTAACACTGATAGAATTTGGTGATTATCAATGTTTTTTTTGCAACAAATTCTTCCATGAAACAGAAGATTCTATTTTGAAAAATTACATAGAAACAGGCAAAGTCAAAGTAATTTTTAAGGACTTTACAATTATCGGAGAAGATTCAGTCGCTGCTGCAAATGCTGCACGTTGTGCTTCTGACCAAGAAAAGTTTTGGGAATATCATGATACATTGTATAATCATTGGACAGGTGAAAACAATGGTTGGGCATCACGTGATAATCTGTTTCAGTTTGCAGGAGACTTGGGACTTGATATCGATGAATTTTCAAAATGCATGACAGATTCAAAATATGCTCAAAGCATAGCAAAAAGCAATCAAGATGCAAGAGACTTGGGGTTAACAGGAACACCAGCATTTTTCATTATCGGCCCAGATAACAAGATTACAAAGATCGGTGGAGCCCAGCCATACGATGTTTTTGAAAGAATTTTTGATTCAGAGCTAAAAAAATAGAAAAATAATAGATTAATGAACAAAACATGTGTAAAAAATTGTAAAAATTCCCTAATGAGTAAGATAGAATTAGCTCAATATCCTTATATGAGTATGGGCGGAGGCAAGCTTGATGGCAGCTGGAATTGATGACATTGCAATTTACATTCCAAGATTATACATAGATGCGGCTGATTTTGCAAAAGCCAGGGGATTAGACCCTGAAAAACTCCAAAAAGGATTAGGTGTATCTCAGATGGCGATTGTGGATACTAATCAAGATCCTGCATGTCTTGCAGCAAACGCATGTCTTCAAATTATGCAGAAAAACAAGTTATCACCAGAAGATATTGGAAGATTGTATGTTTCTACTGAATCTTCATTTGATGAATCAAAGGCAATGAATTCCTATGTGATTGGAATGTTGGAGCAGGTTTATGGTCAAGGTGCTTTTGAGCACTGTGGTGGAGTAGAGACAAAATTTGCTTGTGTTAGTGGTTCTTATGCACTTTATGACAATACCAATTGGATTAGAGCAGGAGAAGCAGAGGGAAAACATGCTCTAGTAGTAGTTTCAGATATTGCAAAATATGACATGGGCTCTAGTGGAGAAATGACACAAGGAGCAGGAGCGGTGGTAATGCTACTAAATGACGAACCTAGATTATTGACATTTGATCCTAAAGTAACAGCTACGTCAATTAAAGATGAATATGATTTTTACAGACCATTTGGAAAAGAAACACCGATTGTACATGGTCAATACTCTAATCTTTTGTATATGATTCAAGTAAGAAAAGCACTTGAAATTTACAAGAAAAAAGCTTTAGCGTCAGGATTAATGAAGTTAGAACCAGGTGAGACAATACTGGATCACATGGATTATCTTAACATGCACTTACCATATAGCAACATGGGCAAAAAAGCTCTTGCATATCTTGTAAGACATGAATGGCGTCAACTTCCAAGATGGAAAAAAATTATTCATGATATGGGTATACCAGAACCAGTTCCAAAAGACCCACGTGGAACAATTGAGTCAGTGTTAGGAGACGAGGAATTTATGGCAAAAGATCACGAATTTACAAAATTATTTACAAAGACAAGAGAATTCCAAGAAGTGTATGAATCAAAACTTGCAAGTTCTTTAATTGCATCAAAGATGATCGGAAATCTATACACAGCATCATTGTATCTTGGATTTAGAAGCTGTCTTGAATTTGAATATCAAAAAGGAATAGATCTGAATGGAAAACGTGTTGGATTTGGCTCATATGGAAGTGGAAGTAGTGCAATGGTGTTTAGTGGTACAATTCAACCAGAATATGAGGAAATTGTAAAGAATATGAATTTAGAGGCAGAGCTTGCTCCAAGAAGAAAACTTACATTGCAAGAATACGAAACCCTACATGAAAATAAACTCTCACCAGAAGAACCAATGGTTCATACAAAAAGAGAATTCATCTTAGTGGATGTCAATACCACTACGGAATCAAGAGGTGAAAGACGATACATATTCAACGAATAAGCAAATGCCAGAAGAGCAAAACCCAATCAAAGATCTTCTATTTGATTACATAAAATCAGAGAAAAACATTGAGGAATTAATATCACAGACAAAATTTACAGAGATAATTGATATTATTTTAGAAAATTGTTATGACAAAGTAATTTCAATGGGTGAAAAAGAAGAGAGTCTAGGAGTTCTTGCAACGGGATTACTACATTATCTACTAACAAACGCATTGATATCTAGTCAGAGAAAAATAAAACATGCAGAAATAGAAATAGATATCATCATACCAGATTTAAAAACACTTGAAATTGATCCAAAAAAAACTTTGATAGTGTGTATCCCAAAAACCATTGACAAAAAGATTATCGAGCAAAAACTAGTGCAATTGCAAAAAATTCAACCAATTAAAGAGAACATCTGGCTAGTAATTACAAAGAAATTAGATTTTCAAAATAAAACATATGTAATTGAAAAGAAAAACGCTTCATTTTCAAAAATAATTTATGATATTGCACAATTTGTAAATGTTCAAGGTCAAAGTAAGTTCAAAATACTGCGAATTTGAAAATTAACTCAATAGAGATTTAAAGTCAATATTTTTTTTGAAAACACGATAAAGTGATGAATCACTCATATCATTTATGAATGGAATTGAACCTAACACAGGAATATCAGTTAAATTTTCTAAATCTCGTTTCAGTTCTTTAATCAGGTATCCATTAGTGTCAAAATTATTTATCACGATGCCCTTAACTTGGATTTTATATTTTTCACACATCTTACAAGTCATTATAGTATGATTAACAGTTCCAATTTTTGTTCTTGTGACAATTATTGTTGGTAATTTCATGTCTTTGATTAAATTTGTTACAAAATAATCTTGAAGAATAGGAGTCATTATCCCACCCATTCCTTCAACTAGAATCATAGAATGTAGTTTTGATAGTTTTTTGAATCTGTTTAAAATAAGTTTGATGTTTGGTTTTATTTTCAAATTTTTTAATGCAGTGTAAGGAGATGCTGCAATTGGGAAAAATTGTGGATTTAATAGCATTTCAGGATCATTTACTTGAGCAGCATTTGCTAAAATTTCAACATCTTCAGATTTGAATCCTCTTTTTTGTGCTGTTCCTGCAGCAAAAGGTTTCATCACTCCTACATCAATGCCCATCTTTCTAAGAGTAACTGCAATGCCAGATGTAACGTATGTTTTTCCAACGTCAGTATCCGTCCCCGTGATAAATAATGAATTCAACATTAGTTCATTAGAATTTTTACAGATTTATACATAACATTTACAACTAAACATTGATTTTTTCTGGATTTTGTTTTAATTGATATTTTATTGTAAAAAGATCGTTTTGTAGGTAAAATTATCGTATACATGGGTATGTATCATAGAGAGACTAATTATAATCATGCAAGAAAAAACGTTGGCGTTGTTAAAACAAGATATTCTTACGTATTGGGCAGATTTGGAATCAGGTGATTTTGAAGATAGCAACTTCTTAAAAGAACTTAATGCGTGTATCGGATATTATAATGAATACAAGCGCGGTCAAGTAGTAAAAGATACAGAAAAATGAAAACCGAGATATGTTTTGATTGTTATAGAATAATGGTGGAAAAAGAGGAATTCATGGATAATAAACATAGAGTTTTTTGGATTTGTGAATCATGTGGTAAGAGAAAATATGATGATCATGATCAATTAAAGATAAACTAGCACCATGGCAATACTAATGATTTACTAATATACTCGGTTTAACTCAAAAGATACATGAAGTACTGTCATGACTGCTTAACTCCTATTAGTCGTAATTCATCTGAGGAATATTGTAGTTTCTGTAAAAGAGACAGAGATAATAAAAAAATTACCACTCATACTTTGTGATTTCTTTATTTGTAATTCTAAAAAATTCCACATATAATTTTAAAAAATAAATATCACAGATTAGTTTGTAGCGATATAACCATTAAAATCAAGCAAATTTCCACACGATGGGCATTCCCAATTAACATCAGTGATTATTTTTGCAGTATCTTGAATCTTTGAAGCATTGCAGACTTTACAGCGTATTGACATATCTCTTCTACAAATTCACAGTGCTAGTCATAAGCCATCAAATTTTTTTCTTCAAGCATACTATGAATTTGATGAACAGAACGATGAATGTCTTTTTCAAGTTTGGCTCCAACGCAGACTAATTTGCCTGATGCAAAAATTAGGATCACAGTTTTAGGATCAAGCATTCTGTGTATTAATCCTGGAAACTGTTCTGGTTCATACATACTTCTTGGAAGAGTTCTGGCTGCTTGTTCCAAATTAACTCTGCCGCCAAGATTAATCGAGGAAACAATATTTTGTATTGTGACTAGTGCATCATTTTTGATTTTAATTTTACCCTTTCTTAGAATCTCTACTACTTTAGATACGGCAGTTTCTGCCAATTCTTGAGACTTGGCGCCGGTACATACCATCTTTCCTGAGCTAAAAAGCAACGTGGCTGTTTTTGGATTTTTCAGTCTGAAAACAGCTCCTGGGAATTGTTCTGGATGATATTCTACGTCTGGAAATTTTTTCGTAATATCTACAAGATCTAATTTTTGATCTATTGTTGCAGAAGCTACCACATTAACTATTGATATCAAAGGTCGTGTTTGAGTCATGTTTTTGCTATCTATCCAACCTACAAATCGGTATCTTGATCTAATCTTAGACCCTTGTATCGATTTCTTATGGTAACCTCTGTTACACTTGCAGCTTCTGCAATATCGCGTTGAGTCATATTTTCACAATTTTTTACACATGACAAGTACAAAGCAGCTGC
Source organism: Nitrosopumilaceae archaeon (assembly GCA_005798405.1). Taxonomy (GTDB): domain Archaea; phylum Thermoproteota; class Nitrososphaeria; order Nitrososphaerales; family Nitrosopumilaceae; genus Nitrosarchaeum. The sequence continues at coordinate 5,124 of SYJQ01000025.1, forward strand.
AGCAAGACCCATCGGATCCTTCCCAGCTGATTCTTCATGTTCTTGAGCTACTTTAAGGACTTTAACTGCATAACGTTTTGTTTTTTCAGTAATTCCAAGCTTGCTTGCAATTCTTGCAACACATTGGATTGGATCAACAACAGGCATCTTTAGCTCTAATTCACGATGTAATAATCTGTAACATCTTGCAATGTCTTTTTTCTTAATGTTGCCTGCATCTGAGACATCTTTTAGGGTTCTAGGAGTTTCAGTATCTCGACATGCTGCATAAAGTGCAGATGCAATTAATGCAGAAATTGAACGGCCTCTTACAAGACCTTTTTCCAACGCTTTTCTGTAAATATATGCTGCTTTTTCAACAACAGCATCAGAAAGCGCAAGTTTGTCTTTTAGTCGTGTTAATTCACTTAATGCTTGTCTAAGATTTCTATCTGCAGATTCATGAACTTTACTTCTACTATCCCATGTTCTTAATCTTTCAATAGTACTTTTCATAGCAGATGTAAGCGGTTTTCCAGATGAATCTCGATTTATTGGATTAATGATTGTGGCAAGACCTCTATCATGTATTGTAAGGGATGTGGGTGCACCAGTTCTAGTAGGATCTGTGCCGCCTTCTTTTGAAAATGATCTCCATTCTGGGCCAGAATCTTGCAAGGTCTCAGAAATTACATATCCACATTTTCCACAGAATCTTTCCCCGGTTACATTATCTGTCAACATACCATTTTTTCCACAACGCCCGCAGACAGTATCCGCATTGATAGTTTGTAAAACCAAAAATAAGACCAATAATGGTTAGTTTGTTTCCTATAAGAACTGGCTTATTTGATGATTTTTCATCAAAATACTCAAAAATCATCCATATCCAACCATGAGTTTGGTTTTGAGCCTAATTTTACATAGATTTTAACATTAAAAATCAAATATCAAATTAAACAGATTCGCAGATAATTGGGATTAAAAACACAATCATGTTATTTTACATCTACATATTTTTTCTCAAAATAATGAAATAAAACAATGACATTCACCAAAGCCCTACATTAATACAAGTTCAACATAACAACAAGTATGAAACACAGTAATTGTATAAAGTGCAAAGTCTGGATAAGTGAAAGACAAGACAAATACCACAATCATAATTGTGTGGATTGTTCGGAGAATTTTTGGTCATTAGGATAAAAGGGCTATGTCATAGATGCCATACAAGTAATGTCGAAATAATAATCGATTCAGATAAAGTTTCAATTTGTAAAACATGCAAAGACAATCAGAACTAGGGTTAGAATTAGGTTTTCTCATTAATCAACACCTAGTTTTAAAAAACACATAACATAAAAAAATGGTTTAAAAACTAACACTATAAAATAATATTATAAAAAATAATAAACAACATTAAATTACAAAAATAGGAGTTGATTGAATCTCTAAACTATATTGGTCGTACATTGATTCTTTTACTGACAGGTGTAGGGTTAATTTTATTTTGGCGCGGCATATGGCAAATGTCAGAAAAACTGTTTTCAGAAGAAATAAGCTTGGTTTTAGGTCTTGTTATATTGATTGGCATTGCCATATTTGAAAAAAAACAAATTTTCAAAATTTTAGACATATCGCATTGAGTCAAAACCAAAGGAATAAAACTTTAAGTTCATACAAAATATAGAAAAATATGGGATTGTTAAACAGTCTGCGCAAGTATTGTATAATGAAGAAAGTTAGAGATAGAGCAGATGATTCTGAAAAAAAGAGTTCAGAGCAAGAATAAGCAAGTGTTAGTTCAAAATAAATAATATCGTTTGATTATTAAGATCAATTAGTATTAGAAAAATCGTTTGAAAAAGAAGAATTTTGTTTGGCATCCAAACACACAGATGAAAGAATGGGATTCATTTAACGAGATTGTCAAAGCCAAAGGAATGTGGCTCACAGATTCAAATGGAAACAATCTGTTAGATGGAGTTGCATCAATGTGGTGCAATGTGTGGGGACATTCCAAGCCAGAATTAATCAATGCAATTACAAAACAAAGCAAGAAACTCCAACATTCATCAATGTTTAATTTAACAAATGAACCGGCAGAAATACTGGCAGAGAGCTTGGTAAAAATATCACCAGGTATGCACAGAGTGTTTTATTCAGATAATGGGTCTTCTGCAATGGAAATTGCAATCAAGATGGCATTGCAGTATTGGAACAATATTGGAGAAATGAAAAAAACAAAAATTGCAACATTAGAAAATGGTTATCATGGCGACACATTTGGTGCAATGTCTGTGGGCTATGTTCCAGAATTTTTTGGTAAGTTCAAAAAACAATTATTTCCTACAATTCAAATTCCAGTACCAAACAAGTATAGAATTCCTAAAGAGTATAGTTATTTGGATTATCAGAATTTTTGCTTAGATAAAATTGAAAAACAATTTTCCAAAGACGACAAAATTGCTGCATTCGTAATGGAAAGTGGAGCACAAGTTGCAGGGGGGGTAAATATATTTCCAAAAGGATTTCAAAGAAGGATAAGTAAAATATGTAAAAAATACAACATACTACTAGTATTAGATGAGATAGCAACAGGCTTTGGACGATTAGGGTCTATGATACAATATACTGAACAAAAAAGTATTCCAGATATTGTAGCATATGGGAAAATGTTAACTGGTGGATACATTACAATGGCTGCAACTCTAGCAAACAAAAAAATTTATGATTCATTTTTAGGAGAATTTTATGATTGGAAACATCTCTTCCATGGACATACATTTACAGGCAATCCATTATCTTCAGCAGTTGCAAATGAGAATTTACGATTATATAAAAAAAATAACTTGATCAAAAAAATTCAAAAAACATCAAAAGTTTTTGAAGAGTATTATGATGAAATAGGAGAAATTGAAACGGTGGGAGATATCAGGCATAAAGGAATGCTAATGGGAATAGAACTAGTAAAAGACAAAAAGAACAAGACACCAATCCATCCTAAAAAATCAATAAACAAAATTTTCTTTGAGGAAGGGAAAAAACATGGAATCTATCTTCGTACATTAGGAAATATTGTCATGCTTGTACCGCCATTAGCGATTTCTGAAGAAGAATTAGACTTACTACTAAATAGAACAATAAACACAATCAAATCAGCACAGAATCAAATATTATAGATCCATGAACTACAGTATCAGATAAGAAATTCAGAATAACCTGTAGGCATCATGAAAATAAATACCAATTTTAAAATGATTTGGGATTACGCACAGAAAGTGAGTTTTCATGTCACTAATCTTTTTTAGTAGATTTTATACAAAAACATCATGAAAGACATTGAATTCATTAAAGAATGTCAAGAAAAAGTATTTTCAGGAATTGGAATATCAAACGATGACGTTGAAAAACTCTTTGATGTATCAGACGAAGAGGTCAAAGAATTAGCCAAAGCTGCAAATCAGATCACACGAGATTTCAATGGGAATAAAGTAGATGTAGAACAATTAAACAATATAAAAAAAAATGCATGTAGTGAAGATTGTTCATTTTGCGGTCAATCAGCATTTTTCAATACTGGTATTGAGACATATCAATTACCACCAACGGAGGAAGTTGTAATTAAAGCAGCTAAAGCAAAAAAAGAAGGGGCAGAGTCATATTGCCTGGTTGCAGCATGGAGAGAACCATCACCGAAAGATTTTGACAAAGTTTGCAACATAATAAGAGAAATTAATAATAAAGTAGGAATTAATGTCGAATGCAGTTTAGGATTTCTAACATTAGAACAAGCAAAAAAACTCAAAGAACTCAACGTAAGAAGATATAATCATAATTTAGAAACTTCAAAATCAAAATTTTCAGAAATTTGTACTACACACACATACGAAGATAGATTGAAAACACTTCAGATTGCACGCGACGCAGGGTTAGAATTATGCACTGGTGGTATTATCGGGTTGGGGGAAACAAGAAAGCAGAGAATGGAATTAGCATTAGAATTAGCTACGATTTACCCTGAAGAAGTCACCATAAACATACTAGTTCCTGTTCCTGGAACACCTTTGGAATTGCAAACAAAATTAGAAAATTCTGAAATTGTCAGAATGTTTTCAGTTATTAGATTTCTATTGCCAGAATCCGTGATAAAGATTTCAGGTGGAAGGGAAACAAATCTTGCAGATTCAGGAGAAGAATTATTGAAAAGTGGAGCAAATGGCATAATCACTTCAGGATATCTTACAATGGGAGGCAATGAACCTGATGAAGATTTCAAAATGATAAAAAAAATAGGATTAGAAGCTTAGAAATAAAATATTTCTCATACAATAGATGGTATAAAATACTAATTCTTTGTGCGGCTAGATGTATATTTATGAGAAAAATAATTTAGTTCCCAAGGGTGGGAAATCGTATAAAAAATAAAGAGTTCCCATGATCGGGAAATAGCATATTTCTTAATTAAGCAAAAAATAATTTTAATTAAATGATGAGTAATCGACATACAAAAGCAATAACATTACTTGAAACATTAAACTTAGAACTTGATTCAATAATCAGAAATGCGTTTGATGAAGAACGTGAATATCTTTCAGACATTGAAATTGAACATTTGGTAAAAATGACAGATTATACAGTAATGAAAATAAATCAACAGGTAAAAGTTCCAGCATATCAATATAGATAATAAGATCTAAAGAATTTAGGCCTCAAATACTTTAATATATGATTTTTTCTTTCTTTTAAATTTTAATTTTTTTATAGCTAAATCTAACTCTACAATGTTTTTTTGATCTTCAAATAATCGTCCTACATTGTCATCCAAAGACGATTCGTTGTTCATTCCGTTCACTTTTTGAAATTTTAATTTTTTTATAGCTAAATCTAACTCTACAATGTTTTTTTGATCATCTAGCATTCGATCTATGTTATTATCCATAGTGGATTAATGTTCACATAATAGATATTTAAGATTTAAAAGATATATTGAGCCTAACGTAAATTTAACATTATTTGTGAAAACATCAAATTAGTTATCAATCAATAGTGAAATAGGAAAAGAATTTACGCATGGCTAATTTTAATTCGTAATAGTCTTGAATAATAAATTAAATTTTATTGATTTGGAATTAGAACAAATAAAACAAAATAATTTGTACAGAAAATTAAGATACGGTAGATCAAATCAAGCGTTTATTACGATTAATGGAAAAAAACTACTAAACCTGTGTTCAAATGATTACTTGGGAATTTCAGTCACAAAAATAGGAATAACACAAATGCAATCAAGCTCAAGACTAATAGCAGGAAATGATGAATCATATAAAATATTAGAAGGCAAGCTTGCAAAACATAAATCACACCAAGATAGTTTGATTTATCCTACTGGATATATGGCAAATTTGGGTGCAATTACAACAATTGCAAAAAAAGATGATTTGATTTTGAGTGATGAACTGAATCATGCAAGCATAATTGAATCATGCAAACTTTCAGGAGCAAAAATATCAATATACAAACATAATGACATGGTGGATTTAAATAAAAAACTCAAGCAAAAAGGCAAAAACAAATTTCTGATCACCGAGGGAATATTCAGTATGGATGGAGAATTCTCTAAACTTAAAGAAATTACAGAAATTACAGAAAAATCAAATACCATAACCATACTAGACGATGCACATGGAGATTTTGTGGTAGGAGCCGATGGAAAAGGAACTCCAAATTACTTTAATGTTACAAAAAAAATTGATTTGTATATTAGCAGTCTAAGTAAAGGATTGGGATCATTTGGAGGATATGTTTCAGCACAAAATAACGTGATAGATTTGTGCATAAATAAATCAAAATCTTTTATCTATACTTCAGCACTTCCATCATTTTTAGTAGAATATTCATTAAAAAGATTTGAATCAAACAGAGAAAAACAAAGAAAAAAGCTAGAAAACAATACAAAACTACTCTCTAAAGGATTAAGACAGATAGGATACCAAATAGAATCCAATACACACATCATTCCAATCATCATAAGAAATGAAAAAACAGCAATGAATTTTGGAAAATTTTTATTTGACCGTGGTGTGTTTGTGCAGCCTATAAGATACCCAACTGTGCCTAAAAACAAAGCAAGGCTGAGAATATCAGTTACAGCATGGCTATCTAGAAAAGATATTGATTCTGCATTGGAAATTTTTGAGCAAGCAATTAGAAAATTCAAAATATAGTTACAACATTAAACGCCCAAAATGTTAAATCACAATATAAAACAAATTCAAAATGAGAGTAGTTGGAAACATCAAATGAATTAATCAGATTCAATAAAATAAATAAAATTGCATTTATTTCTGTAATTTTTAGTCTTACAGTATTATATCTAGTAAACAGTATTGTAAGTATTGATTATTTTTCAAGTAATATCTCATTACCGATATACACTGTAATTCCAGGTACGCTCATAATTTTATCAATATGGGCGCTATCTAGAGCAGACAAAATACAAGAAATTTCAAAAAAATCTCTTTTATTTTTAACACTATCTTTCAGTTCATGGTTTGCAGCTGAACAAATTTGGAATTTACACGAACATGTTTTAGGAATTGAACCATATCCTTCTATTGCAGATTTTTTCTATATTCTAGCACCAATTTTGATGTTTGTTTCTTTGATCATATTCTTACACCCATTGCAAAATAAAATAAAGAAAAAAGAGGTAATTTTTGCCAGTTTTTTATCAGTACTAATTTTAATTCCAATATTGATCATAACATTTCAAACAAATTCTGAAACGGAATTTTTTGAAATAGTAGTTGCCATGATTTATCCAATTGTTGATGCGATATTATTAATTCCAGCTATAATTACAATTTTATTTTCATCCCGAGGAGAAAAAAATTCATTTTGGATAATGATATTGATAGGAATTATAATTTTTATCATAGCAGATGACATTTTTTTATTTTTAGTGATCGATGATAATTATTATGATGGGCACCCTGTAGATATTTTATGGCTAACTAGTTACATAATATGGGCTTTTACAATATATGGCACAATTTACAAATCGAAGAAAATTAAATACAACAAACAAAATGTTGATGAAAAATACAAAATAGAAAAACTTACAAAATATGGAGTAAACATAACATTGTTTCTCATCATAACTACGACAATCATAGTTCTTATTGCATTAAACTATTTTTGGAGTTTAGATACTGATAGTAATTTTATGGTATTTTTTTCATTAGTTTTAGTAACATTACTTATCGTATTTTCCAGTATCATAATAATACTAAACTCAAAACTAACTAAAGCAATTGAAATTAAATCCATAAAAATTGATGAGTTATCAAAAGAGTTAATCAAAAAAGAAAAACTATCTGCCATAGGTCAACTTGCTGCAAGATTATCTCATGATTTACGAAATCCATTAAGTGTGATCAAAAGTTCATCTGAAATTACCATGTTAAGAAACAAGGATAAATTTTCAGCACAAGACAAAGAAGCAATATTACGAATAAACAAGGCAATATTGCGAATGACTAACCAGATTGAAGATGTTCTTAACTACGTTAAACAAACTCCTATTGAAAAAAAGAATGTGTCATTATTGACATGCATTAAAAATTCATTTGACTGGACAACAATTCCTACAAAAATCAAAATGGTCATACCAGAAAATGACGCGCAGGTTTTGGTAGATGAAAACAAATTGGGGATAGTCTTTTCCAATTTAATCAGAAATTCTATCGATGCAATAGGGGACAGTATAGGTAGTGTAGAAGTAAAGATCGAAGATACAGAAGACCAAGTGATCATAGACATCATAGATTCAGGAATAGGAATTAAAGGAGATGACATCGATGTGATTTTTGAACCATTATACACGACAAAACAAACGGGAACTGGTTTGGGATTAGTTAGCTGTAAAAACATTATAGAACAACATAAGGGTAAAATTTCAGTTAAAAATAATCCAACCACATTTACAATAACATTGCCGAAAAGATTTACTCGTTAATCATTTTAACTAGTTTATCAGTGTCAATTGGTTTTAAAACTACCAATTCATGATGCATTTGTTTTAATTTAATACGGGTTTCTTCAGTTTGGTCAGCAGTTATTATAATTATTTTGGCATTTGGATCAATATTTTTGATATGTTCTAATCCATAAAATCCATCATATTTTGGCATCATCATATCCATCAATACCACGTCTGGAGCATATTTTGAAAATTTTTCAACTGCATCATAGCCGTTTATGGCCTTTGCAAGAACATTAATTCCCTTAAATTCAAGAATGTCAGATAATGCGTCACGGCTATCATCATCATCATCGACTACAATAACACTTTTCAACTAAATCAGCATCATTTACATCATTAATAATTCAAGTGGTTAATTTTTTAATTATTTTTTAAAAAACATAAAATCAAATTAAGAGAATTATCTAAACATGTCAAAGCCGCCAATAGCTGGAGAGCCAATTAAAACAGCAAATGTTACAACTATGCCTAAAACTACACCCACGATAACAAAACGCTTGTTCATGTCAATAATAGTTCCAGCCTAGATAAAAATGAAAGGTCTTTGAATCAGGCAAGATTTGGAAAATCAGTTTTATAATTTGATTCAAATACTATATTCATGACAGAAGTCACAATACTTGTAGCGCTAATTGCTGGTCTGGGATCATTTGTAGCTCCATGCATATTGCCTATGATTCCAGCTTTTCTTGCATACATATCAGGCAGTACAGTTACAGAACTTAATTCTAAGGATGGCTCTGTCATTTCAATTAACAGGGTGGGAATAATTCTAAATACAGTGTTTTTTGTGTTGGGATTTTCAGTTGTATTTTCAGCTTTGGGTGTTTTGATTAACAGTGTTCTATCCAATGCAGCTGACAATATACTACAAAGTCTAAATTATGTGGGAGGAATAATTATCATATCATTTGGCATATTCTTGTTATTATCAACAAAGATCAGATCACTGAATGTAGAAAAAAAGTTTTTCCCAAAAATAAAAAAATCTAGTTATCCTTTATCCTTTGTATTTGGTCTTGCCTTTGCTGCAGGATGGACTCCATGTGTAGGCCCAATACTTGGGACTATTCTAACTTTAGCTGCAACTACCCCGTCAGTGTCATTTCATTTGTTACTAGCATATTCTTTGGGATTAGGAATTCCATTTGTTCTAATAGGAGTATTTTTTTCAAGGGCTACAAGGATAATTCAAGCAATGAGCAAACATCTAAAATTTTACAATTTAATATTAGGGGGATTCATCATAATTTTAGGAATTCTTGTATTTACAAATCAGTTGGCATACATTGCAAACTTTCCACTTCTAAACGAATTAGTGTTATTGGGTTGATCATATGAAATCAGAAATAAAGCCGCCGTTAATTTTAGGAGTTGTAATCTTATCTATAGTGGTTGTTCTCAGTCTATCGTTATCTGTATTGGATTCACAAACACTTGAATACGCATCAGATGAATCTAAAAAAACAAATTCTGAACAAAAGATTAGCAAATTCGGATACAAAAAAGCACCTGAATTAGCAGGAATTTCAGGATACATCAACACATTACCTGAGGAATTAGGAAAAAAAATAAAAAACAGTGTTGTACTTTATGACATTTGGACATATAGCTGCATAAATTGTGTTAGAACTTTACCTTTTATCACATCGTGGGATGAAAAATATACCGACCAAGGTCTGCTGATTATTGGCATTCATTCCCCTGAATTTGAATTTGAGAAGGATATAGAAAATGTGAAAAATGCAGTGGCAAAATATGGCATAAAATATCCAGTGGTTCTTGACAATGAAAAGGAGACATGGAAAGCATTTGGAAACAACTATTGGCCACGCAAGTATATTGCAGATCATGAAGGGTATATCAGATATGATCACATTGGTGAAGGAGGTTATGATGAAACAGAAAAAATTATACAAAAACTTCTCAAAGAGAGGGCAGATTCTATTGGAACAAATATGATAATAAGTGAAGAGTTAGTTCAGATAAACGAATTTGAGCATTCATCATTTGTAACTCCTGAATTGTATTTTGGATTTAATTTTGCAGTTGGAAGAAATCAATTAGGAAATTCAGAAGGATTCATTCCAAATCAAAATGTCACATATGTAATACCAGATTCACTCAAACTTCATCATTATTACTTGGATGGGATTTGGACCAATCTGGAAGATAAAATGAGATTAGCGTCAGATTCTGGCAGGATTATTTTACTATACACTGGAAAACAAGTCAACATTGTAACAGGCGGGGAAGCGAATTTAGAGATATTACTCGATGGAAAACAAATACCAACTGAAAGTTCAGGTTCTGATGTATCTACAAAAGGACAAGTGCATACACATTATTCAGGCCTGTACAATATTATTAAAACAAATGAATCAGAACAACACATACTTGAAATTATTGTAAACGATTCAGAATTTGAAATATTCACATTTACCTTTGGCTGATATGTAACCAGACCCACATGTTACCGTGGTTACACATGTGCTAGGGACAAATTCATTTAAAACAAAATTTCATATCAATAATGAGGAAATAGAGATTTGATAAGTAACTCATGGAATAAAACAGAAGGAGAAAGCATTTCTCAAAGAGTAATGGACAGGGTAAAACCAGGCATTCCATTAAAAACAAGAATCGAAGATGCACAAAGAAAATTACAATTTCAGATTAGCAAATTAGAAGGAATTACAGAAAAATTACAAAAGAAACATGATATAATTTTTGAAAAAGTAGTTAATGCTCAAAAATCACACAACAATGCATATGCTCAAGCATATGCAAATGAACTCGGTCAGGTCAGAAAGATGAAAAACATGGTAGGTGGAGCAAAACTTGCAATGGAACAAATTCAATTAAGACTCAACACAGTATCTGAACTTGGAGATGTCGTAGTAACACTTAGTCCATGCATGTCGATAATCAAAGGACTGAGTCCATCACTTAGTGGAATAATGGGAGAATCAACATCATCTATGCAAGATTTATCACAAATACTAGGAGATGTGATGAGTGGTTCTTCAGTTGAAGGAAGTGATTTGATGAGTGCAGGAAGTGTTACTAATTCAGATACACTTGCAATTCTTGAAGAAGCCCATTCAGTAATTGCAGGACAAACAAAATCATCCATCCCAGACATCCCAGAAAGTCTGAAACATGAGATTGTTCAGAGAAGATCATCAGATGTTTTAATCTAAGTAATTTAATTGAGATTTATTTTATCTTCTTTTTACTTTTTTGAATTAAAATTTTTTTAATTCTAGATATAGTAGGATAACTGTATCCCCTACGACGGTAATTTGCAATCATCATCTTCCAATTTTTTAATCTCCATTGAGCTTGCTCAGATGTAACAGAATGAACTTCTTTTTGGATAATGCTTTTTCTTCCAACTTTTAGTGTTCCAGCATCTTTTGCAGACCATCTGTTTTTGGCAAATTTTAGACCAGAGAGAATATCATTAATTGGCATTTCTCTAAAATAGTCACGTAGTTTTTTTAGTTCGATCTCGTTTGGCTGTTGTGATATTTGTAATTCAATTACAGGTTTTTGCATGAAATTTATTAAAATTAACAGTTTAAGAAATTCTTGCTGAATCAGATTTAACTAAAGCAGAAAATAAATGAAAAGTTATGACTAACAATATCTTTTAACAGTCAATTATTGCAAAGCTGGAATTTTTACAAATTTCCATATATATTGCAGAACCAAAAATCGATGCACCAAATACTGCCAAAGGAATTATAATGAAAATTTTTGTCTTCAAACTCATACCATACATCAAACATATTGGTATAAAATCCTCACAGATCTAATCAGTTATGATCGTAAATGTTCCTTGAGTTTTTGGATTTTGTAATAATGAGATCATTTTCCTCGGGATAAGATCAGACGATTTATCACATTTTACAGCTAATGTTCTAGGACATATGAAGTCACTTTTTCTAATCACAATATCTTCTACATGAGTAAGAATAAGATTTTCATGACCTTTACCCTCAACATTGAATTCATGATCACCTACTTTGATTGAAAATGTCACTTTTGAATTTGGATTTTGTAATTTTTTTTTTAATAAAGGTGGTAAATCGGCACAGCTTGCAGATGCATTAACTCCAACAATACAATCACCGCTCGGAGTGAGATGAGATTCTTTTGTGATTTCAATTGTTTTTGGATGGTTTGATCTGATATTTTCATGACCAAAGAATTGAATTTCAAATCTCACAGAAAGTCAGATAGTAGAACTTGAATTAAACTTTCTTAGATTTTTGCTTTATTAGGAAAACAAAAAAGAGTTTTGGGAAGATACCATTGATCGATATGGTTGTTTCAGGGTTGAGCCTAATATTTCATAGAGGATAAATTTCATCAAACGTAAGTAACGCTTTAATTAAACTTTCAAAGCATTGAAATCAAATGCTTCCGGCACAACAAGGTTATGACAGAGCAATCACTGTATTTTCACCAGACGGTAGACTGTATCAGGTAGAATATGCCATTGAAACTGTTAGAAGAGGAACTATCGCAGTTGGAGTAAAATCCAAAGAAGGCATTGTCATTGCAGTAGAAGAAAAACCAAGAAAATTACAGATTACAGATATCGCTCAAAAAATATTTCAAATTGATGATCATGTAGGTGTCGCAGCTGCGGGATACATCCCTGATGCCAGAAGTCAAGTAGACAATGCTAGATTCTTTTCTCAAAGCAATAAGATGATTTATGATGAAGCAGTAGAAGTTGAAACAATCGCAAAACATTTAGCTGATCAATGTCAACAATTTACTCAATATGCAGGAGTAAGACCATTTGGAGTTGCATTGATTTTAGGCGGAGTGGTCAACAATAATGCACAGCTTTACTTGACAGACCCAAGTGGAACTTACATTTCATACGATGCAATTGCAATTGGTTCAGGTTCAGATCAAGTTACAGATTTCCTAGAGAAAACATACAAAAAAGAATTATCTCTTGAGGAGGCATCAGTATTAGCATCTGCGGCAATTTACTTATCAAGTGATGATAAAGAAGGAACAAGTCACATTAGAATGGCACAGATAAAATCTAAAACAGGTTTATTTGAATTGGTATCAGATGATCAAATTAGCAAATATGCAAAGACAGCTAAAGAAAAATATCCTCACGAAAAGAAATAAGACATCACATTATAGCGAGATTAAATTACGTTGAAAATATCTGTAGCAATTCCTGAATCAGCACTGTCAGATGAATCCCTAAAATTAGATAAGACTAGAAAGATATCAGTACTTGCCAGGGCTTGTGCGATTTTTAAAATAGATACGATTTATGTTTATCAAGAAGGGAATTACAAAGAAGATGGAAATTTACTAGTTACAATTTTCAAATATTTAGAAACACCTCAATTTTTACGAAGAAGGCTTTTTCCAAAAATGAATGAGTTAAAGTTTGCAGGGGTGTTACTGCCATTAAAAATTCCAAGTCACTCAACACCTGCAAACCCTAAAAAAATAATTGTAGGAGATGTTAGAGAAGGAGTAGTAGTAAGCATCAAAGGTAAACGATTCGTCGATGTTGGAATCAATGAATTAATTCCATTTTTTGGAAAAGAAAATGTAGGTAAAAGGGTAACTGTTCAGTTCAAAACAGGATATCCAGATTTTTCAGTGAAAGAAATTCAAAGAAATGAAGCTCCAGTGTATTGGGGATTTGCAGTAAAAGAAAGAGCAAGTTTGTTTTCATTACTGACAGAATGGCAAGGAAACACAATCATTACATCAAAGAAAGGAAAAACCGCAACAAAAGAGCAACTAACGAAATACTTGACATCAGATGATCCAATTTTGGTAGTTTTTGGTTCACCTGAGAAAGGAGTTCACGAGATACTTGGAGGGAAGTTAAAAAATATTCAAAATGCTAAAACATTAAACTTCTTTCCAAATCAAGCTACTGAGACAGTACGTTTGGAAGAAGCACTGTTGGGAACATTATCAATAATTAATGCATATAAAACAAGTTAAAAAAACATGGCTGAAAAAAAGAATTTTTTAATTCTGGCTATTGGATTAGGTGCTGTTGGAATAATTATTGGCGCAATAACGATTTGGAATTTTGCAAGTAAATTGATGGAACCATGAACATAATTGAAATAGTTCGTTAACCCAAGAATTTTAACGAGTTAACCATATCTCACATGGTTTATTAGACGGTTACAGACGATTTCGATTTATCCATGGGACATCGAAAATACGCTCAACCACGTAGAGGAAGTGCTGCATACTATCCAAGAGGACGTGCCAAAAGTATGGAAGCAAGAATCAGAACATGGCCAAAAAATAATTCAGATCAACCAAAAATTTTAGCTCATTGTGGTTTCAAGGCAGGCTGTGTCCAAATAGTGACCATAGATGATCGTGACAAGACACCAAATGCAGGAAAACAGCTTGTAAGTCTTGGAACAGTTTTAGTTACTCCACCAGTTTCAATATTAGGAATCAGGGGTTATTCAAAAGATCATTACGGATTACATGCAGAATTTGATGTATATGCAGATGAATTTCCAAAAAGTATCTCAAAAGAAATTAATTTAAAAAATAAGGCGGGGGCAGTTGAAAATGCAGAGAAAATACTTGGCAGGGTAAAAGAGATTTTTGCAATAGTTGCAGTATCACCAAGAGCTGCAGGATTAGAACAAAAAAAGCCATACATCTTTGAGGCGTTAGTTAGCGGCGGAGATATTAAAAAACAATTTGCACATGTCAAAGAATTGTTAGGGAAAGAAATTAAAATTGATCAGATTTTTGAAACAGGTGCAACCATTGATGTTGCAGCAATTACAAAAGGAAAAGGATGGCAAGGAGTAATACAAAGATTCGGAGTAAAGAAAAAACAACACAAATCAAGAAAAACAGTAAGAGAGGTTGCTTCATTAGGTCCTATTTCACCATCAAACGTCATGTATTCAGTTCCAAGAGCAGGACAGATGGGATTCCATCAAAGAACAGAATACGATAAAAGAATTATGGTGATGGGCAATACAGAAAACAATCAAATGAAAATAAACCCAGATGGCGGATACAAACATTTTGGTTTGGTAAAAGGGGATTTTATTATTCTAAAAGGTTCGGTACCAGGAACATATAGAAGATTAATCAAACTAAGAAGCCAAATAAGAAATGCACCAGTTAAAGTCACCAAGCCAAATATTTTAGAGGTTGTAATATAATGAAAACAACAGCATTTACAATAAAGGGAACAAAAGACGGAGAAATTGAATTACCATTAATATTTTCAACTCCATTTAGGGCAGAGTTGATTCACAAAGCATTTACAAATTTAACTTCACATAAATTTCAAAGACAAGGAAGACATCCAACTGCAGGTATGGATGTAGTAGCAAGATCAAACGATCCACCAACAGGACAGCATACAGCACGTATTGCCAAAATGAAAGGCGGTGGTGGTGGAAGACAGGGTCAAGCCGGCGGTGTTGCATCAGTAAGAGGTGGAAGACAAGCTCATCCTCCAATTGTAGATAAAGTAATATTCAAAAAATTAAATAAAAAAGAAAACAAATTAGCACTGTGTTCTGCAATAGCAGCAACAGCATCAAAAGATCTAGTACAATCAAGAGGGCATAAAGTAGAAGATATAGAGTCATTTCCAATCATAGTATCAAACGAGATAGAGTCTATTTCAAAAGCAAGTGAAATTTCCAAAATATTAGAAGATCTAAAATTGATGAAAGATGTTGAAAGACTTCAAGCAAGAAAACCACGTACAGGAAAGGCTTCACTTAGAGGAAGAAGTAAAAAAGTTGGAAAGAGTGTTTTGTTTGTGATAAAAGATTCATCAAAAATGAGTAAAGCATGTGGTGCTCTACCTGGCGTAGAAGTAAGAGCAGTAAAAGACTTGAGTGTATTAGACCTTGCACCAGGTTCAGATCCAATTAGATTAACAGTATATTCAAAATCAGCAATAGAAGAAATTGCCAAAATAAAATCGACACATCTGGAATTAATGGTGAAAACACGATGAATGTAGATCAAGCAAGTAAAATTATTTTGAAACCATATATTACTGAAAAAACATTCGCCATGATTGAAAATGAAAGTAAAATTTGTTTCATCGTAGATAAATCAGCAAGTAAACCACAGATAATCGAAGCAGTGGGTGCACTATACAATCAAAAAGTCACCAATGTGAACACCGCAAGAACAATTTATGGTAAGAAAGCATTTGTGCAATTTGAAACTACAGAAAAAGCCAGAGATTTAGCCACAAAGATAGGAATGCTATAATATGGACAATGAAACTTCACCAATACTAACAGAGGAAAAATAAGATGGTCAAAGAATTTCTATATCGTGGATTGCCAAAAGAAGAGCTAGACAATATGTCATTAGAAAAATTATTCCAGATATTCAATTCAAGACAAAGACGATCACTCACAAGAGGGATCACAGATGACAAGAGAAAACTAATCGAGGAGATAAAATCTGCAAAAGCAGGAAAGACAAAAAATCCTATCAAAACTCATTCTAGAGATTTAATTATTCTACCATACATGGTAGGTGTTTCAGTCAATGTTTTCTCAGGAAAGGAATTCACTCCAGTTCTAATTAAGACTGAAATGATTGGCCATTATTTGGGCGAATATGTAATTACAAACAAAAGAGTCTCACATGGTGCACCAGGTGTTGGAGCATCAAGATCTAGTCTCTATGTACCTCTAAAGTGATTGATATGGGCAGATTCAAATATGCATTTCAAAATTTTGATGCAACAAAACATGTTCGTTCCTCATTAAGAGAGAAAGATATTTCACACAAGCATGCTCGTGAAGTTGCTGTTGCAATTAAAGGACTTTCAATTGAAAGAGCACGAGATTACTTGCAAGCAGTAGTAAACAAAGAAAGAGCAATTGCATTTAGAAGATTCAATAATCAAGTAGGACACAGATCAGATCCTGGAATGATGTCCGGACGTTATCCACAAAAAACAGTTAAAGAATTCATCAAGGTATTAGATAATTTAGAATCCAATGCAGAATACAAGGGAATGGACTTGGATAGATTAAGAATTGTAAACGCTACAGTACACAAAGGAGTTATTGTTAAAAGATTCATTCCAAGAGCAATGGGAAGAGCTACTCCAAAAAACAATGTGTTAACACATGTAGAATTGGTGGCTCAGGAGATATAACATGTCAGCAGTAAAAAACGTAATCAAAGACAATTACAACATGATGCTTCTCAAAGATTATCTAAGAGTTGCAATTAAAGATGCAGGATTTTCACATGCAGAGATTTCAAAAACACCTATGGGAACAAAAGTTGTACTTCATGTGACAAGACCAGGAATAGTCATCGGCAGAAAAGGTTCTGGAATTAGAGAACTGACGGAAAAACTTGCAACAGATTTCAAATTAAAGAATCCACAGATATCAGTAGAAGAAATTGCCAAACCAGAACTGTCACCAAGTGTAATGTGCAATAGAATGGCATCACATTTGGAGCGCGGTACAGCATTTAGAAGAGCTACCATGTGGACATTAAAACAGATAATGGAAAATGGTGCAATGGGTGTTCAGATAACAATTTCAGGAAAATTACGAGGTGACCGTTCTGCATTTGAAAAACATACAGCTGGAATCCTACCAAGAGCAGGACATCATGCAGAAGTAATTGTTGATGAAGATATCGCACATGTAAAAACCGCAATGGGATTAATTGGAATTAGAATAAGAATTGCAAGAAATGAGAAATATATTCCAGAATTTGAATTAAAAACTCAAAAACCAAAGAAAGCAAAGCAGGTAAAAGATGTAGATACTGGAAAGATGAGAGATGAAACTGAAGTAGAGCGCAAAGCAAGAACAGAATCGGAACAAATTGCAATAGAAGAAGAGAAGATGAAAGAACTTGAAACGCTAGAAGAGGAGGAGGCCAAGTTATTGTAATGACCCGATTAAGTATGAAGACAATAAGGGAATTAAATGAAAAAGATCTTAAAAGTAAAATTCAAGAAACTCGAAGTGAGCTTGCAAAATTAAGAGTTGATGGTTCAAAAGGCACGTTAAGAAAGGAAAGTGGAAAATTAAAACCACTCAGACACGATATTGCAAGAATGATGACTAGATTAAATGAGATGAAAACAAAATGATTACAGCAGAGAACATCGCATCACATGAATTAATTGGATTACGCACAGAGATCGTGGAATCAACAAATTCACAAATCATAGGATTAAATGGAACAATAACTGATGAAACAAAATCAATGATCACCATAAACACAATAAATGGAACAAAAATGATTGCAAAATCAAATAATAGTTGGAAATTTTCAATAGACAACAAAGATGTTGTTTTAAACGGTTCAAAAATTTCCAAAAGACCATTTGACAGAATAGGAGGAAGAGCATGACACTAAATATTGGATTAAAAGTAAAAGCCCCAAGTAGAGAATGTACAGATGCACATTGTCCATTTCACGGAAAATTATCAGTGAGAGGAAAATTGTTTGATGGTAAAGTCACAAGCAATAAAGCCAAACAAACAATTACACTTCAAAAAGAATCGCCAATATACTACATGAAATTCAAAAGATATGCAAGAAGTAAAAACACAATTCATGCCCATGTGCCTGAATGTATAGATGTCGAGACAGGAGATCATGTGTTGACTGCAGAATGCAGACCAATATCAAAATCTGTGTCATATGTTGTTGTGGAGGTTAAAGCCTAATGGCAAAACAAGCAGGTAAAGGAGTAGCAGAATTCCGTCCTTATGTAACAAGAGCAATTCCCATAGGAGCTCGAGTAGTATGTGCAGATAATACAGGAGCAAAAATTTTAGAAATTGTAATGGTACAAAGACACAAGACAAGACATGCACAGCTTGCAGCTGCTGCAGTTGGTGATTTTTGTAATGTTGTTGTAAAAAAAGGTCCTGCTGAATTAAGAAAACAAGTGTATGGTGCAGTTATAATTAGACAAAAATATGCAGTTCGTAGATTAAATGGTGTAAGAGTTTGCTTTGAAGACAATGCGGCAGTTTTGATAACTCCAGAAGGAGAAGTCAAAGGCACCGACATCAAAGGACCGGTTGCAGCAGAAGCTTCAGAAAAATGGCCAAGAGTAGCTAACTTGGCATCAATGGTGGTATAAAATGAAACCAACAAAATCACGTAATCAATTAATTTACAATCCAACATTCCACACTAGAAGTAAACAGTTGGGTAGTCAACTATCAGAAGAACTGCGTAAAAAATATGGCAAAAAAAGTGTAAGAGTCATCGAAGGGGACAGCATAAAAATTGTAAGAGGAGAATTCAAAGGAGTTGATGGTAAAATATCTAAAGTATCAACAAAGAAAAGTAGCGTTTCAGTAGAAGGGGTTAAAAAGGAAAAGACAAAAGGAGATAAATTTGATGTGTATATTCATACTTCAAACCTTCTAGTTACAGGCTTGAATACAGAGGATAAATGGAGAATTGCAAAACTTGAAGGAAAAAAACCAAGTGAAAAACCAAAAAAAGTAATAGAAAAAACACCAAAGAAAGAAAATATAACTAAAGAAACAAAAGTAGCAAAGACTCAGAAAAAGGAAGTTGAAAAATAATGGTAAGCATATCTGGAAGTAAAAAACTCAAAAGACAAATGGCTCCGCAGTTTTGGGGCATTGGAAGAAAAGAGAAAAGATTTGTAATTACAGTTAGACCAGGACCTCATAAAAAAGAATATTCAGTCCCAACAGCGGTATTTCTCAGAGACATATTAAAAATTGTGACTACATTGAGAGAAGCAAAAGCTGCAATCTATACAGGTAAAGTCAAAATTGACGGAGTTGTCAGAAAATCACTTCACCATGCAATAGGATTAATGGATGTTGTAGAATTAGAAAATGTTCCAGAAATATATCGTCTAGTTCCAATGGAAGGAAAGTTACTAAAACCACTACAAATCAAAGAGTCAGAAAAAGCAAAAAAATTAGTCAGAGTTACAAGTAAAACAACCATAAGTAAAGGCAAAATGCAGATAGGATTCCATGATGGTCGTTCAACGATTTCAGATACCAAAGTAAACGTTGGAGATACATGTTTGATACAAATTCCAGATCAAAAAATTCTTGAAGTAATAAAATTAGAAAAGGATTCACAAGTTTTGGTAACTCGGGGAATTAACGCGGGACAAATAGGTAAAATTGAATCAATAGAGGAAGGGACTTTTATTTTACCTAGACGAGCTGTGTTAATTTTGGGTGAGAGAAAAATCGAAATTCCAACAGACATAATTATGGCAATAGGAAAAAAGGAACCTGTAATTCAAATTAAGTGATCATATGTCTCAATTAACACAATCCCCAATGAAAAAAATTACTTTAGAAAAAGTAGTATTAAACATGGGATTAGGAAAATCTGGAGACGTAATACAAGTTGCAAAAAAAGCACTAGATCATATTTCTGGCAAAAAATCATGTGCCCGTGAAGCAAAAGAAACACAGAGAGAGTGGGGGGTAAGACAAGGAGAACCAATAGGTGTTGCAGTTACAATAAGAGGAGACGATGCACGTGAATTACTTAAACGATTACTAGAATCAAAAGGAAAACAAATCAACGGAAAGTCTTTTGATAATTTTGGAAATTTTTCATTTGGAATTAAAGAACACATAGATATTCCAGGTGTAAAATATGACCCACAGGTTGGAATATTAGGTCTTGGAATTTCAGTAACACTAACTAGACCAGGATATGGAATTCGAAAAAGAAGTAAACATAAAGCAAGTGTTGGAAAAACACATACAATAAAAAATCAAGAAGCAAAGGATTATCTAGTTAAAGAGTTTGGAGTCACGATAGTATAATGGCAAAAGATAGATCATACGAAGCTACAGGTAGAAAGAAACATGATTTTGGAAGGGGATCTAAATGGTGTAAACGATGTGGAGACTATACTGCTGTAATTCAAAAATATGATCTGATGCTCTGTAGACGATGTTTCAGAGAAGTAGCAACATCTTTAGGCTTTAGGAAAAATATGTGATTATTATGCCAGCACAAAATGTTTTAGCAAATCTATTTGTAACATTATACAACAATGAAGCCAGAAGAAGAAGTGAGTGTATTATTCTTCCAACTTCAAAATTAGGGATTGAAGTTCTAAAAACTCTTCAAAAAGATGGATACATTGGAGAGTTTGAACATATAGATGATAAAAGAGGTGGAAAATTCAAGATAAAATTATTAGCAAAAATTACAAAATGTGGTGCCATTTCACCAAGATTTAAAGTAAAAAATGAAGAGTATAACGATTGGGAACAACAATATTTGCCAGCATATAACAGAGGAATGTTATTAGTAACAACAAACCAAGGGGTTATGTCTCATCATGAAGCAGTAAATAGAGGATTGGGAGGATTTTTGATAGGATATGTCTACTGAGCAAATCGAGAAATTCCAAGAAACATTGGATATTCCTAAAGGAGTAAATGTCATATTAAAAAAACGCATGCTACATTTTCAAGGCCCATTAGGTAAGACATACAAAAATTTCCGACACATACCAGTTAACATAGAAGTAAAGGATGGAAAAATAATCCTCAAAGCACAAGGATATAGAAAGAGAGATTATTCAATATTACACACTGCAAGATCAATCATCAGAAATATTTGTGAAGGATTAATCACGGGGTATACGATTAAAATGAAAATAGTGTTTGCACATTTTCCAATTACTGTAAAAGTTCAAGACAAAACTATTTTGATTGAGAATTTCCAAGGTGAGAGATCTGCAAGAATTACAAGAATCATTGGAAATACAAAAGTGGTTCCAAAAGGAGAAGACGTGATTTTAACTGGAGAGGTATGGAATGACATCACACAAACTGCAGCAAACATAGAATTGCGTAGTAAAGTAAAAGATAAAGATCATAGAGTTTTCTTAGACGGTGTATATGTCTATGAAAAGAAAAAAGGAATAGACAAATAACATACAATTAATTTTAAACAATATCCATGACACTTGATTCTGAATTTTCAAAACAAACGTTGTCCCTAATCGAGCAGACACTTGAATTATACAAGAGTGCAGGTGCATCACCCAGAGTAGGGCAATTATGGGATTGTCAAAATGTAGGCGATTTTCTTTGCGGTTTTTTTGTAGGTGAAATGGTAGGTTCTGCTTTGAGTGCTTTTCAAATTGTTCACAAACGTGAACCAACTGCAGAAGAACATATGGAAATTATTGAACTTGTGGAAAGTCATTCCAAAGAAATTAAAGGATTCTTTGCTAAATTCAACTAAAGTATCAGTTCAAATCCAATAGGCGCAAGGATTAAATCGCTTTTACAAAAGTACAAACTTGTGCCTCCCTAGCTCAGCGTGGTAGAGCATCCGACTGTTAATCGGATGGTCATCAGTTCAAGTCTGATGGGAGGCGCTCTTTATTTCGAATCTCGAATTTTGAAATATTAATTGCTTATCACAATGTTCTAAATATAACATCTTTAAAATGAATATTTCTAAATTCGAATTTAGAAATATTGATCGATTGAAACAATTTAGTTTACTCTATTAGACTGGATAGATCTAATAGATGATCGCATATCAACAATAATGCAGGAGGATTACATTGGTCAGAACTAGAAGGGCCAACAGATATTGTGTTGATTGTGGCTCAAGATTGGTGTATTACCCCAGACTATCCAATCCAAAAGCACCTAATGAGCATAGAGTTTTAGTCTATGCATGTCCGGATTGCACAGAAGACTTTGAAAAACCAAAGATGTTTTCAATTAGACGAAATCAAGTAGATGATCCACTTGAAACCGTTGAAATAGAAATAACTCAAAACCAGAAAAAAACGAATTAAAAAGGCATGAATTTTATTGACAGATGTACAAAGTAGAAATTAAAATGGAACGTGTAAAACCCAGGAGCAATATATGGTATCTTTTGCCAATATTTGTAGGATTGATAGGAGGCGTTATAGCATATTTCATTTTAAGAAATGATGATTCGAAGAAAGCAAAAAATTGCCTATACGTCGGAATTCTGTTAGCGGTAGTTGGAATTATAATCGAAATTGTTATAGTCACGCAAATTCCAAGTTTAACGCCAAATTTCAATGTAAATGTCTAAAAAACAGAATGAAAAAGTATTTGCAGGTAGGCATAGTTTTAAATTGTTTCTTAATTCGAATTTAGCAATATTCAAAATTTAGAGGGTGGCACAAACAGGAAATTTAGAATCATATATGCCTAAAAAGAGTACTTTGTATGACCAATTCCAAAATGAAAGACAACATAGAGAGATGGTTAACACATGAAAACTACTCATTTGAATCAATTAAAAACCCTGAGAATAATTTCCAAATTCTAGTAAAACATGCAGGCCAATATGGAATTCCCATTGAGGTATTTGAACCAAAATCTCAGCCAGATGTCATTGTGATTGGTACAAAAGTAATAATGAAAAATAATCAAATTGCAAGGTATTTGGGGTTTAATGATGATGAAAAAACAAGATTTGGTAAAAAGGTAATCGACTTTTGTAATTCCATACAAGCAATTAGCAGAATAATTACAGAAGATGGGAAACAAAAGGTAGGGGTTTTTGTGGTATTAGATGACAAAGAAGCCATAAATCAGCAGACAGTGTTTGATGCAATTGATAAAGTCTCTGAAATGCATGAAAAAACTGCACGATTTTTGATGAAGACATTTTAAAA
>SYJQ01000026.1 GCA_005798405.1 Nitrosopumilaceae archaeon
AAAGGATTTCCTGCAACTGAACCAATTGTTGTAAAGAAGGATCAAAAAGTTCTTGTGAGAATATTAAATGATGGTAGTCAATTGCATCCGATGCATCTTCACGGATTTGACTTTCAGGTAATTGCACAAGATGGTAAACCAGTAACACCTTACACACGAGACACAATTACTGTTGCTCCAGGTGAACGATATGACATAATGTTTAATGCATCAAAAGAGGGAGTGTGGCCTTTCCACTGTCATGTATTATCACATGTAGAGTCAGACCATGGAATGCACGGAATGGTCACTGCAGTTATAGTGCAATAGAATTTAGAAAATAAAATTGTGAATTAATAGGGTCAGAATATTTTGTAGTGTAATCACAAATCATACAGCCACCGTCTCATCATACCCCGATTATTCCATTAAATCAAGTAACCTTTGTGTTTTATTTCTAATTTCTGGAGTTATTTTGACTATAACTAATCCTTCATTTGGCTGACCATACAAAACTAGAGAATTTTCAGGAGCATAAATGCACACAGGAATCACCAAAAGGTCTTCCTCACCTACAACAGTTAATCGCACAGGGGCCTTTGATGCAAATGCCTTTTTGATTGCATCAATGCTTTGAGTTGTTATTTCTGCTGCAGGATTGTTGCAGACAATCTCGGTGTATCTGTCATCTGCTTTTGCAGGTTCTCGCTTTACTCTTTTTTCTTGATTATCAATAATTTGCAATGACGGAATCAAACCAAAATCAATCATCTTTTCAGTTGTTCTATCTCCAACCGTAATCAGATAGGAATTTTCAGATATGTGTTTTAGTATATTGGATTTGTTTGCCTGGCTTTCAGGAATCAGATCACCTAGAGGTGATTTAAATCGGTCTCTAAGGGAGTCAGGTAATTTCACAGGAATCGTTTAGCTTGTAGGTATTGATTCATTTGTACTTTCAGATTTCATTTCTTCTTGCATTTTTGATGCAAGTATGCTGCATTGTGCTGCAACGTTTTTTGCACTCTTTCTGAAAGCCTCGGCACTTGGAGAATCAGGATTTGTAATCATAATTGGTTTGCCCAAATCAGAGCCAGACATGATTCCAGAGTTTAATGGAATCTCACCTAAGAAAGGCATTTTAAATTGTTCACTGATTTTCATGCCACCACCTTCGCCAAAGATGTAATGTTTTTCATTACAAGTAGGACAGAGAAAGTAACTCATGTTTTCAATGACTCCAATAATTGGAACATTTAGTTTTTGAAACATTGAAACTGCCTTGACTGCAACATTGCTTGCAACATCTTGCGGAGTTGTGACTACCAATATTCCAGTGATGGGAATTGTTTGCGCAAGTGTCAATGGGATATCACCAGTTCCCGGAGGAAGATCAACAATGAGATAATCCAAGTCAGACCAGTTTGTATCCACTAGAAATTGTTTTAGTATTCCAGAAATAATTGGGCCACGATAAATTGCTGCTTGATTAGATGGGTCTGCAAAGAAACCAAAGGAGACTACTTTTAGTCCATCAGAGTCTGCAGGTTGAAGTTTGTTATCTTCAACTTCCATGTGACCGCTTTTCATTCCAAGCATCAAAGGAATGCTTGGACCGTAGATATCTGCATCAAGCAGACCGACTTTGGCGCCAGTTTGAGATAATGCCAAAGCTAAATTCAAAGAGACAGTTGATTTTCCTACACCGCCTTTACCGCTTGCAACGCCGATAATATTTTTGACAGTTGCCATTCCAGTATCTGCATCAAGGGAACGGCCTTCCATAACTTTTGCAGTCACTTTCATATCAAAATTTTTGAGTTCTTTAATTTCACCAATTGCTTTTCTCACATCATCTTCAATTTCCACATTAAATGGACATGCAGGAGTTGTAAGCTCCAAAGTAAATTTTAGATTTCCGTCATTAAGTTCAAGGTCTTTGATCATTCCCATAGATACAATATCTTTTTTCAGATCAGGATCAATTACGGTACTTAGTTTTTCAAGAATTTGATCAATTCCAACCATTGGGTCAAAAAGCCATTTTACTTTATTTAAACATAGGTTGATGAGTTAAAAAAACATCAATTATTTGCAAAATACACAAAATATTACTCAAATTAAGTGTGAATTACCCAAAGATTCATAAATTCAAAATCAAGAAAAATATCACAGTTGTTTTCTATATCCACCCTAGTTGATGTTGTAAGAATTCCACCAAGCTTGTTTGGAACAGCAATCAAAAAGGCAGCAACCAACATTCTCAAGGACAAATACGAGAGCATGATTAATGCAGAATTAGGATATATCATTATGATTTTAGATGCCAAAGTTGACGAAATGGGAAAGATGATTGCCGGAGACGGCGGAACATTTCACAGAGTAGAATTTGAGGCATTGACATTTTATCCAAAGCTCCAAGAAATTGTTCAAGGAGAAATTGTAGACATTACAGACTTTGGTGCATTTGTAAGAATAGGTCCAACTGATGCATTGTTGCATTTATCACAAGTAATGGATGACTATTTGAAAAGTGATGTAAAGTCTGGAATGATTTTAGCTAATCAAAGTGGAAGAACATTAAAAGTCGGTTCAACTCTTAGAGCAAGAATTACAGCAGTCTCATTAGGTAAAGCTGCTGCAATGGGAAAAATTGGAATCACATGCAGACAGCCATTCCTTGGTGCAGAAGAATGGATTGCAGAAGAGATCAAAAAATCTGGCGGCGGTTCTGATTCAAAAGAAGCTAAAGTAGAGGCAAGTTAAATGGCACGAGAGATGGCTTGTAGAAAATGCAAGTTTGTAACTACAGGAAAAGTATGTCCAGCATGCAAATCATCAGACTTGACACCAGACTGGAATGGAGTTGTA
>SYJQ01000027.1 GCA_005798405.1 Nitrosopumilaceae archaeon
CTCAATCCAAAAAATAGAGCAATGATTGGAACTCTTGCCGGTGGTGGAGCTAGTGAACGATTCTTTATGAGTGCAGGTAACAAATGGCGTAGTTTTAGAGCTAAAGGAAAGAAATTCCCTATTGTCAGAGGTGTAGCACAAGCAGCATATGTTCACCCACACGGTGGTGGAAGACATCAACACGTTGGACAAAGTTCTACCGTTTCTAGAAATGCTCCACCTGGAGCTAAAGTAGGTAGTATTGCTGCCAGAAAAACCGGTAGAGCCAGAATCAAAGAAAGAAAGTAATAATCTAATTTTTCTTACCTAAAATTGATTAATACCTAATCGAATCAATTTTTGCATGTCCAAGCAAAGAATCAGAATTTTTGTAACAGGAAAAGTCCAAGGTGTATTTTTTCGTCAAGCTCTTAAAGTAATGGCTAAAAAAAATGATGTATTTGGTTGGGTAAAAAATCTCAAAGACGGTAGAGTTGAAGCTGTACTTGAAGGCGATGAAGAAAAAGTAAGTAGACTAGTTGAATGGTCTCACGGGGGACCAGCTAATGCACGAGTTGAAGACGTAGAAATTCGAAATGAGAAATTTATTGGAGAATTTTCAAAATTTGATGTATTGTATTAATTAATTGTTTGAAAAGCATCTTTTATGATTTCTTTAAGTTCTGTAATGTTTTGTCCTATTTTGATTTGTAAAATTTGGGGAACCTCTTTTCTATTTTTTTGAATTTTAATTATAATGCCTTCTCTTTGTGGTTCAACATCTACAAACCATCTAAATGTCATAGACTTTCCAAAAACAACTCTGTGCATTCTTATGTCTTCTACATTTTCTCCTAATGAAAAACAAAATTCCCTTATAGAATCAAAGAGTGGTTGAACTGGATTTGAAATTTGTTTTTTAAAATCATCATAAGTTCGCTTATTTCCAAAAGAAATCATTCCTTCCATGACAATGAAAATTTAATTTTAATTATAAAGGTAGTAGATCTGCTGGTTCCAGTCTAGACGGATAGCCCCATTTCAAGGCATACAAGATCCGCCACGTAGACGAGGAAGCGTGGATGCCCCACCTTAGGATTGCTCCCTCCCGGACCTCATCCCTTTCGATAGTTCGAACTTAGACGTTATCCCTTCGGATAATTCTGGTTCTGCAACCACCCGCCTCGGCGTGATTTCATTTCCGCACACCAAGCGGGAATTACCTATCTAGAGATTTACCCAACAGTTACTGATCTCTGCATATAGCCGGTTTCAGAACAGGGCACGGCTGGCACCCCAATCCTACCTACTACCGATTTTCCTAAGACGGTATGTTATATTTGCATTAGGTTTGATTTTCTTTTAGTTTTAAAACCATATTGCAAACAGAACAGATCTTTCCAGTGCACTCGTTGCCACATTTTACACAAATTGTCTTTTGTTTGTAGTTGGTATCCTTTACAATTTGAGATACTTTGATTATTGATTGATAGAGGTTATTTTTAATTCCACTATGTTGGCCTTCTAAGGAATTTAGAAATTCACGAATTTCTGTCCTTATTCCTTCATTCATGTGTGGACAAGGCTCTGATTGAAATGGAATATCGTTTGTAAATGCATAAAATACAATTTCAGATTCATAAATCTCACAAAATGGCTTTATTTTTCTCAATGTATTGCTAGAAGTATCAGGATCCATCCAACCGATCTTATTTGTATCTCCAGATAACATGTTTATTACAAATGTCTGTAGCGTGTCATCTAAATTATGTCCTGTAACAATTACATCTGCACCAATATCTTTTGCTGCATGATCAATTGCACGTCTTCTTAAAGTTCCACATATTGAACATGAAGATGTTTTTTCATTTCCTCTCAAATCTAATGCTTCATCTAATGTTAAATCAAACAATTCTTTGTAAGAAAAAACTTTGTGTTCTACATTTAATTTAGCACAAAACGCTTGAACAATTTCTAATGCCTCGTTTCTATATCCTGGAATTCCTTCATCAATTGTAATTGCTTTGATTCTAAAATTATGTGTAGCAGCCATTTGATTAATGATATTTAGCAAAGCAAGTGAATCTTTACCCCCAGATACTGCAACTGCTACTAATTCATTATTTTGAATCATATTGTATTTTGAAATGGTTTTTGCAGTTTTTCTCAGAATAGAATTAGAAAAGCACGTAGAGCATAATTTCTCTCCAGAATATTTACGAGTGTATGCTGCTTGATTATCACACCTGTCGCATTTCATTAAATTATGTGATCTTTTTTCATTAATGATTCTTTAGGTATTTTTTAGATGGTAAACCATCCTGATTTGATATATGATAATGCAATATTCAAGCCAAATAATCCAAACGTGAATGCGTAAATTCCCCACATTGTTATATTTACTGCCTTGTCTGAGATTTTTTTATCAATAATAGTGTGAATGAATTTCCCCCCATCTAAGATTGGTAGTGGCAACATATTGATTACTCCAATAAAAAATGAAATCATCCATAACCATAACAAGAACATTGAAACGTTTGGATCTTTCCATTCAATAAAATTCAAAATAGGTTTGTATGCAAATGAATTATCTCTTATAATTCCAATTAATCCTCTTTCAGGATCCTCAGGTGATGGTATCACCTCAACAGAAAATTGCTTTGTCTGCCCATCTCTAAGTACAGAAACTTGAGCAGTTTCACCAGGTTTTAGCTCTGCCTTTTGAAAATCTAACGGACTAAGTATTGGTATTCCGTTAATTGAAGTAACAATATCATTTGCTAGCAACCCTGCTCTTTCTGCACCTGAATTTTCAATTATTGAAAGCACCAACACACCATCTGGTAAATCATAAAACATACTTAGTAATGGTTCTGGTACAACCATTGCAAAGAACGGATTTGTCAACAGTAATACTCCTAACACTAATGCAAAGATCACATTTGCAGTAGCTCCTGCACCTATGACTCTTAATTTTGAAACTTTTTTTGCCTTGTTAAATTCCTCTTCATCTGGTTCTACAAATCCTGCAAACATTGCAATAAATATTGCAAATCCACCCGTTTTGATCTTGATTTTTTCTAGTGTTGCAACAATACCATGAGCACCTTCATGAACAACCAAAACAATTGGTATTGATAGTAAAAAGTAAAGAATTGAAGATGATGATGTTAAAGTCACACCTGGAATTAACACCGTTAATTGTGAGAACTCAGTTGGGGCTACAAAATATTTTGAAACATTTGATATCAAAAACCAAAACGCAAAACCCATCATAAGAAAACCGGCAACTACACTGACATTAGCAAAAACTTTGATTCCTCGTCTGGTTCGTCCTAGAATTTTTGTTAGAACCGATTGTACTTGCTGATTTTTGTATACCAGGCTGTATATTTTTAGCTCGACTCCATGCTTTTCCAATTTTAATCCCTTGGCAACACCCAAAATCACTACCCAAGCTATTAACACATAGATAATCGAATTTTCAGTAATAAAATCAAGATTCAAACTAATTGTTAATTTTTTAAACTACGGACATTTATCGGTTACTATGAAACCAACCGTAATTTTCTCAACTTATCCCAACAAAAAATCAATTACTAAAATTGCAAACGAACTAGTCCAAAATAAAATTGTGGCATGCGTTAACATTACTAAAATTTCATCAGTTTATTCTTGGAAAGGCAAAATTGAAAATACATCAGAATATCTTGCATTATTCAAGACTACGCAAAAAAATAAAAAATATCTTAAAGAAAAAATCAAATCAACTCATCCTTACAAAGTTCCTGAAATCGCTGAAATTAATATTACATCTATAAACAAGTCTTATCTTAACTGGATACTGGAATCAACAACTTAAGATTCTATGGCATAACGCAGCAAAGAAACTATTCCACCCAATCCCGTTACTCTAAGACCAATATCTGTAGATGAATCCACACTGTAAGTTTTTACACCTTTACTTTCTGCATCATTGAGAAGTTCTATTACTTTTTTTTCGTTATTTGTTTGAATTGCTTTATCTGAAAAAACAAGTAACTCCACAGCACCAAACTGGTTTGCTTTGAGTGTCTCCTCAAACCCCATAGTGAACTTTCTGCTTTTTTTATTTGCTCTTAGCATAATTTCATCAATAATGGAAGATACTTTGGCCAATTTACTTTCTGACATTATCTCCTTCATGGTTTGAGATTTTGTAAAGGTGTAAATTCCATCTTCACCTCCTGAATCAATTCCCTCTGTAACTTGAATTTTATATTTTTGAGCATTTTGGGATTTTTGCAGAAAATTAGAAAATCTTTTCTTTGTTTCTCCTGGACCAAAAATTATAATAGAATCTGTTTCTTTAACTATCGAAAATACTGCTTGCTGAACTTGCTCAAAAAATTTTTCAATATTGAAGTTTGTTTTGTATCTTTTTCCTCCCGAACCCGAATAAATATTTGGGATAAATTCCAAATGTGTTCCTTTTAGCCTTGCAATACCACAATCTCCAGTATCAATTGCAACTAACACAAAACCCATTTGTTTGTTATTTGATTCAATTAGATTTTTTTCAACTGGCAGCCATTTCTTTTTTGTAATTGTTATGCCATCATTTACTTTAAGAATAAATGAATGATGAGAGCCATGCGGTACAGATTCATTACTTGATTCTAATATGGTGCCACCAATTCTTAATCTGTCTAAAACATCATCTAGTGATATTTTTTCTACATTGAGTGCAATTCTTACTCTGATTCTTTCTCCTTTGTC
>SYJQ01000028.1 GCA_005798405.1 Nitrosopumilaceae archaeon
GAATCTCTTTTCTCTTTATTGATAGATATGTAAGGTAATAGAAATTGCAGGTGTAAGCACTAATAATAATTGCAGAAAAAATAAACAGATCAAAAACAAATTGGGTAAACGAATTAAGTGCCATTATCTAGTTTCACAAAATGGCTGGTCGCTATTTATACTTGCAAAATAATTTATTTATTTTTGCTCAAAGATCTTGATTGCTTGTGGTGGACAAACGCCTTCACATGCAAGACAAAAGATGCAATCAGGTTCTTTTGACATGAGAGGTTTTTTTCCAGATGCAGGATTTCCAGGAGTGTCAAACCACTCATAGACTCCAACTGGACATGCTTCAATACATGCACCATCTGCAACACAAATATCATAATCTACAGATACAAATTCTCCCCAAACACCAAGAATTCCATTGTTTGCGCCTTTTCTGCCCCAAGTCTTGATTGTGTATCCATTTGCATCAAATGGAACAGATGGTTTCATTTTAGATTTGTAAGCAACATCAATCGGTCCTGGTTTTGCACCATCTGGAATTTCAACTTCGCCTCCATCATCTTCAGCAATTTCATCTGTAGCTTCAGTTGGTTTTGGTTTGGCGTTAAGAACAATTTTTGCAAGTGGAGTAAGTTCTTCGAGTCTTTGTATTGCTTCAGAATGATTTAGCTTTTCTGCTTTTGCAAGATAAGAAATCATCTTATCTGCTAAAATTGTATTTCGTAATATAGTATCAATAACCATTTTTGCAAAATGATCTGCCTTTTTTCTATAATCCTTAACCCAATTTGGATCACCGAATTTTTCGATTGGAAAAATTTGATAAATAATATCAACTACTTCCCCACTTACAATCTCAACGGTTACAGATAGTTCTACTTCTTCATACCCTTTTGCGTCAGGATCTTTCATATTCTGTTCTTTCCAGCGATATGTAGCAAAGACTCT
This sequence comes from Nitrosopumilaceae archaeon, assembly GCA_005798405.1. Taxonomy (GTDB): domain Archaea; phylum Thermoproteota; class Nitrososphaeria; order Nitrososphaerales; family Nitrosopumilaceae; genus Nitrosarchaeum. Next base: position 940 of record SYJQ01000028.1, read on the forward strand.
GTCTGCGTATGCATCCATCTCAAATGCCTTTTTGAGGCCATCATGTACGGATTTAATTTCAAGAGGATCTTCAAGTTTTATCGGTAATCTATAAAGTCCAAGTTTGAATCCATGAAGAGGGTATACACCACGTTTTGCAGTTGGTGCTTCCATTGTCCAAACTCGATCTTTTAGAAGTAATGACATCTGGCTTCAGTAGATTGGATTTATTTAAAAAGGTTATCAGTCATTGTCGTCTGGACAAGTAAGCTCACGAAGTTCAGTGTATTTTTTTTCCATTGCTTCAGCATATTCTGAAACTTTTGCTAGAATAAACAGATCTTTTGAAAAATACCAACGAATTGGAACCCAATGTCCAATTCCATCCATATCATGAATCATGCCTTTATCGGCTTTTACATTTAGTTTTTCGTCAATTGACGTATCTTTTACTGTAAGACCTCTTTTTGTTTTATCTTCTAAGATAAAATCACAGTCAGCGTCTTTGATGAAATAAAATGAACCTGTCTTCAGTACAGGAAGGTCCAAGGACAATTTATTTTTCCACAGGATTTCCTATCATGTTGCCCCATTCAGTCCAAGAACCATCATAGTTTCGAACCTTGGAGTAACCAAGTAAATATTTTAGGACAAACCAACTGTGAGATGATCTTTCTCCAATTCTACAATAACAGATAACATCTTTGTCTGGGGTGACACCTTTTGATTCATAATTTTGCCTAAGATCTGCTACAGACTTGAATGTGCCGTCAGCATCATTTACAGCAGTTGCCCATGGAATATTATTTGCTTTAGGAATATGTCCACCTCTTTGTGCATGCTCCATAGGATATTCAGGAGGAGCAGTAATTTCACCAGAGAATTCTTTTGGAGATCTTACATCAACCATCACAGTATCTTCTCGTCCTAATGCTCTGCTAACATCAAACAGATAAGCACGTAGACCTTCATCAGGAGGTTGCGCTTTGTATTGAGTTAGTGCAAGTCGTGGCTCTTCTGTAGTGTATTCTTTATTTTCTAATTCCCATTTTTTTCTTCCACCATTCATGATTTTTAGATTTTCATGACCATAGTATTTGAAAACCCAGAAAACAAATGCTGCAAACCAATTATTAAAATCTCCATAAAGAATAACTTCAGTATCCTCACGGATGCCATTTTTAGACATTAATGTCTCAAATTGTTTTTTATTAATGATATCTCTAGTTATAGGATCATTGATGTCTCGTTTCCACCAAATTAAGCTGGCTCCTTTAATGTGACCTTTTTGATATCCATTTACTGGATCATAATCAACTTCAACTAATTTTCTATTTTCATTTGGAGTATTTTTTGAAACCCAGTCAGTGTCTACTAAAACTTCAGGATGTGCGTAGTTCATGTTATTTTACAAATTTGTATTCATACTTATTTGTTTTTACACTAAATTAAATAAAAAATATGTTTTTAACCAAATGAGATTTAGGAGAACTGATTGAAACTTCAAAAAGTTGCAGTGGTTAGTAAAGTAGGTTCAAAAGAGTCAGAAGAAGCAGCAAAAAACGTTGTAAAAAAATTTCTAGCAAAAAAATCCACAGTATTTACAATTTCCCCCATAGATGTAGAAGGTGCAAAAAAGGTAGAGACATTAGATGAGCTAAAAAAAGAAAAGCTGGACTTGGTAGTTACATTGGGAGGAGATGGAACTACACTAAGAGTTTTCAGATATCTTGAAAACGAAACTCCAATTCTAACAATCAACGTAGGTGGAAATAGAGGCATATTAGCTGAAATAACAATTGATGAGATAGATGATGCAATTGATAAAATGCTAAAAGACAAATTCTTTTTAGATAAAAGAACCAGAGTTGTTGCTTCGTGTGGAGGTAAAGAATTTCCACCGGCATTAAATGAGATCTATATTTGTAGAACAAACCTCACAAAAACTGCAGAAATTGAGATAAAATTTCAAAATGATACAGTAAAGCAAAAAATGGATGGAGTCATAATTGCAACTCCAAGTGGTTCAACAGGGCATTCATTTTCTTTGGGCGGTCCGATTCTTCATGAAAGTCTAGATGTTCTGATTATAACACCAGTTGCTCCAGTTTATAGATTAGAATCAATTGTTGTTCCAGATGAAAAAATAGAAATAATATCATCGCATGACTGTAGTATAGTGATGGATGCACAAGTAGTAAAGTCGGCAGGTTATGGGGAGCCGATAACTATAAAGAAATATAGAAAACCAGCAGTCTTTGTTAGATTGAAGAAACGGGGACTGAGACAGATGAGCAAACTTGGATTTTAGAATATTAGACGCCAGTGCATTTTATGCAGGAGTTCCTTTTGGATCAGCTAATGATTGCTATACAACATCTCTTGTTTATGAAGAAATAAAACACATCAAAAAAAATCAAGACGCGTTAGGAACACTGTTAGAAACTAATCGATTAAAAATAATGGATCCAGACAAAGAATCAACAAATGCCGCCATCGCATCTGCCAAAGAAACAGGTGATTTTCCGCAATTATCAAAGCAAGATATTTCAATAATTGCACTATGTATCAGTCTCAAAGGTGAAATTATTTCAGATGATTTTGCAATTACAAATGTTGCAAAAAACATAGGATTGAAGGTATCACCTATAATGACAAATAGTTTTCAAGATGTAGGTAAATGGGTTCATTATTGTCCTGGTTGTCGCACAAACCACACTACTGGGAAAGAATGCCCGATGTGTGGCACTCCGCTTAAGAGAAAATTACTCAAAGGACAATCTCCATCCATATCAATCAACGAATGATCTGTAATACAATTTTATTTTTTCAGATTTGACAATGATCTTTTAACCGATCTATTGAAACTAACATTGATGGTATAAATTTCTAAATTTATTTAACAGTATCATGCATCATGCAAGGTTTTTTGATTTGATTCTTTGAGGTATTTACTTTGGGATTCAAGCACCTTTTTTATTTTTTTAGCTCTGGCATCACCAAGACCCTCAACTTTTGCAAGTTCAGTAGTTGTGGCAGTGAAAACTTTCAAAGGAGTTCCAAATTTCTCAAGCATTCTAACAGCAAATTTTTCCCCAACGCCAGGGAAGCTACAAAGAGAAGACAATTGTTGTTTTTCCAAATCATTTGATTTTTTAATTTTTTTCAGATAAGGTCCCTTTTGAGATTCATTTCTAGAACATAGTGAGACAAGTAATTTTGCAGTATGAATTGCGCTAGGAGTTGGAATTATTGGAATTTTAAAATCAATTACCACAGTAGAAAGTGCACCGTAGAAAATCATTGGGTTATCAGCTATTTCTTCGATTTCATCTACATTTCCTTCCATAAGCACTATGGGAAATTGAAAGTGTTCTTTCAGTCTAGAACACTGATCAAAAAGCCTGCCATCAAAAACAGAAGACATCAAATCCCTAATACTTTTACGTTCTACAACAGTTTCAGGTGCAACAATGTAATCACCAACAGGTAATGTTTTCATTTCAAGATTAAGGCCTACAGATTTTAGCAGATCAGGAATTCCACTCTTACGTTCTCGTTCATCTACAATGATTCGTAAATTTTCTAATTTCACTAAATGTAATTTTGTTAATTTGTTAATATCTTTTTGAAATCAAAGCTATTTTCTAGGATTATCGTCAGATGGTGGAGATTGAGACATTTGAGCACCTCCAGATGCAGGACCACGCATCATTTCAGTGATTTTTGCTTCTTGTTCTTTGAGAGACTCTTTAATTCTTGATTCTTGTTTTTCAAGAACGGTTGCACGTGTTTTTGCCAGTTCTTTGCGTTCTTCTAATTCATCAATTAGTTCTTGTTTAGTAGATTTTATCAAAATTGAACCAGCATGTTTGTATACATTATCATCATCTGCTGCTTTTTTTAATTCATCAAGTGCCTTTTCAATCTCAATGTTTTCCATCTCGAGATGTTGTTTTTGTGTCATTATTGATTGGAGATTTTGTTGAGATTGCTGCATTTTCATGAGCTGTTCTTGAAGCCAAGGAGGCATTTGTCCTGTTGACATGTTAGTACGATGTCTTTGATTTCATTATATCTTTACCGATTCAATTGAATCATAACTTGCCTGAATTAATCTCAGAGTAGAGTTAAGATTTGCTCGTAAGTGTGGAATATGATCAGATTCTATCGAGATTGTGATTTTATCATTTAATGACATATTGGTTTTTGTAGGATTTTCTGGATAAAATTCATTATCAGTGTTTATTGAATCAAATATTGCTTTTGTTTTTTCTTTAGCATCAACAGTAATCTTTGCACTAAAGCTTGATATCATATGCGGTTCCAGCAACTTTGTAACTACATTTCTTACAGGACCAAATGCCAACTGCATCTCGATTAAACTGTTGAGAACCACATTCAGGGCAGGATCTCTTTTCTTTTAGTTGAAAGTGAATTTTGGCATATAGTTTTCTATGTTTGATACCAAATCTGGCGCCCAATCCTTTTAGTGATTTTTGCTTTACCAATTTATTGCCCTCCTTCCTTTGCTTGTTTTAACTTTTCTCTTATCTTTGAGCCTACTTTAACAGATATTTCACCACATTTGATTACCTCATCAAAACTGAATCCTCCATTTCCTCCTTTTTGCAAAGCACAAATGTTACCATTAGAATCAGTGGTGATTGTAATTCTTGCATCCATGCTATTCCATTCATCGCCATTTGGATCTACAATTATGTAATTTCCAATTTTGCCCATAGTGACAGAGACGGGAATAGTTGTTACTGGAACAGATGACTCGCCTCCCTCAACTAAAGTTGGCACATCATTTTTCATTTCCCATTTTGGTGTTTTTGAAGAGAGGATTGCAGCTGTTGCAGCATAAGCGCATGCATCAAACAAATTTCCATCATAATCAACTACAACATTATCAGCAAAAACCCCAACAACTGACTTGTTCTTTTCAATTACTAGTTGTGATAAATCAATCATATGGCTTTCTCGGATGCCCCTGTCAACTACTCTTGCCAATTCAATAACATCAGGTCCAGGAGGTCCAGTTTCAACACTTGGATGAGAAAGAGGTAAAAGTTCAGCAGTGCAAATGAATATACCTTTTTCACCCATGTCTGGAAAAGGTCTATCAGGTTGAATTTTAACGCCGCAAACTACTTCACTGTCACCTAATCTAACTCGAGCAGAACCATTCGCTTTTGGAATTGCATTTATTTCAATTATTAATTTTCGTGGTTCATCTAATGCTCTTCCATCAACTCTTTTTCCTTGTTCCAATAATTCAAGAATTTGAAATTTCTTTAATTCATCAATTACAGATGTAGATGTCATTTATTTTTCTCCGTTTCCAAAATATTTTTCAGTTAATGCTTTCTTTTGTAATTCATATACAATTTTACAACCATGAATTCCTGTTTCTACGCATTTCTTGTATTCTGCAGGAGTAAGTACTCCATCTAATTGAAGCAAAGTAATTTTTTCAAGACTTGGCATATATCCAATAGGCATATCTGCTTGCCCTGCTTGATCTTCTTCATTATTAACATCTAAAATGATTGTGTCTGCGGCTTTGCCTGCAGCACATGCTGCCACCATATCCCTCATTGGAATTCCAGCATCGGCCAGAGCTACAGATGCAGCAGATAATGCAGCGCATCGTGTACCACCATCGGCTTGGAGAACTTCTATGAAAACATCAACTGCAGTTCTTGGAAATTTGTCCAACATCACTGCTGGCTCTAATGCTTCTTTGATAACTTTGGAAATTTCAATTTCTCTTCTAGATGGTGCCGGATTTTTTCTCTCAGTTACAGAAAATGGTTCCATGTGATATCTGACTCGTAAAATACCGGTATCTGTGTTGGACATGTGTTTTGGATGTACGTCTCGTGGACCAAATACTCCAACCAAAATTTTATTGTCACCAAATTCAATGTATGCCGAGCCATCAGCATTTTTTAATCCTCCAGCCTTAATCATGATTCGTCTTGGTTCGTCAACTTTTCTACCATCGCAACGAATTCCATTTTCATCTAGTAGCACTAGCGCTGTGTCTCTTCCACCCATTATGATTCACCTTTTGATTCTAACATTTCTTTCACTTGGTCAGTCAAATTAGCAACATGTGCCTTTTCATCAACCATTTGTATTGCTTTTTTAGCCTTTAATAATCCCTCGGGAGTCTCACATGAAACCACTACCCATCCGTTTTGACCAATGGTAATAGCTGCACCAGTGGCCATTTCAATTGCTTGAATCATAGTACCTCTTTTTCCAATCAGACGCGGTACTTTGCTTGGGGAAATCTTGACCAAGTGTCCAGAATCAATCTTGCCTAGATCTCTATCAGCTATTGTAACAAGTGGATCTCGAGTTCTATCAAAATTAGCAATTCTAGCTGCAACGAGATCGCCGGATTTCAACTTTGATGAGAGTTCATCAGCATGAGCAGAAAAATCTCTTCCAAAAACATCTTGAGCAGGTAAAAATCCAACATAACATGAATTGATATCTAATTCCCAAGATAACGACGTGTGAGAAATAACTTTACCAATCACAAGATCATCAATCTTTGGAATGTATTTTCCGGTTAATGGTATAACTTTAATAGAATCATCGTAAATCTCTGAAATTCCAATAGCAGTTGAGATGATTTTATTGCCATCAAGAATTACATTTTGTTCAGGTCTATAAGGACCAGTTGTAATTACGTCGCCAGGTATAACGTACTTTCGTTTATTCTCCATTACTTCATTACCTCAACTGTAGCAGAACCTTTTGTTATAGAACCTAATCTATCAATCACGTTTGGCCTTGCTCCAGCGGGTATTTCAAGTATTGCTTTTAAAGAACCGTTATTTTGCCATTCTTCCTTTTTTAGAAATCCTACAGATTTCAAAACAGCATAAGATTGAGATGCATATTGAGCAGGTATAGTTATTTCAAGATCTAGGTTTTCAGATTTCAAAGCTATTATCGAACGTAATTTTTCTACAATATCTTTTACTTGTTCATCCACACTTTTTTGTGGTTCTATTGTAATTCTCCCATCCTTTAATGCTTGTTCAATTCTCAGTGGAGGATGTGGTAAATGAGTTCGAGGATCAACGTAAGTCTTGGCAATAAATGAGACGATTTGTTTTTTCTTCTCATCTAACATTTTACGTCTTTGATCAGTAGTAAGATTTAGATCACCTTTTCTGAGCATTATTTCAGCAATCTCATTTACATCTTCAGTTTTGAAAGCTTTGAGTAGTTTTTCTGTTGAAGGTTTAGTACCTTTTCCTGAGTCAGTATAAATTTCATCAGAAACTAAGATTGAAGAAATATCTTTTTTCTTTCCCATTTTGAAATCCAATGCCGGATCAGGTTTTACCAGAATCTCAAATTTTTCACCTTCGTGTGAATATCTAACCACAGTTACATCGGTCATTTCTGAAATATGGTATTATAATTTGGTATTTATCTATACTCAAAATTAGTCTTGGTTTTTGTAATAGAGTTTGATAATTTTATCTACCACGGTATCTGTATCAACGTCTTTTTCCGTACTTACAAGAAGCAAATGATCATCCCCCAAATAAAGAGAAAAACGCTTAACCAAATCGTATTCAGCCAAAGTGTATTTTGTTTTACCAAGCCACTTTGACATTTCTTTACGCGCTTTCCAATCAATAATAGAAAGAGTAACCAATTCATTTTCTTTATGTTCAGAAAGTAAGCTAGTCAGTCCTTTTCGCATACCACCACCAACGCGAACAGCCCATTGATCATAAACAGTAGCAAATCGAATTTTAGGATCAGATTCTAAAATTTGTGAACAGAATTTTTCATAATCCAATGATTATTCTATTCGTTTATGATTATTAGAGTTTGTCAAATACAGAACAGACTCAACATTATAAAATAGATTTCAAGATGTCAATATTAGAAAAAAGAAATCAGAATTTCCGGAAGAATAGAACCTAAAAATCCGCTTTTGAGAGACACAATCATGCCCAAAACGGGCTTTATCATATAACGCTAAAACTTTAGTATCGATATGTAAAACCAGCTAGATTTTTATGTGGACTTTGAAAATTTTCTTTTAAGATTTGTCTTCTTTAGAGGTAATTAACAAGGATACTCAAAAAATGTCAGTAAAACTGAAAGGAGTTCCATTACAATACGCAAATGCACTTAGACGTATCTGTCTAAATGGCATTCCTGTATTTGCCATAGACACAGTAGACATTATAGAAAATTCTTCCGTGTTACCAGATGAGGGGTTGGCTCACAGACTTGGATTAATACCAATTAAGACAGATTTGTCCAGATTCAATGAGCCATCAAAGTGTGATTGTCAAAGTGAGACAGGTTGTTCTAATTGTAAAGTCATGTTAGTTCTAGATTCTGGAGACTCGGATGTAACTAGAACTATCTTGTCAAATGAATTAACATCTGAAGATGATTCAGTAAAACCAACTTCAGACAAAATACCAATTGTTCAACTTGCCCCAGGACAAAGAATCAAAGTGGAATGCTATGCAAGACTCGGCCGTGGAACAGAACATGCAAAATGGAACTCGGCAAACATTTCAGTATTAACTGAAACTAGTAAAGAAGATGAAAGAGTTCTCACAGTAGAATCAACTGGTGCATTAAAACCAGAACAAATCATTCTTGCTGGTGTTGATGAATTAAGTAGTAGATTATCAGAGTTTAAAGAAATAATCGGTCAGTTAAAAGAATAAACTAAGCATACACATTATATTTGGGTTTTAAACCGGTTTATTCACATGACTAATCAAGTCGTCATACGCATGGCAAAAGATCTAAAAAAGGCATCCACTAAAAATGATGCCCCAATTTGGGCAAGAATGGCAGAATATGCATTAAAACCATCCATTGCAAGACGACATATCAATTTAAACAGAATAGGTCAACTAACTAAAGACAAGGATACAGTAGTTTTCCCAGGTAAAGTGTTAGGAACTGGAGATATTGATCACAAAATCACACTTTGCTCATTTTCAATTTCAAATGCTGCAGCTACAAAGATTTTAGAAAAAGGTGGAAAGGTTGTTAGTTTTTCAGATTTAATAGAAAAAAATCCAACTGGAAAAGGAGTTGTATTGCTTGGCTAGTCAAGAAAACATCATATCAATGGACAAGCCGATTGTAGTAGATGCTACAGATCACATCGCAGGAAGATTGTCATCAAATGTTGCCAAATTATTGTTAAAAGGAAACAGAGTATCAGTTGTCAATTGTGAAAAAATTATGATCAGCGGATCAAGAACAAACATAATTAGTGAATACAGAGGATTTTTAGAAGTTAACAGTGTAATTCATCCAAGCCACGGTCCTGTTCACCCAAGAAGACCAGATACCATCATGAAAAAAATGATTCGTGGAATGCTACCATATGGAAAAAAACCATCTGGGATATTAGCGCATAAAAGATTAAGAACATACATTGGTTCACCTAAAGAATTAAGTTCGTTTGAAAAAATTCAATTTAAAGAAGCAAAAATTAGAAAATCTTCAGCAAACTATACAACAGTTGGAGACATTGCAAAAATAATAGGGTGGACAGAATGACAACACCAAAAACAGAAATTTATTTTGCAACTAGAAAAACATCTAGCGCCCATGTATACATTACAAAAGGACAAGGAAAAATCAGAATAAACAACATACCAATCGAGATGATTCCACAAGAAACTGCTCGCGAAGTAATGCTAGCGCCATTAGAAATTACAGGAGATTTAAGAGATAAGATAGACATTTCTGTTAGAGTAAGAGGCGGTGGATTTATGGGACAGGCCAGTGCAACAGCTACTGCTATCTCAAGAGCACTTACAGGTTGGACCAAATCCAAAAAAGAACCTAAGGAACACCCATTCCCAAAATCAACGAGAGAAGACCTCAGACAGAGAATTACAGATTTTGACAAATATCTGATTAGCGGTGATGCCAGAAGAAAAGAACCAAAGAAATTTGGCGGACCTGGCGCAAGAAGAAGAAAGCAAAAATCATACCGTTAGACTGTGAAGGCTATAATTTTAGCTGGTGGTAGAGGAACTAGAGGCAAACCATATACAGAATATTTTCCAAAAGCAATGACACCAATTAACGATAAACCATTAATTGATTACATTGTAAAATATTTGCATTCATTTGATTTCATCAAAGAGATCATCATAATTGCCGATTACACGGGGTTGGGGGGTCAGATTAAAAATTATTACAGCACAGCAAAAAATGGAAAAAAGATCACGTTTGTGCAAGATACACAGAGTGGGACAGGTGGAGATCTTTTACATATTGAAGATAAACTTGGGGGAGATTCAGAATTCTTGTTGTGGTTTGTGGATAATCTTTGTGCCATAGATCTAGTAAAGATGAAAAAAGTATTCAAAGAAAAAAACAGTACAGCGTGTATTGCAACCAGAACAAAAAGAAAAGAAGAGACAGGATTTGCAATAGTAGAAAATGGAATAATCAAAGAATTCAAAGAAAAACCAATCATGGAATTACAATTATCAGAGTGTTTAGGAATTTACATTTTAGGAAAAGAAATAATTGAAAGAATCAAAGCAAAAACAAAACAGAAAGAAATCAATCTGTCATTTGACATTTTACAGCAATTATCAAAAGAGGGAAAAATTAGCGCCTACGATATTGATGATAGAGAATGGATAGATGCAGAATCTCCAATGATTTTAGAAAGAAATGAAATGACAGTAAAAAAGATCATAAAACAGATGGGATTTTAGACTGTTTTTCAAATTCGGAAATTTTTTTCTCATATAGCAAAGTCTGGGCTATGTCATCCAATCCTTCTAAAAGAATTTTTTTCTTGTGGGAATCAATATCGAAAGATATTTTTTCAGAACTTGTTGCAATCATTTGATTTTCCAAATCTACTTCCACATCTCCTGATTCTTTTTGGAGTTTTTCTACTGTTTTTTCATGTAATATAATCGGCAAAATTCCATTTTTGAAACAATTACTGTAAAAAATGTCAGCAAATGATGGGGCAATAATAACTGAAAACCCATAGTCCTGTAATGCCCAAACTGCATGTTCTCGGCTAGACCCACATCCAAAATTATCTCCTGCAACAAGAATTTTAGAATTTTTGTATCTAGGATTATTCAATATAAAATCAGATTTTGTTTGTTCCTGATCATCATATCTCCAGTTATAGAAAAGAAATTTACCAAATCCAGACTTCTGAACTAATTTTAGAAATTGTTTTGGAACAATTTGATCTGTATCTACGTTTACCTTATCTAACGGAGTTACCACAGTTTTAATTTTTTTAAAAGATATCATTCTAATTCAAATCCATTTCCCTAACATCTACAAAATGACCTTCTATAGCTGCTGCTGCTGCCATTACAGGACTCACCAAGTGTGTTCTTCCACCAGTTCCTTGTCTGCCTTCAAAATTTCTATTAGATGTACTTGCACATCTTTCACCTGGAGATAAGATATCAGGATTCATTCCAAGACACATGCTGCAGCCTGATTCTCTCCACTCAAAATTTGCATTTGTAAATATTTTATCTAGACCCAATTCTTCAGCTTGTTTTTTTACCATCTGAGAACCAGGGACTACCATAGCTCTAACATGTGGAGATAGTTTTCTTCCTTTGACAACTTTGGATGCTTCAATAAGATCTTCCAATCTAGCATTTGTACATGAACCAATAAACACTCGATCTATTTTGATTTCAATAATAGGAGTTCCAGGTTTAAGAGCCATGTATTCAAGTGCTTGCTCAGCACCTTTCTTTTGATTTTGATCACCATTGGAAAAATCTTCTGGAGATGGAATGGATTCAGTTACATCACATGTCATACCAGGATTAGTACCCCAGCTTACTTGAGGTGCAATATTATCAATATGCAAAGTATATTTTTTTTCAAATTTTGCGTCACTGTCTGTTTTTAGATTATCTTTCCAATATTCAACTAGAGATTCATAATTTTTTGGTGTGTATTTTCTGCCTCGAAGATATTCAAAGGTTTTCTCATCAGGTGCAATCAAACCTGCACGTGCACCTGCTTCAATAGACATATTACAAATTGTCATTCGTTGTTCCATAGAAAGGTCACAGATGCCCTCTCCTCTATATTCAATAACAGTGCCATTACCACCAGAAGTTCCAATATTTTTGATTATTGATAATATGATGTCTTTTGCAGTAACTGCGTGGGGGTTCTTTCGTTTACCTGCTACAATGATTTCAAAAGGTTTTGGTTTTTCTAACCAGAGAGTTTGTGATGCTAAAACATGTTCAACTTCACTTGTTCCAATCCCAAATGCTAATGCCCCAAAAGCTCCATGTGTGGAAGTGTGACTATCGCCACAAACAATAGTACTTCCAGGCAAAGTAATTCCTAATTGAGGTCCGATGACATGAACTATTCCTTGATTTGGGCTGTTGATATCAAATAATTGAATTCCAAAGTCTTTGCAATTTTTTTCCAAAGTTTGTATCTGGACTGCAGATGTTTGATCTAAGATAGGAAGGGTCCTATTGTTTGTTGGAACGTTATGATCCATAGTTGCAATTGTAAGATCAGGTCTTCTCACAGATCTATTATTCATACGAAGGCCATCAAATGCTTGAGGAGAAGTTACTTCATGAACAAGATGTCTGTCAATATAGATTAGAGAGGGGCTATTTTCTTTTTCTACAACAATGTGAGCATCCCAAATTTTTTCAAAAAGAGTTTTTCCCATTTTAATCCTAGTCGGGTTTGTATTTGAATAAACCGCCAGCTTCTATTATTTTTCCAATAATTTCAGAGAAAGGTTTCATTTTGTATATTTTATTTTTGGTTATATTTTTTATTTCATTTGTGTGAATGTTAATGTCGATTTCATCACCTTCGGAAATATCAGAGTACGCATCCTCTTCAATTTCTATTGGTAACAAAAATGCGCCGTCAACTGCGTTTCTATAAAAGATTCTTGCAAAAGAAAGAGCAAGTACTGCTTTTATTCCAGAATGTGAAAGTGCGATTGGTGCATGCTCACGAGATGAACCACAACCAAAATTTCTTCCAGATAGTATAAAATCACCTTCTTTGACCTTGGAGTGAAAATCAGGATCTAGTCCTTCCATTGCATGTAATGCAAGTTCAGCATAATCATGGACTTTGAGATATTGTCCAGGAATAATGACATCAGTGTCAATATTGTCTCTTTCATATTTTATGACGTTTCCCTTCAATTCAAGTCCCTCGGGTCAGTGATTTTACCAGTAACAGCAGAAGCTGCTGCTACAAGAGGTGATGAAAGATATGTTTGTGAATCAACATGTCCCATTCTTCCAGGAAAATTTCTGTTTGTAGTGCTAATGCAAATTTCGTCTTTTGCCAAAACTCCCATATGTGCACCACAGCATGCTCCACATGTTGGCGGACCTACAGTTACACCTGCATCTAAAAATATTTTGAGTAGCCCGTTTTCCATTGCACGTTTGTAAATAGAAATTGAAGCAGGCAAAATTTCTGTTCTAATCTTAACGGTTCTTCCCTTAAGAATTCTAGCAGCTGCTTCCAAATCTTCGTATTTTGCACCAGTGCAAGAACCAATGTATGATTTATCCAATTCTACAGATGGTGCTTCTCTAACTATGGAAATGTTTTCAGGGGAAAAGGGTTTTGCCACAATAGGTTCCATTTCTGAACCTTCGTATTCGTATATCTTTTCATATTCAGCGTCATCATCTCCATTAACTAATGAGATATTTTTAGCGCCTCTACTTGTAAGATAATCAATTACTTTTTGATCAGGTTCAACTATTCCATTTTTTGCACCAGCTTCTGTAGTCATGTTACATAAAGTTAATCTACTCTCAACGGACATTTCATTAATTCCACTCCCACCAAATTGCATGGTTTTGTATGCTCCTCCCTCAGTACTAATATCACCAATGATCTTTAGGATAAAGTCTTTAGCCATAACATGTTCTGGGAGTTTTCCATTTAGCTTAAAGTATAACGTGTGAGGAACCTTAAACCAAATTTTTCCATTTAATAAAACATATGCTACATCTGTATGCCCTAATCCACAAGCAAACGATCCTAGTGCACCAGTAGTATTAGTATGAGAGTCACCTCCAACATACACATCGCCAGGCAACACTAATGCTTCTTCGTGAGATAATGTATGGCAAATTCCATATTGTCCCATTCCGTATTTGAAGTGTTTTTCAATTCCATAAGTTTTTGTAAAATTAGATAATTTGACAATATTTTCAGCTGAAACCTTATCTGCAGATGGAACAAAATGATCTTCTGCAACCCAAACTTTTGTTGGATCCCATAATTTATCCACACTAACACCTTGTTTCTTTAATTTATCAAATACTTTGATTACTCCTGGACCAGATACATCATGAACCATTACTTTGTCCACATTTGCAAAAATTACATCGTCAGGAGCAACTCGTTGTCTTCCTGAAGCACGTGCAAGTATCTTCTCGGTTATATTCATAATCGAAAAAGCCAGTTCTACAGATTAAAAGCTTTTCAGATGACATAGTCTCAAATATGAGAATTTAGCATTATTGCTGATAAAACTCTGCATTAATTTCAGAGTCAACACTATCACCAGAATTAAATGAAGAGATCACAGTCCCATAGTCTTTGTGCTCAACAACAACATCCACATAATATGTTCTAGATACATCGTTTATCACGGTCTTAAAATTTGAAGTAAAAAAAGTTCCAGAAAAGATTTCTTTATCACTAGTCCTAATTATCACATCGATGCTTTTCGTATTACCAGTGGTGTCTGCGTATTGAAGTAATACGTCATCGTTTGACTGCTGAATCATAGATAGTGAAAGAATTTTGTTAACATTGGTGGGTTCAGATTTATTTGCAGAGTCAATATTTGACAAATCAGCATTTGAATCAGTTGGAGAAAGAGGGATTGTTGTGGTTTGAATTTCAGGTTCATCAGAAGGTTCATTTTTAAAAATATCATCGACGCTCTTGATTGGATTCACTTGGGATATTTTTTCAGATAGTTGATCCTTTGATGATTCTTTTGCAGTGTTTATCTTGTTACTGATTTTATTGCTGGTTTCATCAACTGCTTTGATTGAAGAGTCAAGACCATTCTCAACTGATTCTACTGTTCTAGTTCCCAAGACATTTGCATTTTCTTTCATGGGCTCAATTACAGCATTAGTGAAATTTGGAAACATGCCTGTAATTTCGGATGAGAACACAAATACACCTATAGTCAAAATAGAGGCGATCACGATTATTTTTTTGAGCATATCATATTATCTAAAAACTAGGTTTTAGAGTGAAAGTCAAAAAAAATTGCCGGCAAGCTAAAACACTAAATGCATTATAAGCGTGAATCAAAAATAGAAAATCTTAATGCAGAACAATAAAAAAGAAAAGAAATACCTCAACATATCATGTCTTTGACCGTATCACCCTTATTTTCAGAAAGAAAAGAAGAAAAATTTGATGTGTTTAAGGCATTATTAGAGACATTAGACAAAAATAATGAAAAACTGCAAGAAGGTGATGTCATAGTAATATCAACAAAATACATTTCTAATTCTCAGGGAAGATTAATTGATTTGAACAATGTCAAAACATCAAAAGATGGAACTGAAATTTCCAAGAAATTTCAAATGAGATCTGAAATTGCAGAGGTAATTCTAAGAGAATCAGATAAAATTTTTGGTGGAATTTCAGGTTTTGTTATTACTTCAGCAGATAACATCATGGCTCCAAATGCAGGAATTGATAAATCAAATGCAAAAAAAGGAAAAGTCATTTTATATCCAAAGAATCCGTATCTTGTGGCAGAGCAAATTAGAAGAAAAGTTTTTTTAAAATTTCTTATTCATGTTGGAGTTATTTTGGTAGATAGTAGATTGATGCCATCTCGTGTTGGAACATCAGGTGTGGCAGTATCGTGTGCAGGAATTGAACCAGTGTTAGACATGAGAGCTGAAAAGGATCTTGATGGAAATCCATTAAAGGTGACTTTCCAAGCAGTTGTAGATAATCTTGCAACAATTGCAAATCACAAAATGGGTGAAGCCGCAGAATCAAAACCATTTGCAATTGTCAGAGATTCAGGGGCAAAACTTACAGATAGAAAAATCAACCCAACAGAGATGGCAATATCTCCAGATCAGTGCGTATACGTTAGAGGTCTAACAAATCCAATAAAAGATTAGAATTGGAATTGGTTCTGCTTTAAATATAGGTTTTTGAGGACAAAATTATGGAATACCTAACAAGATATCCCAAAACAATTTCATTTCTAGATGGATTAAAACACAGTATTGACGTAGATAACAAAGGAGTAGAACAGCTTCATATCGTAGTTAAGAAGAGCTTTGATGAATTAATGAAAATCTTCACATCTGAGGGATTTACTAAAGTCAAATTAGAACATAAACAACCCAACCAAATTGGAAATGGTCTGAATCTTAAACTAAAGAAACCTTGGGAGATGCACATAAGAATGGTAGATCTGAAAAAAGGATTAATCGGGATACATGCCGAAGTTGAAGTTTCAAGAGATTACCTTCAACACCTAGTATCACAGAGAACGCCCGTAATTTATGAAGTTGAAGAAATATTGAAAAAATACCAAGTAGATTATAAAATATGGCATGATAAAATCAAAAAAAATGTTCATACGATTTTTGATAATTATAAAATAAAGCTTGCGACACCGAGCATTCCAGTTTTTGCATGGAAACCAATGTTGTTTGTGATTGGAACAATTTGCATATTTTATCTGTGGAAATTTATCAATACCATCTAAAATAAAAGAAGAAAAAACAGTGGGACTAAATGCCCAAAGTTTCTTCTTTGGTTAATTCAAGATAGACTTTATCACCTACAGATAGACCCATTTCTTTGTATTCGTGCATCTCAAGTTTTAGTTGAGTTACACCGCTTTGCATACCCATACCACCCATCCCAGAGAACATTTTGTTGAGATCTTTCATCATGTCATTCATGTTGGTGAATCCCATCACTTTAGGACTACCAAAGGGAGATGGGGTAGATGTTGTTCCTTCTTTAAGGTCTTTAACGGAAGACAGAGAAACTACAACGTATGGTGCACCATCAGGTGCAGAATCAATACTTCTTACTACAAATTCCTTTTTCATATTTGACAGTTCTCACTCCATAATTTTAATTTTGATGAGAATATGAGTAATTAGAGCCAGATTTGAAGATTTAATTACAATTTTCATGATTTCAAATTAATGGTAGACGAGAATCTGAAAATATCTTTACAGTACTATGGCATATCCCCATGGGAGATTGAGGTGATTTACGGGTATTTGAATTCCAGATTTTCAATTATTCAAGAAGAGATTGAAGCAAATGATGATAATTTTGTGAGCTTTTTGAATTTAGACATACCACTTGCTTTTAACGAGGAATTTTTCAAATGGTTTGAGTTTAGACGATGGGAGAAAATGAAAGATGTTTTCAAAGAGATGAAAAGACGCAGAGGAACTGGAAATGCTTTAAAGATAAATATTAATTTTTTAGGAAAACCAAAAATAGTTTTTGTGTTAGATACTGAAGATAAACAGTGGTATGATAATGCAATTGAAAAGATAGATTTTGTTTTAGAACTTCTCCCTTATCATTTAGATCCAGAAAAACTGCCATCGGATATTTTAGAAGTAATTTACAAATTTGATCCTCAATCAATAAGATGGCGTCTCAATACTGCAATATCAGAAGATAAAAGATATGTTTTCAGAGGAGACGTATGGAGTGCAGTTATTTAAGATCTTTTTGAAGCGGCTCAAGTAAACCATGTAGTTCTTTGTATTTAGATTCTAAAAATTCTAATGCGTCATCAAGTTTCTTGGATTTACCATATTTGTAACGTATTAGTTCACGATGATGCCAGAAAGTTTTTCCATCCTCTACTGAAATAGTTGTAAAATAATCAGTTCCTTTCAGAGTATCTGGAAGTTTAATATCATGTGGGAAAAGCAGTTCAACAATAAACCATTCATCGGCGTCAGGATAATCAGAACCAGTATCCACATCAAAAAATATATGAAGTAAATCAGATTGCATCAAACCATCGTCAACGATGGAAGGATGTTTTACTCCTGATTTTTTAAAATCAAGATTAACAAGTTGTGGCTCAAAGAATCCTTTGATAATAGATTTTCTAAATACTTTATTGGCCTCGTTTATGTTCAACAGCAAGGTGATCTACGAATAAACTAGTCTATAACTCATTAGGTTATAGATATTCTAAACTCTGAGGGAGTCAAGTATTTCTGAAACATCGGTGGTAGGTAATCCATTTTCAGAAATCTTTTGTTTTGAAGGGGGGTTTTCAAGATAATTTGGGATTTTATCAGTGAGTCTAGTTGAATATTGAGAAATTATTTCATTTTGATAAAATACACCTATTGGTATTTTACTTCCCCATTCCAGAGATTTGATTAAGGCTTGAGATAGTTTTTCATTAACTTCTGTTTCATCATCATAACGAACCATAGGATCAAAATGTGAATCTTCGAGTTTATAGATTCTAGAGTGTCGTTCCATAGATTCTTGTGCCAAATCAACTCCAGCATACCAATCCCTAGTATTGATATCATTGTAAGTTGGACACGGCTGCAATACGTCAAGGAAAGAAAGGCCTTTGTGACGAACAGCTTTGATTATCAGATCTTTAAGATGTCTAACATCATATGAATACCCACGTGCTACAAATGTAAAACCGCTGGCAACTGCCAATCCAATAGGATTTACGGCATAGTTTGTGTTTGGAGAAGGGAGTGATTTTGTTTTCTCACCGAGTTTTAATGTTGGAGAAGCTTGACCTTTGGTTAAACCATAGACTCCGTTATCAAATATTATATAGGTCATGTCAATATTGCGCCTTCCAGCTGCAACAAAATGACCGGCACCTATTCCCAATCCATCACCGTCACCACCTACTGCTACAACGGTCATCTCAGGATTTGCAAGTTTTCCACCTTGAGCAAAAGTCAAAACTCTTCCATGTAGAGTATGAACACCATATGTATTGATAAAATGAGATGTCTTTCCAGAACAACCAATGCCAGAAAAAATTGTTGCTTTATCACGTTCTATTCCCATTTCTGCTAATGCCATTTGCAATGCATTGACTATTCCAAAGTCACCACATCCAGGACACCAATCATTATGTACTTCAGTTTTGTAATCAGCTAGTTTAAGCGCCATGACTTAGAACCTCTCTCTTGTTCGCCTTATTTTCAATTATCTTTTTTAGTGAATCATAAATTTCAGTACTGGTCATTCCTCTTCCAGTATATTTTAGTACGAAATAATCAATTTCACGTGATATGTTTTGCTTGAAGATCTTGCCTAGTTGTCCTGAATGATTTGCCTCGATATCAATGATAGTTTTTGCATCTTTTAGAATAGACTTGACATAATCAGATGGGAATGGATGAATCAATTTAATTTGGATAAATCCAATATTGATTCCTTCTTTTTTAAGCATTGAAATAGCATCCAAAATAGGACCCTTGGTAGATCCCCACGAGATAATAGTGAAATCATAGATACCAAATGAAACAACTTGTTCGTCATCTGGAATTTTTTTTGTTATCAGATCTAATCTAGACATTCTCTTATCCATCATTTTGATACGTACTTGAGGATCTTCTGTAATATGGCCAAATTCGTCTGATTCATCTCCAGTATTCCAAAAAACCCCATTATCCAATCCTAACCTAGAACGAGGGGAGATTCCATCGTCAGTAAAAGCAAATCGCTTGTATTCTCCCTCTACTTTATCTAATAACATACCTCTATCAATTGAAATTTTTTGAGGATCAAATTTTTTACAGGTAACAACTGAGCTTGAAAGAAATTTGTCCATCATGTGGATTACAGGAATTTGATAAACATCTGCATAATTAAAACATCGACCAGTATCATAGAAACTTTCTTCAATATCACCAGAAGCATAAACAATTTTTGGAAAATCACCATGTCCTGCATGTACTGCAAAGAGCAAATCATCTTGTCCATGTCTTGTAGGAAGACCTGTGGAAGGTCCACTTCTTTGATACAGAGTAATTACAATTGGAACTTCGTTAATACCTGCCCAACCAAGTGCTTCAGTCATCAATGCAAATCCAGGTCCAGAAGTAGATGTGGAAGAACGAGTACCAGTTAGTGCTGCACCGATCATCATTCCCATTGCAGATATCTCATCTTCAGTTTGAATCACAAGAGTTGAACCAGGTCTATCGTTTTGGATTTCTAAAAGTTCATGGGATTCAAGATAGACACTTTCATCAGAAGCAGGAGTGATTGGATAGTATGATTGAAATCTACATCCACTGACCATTTTTCCTATCGAGGTTCCAAAATGACCCTGAACAAGAATAGTATCAGGTCGTTTAGCATTTCCAGTTAAAGCATATTGAAAACTACCAAATTTTGATTTAGCGTAATCATATGCAAAATCTGCTGCTTGTTTATTAATTTCTGCTATCTGAGGTTTTTTTGAGAATATAGAATTAATGGATTGAAGTAAAGGATCAAGGGGCATTTTGATTAGCCCTAGTGATAAAGAAACAGCAAGCACGTTAAACAATCTCACCATTCCTTTTAGTTTTGGATTTTCTGTCTTTTCAGCAAGAGTTGACAATAATTCTCTAAAAGACACAGGGTAAAGATGGACACCTTTTTCTTTTGCAATCTCAAGAACTCCTGCAATTGTAAAAGGTTTGTTTTTAGATTCTAATTCTTTGTGCAATCTTTCTTTAAAATAATTATCAAGTGTATGCACTTCGTCAGTGGTTGTTTTATCTAAATCAGAGTCATAAATTATCCCACAGCCTTTAGGAATTTCATTAAAATGTCTAAAAATTGTTTCAGCATCAAAAGAAGCCATAAGAGTAACATCATTTACGTTAGATCGGATTTCTTCATCAGAAACTCTAACTGCAAAATAACTGTGTTCTCCTTTAATATTAGAATAAAATTCTCTCTTACCAAAAATTTGATATCCCATCTCGGCACAAACTTTAGAAAAAACATTAGCACCAGAATCCACACCGCTTCCTTGCGGACCGCCAATTAACCAAGTAAAATCAATAGAAGCCATTACAATTTACTCATTTTTTTGGATATTAATAATATGATGCATAACTTATCCTAACCACCTGTAGCTGAGTCAAATAATGCACATTCACATTTATCGCGTTCACCACAATATGGACAGACACAAACACATTTTTCAATAGAATTTCCACATTCAACACAGATTGCAAATTCCTCTTCTTCAGTCTTTGACATCTTATCATCTAGAAAGAAATCGTATAAATGGTTTGAGATAAATCTCACAGATGATGGAAAAAAAGCGAGTTTTTCTTACCAGAACACTTCATGATTTTGCATTAAAAGAATTAAAAAAAAGATATCAGATTGAAATTCATTCAGGTAAAATCCCAATTTCAAAAACAAAATTACAATCAAAAATTGAAAATGTAGAAGGCTTGATCTGTTTTCCATATGATAAAATTGATAGTGATTTGATAGATACCGCAAAAAAACTAAAGGTTATCAGTACCTATAGTGTTGGTTTTGATCATATAGATACCCAATATGCAAAGAAAAAGAAAATACGTGTGGGGTATACCCCAGAAGTTCTCACAGATGCAACAGCAGATTTGGCATTTTCTTTAATTTTAGATATTTTACGTAGAGTTTCAGAAGGGGATAGAATAATCAGAAATGGAAAATGGAGACAAATTTACGGGGCATATGATTATGTGGGAACTGATCTTCAAGGTAAAACATTAGGAATTTTTGGATTGGGAAGAATTGGAAGTACTCTTGCAAAGCGTGCCAAGTCATTTGATATGAAAATAATATATCACAATAGAAAACAGGTTTCTAAAAACAAAGAAAAATCATTAGGAGTAAAATATGTCACACTAGACAAACTGATAACGCAAAGTGACGTGATTTCAATTCATGTTCCACATACAAAAGAAACAGATCGATTGTTCGACATGAAAATTTTTAAAAAAATGAAAAAGTCTGCATTTTTAATTAATACTGCACGAGGTAAAATCGTTAATGAAAAAGATCTCATAATAGCACTAAATAAAAAAATCATCGCCGGCGCTGCACTTGACGTATATGAATTCGAACCGATCAGTAAAAAAAATCCATTAACAAAGATACAAAATGTCGTGTTAGCACCTCATATAGGAAGCTCAACCAAAGAGACAAGAACAAAAATGGCAGAAATCACGATAAAGAATCTAAATCTAGGACTAGATGGAAAATCCCCCATCTATTCTGTTGGATATTAGCAAGTTAAAATTCAGGCTTAAAATAGATGAGAAAAACTGTGCAGTTTTTATATAAAGAATGTAAATCATTAGTAGATTGAAAAAATTCAAACATACAAACGAAGAATTAGAATTAGCTAAACAACAATCTGAAAAAGAAAAGAAGAAAAAACAATTAGAACAATAAAAAATTTTTCTCCTTGTCATTTTCAGACAAGGCATTTTTTTAAAATTGAATTTTCAAACCATGTTTTTGATATAATTTTTCATATATTTTTTTTCGTTCAAAGTTGATATTGTTACTCGAATCATACATTTTTGTAAAAAATGCGCCTAGTATTCGTTCGTGCTTTTCATCAAAAAAGTGGATACTAAAGCTAGTACGATCAGGTTTGTCTTCCTCAATAAACTCAGTAGTTCTTATCGATTCAGAATTAATGTGCATATGAGCAGCCCATTATTATCACCGATAGTAATCCATTTTTCTTTCTGTTTAACATGAAGAGAATTACTTCTAATCTCAGAGACGGCTGCGTTATTTTTTATTATCAGTAAAACATCATCAACTTCTAGCAAATCAGATAAGAGATCCAAAAGCAATACAGATAGATTAAAAAGAAATTATTTCAATTTTTATGATTTTTGGTGTCTAATTGAACAAAATCATCAGGATCACCATGTATACAGTCAGTTCCAACTGCCTTTAGTGGAGAAAAACTAATTTTTCCACGAGGTAGTTTGTTTTCGTTCTGAAGAAATTGAATTTTTCCTGAAACTATTTGTTTATGTTTATCACATGTTACACCAACCATGTATTCGTCTTTTTCTACCACAACAGAGACTACAAATTCTGGTGGATTGACACATTGTTTTCCATCTTCCATTATAGAGCATCTATCAGGCAGCACAATTAGAACCAGATTTTATACGATATTAATCTTGATTGTTACGTATTCAATTTAATATTGATGAATATGAAAAGGATATGTATTGACACATAATTTTGATCTAGTGATTATAGGTGGAGGAATACTAGGTACTTCAATTTCATATTTTCTGGGTTTTCTAAATAAAACAAAAAAAATTGCAGTTATAGAACAAGCTCACAGTGTTGCATTTCACACAAGTGGCAGAAACACAGGAAAAGTTCATGCTCCATACTTGTACAATCCTGAAAAGAAGAAGATGTTTGCAAAAGCGGCTTTTCACGGATATGAAATGTGGGAAGAGTATTCTAAACTGAAAAGTGTACCATTTAAAAAAGACGGAGTAATTGAAGTGTCCTTAGACGAAAAAGGAAACAAAGTTCTTGAAAAATATCTAAAATGGGGAAAACAGAACGGGTTGGAGGACATAGATATCAAATTAATGGATAAAAACGAATTAAAAAAAATAGAACCTGAAATAAAATGTGAATCTGCACTTTATGTGTATAAAGATGGGTCTACAGATTATTCTAAATTTACTGATGCATTGATGCAAGATAGTAAAAATAATGGAATAAATTTTCTTTTAGATACTAAAGTAACCAATATTAAAAAAATAGATGGTAGATGGAAAATTACACTAAATAATGAACATGTGATTTTTGCAAATTTTATCATTAACGCAGCAGGGGGGGAGGCAGTAGATATTGCGCATAAATTAGATGTTGGAGAGACATTTACAGATGTACATTTTAGAGGAGAGTATTGGAGAGCGCCAAAAGAATACAATAGTTTGACAAAAACAAGTGTGTATTCCGTACCAGAATATCCAGATTATCCATTTTTGGATCCACATTGGATTATCAGAGTTGATGGAAGTTGCGAAATTGGGCCAAATGCAGTACCAGTGTTTAGTCCATATGGATACAACAAAACAGAAAACATCAAAGAATTCATTCCAAAAATGTTGGAGATGCTCAAATCTGGAGCAAGAAAGGCAATATTTGACAAACAATTCCAAGAACTGGCAATAAATGAAATTCAATCCTCAATGTCAAAATCCGCAATGATTAGCAGAGTGAAACGGTTCTTACCAAAAATTGATGTGGAGAAAATCACAGAGAAAGGAACTGCTGGAATTCGTTCATCTGTAATAAATAATGAAGGAAAATTTGTCCCAGATGTAATTTTAGAGGGGGACACAATGTCTTTTCATATTTTAAATTATAACTCTCCAGGAGCCACAGGTGCTTTACCATTTTCTGCGTATGTCGTAGATCATCTAAACAGACAAGGAATGTTTGAGAGTGAAAATTCAGACGCACGATGTGGGCCTTGGAAATTTAGCAATATAATTGAAAAATTAGCATTGTAGAAAATGGCGCCGGGAGGGAGATTTGAACTCCCGTTCCCTTGCGAGAACGCGCTTTATGGTAAATTATTTCCAGGCGCGCGCCCTACCAGGCTAGGCGACCCCGGCACTTGTCTTTTGACAAATTAATTCTGGAAAATTTGATTATATATTGTGTTACGAGATATTACAAAAAATTACTTCCAGATGTTAATTGTAATGGATTTTTCTACTTTGTTTCCCATAGAATCAATTCCATCTGAGCTGATTTTGTAAAGACCCTCTAAAACAGGGACATTGTCATTTTTCATTTGATCCCAAACAAATACGATTTCTTCGCTTGGTTTTAGAGTTGTAACTGCTGGTGATACATGCGGGGAATACATCATTATTCCAAACAATCCACTTATCTTCAAGCCATAGGAGGTGTCTGAAAAAATCAGTGTGTTTGTTCCGGAATTTACAATAGTGATTTTGATTTCCTCACCTTTCTTAAAATCGGATTTTTCGGTTACAATAGAAATAGAAGAGCCGTCTACAAACACAAGTTGGTTAGTATTTTTCATATCATGTAGATAGAAACCAAATGCAAAACCTGCCATAACACCAACACCAATAAAAATTACAAGGCTTTTTGCTAACAATTATTCAAGAGTTTTTTGTTTGATTTTTTAATCCTTTGGAGGAGTTTTTGATCTCCATTTCTTGGGATATGTATTAGGGGCCATGATTATTCGTTTCGTCTCAAAAGCATAACCTTTAGTTGCATCACGTATTTCTTCCTCAGACATCATAGATTCGGCCAAAGCTATGGCTTCTCCTTTTTGTGTATAGATTCCCACAATGTCGCCTTTTTTTAGATTTGGTGAGATTTGCAATATGCCAGGAATTGCAAGTTGAGCTCCATGACACAGTGCGTCTACTGCGGAATCACGAATCACCACAGATTTCAGTTCGCTTAGGGCATACTCGATGGGTTTGATCATTTTCATGAGTCTAGTTTCATCTTTTTTTTCTTCCCAAAGCGCAAAAGCGTTTGCAAGCTCATGTAGTGTTACCAATCCATCAGATTCGTGAAATTGATCAACTCTTGTTCTTCTTAGCTCGATCATAGTGGCACCAGGACCAAGGATTTCCCCAATGTCATAGTATAGTTTTCTAATGTATGTTCCAGCCTCACACAATATACGAGTTAAGAGTAATCTCTCTTTTTGTTCTAACACTTCTAATTCATAGATAGTTCTTGTCCTAGTTTGTCTAAGAACAGAAGAACGTTGTGGAGGTTTTTGGAAAATTTCTCCTCTGAACATATCAAGTATTTCATCTAGTTTTTCTTTTGATGGAAGAGAATGAAATCTTCCAAGTGCATGATATTCTTTTGGACCGTATAGCAACACACCAAGTGCCTTTGTTGCTTCACCAAGACCTAAAGGCAATACTCCTGAAACCTGAGGATCCAAAGTTCCACTGTGACCAATCTTTGGAATTTTGAGGATTCTTTTTGTCCAAGCAACAGTTTCGTGACTAGTTGGACCTGGAGGTTTATCTAAAATTATCAAACCATAATTAAGTAATTGCTCAAGATTTCTTTTGTCATAATATGTCCCATATGCATTATCAGTAATATCTTGATCAATTACGATTAAATTCTGAAGTTGCTTTAGAGTCATAGTAATTTCCTTACTGTTTCTTTTGCAATATTAATTACTTGAGATGCATTAAGATTATCAGTGTCAATTATTTTATCAAATACGGATATGTCATTTCCAAAATCAAAATGATATAATTTCCTATATAATGCTCGATTTTTATCATATCTTATTTTTGTTATTTCGTATGCCTCTTGTGAAGTCATGTTATCTCTAGTTTGCATTCTTTTTGAACTACTGTCATGAGAGCCAGCTAGCCATATTTTGATACCATTACTGACTAACCAAGGAAGGGTATAACTTGTTATTACCATTCCTCCTTTGTTGAAAAGTTCAATTAATTTATCGTCTACTTTTTTATCAAATTCAGAATTGTTTTCTCGTTGACTGAGAAATTTCATACCGTTTTCAGTGTCCCACCAATCATCACCAATTACATCAAATCCTTGTTCTTTTGCCATTTCTTTTAAAATATCACCGCCACTAAGATATGTCAGATTAAATTCGTCTGCTAATCCTTTTGCTACAGTTGTTTTTCCCACAGCGGGAGGACCAGAAATTACGATTGATTTAGTCAACTGAGGTCCATAGATGTTTTTGTTATCTTCATAATGATTCCACTAAACGCAATAGAAGCCAGAAAATACCAGGCCCAAAGAAATAGTGCATTTTCT
This sequence comes from Nitrosopumilaceae archaeon, assembly GCA_005798405.1. GTDB lineage: Archaea > Thermoproteota > Nitrososphaeria > Nitrososphaerales > Nitrosopumilaceae > Nitrosarchaeum. The sequence goes on from SYJQ01000028.1 coordinate 27,859, forward strand.
TTTTGATAACATACATTATCTAGCTCTGCAGCTTGAGCTGCAGTACAAGTAAGATGAAAAAAATCACCAGGAATTATGTTAAGAGAAACTGGAGACAATGCTACAATGTGTGAAAACAATACAGGCAATACAAGATAAAATATCAAAATCAAAGGAACGAATGTAATTAACATTGGTCTCATATTCATCTGCATCATTTCCATGGACATTTTGTTCATGTAAGATGATTTTTTGTTTAGATCATTGATCTTTGCTTGATCTTTTGATCTCATTGCGGCCATTCTTTCTTTTTGCCAAGCACGTGTCTCTTTCATTATTCGTTTTAGTTTTGTTTGATCAACCATTTTCTTTCTGACTACAGCATTAAAGATATTAAGCAAAATGCCAAATCCAGTTACTGCAAATGCAGTTAGAATTAGACCTTTAACAATGGGATCATCACTTCCTAATGCAGCTTGACTACCACTAAGAGATGCAAAGATGTCACCTTGAAGGAATACAGAATCCAAAAATAATAAGATAAAATTAAAATCCATTTTACAGTCCTATTGCTTTAATTATTTTATCAGCCACTTCATCAATCTTTCCTTCTCTGTTAAGTACGTGTTTTACAGGAGAGCCTGAAAGTACTGCACATGCAGAGATCATACCAGATTGTACATCTAATTCTTTTTTAATATTATCAATGGATATTTGATCTCTATTTCTAGTGTCGTCTTTCATTCGTCTATTGTAGATTTCTTCAGGTTTTGCAGAAACAGATACAAAGTTTGAAGGTTTCAAAATTTTTAAAACGTGCTCTGGCAATCCAGGATAATATCCCTCAGGAGAATTAATAAAAGCATGTGTATCAATAATCACCACATCATCATTTAACATTGCTAGTTTTTCAGCAGCAATTTTTTGAAGATTTTTTTGTTCAGATAAAGGTAATTTCCTTAGTTCGTCTCTGTCTTTAATGCCATTTTCTTTTGCAACATCAAACATTATACTTCCAAAACTATTAACACTAACACTTTTGTTATGATCTTTTAAAATTTCAACTATTTTTTGTAATAAAGAAGTTTTTCCAACACCGGGTATCCCTACCACTACAACCTTTTTACTTTCTACCAAGTAAAGCACCAAGACGTGGCATTACAACTTCTACTTGTTCTCTTACTAGTTGAGTGTAATAGTTGATGAGAATATCCACCATAAGTAAAATTCCAATGCCAGACCCAAAAACGCCTAAAACATCAGATACACCAGCCAACAATCCCAAAATTATAGAACCAATAATTGTAACTGATGGAATGTATTTGTTTAGTAATGCTTCTACAGGTGCATTTGATCTTCTGAATCCTGGAATTTGTACATCTGCATCAAGTAAGTTTTGAGCTGCACTCTTTGGTGATAACCCTCCAAGCTCAACCCATAATCTACCAAACAATACAACGATACCGATCATAAACAAAATGTAACCTACAGCTCTACTAGGATCTAACGCTGCTGCCTCTATTCCTCTTGGGGGAGTAATGTAGTAAATTATTCCTCCTATTGGAGTAGATGGACTTGTAGGATCAAATTGTCCAAGAACATTCATGAATTCATTATTATTTCGAGGGTTGAAGTTTGCCCATAACATCTGGCCAATAAACACAGCATTTGCAGTAAGAGCTGATGCAAGTATTACAGGGATGTTAGAGACATATATCAGCTTAATTGGGTATACTGCTGAGAATCCACGATATTTTGTAGAAACAATTGGAATTTCAATTTTCATTCCTTGCGTAAATACTAGAATCAATAGAATTCCTACAGTCAGACATAATCCAAAAATACTTGGAAGTTGATTTGAACGGAATAAGACATTAGATAAATCTCCAGTCATCATGGATTGGCCAATATACGGTATAATACCAATAGTACCGCCATCTCCAGCTGGTAATGGGCTGAACAAACTCCATAAAATTTGTTGAGCAACACCTGCCATAATGAATAAACTGATTCCACTACCAAGGCCCCAACCTTTTTGGACCAATTCATCTAAGAACATAATGATAATTGATGCTGCCATCAATTGACCAATCATAACATACAAGACATATGGTTCTGGTACACCCGGACCGTAAACTGCAGCTGCATAAACAATTGATTCTGCTACAATTACAACATAAGTTACTAGTTTAGTAGCAGTTTGAAATACTCCTCTCTCTTCTGGTTTTTTAAAGTCAAACTTTAGAATATCTGAACCCCTAAGCAATTGCATCAAGAGACCCGCAGTTACAATAGGTCCAATTCCTAACTCAACAAGTGTTCCTTGTTGAGATGCAAAAATGACTCTAGCAAACTGTAGAAAATCAAACTCTGGCGCTGTTGCTCCAAATAACGGAGTCTGTCCCATAACCATGTAAACTAACAATGCGACTCCAGACCAAATCAATCTAGTTTGCAGTGATATCTTTTTTTTTGGTTTTGGTACTTGAGGAATGTATGGTTCAGCTTTGAAAACAACTTTTCTAATAAAATTAGTTATGCTACCTTCAGCCATTATCAGCTAGCACCTCTCCGCCTACTGATTTTATTTTCTCTTCTGCAGTTGCAGTAAATCGCGGTACTTTGACGGTGTATGTGTTAGATACTTTACCGCCACCAAGGAGTTTATCATATCCAGCAGTTATGAGGTCTATGACTTTCTTTCCTCCTTCATCTTTACCAAATTTTGAGAATAGATCATCGAGATCACGGACACTGGCCCATTTTCTTGTGATAATTGGATGAGGTGGGTGAGTAGAATCATGTCCAAAATGATCTGGGTTTTCTTTTAGTAAAGTACTAAAATGGTATTTATGTAATCCAGCAATTCCAAGACCGCCTTTGTGACCACTTGCACGATGTTGACCTACTTGTCCCCATCCCATGTGTCGTCCACCTCTTAATCTTCTTGTTTTTCTTAATCTTGTTGCCATTTTACATCATATTCCTTACCAATGTTCCAAGGTCTTTATTTTGTCCCAATATGCCTTTTTGTCCATATAGTTTTTTGGTGCTTCGCTTGAATCCATGTTTTGGTGGAGCTAAAGCAAACCAAGGTTTTAGTGGTTTTAATTTAGAAAGTGTTGCTTTTCCCTCAGCTAATGCTGAACCAAGTGCTTCAGTACTAGCAAATCCAAGTTCTTTAAGATCAGTAGCAGTAATTTTTTGATAACCTTCTTTTCTTGCTTTTTTATCAATGAGTTCTTTTGCTAAATTGGCATCTAGTTCAATCCAAGATACATAGTGTTTTACTTTGTTTAACATTCCCAATGTATTGTCTTTAGCAGGTAAAATTGTAGCACGATATTTTTTATCTAATTTTAGTAAAGTCATAGTGGTAGTTGCCCAATAAGGACAATCAGCTTGACCTTTTATTCTAACTACAAGATATGCATTTGCCATTTTATATCAACCCTGACTAAATGTCTGTTTAAGACAGTCCAATATAGCTTTAGAAGTTGAATTCATTGTTGGAGTAGAACCTTTTGCTGTTGTCCATGCATCCTTTAGACCTGCTAATTGCAATAATCGTTTAATTTTACCACCAGCTACTAACCCCAATCCACGGGGAGCTGGAATTATTTCAATTGTGACACTTCCACCTTTTCCTCTAATTTTAAACGGTACTGAGTGCTTCTGATCACATCTGCATTCCCAACTTCCACATCCTAGTTTGATTGGACTTACATTGAGAAGAGCTTGGTTTGTTGCCTTTTCAATTGCAATTCTCATTTGTTTTGATTTTCCTTGACCTACTCCCAAGTAACCATTTTCATTACCAGTTGCAACAATTGCTTTGAATCTAGTTGATTGTCCATTAGAAGTCATTTTTTGAATAATGCCTACATCGATAACTTCGCTTTTCAAATCAGGAAGTAATTTTTTAATTATGCCAGCTTCTTGAATTCTTAAACCATCTTGAATAATTTCTTCAATAGAATTAATTTCTCCAGAAGCTACTTTTTTTCCTAAAATTGTTTTTGGAATCCAAGCTTCTTCTTCAGGTTCTCGTCTTGGTCGTCTAGCTTGTCCGCCAGGTTTACCTCCACCATAAGTTTTTTGGCCTCCAGGTCCACCTCTGCCTCCAGGTCCACCTTGACCAGAAGGTTTACGTTGTGTTGTTTGACTCATTTCTATTTAACCTCGCTATCAATAGCAGATTTAATTTTTGAAGTATCATTTTTTACGGTGAGATGATCTCCGTTAATTCTATCAGTTGGTGGAAATGTTTCTGAATCGGCTGGGACTTTAACACCTGCGTCAACAACGCCTTTTAGTGCAGCTGCCATTCGTTGTGTGTATCTTCTAGTGCCAGTATACAAAATTGCATCTTTAGCACCATTACCAATAGCTTTCTTTCCAGCAAGATAGCCAGTCAGATATGCCGCAGGAATACTTTTCCTTGAACCTTTCCAGCCTTTTTTGATTAAATAACTTGAATGTGCAGATGCAATGACCTTATCACCAGTCATGCCAGGCTTTAAAATTTGAACTTGTGTATTCTCATTTGTAATATTCACAGTAATGAAATCACGTTTACCTATCAATAAGGTTCCACGTTTTTTGTAATTGGTCTTTTCCTCTCTTAGTCTTCTTAGGATGTTTGAATAGGCCATCTATAGAACACGAGTTTGAAACTGCTCTTATATACGTTAAGCGCGAATTATGGAAGCAAGTAAAGCTTTTTGAGTATGAAGTCTATTTTCTGCCTCATCCCAAACAACAGATTGAGGACCATCAATTACAGAAGATGTAACTTCATGTTCTCTTTTTGCAGGGAGACAATGCATAAAAATTGCATCATTTTTGGCATTACTCATTAAAGATTTGTTGATCTGATATTTTGGAAGGAATTTTTTAATTCGTTTTGGGTTGTTGTTGTGAATTGAAGTATATGTGTCAGTCACTACAACATCAGCATTTTTGATTGCCTTTATTGGATCTGTTGTTAAATCAATATTGATGAATTTTTCAGATTCTGTAATCACTTTTTTTTCAGGTTCAAATCCTTTTGGAGTTGCAATAGATAATCCAACGTCAGCAAGAGCACATCCATAGATCATTGAATTACATACATTGTTTCCGTCACCTATCCAAGCAATTTTTAGTCCTTTGAATTTTCCTTTTTTTTCTTTAATAGTCATAAAATCTGCTAAGATTTGACATGGATGAAAAGAATCAGACAATCCATTAATAACAGGTATGCTAGAAAATTCAGATAATTTTTCCAATACACTATGATCATAGACTCGTGCCATAATGCAATCAGTATAGCGTGATAAAGTTCTTGCAGTATCTTCTATTGACTCACCTCGAGATAGTTGCATATCTTGTGATGAGAGATTTATTGCATGTCCACCTAATTGATACATGCCAGTTTCAAAGCTTACTCGTGTTCGAGTAGAGGGTTTTTGAAAAATCATAGTGAGTGTTTTGTTTTTCAATAAAGGTTTGTTACCATTTTTTAATTCTTTTTTTAGTATAATGGAATAATCAATTAATTGATTAAATTCTTTCGGAGTTAATTCCGCTAAAGTGAGTAGATCTTTTGTTTTGAGTTTCATTTCTTAAAGAATCCAAATACACCCCGTTTCTTTTTAGATTTTTCTTCTTCTTTATCTTGTTTGTGTTTATGATCTTTAATTTCTTCTTTTTCAGATAAATGCTCTTCATGCTCTTTTTTCTTATCTACTTTTGATTCTCCAGGTTTCGGTCGCCCCTGTTTAATCCAATCACGAATTTTTATACCGAGTTTAATTGCTTCGTCATCATTTTCAGGTAAAGAGATATCGTATAATTCAGAATATTTGAAAATGTCAGCATCGTTAATTCCTTCAAAAGGATCATTTGTAGAAGAATTTGGTTCTGGTTCTGGTTTTGGTTCTGGTTTTGGTTCTGGTTTTGGTTCTGGTTTTGGTTCTGGTTTTGGTTCTGGTTTTGGTTCTGGTTTTGGTTCAGAAGAAATTTCTTTAATATCTACTCCAGAAAGAGAGCCAAATACAGTTTCCAAAAAAGTTTCTTTATCAAAAGGTTTTAGATCTTGGTATTCTTGTCCCACACCAACATAAAGCACGGGAGTGGATGTAATTTTTACAATAGATAATGCAGCTCCGCCACGAGCATCTGCGTCACTTTTTGTTAGAATTGAACCGTTAAATTTTACATGTTCAAAGAACTCTCTTGCTTGGTTTACAGTATCATTTCCAGCTAAAGAATCACCAACAAAAATTTTGAAATCAGGATTTACTACTTTAGTAATTTTAGCAATTTGCTCCATCAGGTTTTTACTAGTTTGCATTCTGCCTGCAGTGTCAATTAGCACACAGTCCATTTTGTGGGATTTTGCATAAAGTACTGCATCTCTAGCTACTGCTGCAGGGTCAGAGTTATAGTTTTGAGCAACTAATTTCAAATTCAGACGATTTGTGTGTTCGCGTAATTGCTCAATAGCTCCAGCTCTAAATGTATCGGCTGCGGCTACTACAACAGAATACTTTGCCTGTTGTAGCATATGAGCTACTTTAGCAAGAGAAGTAGTTTTTCCAGTACCGTTGATCCCTACAAAGAGTATCAGAAAAGGCTGACCTGTTTTCTTTTTTTCATTAATTTTTTCAAAAAGATCAACCTTACCTGCAACATCAAATAATGATGAAATACTAGAAATCAAACTATCCTTGACAAATTTTTCAATTTCGTTTCTAGATACTTTGGAACCGATCAGATGATTTTTCAAGTCAGATTTTATAGAATCGATTACTTCACTAGCCACATCAGATTCAAGAAGTGAAATCTCCAACTCAAAAAGAATTTCTTCGATATCTTTTTCATTTAGTTCTTTTTCACCAAGACTTTTCGCTGCATTTGAAAATGCATTACGAAGCTTATCAAACATTATTTTATCCCGAAATGTTTTGAGATGTTTCTTGCATGAGTTGATTCATTTGATCCTTACCTTGTTCCAATCTGGCTACTGCATCTTGTTTTCTAGCAGAAGTATCTTGTAAAGCAACTTCAATTTCTTTAATTCGTGCCTCAAGATAGTTTATAGTAGAATCATATGTTTTTTCCACCGCAATTCCTGCACCTATATTCAAAACAATTTTGTCATTAGACGAAATTTTTGTTTGCACATATGATCCCATTCCAATAGGGAGTAAAGTATCAGAATTAGGTTTTTGGCGAAGTGATTTTATCGATTCTATTGCAGAAACAGATTCTCTTAAGACACTTAGAAGCGTTCCTTCTCGTTGAGATAAATCTGCAAAGTAGGTTTCAAGCATTTGCATTTGCTGCATTAATTGTTGGGCCTGCTCTTCACTCATTTACAACAAACTATCTAGAGATGGTTATAAATTCATTCATAAAATAATAACAAAAGAAAACAAAATAAAAGAAAAAGATTACCATTTACAATGATTTGAAAAATTTGCAAAATAAACGAAAAATTAAATCAGTATCAGAAGAAATATAGAATTAAAAAAAATAAAGATTAGAACTTTATTTTGCTTTAGAGAATCTGTTTTCTACTTCATCCCAATTAACTACATTCCACCAAGATGCAATATAATCAGGTCTTTTGTTCTGATATTTCAGATAGTATGCATGTTCCCAAACATCACAACCCAACAATGGTATTAATCCTTCAGTTCTTGGACTAGTTTGGTTTGGCATAGATTTGTACTCAACCTTTCCAGTGGAAGGATTGTATACTAACCATCCCCAACCACTGCCTTGAATTACTGCAGAAGTGGATGAGAATTTCTCTTTGAAGTCAGAAAAGCTACCAAAGGAATTATTGATTGCATCAGCAATTGATCCTCCAGGTTCTCCTCCTCCATTTGGTTTCATGTTGTTCCAAAATAGTGCATGATTATCATATCCACCACCATTAAAATTAATGGCACTTCTTTGTCCTTCAGGTACTTGACTAAGATTTGACAAAATGTCCAAGATATCTTTGTTCTGTATTTCTGCGGGACAGCTTTCTAGTGCTGCATTAAGTTTGTCAGTGTATGTTTGATGATGTTTTGTATGATGGATCTCCATTGTTCTTGCGTCAATGTGAGGTTCCAATGCATCATATGCATATGGTATTTTTGGAAGTGTGTATTTTCCCATGTGGATACTTCGATATTTATTCCATTTATTGCTTTACTAGTCAATTGGTTTTTACTTGCTAAAAATATCGTAAAAATATGAAATTATTGATAGTTTTTGCATGTATCATAACTATTTCAGCAACAGTAATTATTTCACAGTTTGAATCAAATGAGATTATTCACACTTATCTTGATAGAAGTGTTCCATTTGTAGGAGCAAATATTCCAAATCTTGAGGGAATTGATGGCAAAGGAATCAAAATTGCAGTTATTGACACGGGTATTGATTTCAATCATCCAGATCTTTTTGGATGGGGGGAAAACGGAAAAGTGGTTGGAGGATATAATTTCATTGATGATGGAGAATTGCCAATGGATGCAAATGGACATGGAACACAAGTTGCAGGAGTAATTGCTGCCGATGGACAATTAGTAGGGATAGCACCAAAAGCTAAAATTTTGGCATACAAAGTTTCAGAAAACGGAGAGGCAGTATCATCTGACTTGATAGTAAAAGCAATAGACAGAGCAATTGAAGATGATGCAGACATAATCAATATCAGTCTAGGGGTAAACAAGACAAACACCGGTATTGAACATGCAGTTAACAGAGCACTTGAAAAAGAAATCTTTGTTGTAACTGCAGCTGGGAATGATGGTCCTACATCTAAAACAATTGGCAGTCCAGGAAAAAACTACGGTTCAGTCACTGTCGGTGCAACATATAATAATTTGACATCAAGCCTGGTTGCAACGTTAGAAGTCAATGAAAAACCATATACTGTAATTCCCATGGTGGGTTCGTCTAAATTAAACGAGTCAGTTGTCGGTAAAATAATTTTTGGAGGATACGGAAAAAAATCAGATCTGAAAGATGTTAACGCTACTGATTCAATTCTACTTGTGGAGAGAGGTAGTGATGTCAAAGGAGAACTTCTTTATTTTTCTACAAAAGAAAAAAATGCAGCAGATGTAGGAGCGAAGGCTTTGATAGTTTACAATAATGAACCAGGAATTTTTCTAGGAGAGTTAATTCACGAATTTGTAGAATCTGATTATAAACCACAGATTCCAGTCGTGTCAATTGATAGAAAAGAGGGATTGGAAATTAAAGAGGCAATTCAAGAAAAAAATAAAGCAAGTTTACATCTTTTCTATAATCCAGATTTTGTTGCACATTTTAGTTCAAGAGGATCTGTTTCACCGTTTTACATAAAACCAGACATTGTAGCTCCAGGTGCATACATCAATACAACACAAATCAATGGGGGGTACAATTTGACTAGTGGCACAAGCTTTGCAGCACCACATGTTAGTGGAGCAGCTGCATTATTACTTGAGAAATATCCCAGCATACATCATCATGAGATCAAGTCATTATTGTTGACTACGACTGAGCCTGTTTCAGATGCTTATGGTCAAGAATTTTCACTAAGTGATTCAGGTTCAGGCAGGCTAAATATCGCAAAGGCTTTTCAGGCAAAATTAATTATCACGCCCCCAAACTTTGTGATTTACTTATCATCAGATAATCCAACCACTCAAAAACAATTAGAATTAAAACTGCTAAAAGGAACACTTGAGAATTTAGAAGTACATTTTGATGGACCTGAATTTATTCAGTTTTCACATATTTTAGAGGGAAGTAATTTGTTAATTAAAACAAAAATCATTGGACAAAATTATGGAGAATATGAGGGGAAAATAATCATTAATCATGATGATGTAAAATACATAGTTCCTGTTTTGATACATTACACAGAAGGTTCAATCTCCGTAAATCAAGAAAATGAAAAACTCAATTTTATGATTTTTCATCCAGAAAAATGGAGTTTTGCAAAAATTTCAGTGATAAACAGTGAAAATGGAAAAATCGAGACAGTCACTGCAACTCCAGAAAGAGATGCGTCAGTGAAAATCAAGGAAAATGCAGAGTATTGGATAGATGCAAAAATAAAAATCGATGGAAAAACTTTTGATGCATACAATACTATTGAAGTAAATTCAATAAATGAAAACATTCAGAATGAATTTGATTTATCGAATATTCCAGAAAAACAAATGGTAATAGTATTTGGAATTGTGATAATTGTTGGAATAATCGGAGTTATATCAATACGAAAAACAATTAAGAGTGAATCTTAGGACCCGCATTTATTATTTCAGGTATGACATTCTGAAATTTTTTAAAATTTTCAACAAACATTTGAGCTAATTTTTTTGCAGAAAGTTCGTATGACTCTTTATCCGACCAAGTATTTTTTGGATCGAGGATTTCAGATGGTACATCTGGAACTTCTGTTGGGATGTCAAGATTGAATATATCATCATGTCTATATTTTACACTGTCCAGTACACCAGTAAGTGCAGCGGTTACCATTGCTCGACTATATTTTATCTTGATTCTTGTACCAATACCATATGGTCCACCAGACCATCCAGTGTTAACAAGATAAACAACCGTGTTGTGTTGATTGATTTTTTCTCCAAGTAGTTTTGCATATACAGATGCCTGTCTAGGCATAAACGGTGCTCCAAAACATTCAGAAAATACAGATTTTGGTTCTTTGATTCCTCGTTCAGTTCCAGCTAATTTACTAGTATACCCAGACATGAAATGATACATCGCTCCTTCTTTTGTCAATCTAGATACAGGAGGTAAAACACCCAATGCATCAGCAGTTAGAAATACGACTACTTTTGGATGACCACCTATACTTGGAATTACTGCTCCTGGAATGTAATCAAGAGGGTATGCAACACGTGTATTTTCAGTTAATTTGTTATCGTTATAATCAGGAATGCCGTTATTGAGTACAACGTTTTCTAATACAGCCCCAGGTTTTATCGCATTCCAAATTTCAGGCTCTGCTTCTTGACTAAGATTAATACATTTTGCATAAAATCCACCTTCAAAATAAAATGTCCCGTTATCAGACCAACCATGTTCATCGTCTCCAATTAATCTTCTATTAGGATCAGCTGAGAGAGTGGTTTTTCCAGTTCCAGATAAACCAAAAAATAGAGCAGTGTCTCCATTTTTTCCAATGTTTGCAGAACAGTGCATTGGGAATACATCACGTTCTGGTAAGAGAAAATTCATTACACCAAACATAGATTTTTTCATCTCTCCTGCATATTGAGTTCCTCCAATCAAAACAATTTTTCTAGTCAAATCAATCAGTATGAAAACATTTGATGCGGTTCCATCAACTTTAGGTACTGCTTGAAAATCATTAATACACATTACAGTGAATTCAGGTTCATGATTTTCCAATTCTTCTTCAGATGGCCTTATGAATAGCTGTCTTGCAAAAAGACTTTGCCAAACATGATCATTGATTACTCTAATAGGTAATCGATTTTCTTTGTCGGCACCTACAAATCCATCAAACACAAAAAGATCTTTCCCATCTACAAAATGTTTCATTTTTTCAAGAATGGCTTCGAATTTGTCACTTTGGAACTGATGATTAATTTTTCCCCAATCAATTGTGCTACGGGTTTTATCATCAATTACGATAAATCTGTCATCAGGGGATCTTCCAGTATATTTTCCAGTGTTAACAGAAAGAGAACCTGTGGAATTTATCACTCCTTCATTTCGAGCAACCGCGGTTTTGACCAAATCATCTACTGCTAAATTACGATATACTTTTGAGGGATTTATTCCAAAATTTTGTATTTGTGATAAAAATTTGTCAGTTTTAACAGAGCCTATTACTTCGGTCAGAGGAAGTAACCCCCATCAACAATTATCATACTAATCCCAGGCTTAATCATGAGATATTTCGATCGGCCTTAATTTTCCTTATTATCTCTTTCCTATCAGATAATTTTTTTCATCTAGGAACGTATTTATTTAAAATTTCAAGAGTCAAACTGATGCCGATCAACAAAGAGAAACTAGCTAAAAGACAAGAAGCTAAAGAACACAATCCAGAATTTATCAGACCAGAAAGCTGGCGTTATGTTAGATTACAAACAAATTGGAGAAAACCAAAAGGAATTGATCATCATCAAAGAAAACAAAAAAGCAGAGGTCGTCCAGGACTTGTCAAAGTAGGTTACGGTGGACCAAAAGAGGCAAAAGGACTGCACCCTTCAGGATATACAGATAATCTAGTTTATACAATAAATGATTTGAAAAAACTTAATCCAAAAACAGACGGTGTAAGATTTGGACATGGTGTTGGTACTAGAAAAAGAAAAGAAATCATTGTAAAAGCAATGGAAAGTAAGTTCAAGGTGTTTAACGCGAGAGTGAGTGCAAGTGGTAGTAAATCTTAAAGCTAAAAAAAGACTGGTAGCACGAGTTACCGGCGTTGGAATTCACAGAGTAAAATTTGATTCGGATCATCTAGATGATGTAGCAGATGCAATTACCAGAGAAAATATACGTAGTTTAATTACAGCAAAAAAAATCAAAATAAAATCAATAGTGGGGACTTCAAGAGGAAGGGCTCATACTAAAAAGGCTCAAAGAAACAAAAGAGGAACCACACAAGGTTCAAAACAAGGCACAAAAGGTGCAAGAGTTGGAAAGAAAGAAGTATACGTTGCAAAAGTTCGTGCATTGAGAAGATTGTTAAAAATTGCTAAAGATAGAAAAGAACTAACAAACCCAGAATTTTGGTTGCTTTACAAAAAAGTGGGTGGAAATACTGTAAGAAACAAAGCTCACCTAAGACTACTCATGGAAGAAACAATTTCCAAGAGAAAAAGCTAGAATCTATAGAGATTATTTTCCAAATCGAAAATTTTCCCATTCTTAATTATGATTCCTTCTCGGATCAGCATATCAGATTTAATCTCTTCACCATATGCATATCCACCAACTTTGCCATCAGACTTTACAACTCTATGACACGGTATTATTACGGGGTAAGGATTCTTGTTCATTATTTTACCAACCGCCCTTTGCCCATTTTTCAAACCAACAGCTTTTGCTAATTCGCCATACGTTGTAATTTTTCCCTTGGGCACTTCAAGTAATTTTTTGTAAATTTTTTTATCAAGATTCAAAGTTTGATCACCTCAAGATCAGTATTGCTTAGAAAATTGATAATCTTTTGTTTGTTTGAACCCAATCCGCCCCAATCCAGAAAAGCAGTTTTTGCCATTTTATTTTGTTTCATAATATGTAAAAATAAATTTTTGTCAAGACTATCAAGTGCGTGTTTTGGTACAACAGTTCCAAGTGAAAATTCTCCTTCCAACAATTCATGTGTAAACTTTTCAGGGTAATGTGTACCTCCAAAACAAATAGCCACCGGTGAAGGACTCACATCCTTAGTCATTACATCGTGCACTAAAACAGCAACTGAATTACATAAAGAAACATCAGTCCATTGTTTTTCAGTTGTGCCAATTTCAATAAAGATGACAGGTTTGGTCAATGCAGTGGGTCCATGATGTGTAGCTTCAATTGTGATTTGAAAATCAGAGAATTTTGATTTGTTTTTCCAAAGTGTCTGAAGATATTTTTTTTGTATGTATGGGTGTGGAATTGCTATTTGTCTATCATTTCCTCCAAATTTAGCCTCCGAAAAATTACCAGTGCTATGACAAGTAAGAGCCAAAACTCCAGACTCGGCTGCATGTTTTGATAAAAAAATAAATCCATCATAATCAAATTTTTCTTCTAACCAGTCAGCAGAGATGGCAGGTGTTGGAATTATTATCAAGTCATAGAATTTACCTCGATAAATCTCGCCTTCTTGCGTCATTTCTTGAGTAAGAAATTTTGCCATGTTGTATCCCGCAGGGTCATCGCGGTATGCTACAAGGAGTTCCATGAGATAAGAGATATAAGGACACCTTATTAATTTCCAGCAATGAACCCTAAGCAGACTTTGAAAAACATGGCTAATACTTTGAAAATGGCTAAAAAGCCAGATCGTGACGAGTATCAACAGCATCTCAGATTAGTATTAATAGGAATTGCAGGTGTGGGTGCAATTGGCTTTACAATTCAGTTTGTCTTTTCAGTAATTACGTTTGGTAGATAAAATTGTCCGAGGAAATAAAATCTCATCTTTTTGCAATAAGAACCACTGGAGGTCAAGAAAAAGTAGTCATGAGACTATTAGAAGCAAAAGCAAATGCCAATAAAATTAACATTCAATCTGTATTATTAGTAGACAATCTAAAAGGATATGTCGTAATAGAGGCAATAAATCCAAGTGATGCATACATGGCAGTAGAGGGAGTTAGACATATTCGCGGCCAGCTTAGAGGAGAATTAGAATTTAAAGACATTGAAGGATATCTGATAAAGAAATCCACAGTTTCACAATTAACAATAGATAACATAGTAGAGATCACTGGCGGTCCATTCAAAGGAATGAAAGCAACAATCACCAGAATAGATGTAGACAAAGAAGAAGCAACTGTCGTTTTATTAGATGCATCATATCAATTACCAGTAACTGTCGACGCCAACTATCTAAAACTGTCAAGTGAGTCTTAGGAAGGATTAAATTTTTCATATTAAACTGATAAACATGGTAGAAGCACAAAAAGTATCATCACTTGTAACAGGCGGAGCTGCATCAGCAGGTCCACCACTAGGTCCAGCTTTAGGTCCATTGGGAGTCAATATTATGGAGATAATCAAGGCTATCAATGAAAAGACAAAAGACTTTGAAGGAATGAAAGTCCCAGTAACAGTTTCTGTTTATCCAGACACAAAAAAATGGGAGATAGAAATTGGAATTCCTTCAGCAGCTGCATTATTACTAAAAGAAGCAGGAATTCAAAAAGGAACTGGAACTGCAGGAACTGCCTGGGTAGGGGATATAACCATAGATTCTGTTATCAAAGTTGCAAATACAAAACTAGAGAAATCCTATGCATCTTCTTTGAAATCTGTTGTAAAAACAATAATTGGAACATGTTTGTCACTTGGAATAAAGGTTGAGGGAAAAACACCAAAAGAGATCACTGCCGAAATTAATGAAGGCAAGTGGGATTCAAAACTAAAATAAATTATAATATAGAGTAAACTGGGTCTTTATCGGTTTTTTGTAATTCGACAAAGGTTTCCGTGTTTATAATACCATCAATTTTTCCTATCTTCTCTATAACTATGGAATGCAATGCCTCTAAATTTTTTGCATGTACATTTACAATAATATCAAATCTTCCAGTCACTTCAGAAATAGAGATGACTTCTGGTGTCTCCATTAATTTTTTATGAATGTTATCTTTAAGTTTTGGATCTCTGTTAATTCCAACAGATGCTTTTACACCTATTCCTAAAAGAGAGTCATCTATAACTACAGTAAATTTTTTGATCAATTTTTTTTTCATTAATCGTTTTATCCTACTATAAAGAACAGATGCATTAATTCCGAGTTTTTTTGACAGCGCAGGTACTGAGATGGAGCCATCTTTAGTTAGTTCAAAAAGCAATTTCATATCAAGTTCATCAAATCTCTGCAATGTGCTCAAAAATTGGCTCAGTGATTTAATAAATGTAAGTTTAGCATGAATTTTACTTTGAAATTACATACATTACCTTAAAAAAGTGTAAATTTTTAAAATAATATGAGAATCATAATTCATAGCCTCTAAACGATTTTAAGTAGGCTTTCTCGAAAATCTTCATAATGATTACAGAGGCAAAGCTTGCAGATATGATTAAAGAGGCCAAAGAGGGCAGTAAACAAAGAAAATTCAAACAATCAGTAGAGATGATTATTGTCTTCAAAGATATTGATGTAAAAAAGGGCTTTGCACTTAACGAGGTAGTTCAACTTCCAAAAACTAGTTCACCTGCCACAGTATGCATTATGGCTACTGGTGATATGGGTCAAAAAGCAAAGGAAGCAAAAGCAGACGCAGTTGTAGGATCAGATGAATTAGACAAGTTTGCAGCTAACAAAAGAGCATCCAGAAAATTCATCAACAAATATGACTTCTTCTTAGCAGATACTCAAATTATGCCAGCAGTAGGTAAAGTGTTAGGTCAACTTTTAGGTCCAAGAGGAAAAATGCCAACACCAGTTCCATTTAATGCTTCAATTGAATCATTTTTACAAAGATTTAGATCATCAATCAAAGTTAGAGCAAGAGCAACATTAGCTATGTCATGTAAAATAGGAGATGAGTCAATGGAAAATTCAGACTTGTCAATCAACGCACATGCAGTATTAAGTGCAGTAGAGAAAAAATTACCAAACGGAGAAAAGAATCTCAAAAGAATAATTATCAAAACCACAATGGGTAAACCAATTAAACAGATAGAAGAGGTCAAGAAGAAAAATGCATGAAAATAGAACAGAGTATCCTAAAAGAAAATCTCAGATGTATCAGCAACTACTGGAAATCCCAAAAAAATACAAAGTAGTGGCTCTCGTTAAAATAAACAAAGTAAGAGCATCACAAATTCTTCCACTAAGAAAAGCGCTCAAAGGTCAAGTAGAATTTGTGTGTGTAAAAGACAGAGTAGCACAAAAAGCATTAGAAAAATTAGACATTCCAGGAATTAAAGGAATTTCAGAAGAGCTAACAGGTCAATGTCTTTTCATATTTACCAACATGTCACCATTTAAGCTAAATGTATTATTGGCAAAAAATAAAATTATGATGGCAGCAAGAGGCGGAGATATCGCAAGTGTAGACATTGTAGTACCAGCAAAAAACACAGGAATCGCACCAGGACCAATGCTTACAGAATTCAAAGAGGCAGGAATCCCAACAAAGATTGATCAAGGTACGATTTGGATTCAGAAAGACACCACTCCTGTAAAGAAAGGAGAGGCAATCAATGAGAAATTAGCAGCACTTCTTGGTAAGCTAGATATCAAACCAGTAGAGGCAGGAATTTCACTTTATACAGCATTAGAAGAGGGCTTAAAATATGCAGCAGATGAGATGGTTGTAGATGTTGCAAAAATAAGAAATGCATTTACACAATTCCATCAAGAAGCAATTTCATTATCCATTGAAGCAGCATATATTACAGCAGAAAACATCAACCAAATCCTTAGCAAAGCAGCTCATTCTGCACGTTCAGTGTCTATTCAATCCGGATTTATGACAGATGAAACAAAGGAACAGGTTTTGCAGAAAGCTCATAGTCAAGCTAATGCGCTTGCAACTAAAGCAAAACAATACACTGCATCTTAATCCAAACTTCCTTTAGCTTTTGGAAGATTCCAATTGAATTTCATCGCAATTAATCTCAATGTGGTAGTTAGAATTATTCCTAAAATTGTTGCAGAGTATAATTCACCTCCAAAATACAATGTCAAGTAAAATACAACAATTCCAATAAAACTTGCAGAGATATAGAACTCTTTGACAAAAACTATAGGAACTTGACTGACAAAAATATCACGTAATATTCCACCACCTACTGCAGTAAGCATTCCTCCAAGCATTATTGCCAGAAAATTTAATCCAACCAAATTATAAGCAAAAGTAGCTCCAATTATTGCAAAAACGCCTAATCCAATTGCATCAAATTTCAAAAATAAATTCCAATGTTTCTTTAGATGAGAGTACAAGAAAAAAATAGAGATTCCTGAAAGTACCGTGATTACCACATATGTTGGATCGGACAAAGAGTTTGGAAATTGTCCCATCACGACATCTCTGATTGTACCACCAGCAACGCCTGTAATTGTTGCAAGAAGTAAAATTCCGACAATATCCATCTTATGCTCAATTGCCTTAAAAGCACCAGTCACTGCAAAAGCCATTGTGCCAAACAAATCTAAAATGTAAATAAAAACCTGAGCAGAAATTGAAAAATCAACCAATTAAAATGAAAAATGAATAATTGTTAATTAACATTGATGTAAATAAAAATCAAAATTAAATTGAAAAAAGAAAAGTTGTCTAGCCAAATAGAGAAGAGAGACCTTCCATTGCGGCTTCTTCGCTTTTACTTGTATCAACTGGTGCTTCTTTCTTTGCTTCACCTGCTGCGGCTGCCGGAGCGGCTGCTGCTACTGCTACAGGTGCGGCTTTGATTGCTTCTTCGATGTTAACATCAGCTAAAGCTGCGACTAATGCTTTTACTTGAGCATCATTCACTGCGGCGCCAGATGCTTTAACAACTGAGCTGATGTTGGCTTCATTAACTTCTTTTTGTAGCTTGTGAAGAAGTAAAGCAGCATAAACATATTCCATTGTATCGAGATTTTCTTAGGGCATAATATAAAACTATGGTGGAGTTATACCTGCAAAAACAGAAATCCTAGTTTAATATTTTCAAACTTCTGCAAACAGAGTAAAGGGTTCTTTTCAGATTTTTATCGACTAGTGTATCCATTCGATGTTTCAAAATACGTTTTGCTTCATCTCTTTCAAAACCGGGTGGCAATGACAAGACATTATTAATTAATTCTGGAAGAGATTCACGAATCCAACCATCCAACATCGCATAAACTTTTGGTGGAATTAAATCACATTTGTCCTTATCCAAATCTATGACTTCGGCATAGTTTTCATGTTCTACTCTGTAGACCAGAGCTAATACAACATTATCAGGTGTGGGATGTTCAAGAATTTCAGCAGATCTGATACCTGTTTTACCTTGAGAAATTTTATTTTTGAGGCCAACAGGGTTGACTATTACGCCATTAATCCCAACTTTTCTTCCATCAACTCCAGTTACTATACCAAAGATAAAATCATAAAACTCGCCATTTTTTTTAGTGGAGAAAACATGAACGCCTTCTCTTAATGCAGGTTTTTTCCCAAACATGATTAGAATGGATTATCTAGTGTATTTAATGTGTTATTAATCGACAATTCTTAATATCGGACTAATGGATGCCTCTTCGTTGGATAAAAAAGAAATTCTAAAAGAATTTTCATCTGATCCAGACAGATACTACAAGGTCAAATTATTTCAAGAACAAGGATTTGTCAGAAAATCATGTTCAGAATGTAAAAGGTTTTTCTGGACTTTAGATTCTGGAAGAGAGTTATGTCCAGATGATGCAGATGACACATATTCGTTTATTGGAGATCCTCCAACTACAAAGAGATTTGATTATACACAAGCTTGGAAAGAAGTAGAATCGTTTTTTGTAAAAAACGGTCATACATCAGTTTCAAGATACCCAGTTGTTTGCAGATGGAGAGATGATCTTTACTTTACGATTGCGTCGATTGTTGATTTTCAAAGAATAATGGGTTCAAAGGTTGTCTTTGAGTTTCCTGCAAATCCACTAGTGGTTCCACAAACTTGTTTGAGATTCAAGGATTTAGAAAATGTTGGAGTAACAGGGAGACATTTTTCTAGTTTTTGTATGATTGGACAACACAGTATTCCAAATTCTCAAGGATACTGGAAAGATGAATGTGTGGATTTGGACTTTAGACTAGTAACTCAGCAATTTGGGATCAAAAAGGAAGAAGTGGTTTTTGTTGAAGATGTTTGGGCAGGGGGAGGCTCTTTTGGACCGTCCTTGGAGTATTTTGTAAGAGGATTAGAATTAGGTAATGCCGTATTTACTGAATTTCAAGGAGAGTTGGGAAAACACACAACGCTTGATCAAAGAATTATAGACATGGGTGCAGGTCTTGAGAGATTTGCATGGATTACAATGGGAACTCCTACTGCATATGATTGCTGTTTTGGACCAATTAATCAAAAACTGTTTGAAAAGATCGGCATAGATTCTGACTCTGAAATATTAAGAAAATATTTTACTGAGATTGCTAAAGCATTGGAAAAATTTGAAGATCTTAATGATGTGAGACGTCATGCAGTAAAAAAAGTTGGATTGTCAGAGGACAAATTAAATCGGATGATTACACCATTGGAGGGAATGTATCTAATTGCAGACCATCTTAGAACATTGATATTTGCAATATCCGATGGAGCACTTCCAAGTAATGTTGGGGGAGGATACAATCTACGAATGATGTTGCGCAGGATCAACGGAACAATAAACAGATTGAATCTAAAATTAAACATTGACGAATTAATTGATTCTCATATTGATTATCTTAAAGACACATACCCAGAACTCGATGCAAAACGCGATGATGTTAAGACGATCCTAAAGATAGAATCTGAAAGATATGAGGAATCAAAGACAAGAATGAAAAAAATGGCTGATAAAGTAGGTCAAAGAGGTCGTCCACCCACTGTTGAGGAGTTGATCACATTGTACGAATCAGACGGAGTGACTCCAGACTACCTAAAAGAGGTAAACGCCATATCAGAGATTCCGTCCACATTTTATTCAAAGTTATCGGATTTGCACCAGTCTGAAAAGAAAAAAGAGATTGAAAAACTTCCACTAGATGACATTCCAGAAACAGAGATGTTATTTTACAAAGAGGACCCGATGGAATTTTCAGCCAAAGTTCTCAAGGTATTTGAGAATCATGTGATATTAGATAGAACTTCATTTTATGCAAGAGGAGGAGGACAAGAACCTGATCATGGAACAATATCAGGATTTCAAGTAGTTGACGTAGACAAACATGCAAACATCATAGTTCACAAGCTTGAAGGCGGTGTTCCAAAAGAAGGGGAGATTGTTTCTTGTAAAATAAATACAATTAGAAGAGCAAGCATTACAAAAAATCACACTAGTACTCACATCATTAATGCATCATCGCGGAGAGTTTTAGGTTCATGGGTTTGGCAACACTCTGCATTCAAAGAAGCAGATCATGCAAGACTAGACATCACTCACCACTCATCTCTTACTGAAGAGCAAGTAATACAAATTGAAGATGCTGCAAATAGCATGGTAAAGCAAAACTATCCAGTAACAATTCAGTATTTTGATCGAGGGACAGCAGAACAAAAATATGGATTTAGAATTTATCAAGGTGGAGTTGTCCCGGTCAAATCAGTCAGAATAGTTTCAATCCAAGATAAAGACATCGAAGCATGTGGTGGAACTCATGTGAAAAATACAGGTGAAATTCAGTTAATCAAAATTACAAAGACAAAAAGAATTCAGGATGGAGTGGTTAGAATAGAGTATGTTTCAGGACCAACTGCATTTGAATATCTAAAGAAACAAGAAGAAGAGAAGACAAGGCAAAAACAAGAAGAGATAAACAAAGAGATCATAGAAAAAGAAAGAGAAACAAGAAAGCAAAAGGCACGTGAAATGATTCCAGGACTATTGGAAAGAATTTCAGTTGGAGAGTCTGGAATGCTAGAAGACATTCAAGTCAAAGACAAGATGTGTTTTACAGCAAGTGATCAATATGATGAATTTTTTCATATTAATTTTGGAAAAAAGATGATCAATTCCGAGCCAAAATCAGCATATTGTGGTATTTTTGAATCAGGTTCAACTATACACGTAGTCGTATATTGTGGAGAAGAGTCTGGCAAAAAAGCAGGCGAGATTGCCAGAGAACTGGCAAAAGTTTTGGGCGGTGCAGGTGGCGGAGATGCAAAATTTGCTCAGGGGGGAGGAAAAGACACATCTAAAAAAGACGAGGCAATCAATAAAGCAAAATCAATGATTTTAGGAGAATAGCATGAGAATAAACTGGAAGGATATTGAAATAAAGTGGAGACAAAAATGGAATGAAAATAAAGATTTTGAAACAAATCCAAATGACAAACCAAAAAAATTCATCACCGTAGCATACCCATATCCTAATTCACCTCAACACATAGGACATGGTAGAACATATACACTGGCAGATGTCCATGCTAGGTTTTACCGTATGCAAGGATTCAACGTCTTATTTCCAATGGGATTTCATTATACAGGAACCCCGATTTTAGGAATGGCAAAAAGAGTAGAAGCAAATGATAAAGAATTAATTAATAATTTAAAAAATCTTTATGGAGTTCCAGAGGAATCAATTAAAACATTTGTCGAACCAGTTAAAATTGCAAGTTATTTCCATCAGGAAATTAAAGCTGGAATGATAGAGATGGGATATTCAATTGACTGGAGAAGGGAATTTACTACAATCGATCCTGTGTATAGTAAGTTCATCGAATGGCAAATCAATACATTGCGAGAAAAAAACTTAATCATTCAAGGGTCACATCCAGTTGGATGGTGTCCAAAAGATCAAAACCCAGTATCACAACATGACACACTTGGGGATGTGGAACCAGATTTTACAGAATATATTTTAATCAAATTCAAATATGAAGATTATATCATTCCAACTGCAACACTACGACCTGAAACAATTTTTGGCGTTGTGAATCTTTGGGTAAATCCAGAAATCATTTACAAAAAAATTACAGTGGATGATGAAAAATGGATTGTAAGTGCAGAATGTGCATACAAACTAGAATTTTTGGATAAAAAAATAACATATGATGGCGAGATAAAGGGTTCGGAATTAATTGGAAAATCGGCAATTGTTCCACATAGAAATGAATCAATTGTAATGCTTCCTGCAAGTTTTGTTGAGAGTGGGACAGGAACTGGAATGGTCATGTCAGTTCCAGCACATGCACCATTTGATCATCAGGCATTGGAGGACCTCAAAAAAGCAAAAATTGCGCCTGAATTGGCCTCACTAGTAAACAAAATCATGCCCATATCCATTATTCAGACTGAGGGGTATGGTGAGAATCCGGCCAAAGAGGCAGTTGAGAGATTTGGAGTAAAAGATCAAAGTGATCCAAAACTAGAAGAGGCAACAAAGGAAGTATATGGAAAAGAATTCTACGGAGGAAAGCTCAAATCAAACACAGGACAATTCGCTGGAATAAAGGTAGCTTATGCCAAAGATACAATAAAAGACTGGTTGATTAAAAACAAACATGCAGGTATTTTGTTAGAGCTGACAAATACTCCAGTAAAGTGTCGTTGTGGAGCAGAATGTGTTGTCAAAGTTCTCAACAATCAATGGTTTCTAAATTATGGAGAAAAAGATTGGAAAAAATTAGCAACAAAATGTTTTGATTCAATGAATATTTTACCGCAAGAGATTAGAACAGAGTTCAATTATGTTATTGGATGGCTACGAGAAAGAGCATGTGCAAGACAACATGGGTTGGGAACAAAACTACCATGGGATAAAGACTGGATTGTAGAGAGTCTTTCAGATTCTGTAATTTACATGGCATACTATACAATTTCGAAATTTGTAAACAATGGAACATTAAAAGCAGAAAAATTATCCAAAGAATTCTTTGATTATATCTTCTTGGATACTGGTGATGCAAATAAGATCTCTGTAATTACTGGAATACAAGAAAATACAATTAATGAAATCAAAAAAGAGTTCCAGTATTTTTATCCAGTAGATTCAAGACACTCTGGACGTGATTTGGTTCCAAATCACTTGACATTTTTTGTTTTGAATCATGTTGCAATATTTCCTGAAAGCAACTGGCCCAAAGAAATTGTAGTTAATGGTTCTGTTTTGATGAATGGTTCGAAAATGTCAAAAAGTATGGGAAACATCATACCACTACGAAAAGCAATCCAAGATTATGGTGCAGACCCAATTAGATTAGCAATAATAATCTCAGCTGAATTATTGCAAGATGCAGATTTTAACATGGAGTCAGTTTCAGGCATACAAAACAAGATAGAATCACTGTTTGATGAATGTTCTAGGCTCAAAGCAGAGAGACTAGAGACTTTAGAGGCAGAAGATAGATGGATTAAATCAAAAACACAGAATATGATATCTCAGGTAACTCTAGCCGTAGAAAAAATGAGATTACGTGAGGCATTGCATGATATTTTGTTTGCGTTTGAATCGGATTTGAGTTGGTATATGAAACGGGCAAATGCAAAAAACAGAAGTAACGTTTCAGGAATTCTACACGAAGTTAATTCAATTCGAATCGCAATGCTTTCTCCATTTGCACCACATATTGCTGAAGAAATGTGGGAAAAATTAGGACATATTGGAATGGTGTCAACATCCAGATGGCCAGAATTTTCTCAAAGTAATGTGGATGCAACTGCTATTCAGTCTGAAGAATATTTGAAATCTACAATTGATGATATCGCCAAAATTCTCAAAGTTACAAAAATAACTCCACAGAAAATTTCCATATACACTGCGGATTCATTCAAGTCTAAGATATATCATTCAATTTTGGAAAAAATAATGACAGGGCAAACAAATATGGGAATTATCATGAAAGAACTCATTTCAAGTCCAGATACACAAGAAATCAAAAAAAATCCAGATTTTGTACAAAAAACAATCAAAGACATACTATCAGATCCAACAGAAATTAGAAGAACAAAACTAGAATCAATGGATTTTGATGAGAAAAGTTTTCTTGTAAATGAATTGGCAGAAATTGGAAAAAAAGAATTTGGTGTAGAAATACAAGTGTTTTCGGAATCAGATTCAGACATTTATGATCCAAAAGACAAAGCACGACATGCAAGACCATTCAAACCTGCAATACTAATCGAATAATTTTGAGATTATTTATTGTGAATCTTTTTTTAAGATCTCTATTACATCAGAATTACTTTTTATCCAAGTTTTAAGATATGCATAAAATAGATTTTCTAAATCATCTACCAGACCTTCTAGGCGTGGGTCTAATCGTATGTCAGAAAGTTGCTCATTAAGATGTTCTAGAATAACTTTGAGACCTTGATTAGATGTTTCAAGTTTCTTGATTGCCTCTTCAGTACTCACAATTTATCTAAATTCTGACTAATTATAAACAGTTTTAATTTAATATTGTTACACGTGTGTAGAACTAAGATTAGATCAACATTAAAAGTGATTTTCAAACACAATTTCAGATAAAGGTAATTGCCCACCCCTAGAAGAGGCAGGTTTTGTCGCCTTTCCAACTACTACCATCATTGAAATTACATGATCATCAGGTAAATGGATTAATTTGCTAACTTTATCATAATCAAATCCCTTCATCGGACAAGTATCATAGCCCATTGATTTTGCTGCCAGCATTATTGTTTGAGCTGCCATGCCGCAAGACCTCATTGCTTCATCTCTTTGAAGTTCAGATTTTCCATCATAGGAATTTTTCATAGAAGCAACTAGTGCTTTGCGTGGTTCTTCAGGAATATTTATCCAATATCGTTCAGGATTTTTGTCCCATGATTTTAAATCAGCACATAATATAATGACCAAAGAAGATTCAGAGACTTGTTTCTGACCATAAGATAATTCAGATAATTTATCTTTTAGAACTTGCTCGGTAACTATAACAAATCTCCAATTTTGAATGTTATAAGATGTTGGAGAAAGAATTGCAAATTCCAATAGTTTTGTGATTTCATTTTTGGTCATTTTTTGATTTTTGTCAAAACTTTTGATTGAACGTCTACTGTTAATTGATTCAAATGTATCCATGATTTTTTTTCATAGATACCAAATTTAATTCATTGAAAAATAGTGGCAATATAACAACATACAAAATAACAACATTTGGAATTAATTTTCAAACGATGTAAAGATAAAAAGACATTCGGATACTATGAATTACGATATTTAACTGAGATTTTTTGATATTGAAGGCAATCATTGAGAAATAAATTAAAACTAGTAAAAATTACAGATAGTGTATTTATTAGGTCAGATAGAATTGAATCTAAATGAAGATTGCAGTTTGCGGAATTGGAGTGGCTGGGAGTTATTTAATTTCTAGACTAAAAGATTCTCATGAAGTAGTAGGGTTTGAACGAATGCCAGAAGAGAAGCATGATTCTATTTGTGCATGGGGAACTACCAAATCAAAGATGACAGAGTTGTGCAAAAAATCAGGAGTGGATTTTAACAATTATGTCATTCATGACGGAAAAAACATGCACATTGAGATGAACAATAATGAGAAATTTGACATAAAATTACACGGATTATGTACATATAACAAAATACAATTGATTAAAGATTTTGTTAAAGGATGCAAGATAAATTATGGAATATCACCAAAACTAGAAGAGTTAGAAAAAGAATTTGACTTGATAGTAGATTGCACTGGATTTCATAGAGTCTACCTTCCAAAATTAAAAGAAGATTTCTTTTTACCGACTTATGAATACAAGGTAGAATACAAAGACAAGGTCCCATATGATGATTTTTTGGTAAAACCTTTTGATAAAATGACTGGTTATTTTTGGTATTTTCCATTAGGAGGCAAGTTTGCACATATCGGTGCAGGGGACTATAAGAAAAATCATATAAAGGCTACGGATGAATTTTTAGAAAAATATGGTGGTACAATAGTAAAAACAGTTGGAAGACCAATTAGATTAGCAACTCCCAATATGTGCAAACCGTTTTTCAAAGGAAAAGTGGTTGGAGTAGGAGAATCAATTGGAACCGTGTATCCATTATTGGGAGAAGGGATCATTCCAAGTATGGAATGTGTCGACATTTTTGTAAAGAATTTAGGAGATAATAATGCGTATGAGAAAGAAGTTTTAGAGCATTTCAAGATTTATGGTAAAGTATTCAACTTTGTTAGAAACAAGATGAAAAACAAATTTAGTTTGATAAAACAAATTGCAGAATTATTATCAATTTTCAGATACATGAAAAAGAACGAGGCCAGATTTGGAATGGAAATTCATATGAGAGATCTGATGAAAGTGGCCAAGGCCTAACTAAAACTCACAGAGCCAAAATTTTCCCTCATTGTTCTGCTTGATGACATGTTGTAATCATAAATTATTTTAGAATAATCTTTTAGTTCTTGCCTCATCAAAGTTAAATCATCAGAGAGATAAAACCCCGGACAGTCGCCTGTAAACTGGTATGTCGCATGCACTCGTGCTGTGCCTTTTTCATTTTCAAGCCAAGTAGAAAATGGATATAGATAACAAACACCTGGACGGTCTGGATGCATGCTGCACCCACCCTTTTCATCTAAGAATCGACATGAAATATGAGTTCCGTCGTCTTGTTCAGTCTCATCATTTTTTCTTTTAAGATTAATTGTAGTTATCGTTGTGATTTGACCAGATGGAGCAATGTCTTTCCAGGTAGTAGTGATAGTTTCATTTTTTATAAAATTAGATGGTCTTTGGTATTTCAATCCTTTTCCGATAGTGATTAGATCATCAGAAGTGAGAGGCAGTCTACCTTGTCTGTCACAGCAATTATGGCAATCAGGCCAAAAACATTTCCATAAAATATATTTCTTTTCAGATACAATGTAAGGAATATGAAAAATTACATCTTTGACTTTGAATGGGTAATCAGAAACATCGGTGACTTTACCCAGCATGAATTCTCGTAAAATAGGATCAATGTCCCAATTTTTTTGTAACAGACTAAGGGATTCTTCAATTTCTTTTTGAGACAACTATTAAGTTATAACATCTTTTGCAGATGTTATTAATGTTGAGTGAAAAAGGTAAGTATGCATCAGCTACAGATAACAGAAGATTTGTTTGGGCTGAAATTGTGTGGCCTTTGATTTTAGAAATTAATGATGTAGCGTTTTCACTAAAACAATATCAAAAAAAACGTGACCAAGTATGTGAAAAAAAGAACGTGAAAATGGCAATCACATCACGTGGATTAGTATCATTGATGCAAAAAGGAATCTTGCTAAAAGAAGAGAACACCTACTCAATTCATTTCAGATTAATTCCATATATGAGATTAAAAGCAAATTGTGATTATGCAACAGCTATTCATGAAGTCAAGTTCAAGTGATTTCAGCAAATGATTATATTCTAAAACATTAGAATTTGATTTGGTAGCCCGATAGTCTAGCGGTCAAATAAAAAAAATTTTAGATCAAGGATTCTGCCCTCTGGATCTCAAGAGTGGATAGGCGGAGACGGCAGTTCGAATCTGCCTCGGGCTACTGGAAAAATTACTATCTAGATGCTTGTGCTATTCTTTCTAATTCGTGTTTTTTCTTTACAGATGGGGCATTTGGATCATTAGAAGCTGCTAAAATAAGCTGCTCTGCCATATGCTCCTCAATTGGTTTTGGATTAGAATAAGTTGCATCTCTTATGGAATCTGCAATAAATTTCAATGCCATGTCAACTCTTCGGATTGGAGCAACATCCACAGATACATGGTATACAGTGCCACCATACACAATTCTTGTTGTGTCTTCATTTGGTGCAGAAAACTCAATTGCTCTAACTAGAACCTCAACTGGGTTTTTACCAGTCTTTAATGCAATAATATCAAATGCCACTTTTACTGTATTGAGTACTTTGGTTTTTTTACCAGTCATTCTTCCGGTGTTTTTTGCATATTTTTTACCAAAGTGCATAACTTTGTTGCATAATCTTTCAACAATGTTCACATCAGCTTTGTTGAATCTTTTTAGTGCTGAACGGCCAAAGGTGTATGGTAAAATTTGCTTTCTTAATGAAATTGCTGTCTTTAATCCAGGATCTTTGATTTCAATATCAGACATGTCCCATTTTCTAAATAATAGTAGATTCTTTGTTTCTGCCAATTCTATCTCCTTGGTTTTTCTTTCTTTCCGGTTACTAGCTCATTAAGTGATGTGCCATTTACTTTGAAAACTTTGAATCTAACTCCAGGAATATCTCCCATTGCACCGCCTTGTGTTGCACCCATTCCTTGAATATGTACCTCGTCGTGTTCATCGATAAAATTCATTGCGCCGTCTCGTGGCAAGAATGCTGTAACAGTTTTACCATTTTTAATTAATTGAACCCTAACACATTTTCTAACTGCAGAGTTTGGTTGTTTTGCTGCAATGCCTACTTTTTCTAAGACGATTCCCCTTCCTTGAGGTGCGCCACCAAGAGGATCAGCTTTTTTATCAATTCCAAGTTTTCTTCTCTTGTAAGTTGAGATTGCCCATCGTTGTCTCTTTCTTTTTGCAACTAAAACTCTACCAGCAAATAGGCCTAGTGGTGACTTTGTCATATTTTACATCTCCAATGTTGCTTTTTCAGGACTATTAATCAGAACACTCGTAATATCAAAATATCGTTTTGCAAGTAATCTTGCTTTCTCAGCATTTCTGCCTTCTCTTCCTACAACAATTCCTTTCTTTCTTGGATCTACCATGACTATTGCCTGTTTAGAACCATCTGCACGTGTATTTATTTTTACTTCAGAAACCAGTTTAGAGTTGAGCAAATTTGTCAAAAATTTAGCAGGATCCTCATCAAATTCAACTAGTTCAACATTTTTCTTTACAATGTTTTGTAATGATTTGATATGAATTCCACCTTTTCCAATAGCTAATCCCATTTTACCAGTATTTACTACAAAAATTACACGATCTTGTTTTTCATCTTCAACACAATCACGAGCAGTTGCACCTGTAACATTTTGAAAGAGAGACATCATACGCATTTGATCAGTTGTAAGTTTAATTGATTGTGTCATCAGAATTCCTTTTTATCTCCAAGCAAAATGGGACTCATTTAAACTTTCATTTGATGTAACGTGGTTACTCATTTTTTTCCTCAGTTTCTGTATCCTTAAGAATTGATTTGATGTTTGCATCACTCAGAGATGTAAAGGAGATTGTTGAAATTCTGAATTGTAAGCCGCATAGTCTACCTAATGCAACAGAAGTTCCTTGAAAGTTAACTAATGGTATCTTTTCTTTTTTTGCATCTGATTCAATTTTTGCAAACATTTCTTTTTTTACAGATTGAGACAATACAATTAGCTTGGAGTTTTTCATGGAGTTCAATACTTGCTTTGTACCCATTGTAATTTTATCTTCCTTAAGGGCATCCTTCAATATTTTTTCTAGTATCTTACTCATGTGTTATCCTTATTGTCGATCGTCTTTACAGGGCTTTATAGGTTTATTGAAATTTTACCTATAAAAAAAGTCAAAATATACTTAATTTTTAAAACCAAAGATAGAGCCTAGTGATGAAAATGCCAAAGCTATCTCTTCAAAAATATTAGATGGTTTTTTTGTTTGAGGTTTTGAATTGTTTTCAATTTCAAATACTTTTTCAGATGGAATTTCTTCAGATGAGGGCGTGGAATCTAAAGTCACTAGTTTGTTTTCTTGAGGTAATTCAGATAAAACAGATTTGAGGTTTTTTCTTGCAGTAGTATAATCAGGGTTTTTTTGAAGAGCATCATTGTAAAGCAAAATAGATTCATTGTATTTGCCCATATTTGCAAGTGCATTTGCCTTGTTGTTAATTGCAGGAATAAAATCAGGATTAATTTCAAGGACTTGATCATAATAAAAAATAGATTCTGAAATGTAACCAAGTTTGCCAAGAGCAGAACCTTTGTTTGTGATAATCTCGATATTGTTTGGGTCATTCATTAACGAATTATCAAAAAAAATCAAAGATTGATCAAATTTACAAAGTCGATATAATGCAGGACCCATTCCGTCATAGTAAGAAATAGTATCAACAAGTTTACTCTGATCACATTCTAAATTAATTTGATTTAGTAGTTTACCTAGTTCTAGATCTTCAACAGAGAGATTATCATATTTTTTGATTTTGGTGTCTGTTGATTTTTTATTTTGTTCAGCTGTGGTTTCAGTGGATTTAACATTGGAGTTATCTGTAGATGTATTTTTTGATTTATCGTCGTTTTGAATTATGGGTTTGTTTTCAAATTCTTTTTCAGTATCATGTTCTTTGTAAAAATTAAAATTAGTTATTTTTTCAGTATCTCCATAATGTGCTTTTATTGAATAAGTTCCACTAGTTTTAAAATTAATGCCGGACTTTACAAGAAAATTTGCAGAAAATTTTAAGTCAGAATCAATTTGTCCAAAATAAAATCCAGTTGGAGTTCCAGATGGATCATAAACACCGATTAACACATTTGGTGAATCAATGCTAGAAACAACACCGGTGATTATTATAAAATCATTGTCATAGTATTGATTCTTGTTAGTAATTAGGGAAATAATTTCAGGTGTTATTGATTCGGTGGTAATTATTTCTGACTCTGAATTATTTCCAGAGATAGAAAAAAATTCAGTCTGAGTTATTTTACCATAATTGAGTTTTATGGTGTATTCTCCAGATTTATCATAAAATGGAGAATCCAATGAAATTATTTTTGAGAAAGTTCCATTAGAATCAATTATCACATTATTTGCAGATAAAATTTTTCCTTCAGGATCATAAAGAGTTAGTGCAATAACAGGCATCTTAAAATCCAAAAGATGCCCAGATATAACCATTGTATCACCAGTGCGATATTCCGTTTTATCGAATTCTAACAAGAACGAGTCTGCAAAACTTTGGGGTGTAATAATTGAAAATAATGCAATTACAGACAACAAGAGTCCAATTTTGTATCCAAACACACGGCTAAAATCGTAATTTTGTATTTATTAGTTATGTAGAAATTATATTTTTATTCATTTAACAGAAATTGACGTCAATAAAGATGGAGATAATGGAGCTGTATTAATTAGTGAATTCCAAGTAAAAGTTTCAACAGTATAGATTCCAGTTTTTTTAGGAATCCACGATTGAGAAACATCTAAATTTTGATTTCCAGATATTTCACCTTGTATCCATGAAACAGCTACAACAAAACCATTCTCATCTTTGACTTGAAAGAGATAAACAAATTTCTGTTTAAAATTCTGTTCGTTTGATATTTTTCCAACAATTTGTATCTGATCATTAATTGAAAATGATGTCAATGGATTACCAAAAGTATCAGATAAGACAATTGGCAAACTTTTTAGTCTTTGTAATGTAGGAATTGAAGAATCTACATTTGCAAGTGTTGTGACTTGAAGATTATCAGAAGTGGTATAAGGTTTAGGAAGTGTATAATCATCATATTTTGAAAAAATTGTGTCACCGGGCATTGCATACAGACGATTTCCACTTGAGGATTGATTTTGTGAAAAAGAAATGGTTGCAACAAATATGCCAGAGCTTTCAGATGTTTCAATAGCATCAACTTCAATGCCAGACATATCAGATGTGGAAGATATTTGAATTAACACATGATCCAAAGATTCGGGATTAAGATTAAGATCCGGATCAATTACACGAATTAACGCAGTTTTATCATAAAGATAATTCTCTTCAGAAAATTGAATTTTTCCAATATTCCACTGGATTGGAGCAGATTCGGTCAATACAACACCATCTGCAAATTCAAATGAGATGGTTATTGCAGAGTCTCTATCTACTTCTAAAAATCCACTTGTTGGTCCATTTCCAGTGGTTCTAGGAGTTGTATCTGAATCGCCATCACCATCAACATCATGAGAAAATCCTGTAAGGATTATTTCAGCAGTAAAGATTCCAGAATTGACATCAGTTTCTGTAAATCTATATGGACCAAGTGAGTGCTCCCTTGTTGAAATTTCAATAGGATGATCTTCGGTATCACCTATTGAATCAATCAAATGTCTATCGCTATTCCAGCTAGGTGCAAGAATAGTCATTCTAACTTTGTCTGTCCATGAGTATACTGGTTTGTCGGTAAAAATCGGAGAGTATGGATTATCATAGTCAGGAGTTGCTTCAGCAAATACAGGAGTAAAAAACGTTAAAAAAATTAAAGCAAGTATCAACATAATTACAAATTATCAGAGTTTGAATTTAATGTTTGAGAATGAATAGTATTTTTATGATTCCTCATCAGGTAAAGAAACTGCCAAAATATTATCACCA
This sequence comes from Nitrosopumilaceae archaeon, assembly GCA_005798405.1. GTDB lineage: Archaea > Thermoproteota > Nitrososphaeria > Nitrososphaerales > Nitrosopumilaceae > Nitrosarchaeum. The sequence continues at coordinate 60,479 of SYJQ01000028.1, forward strand.
CGCAAAAGGATTGTTCCAAGTTTTGTAGTCACATTATCTGAAATATCTTCAGCATCATCTAATGTCAGATTCATATGAATATCAAAGTCTTGGAGATTCCCTCGAACAGTCTTGTTGTTTCTTAATCGTAACAAGATAACCTTGTTTTTATTGTTGTTCATTAAAGTAGAAATTTCGTCGCCCATCTATATCACATTATAATTTTTTATTAATCCTCATTTCTTCTTACTTACTTGCATGTAAAGGTCTACGGTTCCACTTCCAATTGGAATCATGCTTCCAACAATAACGTTTTCAGTAATACCTTTGAGTTGTTCAACTTCACCAGCCAATGCAGCATGTGCAATAGTTGGAACAGTAATTTCAAATGCTGCTCTTGCAAGAACGCTGTCTTTAGTTCCAGCAATTCCATGTCTACCAATTTGTTGCATGTATCCTCTGGAGCACATTAAATCAGATACTAACATGATATACCTATTATCAACTTCTAGCCCTTGATCTTCAAGGGTACTATTTAGCTCATTAATCAATGCGTTTCTTGATGCCTCAATTCCTAATGTACCTGCAATTTCAAAGACATTATTTGTTCTAACATTTTTCTTGTCAATACCTGAAACTTCAAGTACTTTAGCTATGTTTGAACCAGTCGTTTGAATTATCCATTCATCATCTTTTTGGACTAGTGTTACACGTTCAATATCTGGAACTCCCTTAACTGTAGTATTGAGTACTTTGTTTCTAATTGCAATTACAGTTGGAGCATCAGACTCTTCAACTAATTTCAAAGTGATTAAATCACCTGTTGTTTCAATTTTGAATTTTTTGTTTGACTGTAACGCTGACTCTACTTCACTAACTGTACATCCTCTTTCTTTGAGTCTGTTTGCACTTAGGATTAATTTTATTTGAGAAGTATAATCAGTTTCACTGTCAGAGATTAATGCACTTACTTTGGTTTGCAAAATATTTCTTGCAACATCGATAGCTTTTTCTCTAGATTTTTTTGATTCGTTGTCAAGATAAATATCCATAGTTGGAGTGACCGGTTTTTTTCTTGCATCAACAAGTTCGATTAATCTTGGAAGACCCAAGGTTACGTTTCTTTCTGCAATTCCTGCAAAGTGGAATGTTCTCAATGTCATTTGAGTACCAGGTTCGCCAATTGATTGTGCAGTGATAATGCCTACTGCTTGACCAGGTTCAACTTTGGCTTTGTTGTATAACGATAATCCTTTCTTACAAACAATTTCTGCACCTTCTTTACTTAATTTGGAATCAAGTAATCCATCGGATACAAGTTGTTTTAATCGTGGGTTGAATGTCTTTGTATATTTTTTGGATAACTCTAAAATCTCTTCTCTTGTTGCTTTCTTGCCAGAATCAATAATTGTCTGGGATTCAATTAATCTGTTAACATTAAATGCCTCACCATGATCACTTTTTGCTACATCTATTCCATCTTCACCATAAAGGAATTGAATGATATGACCGTGTGGGTCTCTAACTGTTCCATCATATTCTAATCTAATATGCTCTAATGCATTGATCAATCTACGCTGCATGTATCCACTTTGTTGGGTTCTGACTGCAGTGTCTACTAGTCCTTCTCTTCCACCCATTGCATGGAAAAAGAATTCAAGTGCAGACAAACCTTCCCTATAATTGGATTTTACAAATCCATGTGCGTCAGGATTATTGTCATGTTCTTGATAATGAGGTAATGCACGATTATTGTAACCATCATGGAGTCTATTTCCACGTCTGGATTGCTGTCCTAATGCTCCTGCCATTTGACCAATGTTTAGTGATGAGCCTCTTGCACCAGTTGTAGCCATAATTCTTCCAGCATTACTTTGAGAAAGGGATTGATCTGCAGTCATTCCAGCTTTATCTCTTGCTTTTCCTAGTTCATTGACAATGTATGCCTCTAATGCTTCTTCAGGTCTCATTCCTCTAGTTAGTTTTAGAGTTCCTTTTTCATATTGAGAAGTAAGATCAGCAATGACACCATATGTGTCTTGAATATCATCTAGGATCTGTTGTTTTTCTTTTTCTGGTACTTCAAGATCAGCATAACCATAACTGAAACCATAATGAGTGATGTATTGTTTTACCATAATCAGAATAGAGTTTAAGAAATTCTTTGCTTTTGTATTTCCGTAATCTTTTGCAATTCTATGCAATACACTTTCTGGTTCTTCAGCACCTATAGACGATTTATCAATTACGCCGCTGATCAATTCACCGTTTTTAATTACAACATCTTTTTGAGCTCCTTTAGTTCCTTTTGACCACTTTGATGTAATTACATAGTTGAAATCTTTTGGCAAGAATAATGAAAATAGTTGTTTACCAGTATATGCTGGGCCATCTTTAGTTTTTGTTGCAGGTTTTGGAAGTTTATCAGTAAATCCACCAAGCATTGCATAATTGTAAAATTCTTGTGGAGTTAGGACAGTATCATCTTTTGTTAAAAGATATGCTCCTGTAACAAAGTCTCTTAGTGCTCCAATTATTGGACCTCCGTATCTTGGAGAGATTAATTGATCTTGAACTCTCATCAATAGAATTGCTTCTGCTCTTGCCTCTTCGCTTTGAGGTACGTGAAGATTCATTTCATCACCATCAAAGTCTGCGTTATACGGAGGACATACAGATGGATGCAATCTGAAAGTCTTTCCTGGAAGTACTCTAACATAATGAGCCATAATAGACATTTGGTGAAGAGATGGTTGTCTGTTGAACATGACAATATCACCATTAGCAAGATGTCGTTCTACAAGATATCCAATTTCTAATGTTTCAGCTATTGTAGAACGGTCTTCAACAAAATCCAATCTAATTTTAACACCATCAGGTCTAACTATGTAATTAACTCCAGGGAATTTATTTGGACCATTAATTACAAGTTTTCTCATTCTTTCAATATTCCATTCAGTAACAATTTCAGGAATTGTGAGTTTCATTGCAACCTGTTCTGGAACTCCAACTTCAGACAAGTCCAAGTTAGGATCAGGAGAAATTACAGTTCTACTTGAAAAATCAACTCTTTTTCCAGATAATGATCCTCTGAATCTTCCTTCTTTTCCTTTGAGTCTTTGTGTTAATGTCTTTAGTGGACGTCCGGAACGATGATGAGCTTGCGGAATTCCAGATACCTCATTATCAAAATATGTAGTTGTATGATATTGTAACAAGTCCACTAAATCTTGAACAATTAATGGTGGAGTTCCTGCTTCTTTGCTTTCTTTTAGTCTTTGATTAACTCTAATGATGTCTACCATTTTGTGAGTTAGATCATCTTCAGAACGAATTCCGGTTTCAAGAATAATAGATGGTCTCACAGTTACTGGTGGAACAGGTAAAGCTTGTAGAATAAACCATTCAGGTCTTGCAGTGACAGGATCGTATGCTAAAAGATTAAGATCATCATCGATAATTTGAGTGAATCTTTCTCTAATTGTAATTGGTAGTAATCTGTGCTCTCCTATCTCTGTTTTTTCAACAAAGATGGTTGGTTTTGTAAAGATTAGTTCATACTGAGTTTTACCACAGTGAGGACATTCTTTAGCTTTTTTTGCTTTTTCAATAATTTGTTCTGGAATACGCTTTTCTGAAATTACAGTGTATGCCGCATGTTTTTCCTTAATCTTTCTAAATTCATCTAGATCTTCTTGTGGAACTTTGAGTCTTGCACAAGAGCGACATGTGGATTGTAAAAGCTTGTAAATATTATCAATAAATGCAATGTGTAAAACAGGTTCGGCAAGCTCGATGTGACCAAAGTGTCCTGGACATCTAGCAGCAGTATTTCCGCATGTAAGACATTTTTGTCCTGGTTCAAGTGTACCAAGTCTACCATCCATAAGACCTCCCTGTACTGGCATTCCATCCTCATCATATGTTTCTGGAGCAGTAATTTCTGCAACAGAGTATTTTCGGATTTCAGTTGGAGACCAAACTGAGAATCTTATAGCATCAATTGTTTTTATTGCTTGAATTGACATTATACTTTCTCCTTTATTAGCAATCTTGGAGCCACATTCAAACTTTGCATTTCCTGTAACAAAAGTTTGAAGGCATATGCAACAGAAACGGATGAGACTTTAGCTTTATCACCACAAACTCTGCAAACATATTTTCTTTGTTTAACATCATGATATGCAACTAATCCACATCTTTCACAAACAAAAATATCTGCCTTATCAGATTCATCAAGCAATCTATCTTTAAGAATCATTGATGCACCATAAGCTATCAAACAATCTCTCTCCATTTCACCAAATCTTAATCCACCACCTCTTGCTCTACCTTCAGTTGGTTGTTTAGTCAACATCTGAACTTGCCCACGAGCTCTTGCATGGATCTTGTCTGCAACCATATGATGTAATTTTTGATAATATACCACTCCAATGAAAACATCTACTGGAAATGATTTGCCTGTTCGTCCATCATACATTGTTTCTTTACCAGAATATTTGAATCCAGCAGCATCCATAACTGGTTTTACTTCTTCCATTTTCTCTCCAACAAATGCAGACCCATCAAATTGGCTTCCTCTTAATGCTGCAGCTTTGCCACAAATTGATTCCATAAACATTCCAACAGTCATTCTCGAAGGGAATGCATGTGGATTAATCAATACATCTGGGGAAATTCCATCTGCAGTATATGGTAAATCTTCTGCTTTTGCTAAAATTCCCAATACACCTTTTTGTCCATGTCTAGATGCAAATTTGTCACCAATTTCAGGAATTCTCATATCTCTAACTCTAATCTTGTACATTTTTCCACCTTCATTGGATTGTGTCATTACAACAGTATCAACAACACCTGTTTCAGACGGTCGTACGCCAATGGAAGTATCTCTTCTGTAAGGACCTGATGATTCAAATTCTCTGTATTCTTCCATGAATCTTGGAGGACTAGTTTTTCCAATCAAGATATCTCCGCCATGAACTGGAGATTCAGACGCAACTACTCCGTCTTCTTCTAATAATCTGTAAGCTTTTTCTCCTTTGTATCCTCTGATATTATCCTCAGCATTTGGAATTTCAAAAGTATCACGCATTCCACCGGGGTATTGTTTTGCTTCAGCATCATAAATTCTAAAGAAGAAAGTTCGTCCTAAACCTCTATCAACTGATGCCTTACTTAGGACAATTGCATCTTCAATATTATAACCATCGAATGGCAATACTGCAACTACACAATTTTGACCAGCAGGTCTGTCTTCTAATCCCAATAATTTCATTGCTTTGGTATTAACAATAGGTGTTTGAGGATACAACATTAGATGTTGTCTTACATATGTACTGGTGTTCATCATAGGAGTTGAAAAACCCAAACTTTGTTTTGCCATTGCAGATTCGTATGTATTTCTTGGAGACTGATTATGTTCAGGGTATGGAATAATGGATGCACCTGCTCCCAAAATTGCTGGTGGGAATACCTCAAGATGAGTGTGTTTCTTTGCGTCTTTTTCATCTAATGTAATGTAACAGTTTTCTTCTTCATTTGCATCAATCATTTCTAATACTCCCATACGTAACAGATCAGTCCATGAAAGTAATTTCTTTGAAATTTTATCTAAAAGATCTTGTGTGAGCAATGGCTTGTTTTCTTTGATTATAATTAATGGACGTAAAACACGTCCTGCGTTACAATTAACATAGAGTCTTTTTGTTGAGCCTTCAATTTCTGATTTATGAAATGAGATTCCAACGTGAGGATGAATCTTGGAATTTCGTCTTAGTTCTCTGAGAGATTCTGCTAGTTGTGCACCATCTTTGTAATATCCAATTAATCTACCATCAACAAATATTCTAGCTCCGTCTTTTTTTACATCTTCTTTTGCATCAAAGAAATGAATTGTTCCAAGATCATAGAGTTTCTCAACGATTTCTTCAGATGGAACATTTACAGAAATGATTCCAGAAAGGGCCAAGTTCTTTACAAGACCACAATTAGAGCCCTCAGGGGTTTCACTTGGACAGATTCTTCCAAAATGTGTGGCGTGCAAATCTCTTGCCTCAAAGTTTGGTTGAGTTCTACTAAGAGGAGATTGAATTCTTCTAAGATGACTAATAGTTGAGAGATAATTTGTCCTATCAAGTAATTGAGTTACACCTACACGTCCGCGACCCCAGTTTCCAGTTGCAATAGCGTTGTTTAGTTTATCAGTAATAATTCCAGGACGAATTGCTGCAGCAACTGCATTTATGCCTCTTTTCTGACCAGATCTTTCTAATTGGTATTTCATATCTCGAACCAAATTTCTAAAAGCGGTTCTGAAAAGATCTGCTAACATTTGTCCTGCAAATTTAATTACTTTATTTCCATAGTGATCTTTGTCATCAGGAGAAATCCAACCTAGTTTAAGCTCTAGTAATTTACATGCAGCTTCACCTAGAAACTGTGCCTTTTCCTTTCTATTTTCAGGATGTTTACCTAAATGTGGCAATAATCCCCAATCCAAAAGAGTCTCTGCACGTTTAATTTGGAATTCTTCTAACATTCCAGGTGCTATTCTTTTACTGATGTAAACAATAGCATCTTTTGCTGTAGGCACATCTCCTGCTTTTTCAAATGAACCTTCCAATTCATTTTGAATTTCATCTACAAGTGAAACAGCTGCTGCAATCTCTCTATCAGATTCTAATCCAAGTGCTCTTGTCAGAGTAACAACTGGAATATCAACAGGAGAGCCAGGAATTCGAGCTACAATTAAACCGTCATTTTTCATAACTAGTTCTAATTTTGCACGATAACCTACAATAGAAGAATAAACTTTAGCTTTGAAAACAGTATTTCCACCAACACTCTCTCTATCAACAATTATTTTGTTGTATGAAAGATCTTCCAGTCCTACAATAACTCTTTCAGAACCATTTATGATGAAATAACCACCAGGATCATTTGGATCCTCTCCATGTTCAACAAGTTTTTGAGTTGAAAAATTATGTAAAATACAAGCATTTGATTTTGCCATTACTGGCACGTCGCCAATATGGACAAATCTAGATTCTAAGATTTTACCATCTTCTACAACACTTGCCTCCATCATAACAGGTGCAGAGTAAGAAACATTTCTGAGTCTAGCTTCTGCTGGAGTAATATGAGTAATAGAGCCATCAAGTTCCATCATTCGTGGTTGTTGAAGTTTAACTTTGCCTAATTGAATTTTGTAAGGATATTCTGCATTTTCAATTTCAATTTGTCCGACTTCATTGATAATACTTTGAAGACCACGTTCTAGAAATTCATCAAATGAATTAAGATGCTGGCGTGCAATACCTTCACGTTTTAATATGTCTTGAATTACTGGCCAACGTTTAACTGAAGGATCTGCCATTTAGACTTCCACCACGTATCGATAGTAAAGACTCTCACCAGCAGTTGGGCTTTTTCTTGTGATTTTTATCATATCACCAGGTTTAACACCCAGTCCTAAAATTGCAGGATCGTTTACAAAAATCAACGGTAACTCGGTAGGTTTACAATTATATTTTTTTAATACTTCTTCGGCTTCTTGCTTTGAAATAATTTCGTGTTTTGGTACATAGATATGATCAGGTACAAGAACTTGATTTTTCTTAGTTGCCATTTACAAAACCTCCACGACGAACATTAAATGTAGCAGTAAATAATACACACAAACTGTCAAAAACTCACGCTCAGGTTAATATATATCTAATCTGAAATTCGGCAAAAATCAGTCTTTTTTCTTTTTAGTCAACAATATTTTTCACAACCTTAAATAGGATAAATTCGGGCGTAAAAATGATGAATACTCATCTATCGGTGTTTGCCTTATCTGCAATTATTATTGCAAGTATTGGAATAGCACCAGCATTTGGACAAATAGTGGATTCAATCGTTGTTACTACAGACAAGACATCATATGATGATGGTGACACAATCTTAGTAACTGGAGAAGTAAGAGAACTTCTTTCAGGATATCCCGTTAGTCTCAGAGTAATAGCACCAAATGGCAACTTAGTAACAGTTGCACAAATTGACGTTGGTTCAGACAAAAAATTCAGTACTGAATTAATTGCAGGTGGAGCACTCATGAGATCTGAAGGAACATACACGATTACAGTACTCTATGGAACCGAATCTCGCACATCTGAAACCACATTTACATTTGGCGGTTCAACAGGAACTGTACCAAGTAAAGAAGGAACCACAATTACAGTTTCAGGTACTGACTTTATGGTCAATTACAAGATAACTGGTGGTAAGCTTGTTAGCATTACTCCTGATGTAGAAGCACACTCCCTGATTATAGCAATAACTGCAAGTCAGGATGGTTCACTTGTCATTACCTTGCCAAGATCTTTGATCGATGCAAAGATGGGTGATCAAGATGATACATTCTTTGTCTTAGTAGACGGAGAAGAAGTAGAATTTGAGGAAACAACAACATCTACAGATAGAACACTAACAATACAATTCCCAGCAGGTGCTGAGGAAATCGAGATAATTGGTACCACCGTAGTCCCAGAATTTGGCACAATCGCAGTTATGATTCTAGCAGTAGCAATTATATCAATAATTGCAGTATCTGCAAAATCAAGACTAAGCATTATGCCAAGATACTAAATTCATCTTTTTTTCTCTTTTTAAAAATATATATAAATACCAAGTAACCGTTTTCAAATTAGAATGAGTTTTAAACGTTCAACGACATCAATGGCACTGACCATAATGGTATTGTCAATAATTTCAATAACTTCAATTCAACAAAATGCTTTTGCTCAAGACACAGGAATGTCAATTTCAGCTACAGCTGCAGAAGGTTCCGACACCATATCAGTGAGCGGAAATACAAGATCACAGATTACAGACATAACATTTACAGTAATTTCTCCAGGTCTAAATGTAGTTAGTATTGATCAAGTGACACCTGATGCAAACGGAGACTTTGCCACAGAATTCAAAGTGAGTTCAATGTGGAAAGAAAATGGATTTTATACAATTGAAATTGAACAAAGTCCACATGGAAGTTCATTGTACAAAGCATCACTTCGTGTAGAAGTAATCAATGGAAGAACTTCAGAGACAGATGAAACTGAATCTACATTAGAGACAGGATTTTTTGAACCAAAAGTTACAGTAAGAACAGGATTGACAATCAAAGAGGCAAATTCCATGGCAGGATCCAGTACAATTTCAATAATAGGAACTACAGATAGTGCTAGTTCCATCACATTAAAAGTACTAGCACCAAATGGAAACATAGTCACTGCTGATCAATTTGCACCAGTTCTAGATGAAAAAGGTCATTTCCTCAAAGACATCACAACTGGAGGCCCATTATGGAGTCAAGATGGTCAATACACAATTGTAGCTCAGCAAGGCGATGATCCTAGATACAAGCATTCTATTGAAGTCGGAATAAAAGATGGTGTTGTAATTCCAGAATTCGGTACAATCGCAGTTATGATTCTAGCAGTAGCAATTATATCAATAATTGCAGTATCTGCAAAATCAAGACTAAGCATTATGCCAAGATACTAAATTCACAACTTTTTTCATTTTTTAAATATACATAAATAGAGACTGATTCAATTCGCAAATAAGATGAACAACCGTACGTCGTTCGCGCTATTAGCCGTTTTGACTGCAGTCGGTACTTTAACCATGTCATCAGCATATGCTCAAGCATGTGTAGGTTGTGAAGAAACAGATGCTGGAAGAAAGGCAGCAAATCAAATGTTGCTTATGGATATTCCAATATCAGTTTGGACAGATAAAACAACCTATGATCATAATGACAAAATTACAGTACACGGCAAAGTAGCAAATGTTGCTGGATATCCAGTGACAATTACTGTTGTGAGTCCATTAAATTCTGTCGTTACAATTGCTCAGATAGACGTTGATAATGATGGTAGTTATGAAACGACTCTCAACACAGAAGGTGGATTGTGGAAACACGATGGTACATACACCATTAAAGTCAACTATGGAACTCCTCAAAAAAGTAACAAAGTATTTGTTGAATTAACTGGTGAATCTTCAGATAGCTCAGACAATTGTGGTTCTTCAGAAATATATCTAAAGGGCGATTATTGTGTGCCATACAGTATTTCAGGAGGAATAGTAACTGGTGCAAGCATCAACAATAATGATAATTCAATTATTGTCAAAATCAGCGCAAATGAAGATGGAACACTCACATTGAACCCAGATGAGTCAATCCTCAAAGGTATCTTCATGGTACTTGTAGATGGACAAGAATGGGATGATGTAGAAATTAATGATAATGAAGTCACTATAATGTTCCCAGCAGGCGCTGAAAAAATTGAAGTGGTAGGTACCTTTGTAATTCCAGAATTCGGTACAATCGCAGTTATGATTCTAGCAGTAGCAATTATATCAATAATTGCAGTATCTGCAAAATCAAGACTAAGCATTATGCCAAGATACTAAATTCACAACTTTTTTCATTTTTTCATTCTAAGATAGTAAAGGAAATATAGAATCATACAGTCATGAATTTTATGAAAACTGGAATTGTTTTTGGATTTCTAAGTTTATTAGTTGTTTTTACTTTGCCAGTTTTTGCAGAATCTTTGATTACTGTAGAGACAGATAAAAATTCCTATGAAGAAGGAGACACCATAGTAATTTCAGGTAAAGTAAGTACTGTCATATCAGGTACTCCGGTAACAATGCAAATTTTCAGTCAAGGTAATTTAGTAGATATTGCACAGATCATGGTAGCAGAAGACGGTAGTTATTCACATACAGTGATTGCAGAAGGTCCTCTATGGTCCAAAACAGGAGAATACACAGTGAAAGTAATATTTGGAGAAGGAAATATTGCAGAAACTCAATTTGATTTTTCACCCAAATCAGACATATCTGCAACAAGCATATTTGAAGTAGATGCAGGCAATTATGGTACATTTGATGTAAAATATTCTATAGACGGTGGAATTGTAAAAAACATGTTAGTGGATGAAGATATTTTTGCGCTAATAGTAGTAATCGAATCTACAGATGACGGAACTGTTTCATTAGAAATTCCAAGAGAAGTGCTTGATGCAAAAAAGCAGGATAAAACAGACGACTCATTCATAATAATAATAGATGGAATTGAAGCACCATACCAAGAGACAATAACGGACTCAAATTCAAGAATAATCACAATTAATTTCGAACAGGGTGATTCAGATATTGAAATTATAGGTACTACAATAATTCCAGAATTCGGTACAATCGCAGTTATGATTTTAATGGTGGGAATCATATCAATGATAGTTGTTTCAAAAAACAAATTTCAAATGTTTGCCTAGAATTTAGTTAAAAGAATATTTTTCTTTAAAAGGTGAGACCAAACGGAGTTCAGATGTTGCTTTTTTTAAGATATTTACTGTTTCATCTATTTGTTGGTCATTGTTAAACAAACCTAGAGTTAATCTTAACGAACCCGTGATTTGTTCATGAGACAAGCCCATAGCCTGCAAAACATGTGATGCTTTTTGTGTATGCACTGAACATGCTGATCCTGTAGATGCAGCGATTCCATATTCGTCTAATTTTATAATCAAATCCTCACCAGCAACTCCAAGAAAAGTGAAATGAACATTATTTGGCAATCTATTTTTAGTATGGCCATTGAGAGTAACACCATGGATTTCTTGGATAGTTTTTTCAATAAGACTGTCTCGGAGTTTTTTCATATGATCTATATTTTCATCTAGATGGAGTGCAGCAAGTTCGCATGCTTTCCCAAACCCAACAATATTTGCTACATTTTCAGTGCCTGAACGTAAACCATGTTCTTGACCTCCTCCTAAAATAATCGGATCAATATCAATTCCTTTTCTAATGTATAAAGCACCAATTCCTTTTGGTCCATTAATTTTATGAGAGGACATAGACAGTAAATCCACACCTAATTTTTTTACATCGATTGAGATCTTCCCTACTGCTTGAATTGCATCAGTGTGGAATGGAATATTTTGTTCATTACACAATTGAGCAATTTGGGCAATAGGTTCTATTGTTCCCACCTCATTATTTCCAAACATAATTGAAACAAGACAAGTTTTTTCAGAAAGACTGCTTTTCAAAACAGACAGATCAATCACCCCAAAATTATTAACAGGCAAATAAATTACATCGAATCCATCTCTTACTAATTTTTTACACGGTTCCAGTATCGCATCATGTTCAATAGAGGATGTAATTATTTGAGAGTGTGGTTTTTTCTTTGCAATTCCGTAAAGTGCCATATTATTGGATTCGGTTCCACCAGAAGTAAATAAAATTTCAGAAGGATCTGCGTTAATCAACATAGCAATTTGTTTTCTAGCTTTTTCTATGGCTTTATTGGCTAATCTGCCATAACGGTGAATTGATGAAGGGTTACCATATTGCTCTTTGAGATACGGTAACATTGCTTCTAATACATCTTCATGAATTTGTGTAGATGCTGCATTATCGAGATATATCAATCTGCAATCACGTTAATTTTTCCTGGTCTATATCCATCTGGATCGATTTGAACTGATAAAAATCCAATTAGTTTTAATTTTTTTGTTATTTCATCCAAAATGCCATCTTCAAAAACAGAAATTTTATCTTTGTCCACTTCAATTTTAGCAATTCCATTAAGATCTCTAACTCTAACTTGTTTAAGATTTGTAGTTTGCTTGACAATTGTCTCTCCTAATTCTATTCTAGTTAGTTTTTCAGTTGTAACTCTTTGTCCCCAAGGAATACGTGAAGCCAGACAAGAATTAGAGGGCTTATCATATACAGATAATCCAATCAATTTTGAAATTTCTCTAACATCATTTTTTGTAAAATGGGTTTCTACCAGAGGACTTTTAATGCCATTTCTTTTTAATGCTTCAATTCCAGGTCTATAATCACCTAGATCATCTAAATTAGTTCCATCTACAATAAATTCAACATTGTGTTCTTTTGCAAGAGTGATCAAGTGATCACCTAATTCCATTCTACAATGAAAACAACGATTAGAATCATTCTTAACAAAATCTTCATTTTGTAGCTCGTCATAATCCAAAAGGATTTGTTTCATTCCTATTTCTAAGCAAATTTGTTTGGCGGCTTCAAGTTCTTCTTTTGATAAAGTTTTGTAATCAGCAGTTACTGCAATTGCAGAATTTCCTAATTTTTTAAATGCAGCATATGCGACAAGAGCACTGTCCACTCCCCCTGAAAGAGCAACCATTACATTGCTTTTGTTTGCAAACCATTCAACAAGATCATCAAATTTAGTCATAATCAGCATCCAACTCCACAATCTTTTTTCTAATCAATGATTCTGTTTCCTTTATTGACTTGTTTAATGCATTAGAAATTGATTTTAAATCATCAAATTCAATTTTAAAGTCATTTTTTCCTTTAAAGGATGAAACTTTGTATTTTACTGAGAACTCTTTTCCATCAAGAGTCAATTTAACATCATAAGTTGTTCTAGGAACAATAAAACGATTTGAAGTAGTAACACGAATTCCCAAAGTTCCAGTTTCAATTACTAGAGTATCCATGATTTTATACATAAAAGCATCATCACAAATGACAGATATTAGATTTGTAGGTCTTCCTTTCTTTGTTATACCATGATAAATAGAAACATCTTTGGCGCCATTATCCATGATTTTTTCAATTAAATTTCCCATAATTTCTCCAGACACATCATCAACATTTGTTTCTAAAATTTTAACAGAGTCTAATTGGAAATTATTTTTTTGAGTTCCTTTTACAATCTTCAATACATTTGAAAATTCATTAAAATCTTTTTTTCCTGCACCATATCCAATGGATGTTATCTCCATGGAAGGATAGTAATCCATAGAGGTTTTTGCGAGATTCACAAGGATACTAGCTCCTGTAGGAGTAGTCAATTCATCTTTTACTTGACTACCACAAATAGATAGTTTGGAATTTTTCAAGATTTCAAGAATTGCACTTGCTGGATTAGACATGGTACCATGAGAAAATATCACATTACCTCCACCTACACATATAGGCATGCAGGTAATTTCTTCATTAAACATACATAAATCATCTATCGCGATTGCAATTCCAACAATATCTATCAAAGTATCAATGCTAGATGCCTCATGGAAATGTACAGTGTCTGTAGGTACACCATGAATTTTAGATTCGGAATTGATTAAAGTGTCAATGCATGATTCTGCAAAAACTTTTGCTTTATCGGAGAGACCAAGTTCTTTTGTTAAATTTACAATTGCTTTTTTTATTTCAATACCCTTTCTTTCATGAACATTTTCATCGATTTCTAAAAACAGTGCAGTAGCATTTATGCCATGTTTCTCAATTTTTTTAAAATCAATTTGCTTTATGATAGAATCAGATAGAAATTTTTCAGAGCGTTTAACGCCTTCAATAATTTTGGTGGTATTTGCGCCTAAATCCACCAATGCACAAAGAATCATATCTCCAGATATGCCTGCAATTTGAGGATCTATAACAACAACCATAGATTGAAAATTACCAAAAATGCATATAAATTCTGTCTAAACACATAAAAAATTTCATTAGATTTAATTATTGAAAATCTGGAGCTCAGTTCATGATTACAATAATAGGTTCAGGAAAAGTTGGTGGAGATGCAGCTTTATTCTCAGCATTAAAGCGATTAGATGATCAAATACTATTACTAGACGTTGCAGAAGGTTTACCACAAGGTGAAGCAATGGATATCAATCACATGCTATCGGAACAAGGAATTGATGTAGAAGTAAAGGGATCTAATAATTTTGCAGACATGAAAGGTTCCAACATTGTAGTTGTTGTAGCAGGTTCTGGAAGAAAACCAGGAATGACAAGAATGGATCTTTTAAAAATCAATGCAACCATTGTTAAAAGCGTTGTAGAAAATATCAAAAAATATGCTGATAATTCCATGATAATTCCAGTAACAAATCCACTTGATCCAATGGCATACATCACTTACAAGGTTTCAGGATTCGATAGAAGTCGAGTATTTGGAATGGGTGGAATGCTAGATTTATCCAGATTCAGACAATTTATCCATGAGGCTACTGGGCATTCCAGGGATTCTATCAGAGCACTTGTGATTGGAGAGCATGGAGAAAACATGTTACCACTGCCAAGATTCTCCTCAGTTTCAGGAATTCCACTTTCATCATTTCTTCCAAAACAAAAATTAGACGAACTTGTTCAAAACACAAAACAAGTTGCAGCCAAAGTTATTGAATTAAAAGGTGCAACAGTGCATGCCCCAGGAAATGCAATTTCTGCAATGATCGAATCAGTTGTAAGAGATAGAAAACAAGTGATACCTGTTGCAACATATCTTGATGGAGAATATGGTCATTCAGATGTCACAATAGGAGTTCCTGTGGTGATTGGAAAGAGAGGAGTTGAAAAAATAATCGAGTTAGATCTAAATGCTGAAGAGAAACAATCATTTGATAATGCCGTACAAAGTGTAAAGAGTGCAATTGCAGGCATACAAATTTAAGTATTTTTTCATTCAAGTAAAGATGAGTTATAATTGGAAATTCATAAAATTTTAGAGTCTCTAGAAAAAGGAAAGATTTCAGTAAATAATGCAAAGAAAATGTTATCATTGTACTCAATTGAAGAAATAGAAGGAATTGCTAAAATTGACATAAACAGAAGAAAACGAAGAGGCATACCAGAAGTAATTTTTGCAGAATCTAAAAAATTAGATGAGATTAAAAAAATAATTAAAAAAACATTAGAGAAAACAAACTCAGTGGTAGTTTCAAGAATCAATAGGGAAGATTATTCAAAAATAATAGAATTTGCAAAAAAATCAAAAATAAAGATAAAAACTGGAAAAAATTCATCATCACTATTACTTTTTAAAAATCCAATAAAATTTGAAGGTGGAAAAATAGGCATACTTACAGCTGGGACATCAGACATAGGAGTTGCAGAAGAATCTAGATTGATGTGTGAGGCAATGAATTGTAAATGTATTTCTAGCTATGATGTAGGAGTTGCTGGGATTCAAAGAATATTTCCAATTTTAAAAGAGATGATAGAGGGGGAAGTAGATTGCATAATTGTGGCAGCTGGAATGGAAGGAGCGCTAGCGACTTTGGTTTCATCAATGGTAGACATTCCAGTAATTGGGATACCCACATCTGCTGGGTATGGTTATGGTGGAAAGGGAATTGCAGCTCTTGCATCAATGTTGCAAAGCTGCTCATTGGGATTATCAGTAGTTAACATAGACAATGGAATTGCAGCTGGTGCAATAGCAGCAAATATTGCAAATAGAGCAATACAAAAAAATAAAACAAAATAAAACAAACAATTTAGAAAATTAAGCGGTTAACCTCGTAAATCATATATACCATACAAGAACGAATCTTGTTAATATTGGCTGGGAAACGAATTGTCCTAACTGCTGATCGTAGTTTAATGACAAATTATAGAGGAAATTTTCTTTATGGGTTTATTGCATGTGGGCCATATGAAGTACTTCCAGAATGGGTTTTTGACAAAGTTTTCTGTCCACCTGTTGAAACAGACCCAATAACAGGAGAATCAAAAGTTGCTCAAGTTGGATTAAGAAGAGTAGAGAGTGCATTATTACAAGGGTACAGACGTGATGAAGTCTTTATTGCAAATCCAGAGATGTTAGAGAAATCAATTGGTCCAGACACTAAAGTGGTCGGAATCAATGTGATGGATCCTCTTGGAATGGCACCAGTTACAACAACAATGTCACCTGAAAAATTATCATATGTTGCAATGAAATTCAAAAAAATGTGTGCTAACATTATTCAATTAAAAAAGAAATATGATTTTCATGTAGTAGTTGGTGGAAATGGAGCATGGGAGCTAGCAAAGTCAGACAGAATGCAAATTCACGGAATTGACACAGTTGTAGTTGGAGAAGCAGATGAATTAGCATTAGATTTATTTCATGATTTAGAAAAAGGTGATGCACCAGAATTAATGCATTGTTTTGTAAAAAACATACAAAATATTCCGATTATTGAAGGACCTACCATAAACTCCCTCATCGAAGCAATGAGAGGATGTGGTAGAGGATGTGATTTTTGTGATGTAAATAAAAGATCAAAGAAAGATCTGCCATTAGAAAGATTACAACATGAAGCAAAAATCAACTTAGACTACGGATTTGATTCTGTTTGGTTACATTCTGATGAGATGCTTCTTTATGGATGTGATAACAGAGATTTCATTCCAAACAGAGACGCAATTACAGAACTTTGGAAGGGTCTTAAAGGATTAGGAGCCAATTTTATTGGTACAACACATATGACTTTTTCAGCGGTTGCGGCAGACCCAGAATTAATGCGACAAATTTCGATGATTAACAAGCAAGATGAAACCGGTAGATGGCTTGCAACAAATTTGGGTATTGAAACGGTTGCACCAAACATGGTAAAAAAACACTTGGGGGTAAAAACTAGACCATTTGCACCTGAAGAATGGGGTAGTGTAGTAAGAGAGGGAGCAAAAATTTTAAACGAAAATCATTGGTTCCCAGCTGCAACAATAATCATAGGTTGGCCAGATGAGACTCCAGATGATGTCCAATATACCATTGATATGATGAGTGACTTTAGAGAAATGAATTTCAGAGGACTTGTTGCACCGTTACTTTACCAAGACTTTAGTGAAAAGAATTCTATGCACTTTGGAAACTTGAATGAAGCACAGTTTACATTATTTTGGAAATGTTGGGAGAATAATCTTCGTGTTATCAACGACATCATCCCAATCATTCTCAGAAACAAAACATATGGTCCACCAATGAAAGTATTCATGTATGGAATTCTAAAAGCAGGCACGTGGGCAATTATGAGATATTTGAGAGGACTGTGTAAAGATCTATTCAACGGACGAACCCCTGATGAGATTATCGACAAATATGCTAGAAGTAGATCAGTTACTGCTCCTAAGATTCAAACAAAGAAATTATAGGTTTTTGATAGCTTCGTCAGCTATGGTGTTTCTTTTCGGTGTTAAAGAAACAAAGTAATTTTTGTCTGCTCTTTCAATGGCATCAACTTTTTTGAAAGATCTGGAATTTACATCAAATTCATAAATTCCTGATTGAAGTGTACCTTTAGCATAAATCATAAGATATGTATCTCCTGTTGCAGGACTAAGTGGAATAAATGCCATAATGTAGCCTTTATACGAATTAATTGGCATTGTATTTTTCATGGGCGGAGCTGCAGATGCCAAGTATAAGAAGAAATCTTCTACAGAATCAAATTCTTCATATTCTATATGCATTAAGAATTGTAGTTTGTTTCAATATAATAACTTAGAGTAATCATACTAGAAAGTCAAATACATAATTTATTTTTTGGAATTTTATGACATGTTTTTTTTTGCTTTTTTGTTTTTCATGATTTTAACAACTATTGCTATAGTAAATAGAATCACAGCAATCACAAATGCTATTTGACCAATTTCCATAGTGTACAAAAACAAATGAGGGAAAAGCCCAAAAAATAAAATATCAAACATATGTTTGAACCTCACAAAAATTCCAGAAAGAACCATCTTTCAAGGGTTCTTTCTGGGTTGTTGGCGTGCAAACCAATTGTTTTAATAAAAAGGATTTTTGGCATTAAATGTTTGGTTAAACGGTATCAAGTTAGATTAGAGATAGATAAAACAAAAAGATCAAAAATCAGTTAGAAAAATTAGGAGGATTTTTTGAATTTTGCAGCCCCAATAGCACCTGCAGCTGTGATAATTGCAGCAATAACAGCAGTCCATTGGAAGAAGGAATTGTCTTGTTCTGGTTCCGATTTAGATGGAGTAGAATCATTTACAGGAACTATATCTGGGCAACCGTCAGTATCCTGATAATTGTTTATGGTTTCAGATTGAATTGGGCATTTATCATAATCATCAGTGATTCCGTCATAGTCTGAATCTTTTATTGGTAATGTATCTGGACAACCGTCTTCATCTTGGAATCCGTTAATTGTCTCAGCTTGTGTTGGACAAGAATCAAGTGTGTCAATAATTAAATCTTCATCAGAATCAGTTACGGGTGAATTGTCAGGACAACCGTCTTCATCTTCATATCCGTTAAAGGTTTCAGGAGAGCGTGGGCAAGTATCAGCAGAATTTACAATACCATCCTTATCTGAATCTTGAAGAGTAACAACATCTGGGCAACCGTCTGAGTCATCAGAACCGTTAATTGTCTCAGCTTGTGTTGGGCATTGATCTAGTTTATCATCAATTCCATCATTATCACTGTCTTTTGGCGCCACTATATCTGGGCAACCGTCAAGATCATCATTGCCGTTAACGGTTTCATCTTGTGTTGGACATTGATCAATTGAATCAGAAATACCATCACCATCAGTATCGGTTGGTGGAACTACATCTGGGCAACCGTCAAGATCATCAAAGCCGTTAACGGTTTCATCTTGTGTTGGACATTGATCAATTGAATCAGAAATACCATCACCATCAGTATCGGTTGTTGCTGGATTTGTGTCAGGACATCCATCTGTATCCTTATAGCTATTCAGTGTTTCAGGATCAGTAGGACAAGAGTCTGAAGAATCTGGAATACCATCACCATCAGTATCGGTTGGCGGGGGAACTACATCTGGGCAACCGTCTGAATCTTGAAATCCGTTAACTGTTTCATCTTGTGTTGGACAAGAGTCTGAAGAATCTGGAATACCATCACCATCAGTATCGGTTGGCGGGGGAACTACATCTGGGCAACCGTCTGAATCTTGAAATCCGTTAACTGTTTCAGGATCAGTAGGACAAGAGTCTGAAGAATCTGGAATACCATCACCATCAGTATCTGGATCTTGAGCAAATACGACATTTGGGAATAAAATTAAAAGTAAAAACGAGCCAATTAAAATGAACTTTGTATTGTTTTTCATATTTCTTTACCTGACTTAGTATTTACATCAATTACGATATAAAAAACGTTGAGATCATTTTATCCAGTTTTCTTCAGTTTTAGATATATAACAAAAAAATTATGAGTTATTTTCTAGATTTCAAGTGTTTGTGAACTTTGAATCCAATTATAGTTGGTGCCGCAATATACATTCCCAAGTTTAAGGCAATTACAGATATTCCCAATCCTAACACTTCAGATTCTGAACCATCTTCAGCTAATGTCATAATTGAAAGTGTGGAGATCATTGGAGTGATAAATGCTCTAACTGCTTCTTGGAATAATGGATGTTCTCGTTCTAGATCAGCAATTGTTGGTGAGAATGAATAGTATAGTTGGTTAAATCCAGTCATAAAAGCCATACCAGATGTAGTACTCATTACAGTGTTATCTCTGATTTCCCTAAGGAATTGTACTTGAGGAGCTAATTCAGTGCCATATGCGGCAGTTGCAATTAGACATGCTCCACCCTTTCCTTTATCTTCAGTTTTTACAACTTGACAAATTCCATCTACCAACTCAGTTCCTTGTCCACAAGTTGGTTCAGGTTCTGGTGTTGGTTCTGGTGTTGGTTCTGGTGTTGGTTCTGGTGTTGGTTCTGGTGTTGGTTCTGGTGTTGGTTCTGGTGTTGGTTTAGTAACACATTTTCCATTAACCAAAGTTTGACCAGATGTACACGATATTGAATCTCCACCGGATATTATATCGCCAGTACCACCTGTAAATTCAAAGGTAATTTCAGATTTTAATCCAGCAAAATTAGCAAGTACAGTATATTTGCCTGGTGCTTTGAATTGTGGACCATCAGCTTTCAGACTTGTTTGAAAAGAACCATCGGCGTTAGGATGAACTTGTGCTATTGTGACAATATTATTATCAGGTGCTCTAACAACAATTGCAACATCACCAGTACTAAGATTTTCAATATTATGTATCATACCAGCAATAACAACCACTCCACCTTGTCCATAAGGAACTGGATGTGGTTGTAAATTCAAATCATTTTTAGGAGGTTTTGTAGCATCGACACATTCATTATTTTGCCATACTTGATCAGATGTACAGTCTTCCGGACCTAAAGCCTGTACAGTGCCGACAAATCCATAAAACAATAAAGAAATTGCTAATAATAATAGGAAAGCCCCACGCTTCATTTTCATTTTGAATCAGGCTTGAGGGTATTTATGTATTCAATGAAAGAAAAATTGACCTGATTATACTAGAATTATACCTTTTTTAACCAAGTATTGAATGGATTTTATAAAATCATCATCTGAAATTTGATCGTTAGACCACCATCTTGCGTTATTTTTGACCCAATCAGGAACTACTCTTTCAGATATTGAATTTTCTTTTGGAGATGTAATAATCATATCTTCAATCATTTGCTCCAAACCATCAATAAATTCAGAATCAGATATAGAATCAGAGGACCATCGTTTTGCTTTATCTTTAACCCAATCAGAAATATTTTGAACAGAAGCAGTAAAGGAAACTAATCCAATATTAGATCCATCATGAGATAATTGAATTTTATAAATTCCTGGTAAAGAATTTTCATTTATTGAGAATGCTGCACGATAACTACCACTACTAGATAAAACTGCAGCAAAATTTTGAATAGTGCCATCAGGATTCGTTAACAATATTGCTAAAGGAATACCTCTCTTATGATTAGAGATACTGCCAGATAGAATTATTTCATCAGAGTTGCCTGAAGATGGAATTATGATTTTATTTGTATTTAGTTGTGGTGAGCTTGAAAATTGTGTTGTAGATTTTTCTCGTAACATACTGAATATGTTTGGATTTCCAGATGCATCTCTAGAGTCATGATATTTTGCATCAAGACTGCCTCCAGCACTAGAGATTAATTTTGTTCCGGATTTATCACAAATCTGTGAAGGCATTTTGAATGTTCCTTCAAACACACCAGTGCTAGGTCCAGTCTCGACTAAAGTAAAGCCTGTAGAAGCCAAACCACCATACTCAACACCATTTACAGTACATCGTTTGTATCTAATGTCTTTAATTAAAACTTCAAGTAAAATATTTCCACCATTACCAACTGTATCCACATTTGAAGAAGTTGAAACATTATTTACTAAATAGATATCAACATTATCACTTTTCAAATTAAGATCTGGATCTCGGATTGTAATTGTTACTGGTTGACCAAATCTATACGTTGCTGAACCAGTAGTTACAATACCGGAATTTGTAGTAATATCAGATTTGGTAGAGGTAGTTGTAATTACTCCAACTTTATCTAAATCAGAATAGGAAATAGAGATTCCTTTTTCATCAATTAATCTATTAGTTACAATAAATTTAATTTTATTATCTATTGTTCTTATTGTTTTGATGAAATTAGGATCCAAAATATTGAGTTGATTAGATACAGCATACTCAAGGGTTCCAACAAATTTAGATGAATTATCACTTGTTTCTTCTAATTCAAATCTGTAAATGGAATTGTTGATATCATTGTTATTATCAAGTCCAAATGAAAAAAAGTCAAAAACTATAGGTTGTTTATTTTGTTCATTAGAAATAGTCAATACGCCAGAATTATTATTAGATGAATCAAAGTTGATTACAAGATACACATTTCCACTTCTACTAGATAATGCCTGAATATCAGAATCATCCAATTGAATTAATCCATGTGAAGAAGATAAATCTCCAGAATCAACTATGATGATTGGTAAAGAACCTAAAGAGGTAAATGAAAGAATAATAGAGACATCAGAAAAATCAGTTATTCCAAAATCAGTTTCAAATGATCTCAGATCATAATTTAGCCAATTAGTTCCATTAATGTTTGAAAGAGATGAATCTAAAAGAATAGATCGTAAGTCAGATGCTGAAATTCCAAGGTTCATGGATACTTGCTCAAAAGATGAATTTGCAACATTTGAAGTGTCAACAAACAGTCTTGCAGAATTTGTATCATTGACAGATGAATTTGCAGTATCTCCACCAGTTAATGTTAGAGACGAGAGATGAAATTGTACGTCCCTTGCATTTCCCAGTGTAACAGGATTACCAATTTTCAGTGTAGGAATAAGAGACGTATCTCTAAAAACATCTAAATCATCCTTAGATCCTGAATTAATATTTTGATCAGGATCAAAAAGATCTACAGGAAATTTTGTTCCAGGTTTTAATGATTGAGAACTGCCAATAGTCAAGATAGGCTCACTTATTGAAACAGAAGATGTTGAAGATCCTGTGAGAACGGTAATGGATTTTTGATTGTATTCTATTTCTCCAGTTTGACCTCTTGGAGCATTATCAAGAATCGCAATAACAGATTCGTCATTATCATCAGCACTGTCAAAAAGTCCTGAATTTGGACCACTTTCTACCAAAGTCACAATCTGTGAAAATGTAGACAATCCATCACTAACAGAAGTGTTAGGTTGTTCATCATTTGACTTTAATTCAATTATATTTCCCAATGTTACCAAAAGTTTTCCATTATCTTGAAAACCCAAATTAGAAAGATATGGAATTAAATTTACCAATCCTGCATTACCGTTAGCAGAATTAGAACCAGAATCATCATATGCCTGATAAAAAGTTGTGACAGGGGAATTAATTTTAAATGTCCATGAATCTTCATCTGTAGGATCTTGATTTAATTGAAAATCATTTAGAGTTAGAAAAACTTCTGAATTCTTGGGATAGAGATCTCTATCCAAATTCATAGAAATATTTATGCTATCATCATATTGAAGAGTGACACTTTGGGGATTTCCTCCCGCATTATACTGAATTGTTACATCATCAAAAGAAAAGAGTTGGATAAGGGGCCATGCATCTGAATCTAGTCCAATTTGTCCAGAAGGAATATTTGGATTGGTGTTAATTGATTTTGGATTTCTTACAACATTATTAAGATTGGTAGAACTTGTTGGTGTTCCAATGCATTGATTAAATGAAACATCACCATTTGTAAAACCAGACAAGCCATTGTTTCTTGGAACAGCAATACCATCAGTTTCAGAAAGAGTGATCCCAAAAACAGACGATGCTGTATCTCTGCTACAGAAAACACCAAAGTCTAAACCTTTACCAGAAGTAGAAGATTGTGTAGAATCTGCAATTTTTGCCTTATCCACATTTGCAAAATATGCATACCAATTACCATCAGTAGATTGAGCCATTCGTAAAGATTTACCGTTAAGTGTAACATCGGGCTCACCTTTTCCTTCATCTGTGTCTTGAAGATTTGAATCGCGTATTACAACCTCGACTACCATAGAACCAGAAAAATGATTTTTAAATTGAGAGTTTTCAGCCGAAACGAACAGATTAGGGTTACTCGAAGCTTCTACCTGTATAATTGGGGTTAAGAGAATACATGAGAAAATGGCAAGTAAAATAATAGATTTTCTGCGCATCACAACAAAAAATACTCCTTATCACAAATAATCTTGTCGCATGAATTCTCTTCAGAATACTTGTAATACATGAGAATAATTATCAAAATAGATAGAAATGATCATTCAGAAAACAAAGATTTTACAGATTTCACTTTTAGCCATATTTTCTGCATTTATTGTAGAATTAGCCTTTGGTGTAATTTCTAACAGCCTAGGTCTAATTACAGATAGTGTTCATGCGTTACTTGACAGTGTTGTTACTGCAATACTACTTTTAGCAGCTAGAATGGCAATCAAACCTCCAGATGAGGAACACACCTATGGTCATGGAAAAATTGAATCACTTGGAGGAATGATTGGTGGAATTGCAATTTTTCTGATAGCAGTATTTTTCATTTATGAATCAATACAGAGATTACAAAATCCAATGCTCAATACGCTGCCGGGTATGTTTGCAATTATTGGTGGATTATACACTATAGGAATAGATGTTTTCAGAATAATTCTTCTCCAAAAATCAATTAAAAAGATAGGCGGAGCAACACTCAAAGCTGATTTTTATCATGCGTTTATGGATCTGGGTTCAACAATAATTGCAATTGCGGGAATTGTATTAGTGTCATTCGGATTCTATAATGGAGATTTTATTGCAGCGTTAATTCTAGGAATACTTTTAGTAATTCTTAGTTTAAAATTAATTCACAAGACAGCATTAGATCTAACAGATATCATATCACCTGAACTTGTAAAAAAGGTGAAAGAAATTGTTGTAAATACAGAAGGAGTGGTAGGAGTAGGAGCAATTCTAATGAGAAGATCAGGAGACATATTATTCACAGATGTCACAATATCATTAAGAGGGGACACAAGTTTTGATAGAGCGCATGAGATTAGCAGTATGGCTGAAAACAATATAAAAAATAAGATGCCAAATGCAGCAATTACCATTCATTTTGAACCAGATTGGAAAAATGTGCCTCTGAATGCAAAGATTAATGACATTGCAAAGAGTGTAAATGGTGTCAAGGAAGTTCATAACATCATATCTCATAAAACCAGAGGAAAGACATACTCGAATCTACATGTAATGGTTGACAGGGAGATCAATCTCTATTCTGCACATAAAATATCAGAAGAGATAGAACAGAAAATTCAAGAGAACATACCTGAAATTGAGCATGTGACTATTCATCTTGAGCCATTTCTTGCAGTTCCAATAAATTTAAACATAGAAGATAAAATTACTGAAGAAAAAATAAGAGAAATTTTAAAAAAATATACAGAAATAAAGAAAATAGGCAGGATAGTTTCTTTAAATTTTGAAAATATTCTCAAAATTGATATAGATTGTTCATTTGATAAAGAGTCATCTATTGAAAAAGTTCATGATATGACATCAGAAATAGAACATGTCATAAGAAGTCAAATTAAAAATGCAGTAATTACAATACATCCAGAACCGATTTAATTATATCAGTATACTCGTAAGATACATAATCAATACGCCTAACGCAAATCCAGATACAACTGCAGCACTTGATAGAGTTTTGTCTCCTTCCTCTCTAATCCATTTTAGAATAATTACAATTACCTGAAAAATGGCACCTGCTCCAATAGATAGAAAAATTACAGAGTATAGAGGAGAGAAAAAGAATCCTCCTATCCATGCACCAAAAATAACTGGAGAGCCTGCAATAATTCCAAGCAATATCAATTTCCCTATCATTAGTTTTCCACGAGACATAGGTGCTGCAATAGCTAAACCCTCAGTGGTATTATGAAGAGCAAATCCTACAATCAAAAAAGTACTAAATGCAATTGATCCCAAGCCAACCGCAGCACCTATTGCAAGACCTTCACCAAAATTATGTAATCCAATTCCTATTGCAATCATCAAACCAATTGCTACAGGTTTTGAAATCTTTAGTGAATCTGCTTTTCCTGTTAATTTTTCAGAAGCATAATACAAACCAAGAAAAGATAAAACGATAGTAGTTGCAATTAATAAAACTGCATTAAAGCTGCCATTTAGATTTTCAAAAGATACATCAAGTGCTTCTTCAATTGAATCTAATCCTAGGAAAAGTAATAGACCTGCAGTTAAAGCTAAAAAGAAATGATATTTGTTTTTACTAATTTTTTTAATAAAAGGCAGCCAAAGTAACCCAATCATAACAGGAATGATTCCAACATAAGTTCCAATTATAGCAAAGAATGTCATAAATTCAAGATTTGGTTTTAATGCTAGCGCTGCAGCCTCGGCAATTCTTTCAAATCGTGTTCCATCATCAGTGGTCAAACCAATAGCATATGGTTCAGCCGTATTCCACTCAAAAGGAATTCTAACCAATGCAGTTTCATATCTTTCTAAAAATTTGTCAGGTTCTATTGCAGCAGGTTGAATTCTATCATTTACATCAGCCATTACAATACTAACAGGTATAGGACCGGTGTTTCTGACAGTTACATGAATTTCAGATTTTTCAAAATTAATTTTTTCAATAGTTAATTCTGGAAGAGATACTCCAAAATCAAGTAAATCAGCCCCTGGACCAAAAATATAAGCCATCATTAAAATTACAAAAACAAAAGGAATGACCCCACTGGCAATCATTCTAATTTTAGATGTTTTTTCGTTAGTTTCCATATTGAACCTCAGAAGACGTAGAATTGTCTTTGACTAGAAACAAGCCAACCCATCCTTTTTCAGAAAATTCTACTTTATGTGCATGGAATAGATATTTTCCTGGAAAAGTATACTGAAATTCCATTATTCCACGCTCAGTTTGAGATAGTGTTATCATATCAGTGTAAAATGAAGGTACTAGATCGGTTCCAGTTGGATAATATTGGTACAGATTTCCATGAAGGTGAAAATTATTGATTGGATCAAATTCGACCATATTTACAACATAAATTCGGATTAATTCACCAGTGTTAATTTGGATAGGATGGTGTTGGTAATAGAAAGGAATTGTGTTTGCAGCATAAAAATTATTTTCAGTATCAAAATCAGTATCAAATCCATTTAAGACCATTACCATTTCATCAGCTGGTGGTCTAGATTCTTTAGGATCAACAATGAAAACACCATACAATCCACGAACAATGTGTTCTTCTAAAGGCATCACATGGCAGTGATATGGATGAACACCTACAGGTCCAGCTTCAAATTCATAAGTAAATCGTCCACCACCAGGACCAACAATTTCAAATACACCATCCATTTCAGCTTGATGAATTCCATGGAAATGCATTGTATGTGATTTTGAGCCATTGTTGATGAAATTAATACGAACTAAATCACCTTCGGTTGCACGAATTGTAGGACCAGGAACGGTTCCATTAAAAGTCCAAACATTATAAAAAACACCTGGAGATATTTCTTGTATTTTATCATCATCTGCAATTATTGTAAATTCCCTAATTATTTTACCATTTGTTGATTCAGAAATTATCCCATAATTAAAATCCCTAAGATACATCTCAGGATCAAACTCAACAGTTGAAGCAGTATAAAGTGGATCTAATACATCACCGGATGTATTGATTATTTGACCTGAATGACTGACAAACGTTTTTTGTTCTAATTGAGCTTCGGAAAATACTGAAAAAAGAATAATCGTGGATATACCAATAACAACAGATACCATCAACATCATAGTTGATCGATTAAATTTCAAAGATAATTAGTAGTACTAATTTGTTTATTTAAAAGTTAGCCTAGGCTAACTTTTTTAGCCTAATCTAAATTTGTGAAAAAGAACAATCCAATTTATTAAAAAATTAGGTTTAAACTAAAGAATGCAATAGACAAATTGTGCAAAAATCAGGCATTCTTTTTGTGATTGTAGGCAGCATAGTTGGTTTAGGAATAATTTTATCATTTTATGGAAACCAAGTAATTTTTGAAGATTTGATCAAAGGAGAAGGCCAAGTCAAATTTGGGGAAAATCTAATAATTCCTGTTGAATTAGACAGATCAGAAACGCAGTCTGGAATTTATGCAATTCAGATAATTGATTTTAGTGAAGGAATTACTGTAAAAATATTAGATCCGTTTGATAAAGAAATAGAATCCCAAATAATTGATGAAGAAGTTTTTGAAGGACAGTTCAGCATCACAGTGTCAGGAATATACAAATTAGTTATTGAAAATACAAATGAAAAAGAAATTAAAATATTTGGAGTGATAGGACCAGAGCCAGACGCAGGCAAAAAATCATTAGGATTCATTTCATTATACATTCTCATAGTCGGCCTCATAGGAATGGTAGGTGTTGCAATTTACGCAATAAAAAATCGCAAGAAATCTTTTAGTTAAGATAACTATCCATTTTTTCTAATCCTTCAATTGTTGCATTAAAGGTATCACTATTTTCTATAATTTGAGTCAATTTTTCAGCATTTGCAGAAAACACAGATTTTCCGTTAGCAGAATTTTCAAAAATAAATCCATGTTCTAACAAATAAGAAAGCCTTTCAAAAACTTCATTTTCAGAAATGGATGATTTTTCTGCCAAAAAAGAACAATCTTTTTCACCGTCTTCCAATTCAGCTAAAATAGACGATGTTACAGGATCAAACATGCAGTCGACTACTTTTTCTCTGTCAAAAGCATTGTCCATTTCTAACAATCAGTCTTTATGTGAATTTATAACTTTTCTAAATGAAGATTGCACATGATATAACCAATAGGATAATTAGTAAAATATTGTAATTACAAATAATGCAGAAATTATGTATTAAAGATACATCGGGAAAAGGAGAGCATTGTTTCTGCATTGAAATAGATCCTCAAAGAGGAGTGAAGAAGTGCTGTAAATGCAATCAGTGGAACATACAGGGTAATGACTGGACAGCAGATTCAGACTTCAGATAACGTTGAGAATTTAACTCAATATCTAAGATCGGAGGCTAAAATAAGAAACCAAGTAAGGAAAGTACGACATGTATCTTTGTAGAAATCCTTGTTGAAACACACCTAATTGACGCCTAGCATGGTTTTTATCGGGGTAACTAAGAATTTTTGAATACTTGAGCACTCAAGAATTTAGACATATTGTTAGGATTGTGGGAAACGATATCCCTGGAGCTAAAAAGGCTATTGTAGGATTAACCCAAATCAAAGGAATAGGATATAATTTTGCTACGGCAATTCTAGATACATTAAAAATTAACACCAATACAAATATCGGTTTTTTATCTGAATCTAATGTTCAATCAATTGAGAAATTAATTACTAACCCAGTAGCAGGAAATTTTCCAGTATGGTTTCTTAACAGAAGAAAAGATATTGAGACTGGAGCAAATATGCATCTGTTAACATCAGATATTCCGTTTACTTTAAGAAATGACATTGAAAGAGAAAGAATCACCAATAGTTGGAGAGGTTACCGTCACATGTATGGATTAAAAGTTAGAGGTCAGTGTACAAGAACTACAGGTAGAAAAGGAGGAGCAGTTGGTGTAGCAAAAGCTGGAAAAGCAGCTCCTACAGCAACAGCTCCTACAGCAGCAGCTCCTACAGCAGCAAAACCAGCTGAAGTGAAGAAAGCAGCACCTGCGGAGAAAAAGAAATAGGTGAATTGAATGGGAGATCCTAAAAATCCAAGAAGAATGTGGAGAAAACCAAAAAGACCACTTAATTATGAATTAAAAATGGAGGAATTAAAAACTCTTGGCACATTTGGATTAAGATCAAAAAGAGAATTATGGAAGGCCCACACAGAATTATCTCGTGTCAGACATCAAGCAAGATCATTGCTTGCTTTGAGACAAGAGATCAGACTGGAAAAAGAACCAATTTTGATGAAATCATTATCAAGAATAGGATTAGTAAGCAATGAATCCACTTTAGATGATGTACTAAATCTTCAAGTTAATGATTTACTCTCACGTAGATTACAAACATTAGTATCAAGAAAATTCGGATTTAAAACACCTTATCAAGCAAGACAGGCAGTAATTCATGGTCACATAATGATCGGAGATAGAAAAGTAAACATTCCATCATATATTGTAACATTGGATGAAGAAAAAAACATCCACTTTTCTCCAGAATCAAATATTCCAAGCATGTTAGAAAGCACTAAAAAACCAGAATCAAAATCCGAAATTGATGTAACTGCAGAGGCAACTGCAGTAGAATCTCAAAATACACAGTAAGTTCCTCAATTGAATAATTACAAGAATAGGTTTAACAGTAAATAACCCCTCATATCATCAGATAGATTAGTCATGTGTTCAATTATAGGGTATTATGGAAATGAAATAGCAGCACCAATAATAGTCAAAGGACTGAAAAGAATGGAATATAGAGGATATGATAGTGTAGGTGTCGCTACTGAATCAAACAGTCAGATTGAACTAAAAAAAGGCGTAGGGAAAGTAGAAGAAGTAAACTCTAAGGTTCAACTTGATACATTACCCGGAAAAGTAGGAATAGGTCACACCAGATGGGCAACTCATGGCAAAGTTACAGATGTAAATGCACATCCACATCCTAGCAATTCCGGAAAACTTGCAATAGTGCATAATGGAATTATAGAGAACTTTGAAGAATTAAAGAAAGAATTAGAAAAAGAAGGGTATGTTTTCAAAAGTGAAACAGACAGTGAAGTAATAGCAAATATTCTTCAAAAAAATTATGAGATTACCAAAAATGTTAAAGACACAATAATTAAAACAGTTTCAAAATTAAAGGGCCATTATGCATTTGTTGCAATGTTTGAAAACGGACAATTGGCAGCTGCAAGATTTCATGAACCATTAATTGTAGGAGTTGGAAAAAACAGTTATTTTCTCTCAAGTGATGTTTTAGGATTTATCGAGCAAACAGATAATGCAATCTATATTGAAAATGGCAACTTTGTAATAATTGACAAAGATAAATTACAAATTTTAGATTTTAATGGACAAAACATAAAACAACAAATTACAAAAGTATCAAAAGAATTTGCTGATGCATATAAGGGAGATTATGCACATTTTACATTAAAAGAAATTTCGGAACAGCCAGATACCATATTCAAGGCAGGAGAAAATACAAAAGAGGCAATTACAAATGCAGCAAATTACATAGAAAATTCAAATGACGTCTACATAACAGGAAGTGGAACAAGTTATAATGCGGCATTAATTGCAAAACAAGTTTTAGCCAAATATGCAAAAATAAAAGCAGATGCAATAATGTCAAGTGAGTTACAATTTTCTTCAGACACAATTGAACCAAATTCAACATTGATTGTGATTTCACAAAGTGGTGAAAGCGCAGACGTGTTAGAGGCAGTAAATATTGCAAAAAAGATCAATTGTAAAATTATTTCAATAGTGAATTCACTTACTTCTTCTTTAGCAAGAGAATCAGATATTGTAATTGCAATGAATTGTGGCCCAGAGATCGGTGTTGCAGCAACAAAAAGTTTCACATCACAAATGATCATAATGTACAAAATCGCTGAAAAGTTGTCTAATGGACAGTTTGAGATTAATTATAAAGAAATATCAGGAGCGGTTTCAAAAATTCTTGAAAATCATGCACAAATAAGACACATTGCTAAAGAAATTAAAGAAATATCAGACATCTATGTTTTAGGTAGAGGAATTCATTATCCAATAGCTATAGAATCCGCTTTAAAATTAAAGGAACTGACATACATTCATGCAGAAGGAATACCTGGTGGAGAGTTAAAACATGGACCATTAGCACTAATGGATTCTAACGTATTTGTGATAATAATTAATCCAAATGATTCAACATATTCAGACACATTAACGAGTGCTAGAGAAATTAAAGCACGTGGTGCAAAGATAATTGGCATATCAGATGTGAAAAGTGATGTCTATGATTATTGGATTGAAATTCCAAAAACTAGTGAAATAGCATATCCCATTTCAGAAACAATTCCAATACAATTGCTTTCATATTATGCGGCACTTGAAAAAGATGCAGACCCAGATTATCCAAGAAATTTGGCTAAATCAGTTACAGTGAAGTAAAAAGTCTATGGTATTCTTTTTCAAACAGAGTTAAAAAATGATTAGAATCATTTCCTGTTTTAATCATAGATGCAATAATACTACCACCTGCACCAACTCCCTCTTTTGCAAATCCCTGTGAGAATGCTTTTAGTCCTGAAAACTTGGAATTTTCAAGTCCAGGGTTAACAGAAATTCCAGGAATGTGTGCAATATCTGAAATAAGAGATTTAAAATTAGCACTATCATCATTAGAAATGTAAGAAGTGGTTCCAATAGCGGTATTTTGTGCATTGAATCCAATTTTCGAAGCAAATGCCAAAACAGCTGCCATTTGTGTACCACCAGCTAACATTACTTTAGTTATTTCTGATGCAGAGCTTAACATACCAGATACAAATGCAATCATAGGATCGCCTACTTCAGATATTACATGATATGGATTATCAGAAGTCAATCGCCTTAATGCAGAATTCACAATTTGATTTTTTAATTCAATGGGATTATTTGGGATACTAGAACTAACTTTAGCTTTGAAACCCAATCCAAGTAATACGGCAAGCGCAGTAGTAGTACCACCTGGAATACTTTCTCCTATTATCAAGCAATCAGTCATAGATGCAAGATTTCTTCCAACCATACGTCCATAATCTACTGCTTGAGATACTTGAGAATCACCCATTGCAGATTCAATTGAAATATTTCGTCCATATGACAAACCAGTTTGGATGAAAGGTAATTGAGGAACAATTTTACTTCCAGCATTAATTACAATATGTGGTATACTACAAGATTCTAATGCAGTTTTAGTAAGTAATGCAGGAGTTGGTTTACCATCAGGAGTCATAGGTATTTTATCTATTGTTTTACAATAACCATAGTAGAGATATTCAGCATCTGCGGGAGGAGTAAATTTAATGGAATCTTTATCAGCTCCAGCAAATGTAATACCAGGAATTTCACATGTTTCAGTATAAGAAATTACAATAGAGAATAAAGAATTACCAGATTTCAGCACGTCAATAAAATCCTGAATTTTATTGGCATTACCAAAAAATTCAAAATTATCTAAATAGGTCATTGTCCCATCATGTCAAGAAACTCTTGTTCAGTTCGCTTTTGCATGACAAAATTAGTTATTTTCTCCTGTCCGATGGTAGATGTTAAAGAATGTCCATAATTATGACCACAGTAAAGAACAAGATCATCATTTAATGAATAAAGAACATCAAAAAGACTATGATACAATTCTTTTGCACTTCCTCCTGGTAAATCTATACGCCCACAATTTCCTACAAAAAGAGTATCACCAGAAAAAATCTTTCCATCTCCAATTAAACACATACTGTCTTTAGAATGCCCAGGAGTATGTAGAACAGTTAATTTTGAATTCCCAAATTCAATTATATCTCCATCTTTAACTGCAATATCATGTTTTAATTCAGATTTTTCATGTTGAATTATTTTTGCATCAGTCAATTTCAACATCCCTTCATTTCCTAACGTGTGATCAAAATGATGATGAGTATTGATAATATATTTTATTTTTAAATTATTTCGTTTGATAACTTGTTCTATCTGATCAAGATCCCAAGAGGGATCAATTATTATTCCTTCATCAGTATCTTCATCTTCTACAACATATGTAAAATTATGCATATTACCAACTTGGATTTGATGAACTTTCATAATACTCCCTCTTCAGCTTCTGGAGGAATTCCTATTTTTTCTACAAATATTTCACCGCATAGATCTCTTCTTTTTGGCATTCCTCTCTTCATTTTGTGAAATGTGACTGTCATGTCACTTTGTACAAAGATATTTGCAGTTTCTCCATTATCAGGATTGATTCCAGATGGAATATCAACTGCAATTTTAAAGCAATTTGAATCATTGATGTAGTTAATTGCACTTTCATATGGTTCTCTTATTTTTCCAGAGATACCAGTTCCCAATATTCCATCCACGATTATATCTGGAATGAAATCAGGATTAACATTCATTCCAGATATCAGTTTAACAGATGGCATTTTTTCCAGTAATGACCAATTCCATTTACTTTCTTCAGTTTTGATTTTATCTGGAGTTCCTAGTAAGATCACCGTAACTTTTGAGCCATAGCCTACAAGATGTCTAGCCATAACTAATCCATCTCCGCCATTATTTCCCAATCCAACAAAAACTAAAACATTCTTGGATTCAAGATCAACGAATTTTTCTGCCAATCTTTTAACTGCGATTGCACCCGCATTTTCCATCATAAATTTTTTTAAAAAACCCATACGGTGTCCATTATTTTCTATTTGCATCATTTGTTCTATAGATATTTCCATAATTAGAATAGACTGGAAGTAAAATAAGAGCTTTGGCAAATGATTTATTCTAGGTTTGGTTCATACATGAACATGACATTGAAAAATGTAAAACCATCTTTGGATAAAATTACAAAATCATTGTTAGAAGTTCAAGATGCAAGAGAATTTTTGATAAAAAATACAAGAGAGATAATAATTCTTTGTAGTAAATCCATCATATCAGTACATATGGGAGATATGAAATCTGCAAAAAATAATCTAAAACAAGCAGAAGCATTATTAAAAAAATATAATAAAAAAGCTACGTCTGATCTTAGAAGGTATATGATTATGCCAGAGCAGGAATTTGTTGAAGCGGCATCCCTTATTGCCATCGTTGAAAAAAAGGAAATTCCTTCAGAAAAGATATTAGGTGTAATGCCGGAATCATATGTTTTAGGATTAATGGATTGTGTTGGAGAATTAAAACGAATGATTTTCGATAAAATCAGAATTGGAGACATAGATGATGCCTCAAGAATTTTTGAAATAATGGAAAATTTGTATCTGTATTTGTATCCATTTTCTATGTATGATAAAGTGCTAAAAGAGGCAAGAAGAAAAATCGATGTAGATCGTATTTTAGTCGATGATGTCAGAGGTGCAATAACAGAAGAAAAAAGACGTTCTGAACTAATCAAGGCATTAAGTAAAGTACAAAATAAAATTTGAGTAAAATTAGATGCGGGTGATGGGATTTGAACCCACGAACTCCTAAGAGACTAACCCCTCAAGCTAGCGCCTTTGACCGAGCTGGGCGACACCCGCAATAGAAATTTCTTGCATGGTTTTTATAATCCTTGATTACTTTTTTGTTCGTATGTTAATTCCTGTAAGATGTTTTACTTGTGGAAATTTAATTGCTGATAAATTTGAAGATTATCAAAATAAAGTAAGATCTGGAGAAGATCCAGCTAAAGGACTAGACTCTTTGGGAATAAGCAGATATTGTTGCAGAAGAATGCTATTAACTACTGTTGAAACTATTCAACAAGTTATTCCATTTTATGAAGCAATACAGAGAAGAAACCAAGAAGTTCAATCTGAGTTAGAGTAGTTTGTCAAAAATTACATCCATTGAAGGACGTATCATTTACAATAGCAGAGGAAGTAAAACTATTGAAGTTGATGTTATCTCAGAAAATAAATTTTTAGGCAGAGTTTGTGCACCATCAGGAGCTAGTGTTGGAAAATACGAAGCAGTTAGCTTTCCAAATGAAAAACCAGAAGAAAGTTTAAGAATATTAAATGAAAATTCCCAAAAATTTGTGGGATTAGAATCGTCAGATCTTAAAACAGTACATGAAACATTAAGGAGTATTGATCAATCACCAAATTATTCAAAAATCGGTGGAGCACTAGCATTTGCAGTGACCATTGCATCAATGGAATCTGCTTCAAAATCAGCAAACATACCTTTATTTCAAATTTTATCATCTGAATCATCATTCAAGTTTCCCTTTCCATTGGGAAATATTTTAGGAGGTGGTGCTCACGCAGGACCAGGAACACCAGACATTCAAGAAATTTTGATTTGTGCCATAGGGGCAAAAACAATCAGAGAGGCTATTGAAATTAATTTATTAATTCATAAAGAATTACGCCAGGTTTTAGAAAAAGAAGATCCTAATTTCACTAACGGTCGAGGAGATGAGGGAGGATGGGCACCAAAATTAGAAAATGAAAAAGCTTTAGAACTTTCAGCTAAAGCTTGTGAAAATTTAGGATTTACATTGGGAAAAGAAGTGGCTTTAGGAGTAGATTTTGCATCATCTACCCAGTGGAGTGAAGAAAAACAAAAGTATGTTTATGAAAGAGCAGGATTCATCAATTCTTCAGAACAACAAATTGAATTTGCTTCCAAAATTATTAAAAAATATAAATTAATTTATGCAGAAGATGCAGTTCATGAAGAAGCTTTTGACGACATGGCAGAATTAACTGCTAAATTTCCAGACACATTAGTTACAGGAGATGATCTAACTGTCACCAACAAAGACATTCTATCCAAGGCAATTAAAACAAAATCATGTAATGCTGCAATTCTCAAAGTTAATCAGGCAGGTAGCCTTTATGATGCCTTTGAATTTGCTAAAATAGCAAATCAAAACAATATAAAATTAATCACCTCACACAGATCGGGAGAATCTAATGATTCACATATTTCTCACATTGGATTAGCAACAAAGTCAAAAATGCTCAAAGTCGGCATAGTAGGCGGAGAAAGAGTGGCAAAACTAAATGAGCTTATACGTCTATCAGAGCATGATTTAATACGCGGTATGGCAGAGATTTAAAATCGCTATGAGTGAACAAGCAGAATCCACAGAAATCAAAAAGAAGATCCTATCCACAGGAATTAGAGTAGGAACTCCAGTCAAAACAAAGTTCATGACACCATTCATAACAAAAGCTAGTCCTGAAGGTCTATACATGCTTGACATCGATATAACTTTGGAAAAAATTAAAACAGCTGCCAAATTCATCAATCGTCTTGGAACCGATAAGCTCATAGTTTGTTCTGCTAGACAATATGCAAATACACCAATTGAGAAATTTTGTGAAATGCTAGGATCTAAAAAATTACTTGGAAGATTCATGCCTGGCACTCTTACCAATCCATCATTGCCATATTACATTGAACCAAAATTAGTCCTAATTTCTGATCCTCAGGTAGATGTTCAAGCAATTACGGAGGCAACTAATGCAGGCATTCCAGTGATTGGGATTTCAAATACAGATAATATCACATCAAAACTAGATGTGATTATTCCAGCAAATAACAGAGGAAGAAAAGCTCTCGCCACAGTTTATTGGTTATTGGTTCGTCAAGTTCTCATAGAAAGAGGAGAATTAAAAGAGGATGAAGCAATGAAATACGAAATCGATGATTTTGAAACAAAGATAACGGAAGAGGAAATAGAGTAATGCAAATTAGAACACCGGCAGTAGCCGGAATGTTCTATCCCGGTGAAAAAAAAGAATTAAGAAAAACTATCAATGATTGTTTTTTACATAAATTTGGTCCAGGTAAAATTCCACCATCCGATATTAAAAAGAAAATTTTTGGAATTATTTGCCCACATGCAGGATACATGTATTCAGGTCCAATAGCATGTCATTCATTTTATGCAATCTCATCAGATGCACCAAAATTATTTATAATAATTGGACCCAACCATTGGGGACTTGGAAGTAATGTTGCAACAATGAAAAATTGTAAGTGGAATACACCGTTAGGTGATGTAGAAGTTGATTCAGAAACAGCTGATGAGATTTCTCATCTATCAGAAATAATTGATATTGATTATTTTTCTCATACACGAGAACATAGTTTAGAGGTGCAAATACCAATACTACAAGAAATGTATTCAGATTTCAAAATATTACCAATATCTATGATTAATCAAACTGAAGATGCATCAAGAAAAGTGGGAATGGCCATAGCAAAAATTGCAGGAAAAAACAATACAATGATAATCGGTTCATCAGATTTTACTCATTATGAACAAAATGAATTTGCACATGAGCAAGATATGGCTTTAATTGAACCAATATTGAAACTAGATGTAAAAAGATTTTATGATATTTTAGAAGACAGAAACGTAAGCGCTTGTGGATATGGAGCAATTGCATCCACCATGATAGCATGCAAAGAATTAGGTGCTACAAAAGGAGAATTGCTCAAATATGCTACAAGCGGAGATGTTACAGGCGATACAAGTTCAGTTGTTGGATATGGATCAATAGTGTTTACTTGAAATCTAAAGCTTCAGCACCTGGAAAGGTAATTCTTTTTGGGGAGCATTTTGTAGTTTATGGAGTAAAAGCAATACTATGTGCAATAAACAAACGGATTACAGTAAGTGCAAGTACAATACAAGAAAATATAATTTCAATTAAATCAAACATAGGAAATTTAAACATACCACCAAACAAACCAATTACAGAAATTAAATCTCCATTGAAACCATTTTATTTTTTAGCAAATAAAATGATGGAAAAACATAATCAAAAAACAGGAATAGAGATACTAGTTCAATCAGAAATTCCTTTGGGGGTAGGTTTAGGTTCATCGTCTGCTTGTTGTGTAGCAGGTGCAGCAGCTATCTCAAGATTATTTTCTGAAACGTCAAAAGAAGAAATTTTAGAATTAGCAATTGAGGCTGAAAAAACTATTTTTCAAAATACATCAGGTGCAGATTGTACTGTTTGTACTTTTGGAGGAATTATGGAATATGATAAAAAAAATGGATTCTCAAAAATAAATTCAGATCATAATTTTCATCTGGTAATTGCAAATTCAAAAATCGAACACTCAACAGAAGCAGTGGTTGCAAATGTAAAACAGTTCAAAGAAAAAAACGAGGAGAAATTTTCCGAGTTATGTAAAAATGAATCAGAACTGATCAGTAACGTATTGATTCTTTTGAAAAATAATGATTTATCAGGTCTGGGTAGAAATATGTTAAAAAATCAAGAGTATTTGGAAACAATTGGCATATCTAATGAAAAATTACGTTCAATGATTGAATTGGCCCAAAAATCAGCATTAGGGGCAAAGATAACAGGTGCTGGTGGGGGTGGATGTATTATCGCATTAACTGATGAATCAAATTTAGAAATAATTATTGATGAATTTAAAAAGAAAAACTATGAGTGTTTTTCTGCAAAAATTGATTTTAAGGGATTGGATACTTTTTAATGGAATGAATATTTGGGGACAACATGATTCTAATAAAATTGGGTGGCTCAATTATCACTAATAAAGAAAAACCATTATCTCCAAGGAAAAAAACGATTGAGAATATTGCTAAATATTTAAAGAAAGTAAATGAGTCAATAATAATCGTTCATGGTGGGGGTTCTTTTGGGCATTATTGGTCTGTAAAATATGACATGCACACAAAACCAATGAAATACAATGCATATGGAGTATCTGTAGTTAAAAATTCAATGATCGAATTAAATAAAATAATTTTGGATGCATTTTTAAAAAATAAATTAAATCCATATTGTCTTCCACCGACAGATTTTATGTCTGGGAATAAACCCATCATAAAAAAAATAAAAGAAATTGAAAAAATTGCAAACTCAGGATTAATTCCAATTACATTTGGAGATGCGCTTTGGTATGGTCAGAAAAAAACGTACATTTTATCTGGAGATAAAATAATGACATATATTTCAAAAATTCTAAAACCAAGATTAGTTGTTTTTGCTCTAAATGAAGAAGGGTTATACCAGGATCTAAAATCAAAAAAATTAATTCGTGAATTAAAAGGGGAGAATCCAATTATTTCAAAAAATAACATGGATGTTACAGGAGGGATGACTAGAAAAGTTCAAGAAGCAACAAAGATTTCCAAGATGGGAATCAATGTGTTTTTTGTAAATGGTAACAAACCTGAAAGAATTGTGAAAGCGGTTAAAAATAGGAAATTTGAAGGAACGGTATTCAGAGGAAAAAGAAATGAATAAAGAATATCTTGTTTTAGTGGATAAGGACGACAATCCGATTGGATCAGAAGAAAAAGTAAAGTGTCATTTGCCAAATGGTAAGCTACACAGAGCGTTTACAGCGTTATTATTTGATAAAAATGGAAAATTAGTTCTAACTCGAAGAGCTAAAGAAAAAATGTTATGGCCAGGAGATTGGGATGGAACTGTAGCAAGTCATCCAAGGGAGCCTGAAACGTACGTTTCATCAGCAGAAAGAAGAATGCCAGAAGAATTAGGAATTTCATGTAAAATGGATTATTTAATGAAATTTGAATATCACGTACCATACAAAGATGTTGGTTCTGAGAACGAGATATGTGGTACATTGATCAGTATTGTTGATGAGTCAATCGGATTTAAAATGATTGAAGGTGAAATTGATCAAATAAAGTGGATTTCAGCAAAAGAATTACTTTCAGAAATTAGAAAAAATCCGAAAATATATTGTCCTTGGATGTTAATTGCGTTAGAATTACTAAACAAATCAGAAAAATCAATGTTAGAAAAATATAAAAACATTTTATCATCATGGATTAATTCAGAATTACAAGTAGAGTTGCAAAAAGCAATTAGAACGCATCTTCCAGATGACAAATGGAGATTAGTAAAATGAAAAAAACAAAAACAATAGAAAAAAATGCAAAAATTGTTAACAAATATCTAAATTCAAAACTAAAAGGAAATCCTAAAACACTTTATGATGCTGCATCACATTTGATAATTCACGGTGGAAAAAGACTCAGACCTCATATGGTAATCAAGAGTTGTCAAATTTTAAGAGGAAATACAAAGATTGCATTACCAGCTGCTAGTGCAGTGGAAATGATACATAATTTTACATTGGTTCATGACGATATTATGGATAATGATGAAATGCGTCATGGTGTACCTACAGTTCATAAAAAATTTGGAATGCCTATTGCAATACTAGCTGGTGATGTGTTATTTTCGAAGGCATATCAAATAATTTCAGACTCAAAATTATCTAAAGATGCAAAAATCCAATTAGTTTCTAGATTAGCAAAAGCATGTGTGGATGTCTGTGAAGGACAGCTGTTAGATGTAAAAATGGCAGAAGAGAAAAGAATCCCATCTCAAAAAGAATACATTACAATGATTGGAAAAAAAACCGCTGCGTTATTTGATGTGTCATGTTCGATGGGGGCAATTTGCGCAACTGGAAATCAAAAAGATATTTCAAATTTATCAAATTTTGGAAGAAATTTAGGAATTGCGTTTCAAATTACAGATGATCTTATCGGAGTTATGGGAGACCCAAAAATTACAAAAAAACCTGTTGGAAATGATCTAAGAGAAGGAAAAAAATCCCTTCCAATCCTCATGGCAATACAATTAGCTAAGGGAAAAGATAAAAAAGTAATTCTCAATGCATTTGGCAATCCTAAAACAACGAAAAACGATCTTAAAGATGCAGTAGACGTAATTCGCTCACTTGGGATAGAAAAGAATGTAAGAATGCAAGCTCTAGAATATGCAGAAGTAGCAAAACAATCACTTTCAAAATATTCAGGTTCTGCTAAAACAGAATTAATAGATCTCTTAGATTTTGTAGTAAAAAGGAGTCTATAATTTGGATGAAGAGACAAGAAAAGAGATTCGAAAAATAGCACTGCAGAATGCATATGATCATGAGGGAAAAACTCAGGATAAAGTTGTACTAGCAAAAATTCTTGGAACAAAACCAGAATTTAGAACTAGGGTAAAAGAAATTGTTGGAGATATTGCAGAGATTGTTTCTAAAGTTAATCAGATCTCATTTGAGGAACAAAAAAAGGAAATAGAAGAAAATTTTCCAGAAATTTTAATTCCAAAAGAAAAAATTGAGGAAAGAGAAGGATTACCTCCATTAAAAGGAGCAGAACAAGGAAAAGTCATAACGAGGTTCCCACCAGAGCCGAATGGATACCCGCATATAGGACATGCCAAAGCAGCCATCATTAATGCAGAATATGCAAAAATGTATGGTGGCAAATTCATTTTGAGAATGGATGATACAAATCCAGAAGCTGAAAGAATGGAATACCACGCTGCAATTAAAGTTGGATTAGATTGGCTAGGAATCAAGTTTGACATTATAAAAAATACTTCAGATGATATGGAATTATTTTATAAAAAGGGAATCGAATTAATCAATTTGGGCAAAGCTTACGTTTGTACTTGTAAGAGAGATGACATAAGCAATAACAGAAAAGAAAGAAAAGCATGCAAATGTAGTAGAGGGGACATTAAACAAAATATTCAAGGTTGGGAGAAAATGTTTGATAAATACAAACCAGGAGATGCGATTGTAAGATTTCGTGGAGATATGAAAGCAGATAATGCAGTAATGCGAGACCCTGTACTGTTTAGAATAATTGATGAGAAACATTACACATTAGGAAACAAATATCGAGTTTGGCCAAGTTATGATTTTGCAGTAGCAATTGAAGATAGTAGTGATGGGGTCACTCATGCATTTCGTTCTAAAGAATTTGAATTAAGAAAAGAGCTAATTGATGCTATTTTAGAGGCATTAAATATGCGAAAACCATATCAGGATTTCTTTTCTAGGCTCGAATTTAAGGGAATGCCCATTTCTAAGAGAATTCTCAAACCATTGATAGAGGAAGGAAAGGTATCATGGTATGATGACCCAAGATTACCTACTTTGGAGTCACTCAGAAGAAGAGGAATTAAACCAGAGGCAATAAAAAAATTCATCTTGTCTTTAGGATTAACTAAAGCAAATACACTAGCACCATTTGACACACTTGAATCATTTAATAGAAAATTTGTAGATGCAGATAGCATAAGGTTGTTTATGGTAAGTAAACCAAAAAAACTTACTATTAAAAAACTACCTTTTTTATCGGTAGAAATT
Organism: Nitrosopumilaceae archaeon; assembly: GCA_005798405.1. Taxonomy (GTDB): domain Archaea; phylum Thermoproteota; class Nitrososphaeria; order Nitrososphaerales; family Nitrosopumilaceae; genus Nitrosarchaeum. The sequence goes on from SYJQ01000028.1 coordinate 103,526, forward strand.
CCAAATCATCCAATAAAAGATATGGGTAAAAGAAAAATCAATTTAGATGAAAATTTCTACATCTCAGGAGAAGATACGACAGACATCAAAGAAGGTACTAAAATAAGATTATTAGGATTAGGAAATGTCACAATATCAAAGATCAACGGAGAATTAGAAGGAGAATTCATAGAAGATGGAAATACTACAGATATACAAAAAATTCAATGGGTACCACAAAAAGATGTCCACATAATTAAAATTCTAATTCCAAAACAATTGTTTATTGATGATGAATTTAATGAAAATAGTTTAGAAGAATTAGAGGCATATGTAGAACCACATTACTTACAATTAAAAGATGGTGAAGAAATTCAATTTGTTAGATTTGGATATTGTAGAAAAGATTCACAGAATCAAGCAATCTTTACACACAAATGAGTGAAAAATTATGAAGATAGCACGACTATTACACGAAAATAGTGAAACATATGGTTTTGTTAAAGGAGACAAAGTTGCTACAAAAGATGAAATAACTTATCAAACTGGAGTTCCAATCCCACAAAGCATCAAAGATTTTCTTTTTGATGGGTGGTATGATGAAATCAAAGATCAGTTAGATACTTTACCATATGAAGAAAATATTTCAAAATTTAAATTATTGAGTCCAATTCCAAATCCAAATAAGATCATCTGTTTAGCTTTTAATTACATAGATCATGCTAAAGAACAAAATCTATTACCGCCAGAAGAACCAGCCATAGTTCTAAAACCAAGAACCACACTAAACGGTACAGAATCAGACATAATTTGCCCTGATTTTGTTACTCAGTTGGATTATGAGGTGGAATTAGCCTTGATAATTGGTAAAAATTGTAAAAACATAGATGAAAATCAAGCGAAAGAAGCAATATTCGGATATATGATTCTAAATGATGTTTCGGCAAGGGACATCCAATTCAAGGATAAGCAGTTCACAAGAGGAAAAAGCTTTGACACATTTGCACCATCCGGACCATGGATTACAACTGCAGACGAAATAAAAGATCCTCAGAATTTAAGATTGACTACTAAAGTCAACGGAGAGATGCGACAAAATTCATCTACAAATAACATGTTCATAAAAATACCAGAAATAGTATCAAAATTAAGCAATGTAATGACTTTAGAAAAGGGAGATATTATTTCAACTGGAACTCCTGCAGGAGTTATGTTAAACAAGCCAAATGCAGTGTTTCTTAAAAACGGTGATAAAATAGAGATGGAAATTGAAAAATTAGGAATTTTAAAAAATACAATTAGATTTGTAAATGTAAATTAGTAAAGAAATTTTTTCATCAGGTTAAATGTAATTTTATGATCTAATGTATTCAATAAAGGTAGTTTCTCTTTACTCAAAATTTGTATTTTGTTATAATTTTTTTCTGCTCCATAATTTTGTATATATGAAAGGAGATTCAAAGTGTTTTGTTCTGAACCTGAAAACAAAGTTACGATTAGTGTCTTATCAAAATGTTCTGAATCAGTTAGAATTGCAGTTGAAACATCACCAAATTCATCTGAGAAAATTATTTTGTTTTGTTTATATAAAGAAAGCAAAGTATTTTCATCTAAGAATAACCATCTCCACGATTTTACATACTGAGTTATGTTTGTTAGATTTAAGATGCGGTCAAACTGTATTTTACAATTATTGTTATTTCGAGGAGAAATTGAATAAAAATTCCAAGTTTGAAATATTTTATAATTAAGATTTTCAGCCATCTTAAGAGAGGGTAAATTTTCAATATCAATAAGCATAAATGAAAATGAAATTTGTTTTTCTTTAGCAATTAATTCTATATGCCTAACTAGTTCTGAAGCTAAACCATGCCTACGAAAATTAGATTTGATTCTGATTCCTTCAAGCCATACTTGATCTGTAGAGAAAAATGCATGACACATGCCAATGGGGCATTGTTTTTCGATAAGAAACAAATTATCTTCAGATAACCAATGATCCCAAACATCTTGAATGTAATCTCCCCATGAAAAAGTATCTCTACAAAAATCCAATACCGAAAATTTATCTGAATTGAGTGCACTTCTAATCATTATTTCTCCCATATACGAAAAAATATTAAGAATGATGGGCTAAAAACCATAATGGGTAAAATAATAGTTGGAAAAACTGCAGATATTTCTCCTGGAAAAATGATCAAAGTTTCCATAGACGGTAAAGACGTAATGGTTGCAAATATTGATGGAAATTATTGTGCAATGGATGATTCCTGTACTCATTCAGGTGCAAGTCTTTCAGAAGGAAAATTAGATGGTGGAAAAGTGATATGTGGATGGCATAAAGCAGAATTTGATTGTAAAACAGGTAAATTAGTTAAATTTCCCGCTAAAATTAGAGATGTGGCATCGTATAATGTCTCAATAGAATCAGACAACGTATTTGTAGAGATGTGACTATATACTTCAAATTGGAAATAAAGGATGTAAAAAATGGCTGACGATAAACAAAACAAAGAAGCAATGAAAGAAGCAATAGAGACACTAAATCAAATTGCTACAAATCATTCAACTCCAAAGACAATTAAAAAATCCATTACTGATCTGATAACAGATTTGACCAATGAGGAGTATTCACTGTCAGTAAGAGCTAACAATACAATTAGTTTACTAGATGATGTAACACAAGATCCTAATATGCCGTCATATGTAAGAACACAGTTATGGCAAGCGGTCTCAAAGCTAGAAAGCATAAGAGAATAAATCCCATATTAGTTTAATCATAATATTGAAAATAGAAGAATATCTAAAATCATTACCAGAAAAAATAGTGAGTGGGGAAGACGTTCAATTACCAGATAAATCATTTAGAGAGATATTCAATTTTGTAAATTTAGGAAAAAATGATATTTTTTATCACCTTGGATGTGGAAATGGAAAAGGAATTGCGTTGGCATTAAAAGAATATAATGTAAAAAAAGCGGTTGGAATAGATAATAATCCAGATAAAATAAAACAAGCAAAAGAAATTCTTAATCAAGATAATTTAGCAGGAGAGTTAATTTGTGAAAATATACAAAATGTAGATATTTCTAATGCCACTGTAATTTTGTTTTGGTTTACTAATGAAGATATCATCAACAATATGATGAAAAAATTTGGAGATCTAAAACAAAGTACAAAGATAATCACGCTTTGGGGACCTTTACCAGATTGTCTTCCTGAAAAAGTAGAATTTCCATATATAATTAACCAAATTCCTTTTAGGAAAGCAAACAGTTTGCAAGAACAATTGTTGGCAATTTTTGGGGTAAAATGTGTAGATTTTGTAACTGCATGGGAATTTGCAGAGAGGTACACAAAAGCAATTAGTACTCCTGAAATTGGAAATGATAGATTCTTAACAATAATACAAACTCTAGTAATTTGGATTAATGCAAGAAATTTAGGAGTTTCTTGCGGAGAGAAAATACCGGAATCTATTCAGACGTATATAGATATAATGAAAACACATTTTGGTATTGATTTTGAATATCTTTTAAAATAATTTTTGTGTAATCCTTTTATTTTATGTTAACCATACACAATCATGTTAGATAAAATAAACATCAATGTGTCAGCCATAGATTATGATAAAACAAGTAAGGCATTAACACAACAGCTCTCCCTTTTAGAAGAAATGGTTCATAGTAAAGATGATTTTACAATCACAGATTCAGAATTTGCTTTTGGATGGCATTTTTTTGTTGTGAGTGTCAATAAAGCATTAGTAGAAAAACTCGTTGATCAAATGGGAACAGAGTTTGACAAAATAAAAGGAAAAGGTATAGAAAAAAAATTTCTTACATGGCTTACAAATAATTTAGAAGGGAAAACTCCTCGATTCAAACTAGCCATTAAAGAAGAGATGGAATCTAGTAAGTACGGTATTTTTTAAAAAAATTATGTAGGCCCTCGAGGGTAATCGAAACCCTGTCCGGGGATCCACAGTCCCCTATACTAGCCACTGTACTACGAGGGCCACAAGAATAAAAAATCGTTTATCCTGTAATAATCTTTGATTTTAACACGATGAGAATTAGCCTGTAGATTTATTATTAACCAACAAGAATTACAGTCATGAGATTTTGGTGGGTAGCTATGGGAATAACAATTGGACTCACATGGGTTGGCGTTAATTATTTGCTCCCATGGAAATAACCTAAAATTCACAATGTCAGATTATCGATTCAAATGAATAATTAGATTTTAATCAAATTTATCGATCGCTTTAAATTTGTTGAATAATGGTATCATTCAACTTGAAAAAAGGATTCATTTCTAACAGATTGCATGTTGGAAAAAAACCCATAGGAGCACCAGTAGAAAGAAAAATAGAAACAGTTCAAGGTAAAAAATTTCTATGGACAGATTTACAAAGTCCAGATAGAAGCGATGTTGAAAAATTAGCTGAAACTTATCATTTCAATGCATTAAATATTGAGGACTGTATGACAAAATTTGAGCTTCCAAAATTAGATAGTTATGATGACCATTTTTTTGTAATATTGCATTTCCCGCCACTTTTACAACAGCCTGGAATTTCAAGGAATAGTCAGCTTTCAATTTTCATAGGAAAAGATTTTCTTGTAACGGTTCATCAAGGTGATTTGAAACCATTAGTAGATTTAGTGAATATTTGCAAAAATGATTCAGACCAGCACAGAAAGGAAAGATTACTTGGAAAATCATCAGGATATCTACTTCATGAAATAGTAGACATTTTAGTGGATGATCTCTTGCACATATCAAGAAAAGTAATTGCAAATTTAGATGATCTTGAAGACGAAGTATTTGATGAAACAAAATCAGTTGCAAGAAGTATTGCATTACTTCGAAGAGAAATCAACATAATGAGAAGAATAGCGAATCCATTAAAAAAATTCGTATTAGAGATTGCTAAAAATATTAAAAGATTTTCAGATGAAGAAGATCTTTCATTGTATTTCGACGACGTAATTGATCACATTGATAAAGTAATTGAAACTCTAGAAGAGTCAAGAGAAACGATGGAAATTTACAAAGATACAGATTTCATGCTAAGTACTGAAAAAACAAACAAAGTGCTTGCTGCATTAACAATAATTTTTACATTTGCAATTCCAGGAACAGTTATCGGAACATTTTATGGTATGAACATAAATTTACCGGGAGGAATAAATGAACATCCAACAATTTTAGGACCATATACGTCATTTATAATAATAATTCTTGCATCAGTAATACCAGTAGCATTAATGTTTACTTATTTTAGAAAACTTGGTTGGATAAGTAATTAAAAATAATTCAAACCAGTGATTTTTCATGTAAATTGATTTTCACTTTAGTTAATGATAGTTGTAGATTATCCGGAATTACAATAAGCAATCCTGAATTTTTTTCCACATTATTACAAATTCCGCTAAAACTATTATGATTTATAGCAAAACATCCATCTTGAGTGTAAAATGTAAAAGAACGATCTTCCAAATAATGTTCTAATTCATTTTTAGAAGGTATGAAATATACATCAAATGCAGTATTTTTATCATTTATTGAAACTGCAAATTCATAAGAAGTTAAATCTTTTGAAGTACAAATGGGTATGAATTGAGCATGTCCTTGCTTTACAATTTTTTCTTGTGTTTCTAAAGTATATTTTTTATTTTGAATATTTGGATAAATTGATACATATGGATCATTATTTAATTGAGTCCCTTGAATTAATTCAATATCATTACGAATGCTGTCAATTGCATACCGATAAAGATGTGGCTTCCAACTAGATTCGCAATTACTAAATTCATGTTTTAATTCAACGAATGATTTATGTTTTTGATATTGTAATTGATTGGAATTATAATTATCTAACATTTTGATGTCAAAAGAACCATAATCAGATATTTTAACATCAGATTTTACATTGGGATTTGACCACACATTTGTTATTTCATAAATTATATTTCCAGGATAACTATTCCATTCGGGTTGGAGATGGATGTAAATGGAATATTTGTTAATATCCTGTTCATAAGATGAGCCAAATATCAAATGACCAAAAAAAGCATTGGATAAAATTAAAAGAATCGCAATTATTGGAATAACGAAATATAATTTATTTTTCATAGTAATTCAAACAGTATTTCTTAAATTATTATACAATACCAAAATTTGATTGTATAAGTAAAATAACGAATAAAGGCCATATTCAAGATTATCTAATGGATAATTTCTCATGTAAAATGAGCTTAAATAAATACAAGATATGATAACCTCAATCATGGTAAAAATTAGAATTAGAACAGGTAGAGGAACTGGAACTAGAGAAATTGATGATGGTGGAAAATCTTGGGCAGGAGATGCATACCAGAAAGTCCAAGAAGAAAAGAAGAAACAAGCAGCAAACAGAATGGTCCATACAGGTAGAGGAACTGGATCAAAGAGACTAGGGGATTTACCAGATGCAAAACCAAGACCTTCAACAGAGGGAATGACAAGAATCACAGGTAGAGGAACTGGGTCAAGAAAGAGCACAAATAAAGGATCATCATAAAAACCTCAATTTTCATTTTTAAGGATTTATTCTAGTCGATACTATCAAAAAAGACTAAAAATCATATTTAATTATCATCGATGTTTTAGATTGTTGTGAAAAAGATTGAAAGCATACTAGTGCCACTTGATGGTTCAAAATCATCTCTAAAAGGGTTGAAATTGGCATCGATAATAGCAAAACCATTAGATGCAAAAATTACAGGCATAAATGTTGTCAGATATTCATTAGGATTTCAATTTCCAGTTTCATCTGAAATTAAGCAGAAACACATCAAGGGAGCTGAAACAATAATCACAGAAGCTCAAAAAAGCGTAATAAAAGATAAAGTCTCATTTACAGGAAAAATTCTCAAAGGAGAAAGCATAGGCAAAGCAATTACAAAATTTTCAAAAACTAAGAAATTTGATCTAATCATAATAGGTTCAAGAGGGCCAGATCCAGGTTCTGAGATATTTCTTGGGAGTGTAGCAAATTATTTACTACATAAATCAAAGATACCAATCACCATAGTGAAATAATCATAAAAACAATATTACACAAATTTTAAATTTTAATATCAGTTTCCTGTTTTTAGTTTTTTCCAATCAGATAGAAAATTTTCTAGACCAATATCAGTTAGAGGATGTTGTAACATTTTATCTAAAACAGCAGGAGGTAGAGTTACTACGTGTGCTCCAATTTTTGCTGCATCAACAACATGTATTGGATGACGAATGCTTGCAACAAGAATCTGTGTTTTAAAATCATCTTTATAATTATCAAATATTTTCTTAATATCTCTAATCAAATTCATTCCATCTTTACCAATATCATCTAATCTACCAATAAATGGACTAACATATTTTGCACCTGATTTTGCTGCAAGTAATGCTTGATTTGGTGAAAAAATTAATGTAACATTTACAGGTATTCCTTCAGATGTAAGATGTTTGCATGCTTTCAAACCATCAGGAGTCATAGGAACTTTTACGACAACATTTTTACCATATTGACGTAGACGCTTTCCTTCTTCAATCATTCCAGAATATTCAGTACTTATAACTTCTAAGCTGACATCGCCTTTGATGATTTTTGTAATTTCTTCCATGACCTTTTTTGGATCACCGCCTTCTTTAGACATAAGAGAGGGATTTGTTGTGATGCCATCTAACAAACCCATATCATTGAATTTTCTAATTGATTCTAGATTTGCAGTATCAAGAAAAATCTTCATAGTTTTCTACTCCTTATTTCTTTGACTTGTTTTACCATATTAAAAGATGTTATTCCATGTTTTTCTAAAAGTAGTGGAATTTCATTGTCTCTAGCAGATTCACCAAACATGTCTTGAGCTCCTATTCGTTTTATTGGAACAGGGTATCTCTCAGAAACAGATTCTGTCACAGTAGAACCCATACCTCCCAAGATACTGTGATCTTCACAAGTAACTATACATCCAGTTTCTCGTGCTGCTTTTTCCAAGAGTTCAGCATCAATTGGTTTTATAGAAAACATGTCCAATACACGACAAGAGATTCCTTCTTGTTGTAATGATTCAGCTGCCTCAAGCGCCATTCTTACTGTAATGCCACATGTAACTAGGGTGCAATCAGAGCCATCACGTATTGTAATTCCTTTACCAATTTGGAAATCCTGAGATTCAGAATGAACTACAGGGGTATTTGATCTTGCCATTCTCATATAAAATGGTCCATATTCGTTTGCCATTAACCTAGTTAATTTTGAAACGGCAAAAGTATCAGCCGGTATGAATACACGAAAGTTTGGAATTACTCGCATAATTGCAATATCTTCAATTTGTTGATGAGAGCCACCATCAGGTCCGACAGACAATCCACCATGTGAGACAACTAATTTTACATTTAGTCCTTTTTTGTTTCCAGGCGAGGGATAAGCAATTCCATTTCTTATTTGATCAACTGCACGTCCAGGTAGAAATATAGCATAAGTACTAGCAAACGAGATTTTTCCAGACGCTGCTAGACCTGCAGACAAAGAAACCAAATTTGCTTCAGCTATACCTACATTAAAAAATCTGTTTGGAAATATCTTGCCAAATCCAGAAGTTTTAAGAGAGTCTGTTGTGTCTGCACCCAAAACTACTATGTTTGGATTTTCTCTTCCAAGTTCAATTAGTGTTTTTGAGTACTCTGAACGCATATCAGTCATAATAGGAGGATTCAAAGATAACCTGCCTCTTCTGCTATTTTCTTAATCTGCTCTTGTTTTTCACCAACAACATGTAATCCAATCCATTTCTTTACAAGATCAGATCCCCCTAATTGATTTGCTTTATCAAGTAAGATTTTTCGTTTTGTTTTGAGAACTTGATTTCTGAAATCCCTTATAGCCCCACGTACATCTTGTTTTCCAATAATTGCACTGCCACCTACAAAAGATCTGGCACCATCTGCAAAACAAGAACCTATATTATCAAGAGTCACACCGCCGTCAGCCTCAATACAGCCTGAAAAATGGTGTTCATTTAGAAGAGTGTTCAATCTAATCATTTTTCCATGTGTTTCTTCAATGTATTTTTGACCTGATTTTCCAGGTATAACTGACATTACAATGAGTTGATCAAGTGTAGACATGAATTTGTAAGACCATTCAGGAAATTCAGTGTCAGGATTAATTGCAAGACCAACACCAACCTTATTCTGTTTTAAGAGATCATGAATTTCGCCAAAGCTTGATTCATCACAAACTTCAACATGAACTGTAATGATGTCACTACCTGCTTCAACATAGTCCCTGACATGTTTTACAGGTTCGTTAATCATTAAGTGAGAATCAAACGGAATTACAGTTAGAGAACGTAATTCTTGGATTTTTCTATGATCAAAAGTTTTGGTTGGAACAAATTGTCCATCCATCACATCAAGATGAATGTAGTCAGCTCTTCCAGTTACACAACGTTTTACTTCATTTTCCAGATTCGTCATATCACCTGCAATGATTGAAGGTGCAATCATAAACTGAGAGTCAAGCTCTAAATTAATTATTGGTGTTACATCTGAATCTGGAGCTTTTCCATGCCATTGTGGGTTATCTTCCATATGTTCAACTCCTTTTCCTTTAATTGTTCTAGCGATAATTATAGATGGAATACCTTTTGTTGAATTTGCTTTAGTAATTGCTGCATCAATTTGTTCGATTCTGTGCCCATCTATTTCAATTACATTCCATCCAAATGATCTCCATTTATCACCAGTTTTCCATCGTGATGCATCTTTCCACATTTCAGAAATGTCATCACCTTCTAATTTTTCATCTAACGGCATGATTTTTTCAGTGTAAGAATCCTGTTGGATAAAATTTCTATCTAAAAAGGCAGTAAGATTATCTACTTTATATTTTGCAGCCGTCATTGCAGCTTCCCATACTTGTCCTTCATCAGATTCGCCATCACCCATTATAGTATAGATATGATGATTTTTGCCATCAATTTTTGCAGCAAGTGCGACACCTACAGAATAAGATAGTCCAGTTCCCAAAGAACCACCACAGAATTCAACCCCAGGACATTTTAGATCAGGATGCCCCTGTAATTTACTACCAAATTTTCTTAAAGTTTCAAGCTCTGATTCTGGAAAATAACCTGCAATAGCCATATTTGAAAACAAACCAGGTGCAGCATGTCCCTTAGATAAGATCAATCGATCTCGATCATCCCATTGTGGGTTTTTAGAATTATATCGTAAGTGTTTGTAAAATAAACATCCTAAAAGTTCAGCCATTGAAAAAGAACCCCCAGGATGACCAGATCCGGCATTGTTTGTTGCTTTAATTACTAATTTACGGGCTAGTAGAACATTTTTCTTGATTTGATAATAATTAAGCCCCATTTCTTGATTACACTCCTTCACAAATTTAATAAAAATCTACTTCTGCAAAATTTTAATCTGATAGTCACCAAGTGATATTATGAATATCAAAGAAAAAGTGCCAATATTGGTTTATGATAATCAATGTTATTTGTGTGTGAAATTTGCAAAAATGGTTGAATTTCTTACAAGAGGTAATTTGACAATGATCGGACATTATTCAGAGCTTGGCGTAAAACTAGGAAAAACAATATTGGGGGAATCAGCATTGAAAATGTTTTGGTTAATAGATGAAAAAACAGCATACGGTGGAAGAGCTGCACTTTTGCCACTGTTAATAACAATAATTACAACAAAGAAAGAAAAATCTAGAAAAAATAAAGCAAATATAGAATGTGACCAAGGTTGTAAAACTGTAAAAGCCGTGTTTATAAGATCTGCGAGTCTATTCTCAAATAGTAAAAAAATAGATCTCTAGTAAATCTAAATAATACATAAAGCTCAGATTTCATAATAATGAAGATAAAAGTAGAAAATCCAAATAATTTAAAAAAGAAAACAGCGATGCTCTGTGGATTTGTTTTAGAAGATTCAGATAAAATATTAGGATTTGAAAACGTAGATTCTAAAATCAATCCATCAATAAAACAATCAATAAAGGATATGAGTGGAATATTTGGTAAAATATTGGTTATTCCTACTCCAGGCATACCACCGCAGAGGATACTCTTAGCAGGACTAGGTAAAAAAGAGAAATTCAATAATGATACCATAAGATTTGTTTCAGGTAAAATTGCTCAGAAAGCTAGAGAATTAAAACTAAAAGAATTTTCCATAATACCACCTCCAAATTCTGTAATAGAGTCTATTTCATCAGTATCTCAAATAGTGGAAGGATGTAAAATGTCTCTTTATAAATTTGATAAATATAAATCAAAAAAGGAAAACAGTATTCCAGATCTTTCAATTTTAATTTCAAAATCAGAAAAAATTTTAAAAGCAATAAGAATTGCAGAAATCGTTGCAGATGGAGCTGTATATACAAAGAGTATCGGCAATCTACCTCCAAATCAATGTATGCCTGCAACGTTGGCAAATTTTGCAAAAATAATATCAAAAAAAAACAACATGAAATGCAATATAATTTCAAAAAATGAACTAAGAAAGAAAGGGTTCGGAGGAATTACCGCAGTAGGACAGGGAAGTAAAAATGAACCTAAACTGATAATTTTAGAACATAATCGTGGTTCTAGAAATGAAAAACCAATTGTATTAGTTGGCAAAGCAGTAACATTTGACACAGGTGGGATTTCTTTAAAACCAGGTGAAAAAATGGATGAAATGAAATTCGATAAATGTGGAGGATGTACAGTCATTGGAATAATGAAAGCAGTTTCAGAATTAAAATTACCAATCAACATAGTAGGAATTATTCCCTCAGTTGAAAATATGCCAGGTGGAGAGTCATATAGACCTGGGGACATCATAAAATTATACAGTGGAAAGACTGCAGAGATACTAAATACAGATGCAGAAGGTAGATTGATTTTAGCAGATGCATTATCATATGGAGAAAAACAGTATTCACCAAAAGCAATTATTGATTTTGCAACATTGACAGGAGCATGCATAATTGCGCTAGGTACAAACATAGCAGGAATGATCTCAAATAATGACAAGCTATCACAGAAAATAGTAAAATCATCAAAGAAAACAACAGAAGAGGTTTGGGAGCTTCCATTAAATGACGATTATATGGATATGGTAAAATCAGATGTAGCAGATATGAAAAATGTTGGAATTGGAAGAGCTGCAGGCACCATTACTGCTGCTGCTTTTTTAAAAAATGCGATTAAAGATACACCTTGGGCTCATATCGACATTGCAGGTGTTGCATGGACACAGGTTGGAACAAAAGAAAAACCCTACAATCCAAAAGGCGCTACAGGTTTTGGAGTAAGATTGATTCTAGATTACTTACAAAATACATAATTTCAAAGTTTGAAATTAGATCAATATCATTATTGAAAATTAGTTTCTACATTATTATACAAAAATATCATCAAGATAACATGGTAAAAAAGAATTCTTGTGATTGTAACGACGTACATCATACAGGACATGATTATGTACATTACAAACACATATGCAATCAATGTATTCATCCAGATGGGCACATACATAAAATTGGAGAAAAACAATGACTGTTGAAAACGCAACAATGAGATTAAGTGATCTCATAATGGAGCGTGAACAGCTCAAAGAATTAATTCAAAAAGAATTGAAATACAACATAACAGAGAGTGCTAAAACAAGTGTGATTGCAACTGTTGATTTTCTAAATGATGAAATAGCAACGCTTAAAGATATTTTAAAAGAATTGGATTAAATTAATAGCCTCTGCTGTTTCTGTCTGGTTTGTCACTATTTGGATTTCTAAAACCATGTTTATCCATCATGTGATTTAGAAATCGTATATCATCTGAAAATTGTTGTCCACATACAACACAGTTAGGCATTGAAATCATAGTTGAGATCATAAAATCCATATTAAAAGATTGATTGAAAAGAGAATAGAAAATGCCAGCACTGTTGCTTCCCAAGAGCTCTCGCATCTTAGTAGCACAACAGCGACATTAGGTTTGACTTCCAAGTTCGGAAAGGGATTGGGTCGCACCCTAACGCTATGGCCGGCTTGAACAATGTTGACAGATTCTTATCTATTAAGGTAACGCATTATTGTAGATAGTTAAAAAGAGGTATAAAGCAAGGAATAACCGAATTACGACATGACTCATAGAGTTGCAGTATTGGACAAAGACCTTTGCCAGCCAAAAAAATGTGGTTTGGAGTGCATAAAATATTGTCCAGTCAATAAGTCAGGAGCCGATTGTATCATACTTAACGAAGAAACAAAAAAAGCCCAGATAGATGAGGATGTCTGTAATGGATGTGGAATATGTGTCAAAGTTTGCCCCTTTGAAGCAATTACCATTGTTAATTTAGCATCTGAATTAGCATCAGATAAAATTCATCAGTATGGTCCAAATTCATTTCGATTATACAAATTACCTACACCAAGAAAAGGAGAAGTTGTGGGGTTGCTAGGTAGAAATGGAATGGGGAAAAGTACAGTAGTAAACATTCTTTCAGGTAACTTAAAACCAAATTTGGGAAGATATGAAAATCCTCCAGAATGGGATGAAATTTTAAAGTATTATGGAGGAACAGAATTAAAATCTCATTTTGATAAAATAAAAAATAAACAACTTCGTGCATCAATTAAACCACAACAAGTCCATCATATTGCACAAGCATTTGATGGCACGGGAAAAGAATTGATTGAAAAATATGATGAACGGGGAGTGTCAAGAGAATTAATCAAAGAATTAGGATTAGAGAATTCAATGGAACAAAATCTAAAAGAACTTAGTGGTGGTGAACTCCAAAGATTAGCAATAGCAGCAGTTGCATCAAAAGATACAGAATTTTATTTTTTTGATGAACCATCATCATACAATGATGTTTTTCAGAGAAAGAGTGTAGCAAGAGTAATTCAAAGTTTAGCTAAAATAGGAAAAAGTGTGATGGTTGTAGAACATGATTTGACACTACTTGATTTTCTTAGTGATTACATCGAAGTACTTTATGGTGAACCTGCTGCATACGGAATAGTTTCTAGTGTACTATCAACTAAAATTGGAATCAATGTGTTTCTTGATGGTTATTTACCAACTGAAAATGTCAGATTCAGAGACAAGAAATTTTCTTTTGATATATCCTCTTCATCTACTGATGAGTTTCAAGAAGGAAGCGAAATTTTGTCATATCCAAAACTTGAGAAAAAATATACTTCATTCTCAGTTACTATTGAGCCAGGCAGAGTAAGAAAAGGCGAAGTGTTAGGAATTATGGGTGCAAATGCACTTGGAAAAACAACATTGATGAAGATGATTGCAGGTGTAGAAAAACCAGATTTTGGAGAAATTGATAAAAAAATAAAAATTGCATACAAACCGCAGTATCTTCAAAATGATATTGATGCCGAAGTTATTGCATTATTAGATAAGGCAAATAATGGTGCAATTGAAGGTAGTCAGGAAGAAGAACAAATACTAGATCCGTTGAAAATTAAAAAACTATACAATAAATCAGTAAAGAATCTATCGGGGGGGGAATTACAAAAAGTTTCAGTTGCTGCATGCCTTTTACAAAAAGTAGATCTTTATGCATTAGATGAGCCATCAGCATTTTTAGATGTGGAAGATAGAATAACAATTGCAAAATTCTTACAAAAATTTGTTCGATCATTTGGAAAAACAGCTATAGTAATTGATCATGACATACAATTAATGGATCTAATATCCGATTCGATGATAATTTTTGAAGGAGTGTCAGGATTATCTGGACATGCAACATCTCCAATGCCAAAAGCAGATGCAATGAACAGATTTCTAAAATCTCTTGACATGTCATTTAGAAGGGATGAAAAGAGCTTGAGACCACGTGTAAACAAATTAGAAAGTAGATTAGATAAAGAACAAAAAAGCTCAGGAAATTTCTATTACAAAAATTGACTCGAATGTTAAAGAGATCATTGGAAAATATACTCACTCCTCAAGAAAGTCAAGAACTAATCTCATCTTTTGATCAGATTGGAGATATAATCATAGTCAGAATTCCTGATTCATTGCTAGCAAAAAAGAAACTCATTGGTGAGACTCTTCTGAATGAAGTAAAAATTGCAAAAAGTGTTTTTTATCAAGCTTCTGCTGTAGAGGGAGATTTTCGCACTAGAAATTTAGAAATATTAGCAGGAGAAGACAAGACAGAAACAGAATACAAAGAATTTGGATGTAGGTTTACAGTTGATGTTGAAAATGCATTTTTTTCACCTAGATTATCAACTGAAAGAGAAAGAATTGCAAATCTAGTTCAAGATGGGGAAACAGTAGTCAATATGTTTGCAGGCGTAGGCATGTTCTCAATTATGATTGCAAAAAAGAAGAAATGTACAGTGTATAGCATAGATATCAATCCAGTTGCAGCAAAACTGTGTGAAAAAAACATTATCTCAAATAAGCTTGCAGGAACAGTCATATCAATAAATGGAGATGCATCACAAGTAATTCAAGAGAAGATACAAAACAAGTCAGATAGAACTTTAATGCTTCTTCCTGAAAGATCAGATGAATTCTTAGGGTCTGCAATTAATGCAACAAAGAGTGGAGGAATAATTCACTATTATTCTCACATCCATGCAGATAAAAAATCAAATGCAGGAAAACTTTCTGAAGAACACTATCTTCAAGTAACTTCAGTTAGATCAGAAATTTTAGGATCAAAAATAGTTAGAGCAGTAGGTCCCAGATACTATCAAACAGTTGTAGATGTAAAAATTTCAAAATAAAATTAATCATCAGATGAAATTGATGCAGATGAAGGTTTTGTTGTTGCCATCACATATCCAATCCAAGCTACTACACCAAGTATTCCACCTGCAATCATCAGAATAGATAATTGTAATACAATTGGACTCCATTCAGATAGCATTAGTAAATATGCATAAAGAAAGAATGCTGTAATGCATAATACAAAAATTGTAATCCCCATTCCTTTACGTTTATCCACGAGTTCAAGTTTGTTGTGAGTTATTTATTGGTTTTAACTAGTTTAACTCAATTGCCATAAGATATGCATCTTCACCGTCACGATAATATGCATTGAGTTTTTGTCTAATAACAAAACCCAGTTTTTCGTATAATCTTACAGCATCATTATTACTACATCGTACCTCAAGATAGAATTCATCACATTTTTTTAGTTTGACGCCATTCACAGATTCTTCAACTAATGCTTTGCCAATTCCTTTTTTTCTATATTCATCAAGAACCGCAATAGAAACAACGTGGCCTTTTTTCACAAATCCTAATTTTTTGAAATTAGAAAAACCATATTCAGTTTTGCACATTATGTAACCAACATGTTTTCCACTAATTTCTGCAACAATAAATGCCTCTGGAATTTCTGCAAGCAGACTTTCGTAAAAATAATCAGAATAGTGTTCTGGAAGTGTTTTCAGATTAATTTCCATGACTGGAATTAGATCGCTTGGTTCTGCACGACGTATGTTACAATCACCTAATTGTCTTAGAATTACTTGCATTACTAGTATATTTTATTATCAATATTTAATTTTAAACCACAAAACCATTTAATGGAAAGAAATAGCCGTAAACAGAATGAGTGACCCTACTCAGGAAGATGTGATTTCCTTAGTTAATTCATTGTTTGAAGTAAGCCAATTCAACAAAGAAATGTATTCTTTGGAGTTTAGAATTAGTGATCATGATTTTAAATCAAAATTTGAGGATTTGGCAAGAAAATTAGAAAATATGAACTATGTTTGCAAACTTGAACAAATGGAAGACGGAAAATATATCATCATTCAGAAATTTACTCCAAAAAAACAAAAGAAATGGTTAAGCGGTTCTTGGACTCCGCGAATCTTGTTTGCAATTGTCATCACCTTTGTAATGATTGATGGGTATTATCGTACTACTGGAACAAATTCCATCATAGATATTGGTGAGCCTCTAGAAATGGCAGGAATCTATACGCTTTCACTTTTAGGAATTTTGGGAATTCATGAATTGGGTCATCTAGTTGCTGCTAAAGCTCATAAACTAAAGACAACATGGCCATTTTTTATCCCAGGATTACCAGTTATAGGAATTCCAACTTTTGGTGCATTTATTCAATCACGTGGATTAACAATTAATCGAGAAATTTTATTCGATGTAGCAATAGCAGGGCCAATTGCAGGATTGATAATTGCAGTTATAGTTTCGATGTATGGTGCATACACTGCACCAATATTACAAGAAGATGTGGCACAAGGACTTTTTGCAGATTCAAAATTAATGGAATGGAATCAAGGAGAGCCATTACTAATGACTGCAAGTTTAGCATTGTTTGGCAAAGGTGGAGCAGGTCACGAAGTAATTATGACGCCGGTTTTATTTGCGGCTTGGATTGGATTTTTGATTACATTTTTGAATTTATTGCCAGCTTGGCAGTTAGATGGAGGTCACATGGCAAGAACGTTACTTGGCGCTAAACGTCACAAATATGCAACAATTGGAAGCATGGCAATTCTTGTTTTGTTAAATTATTGGTTGATGGCAATGTTGATCCTAGTTTTAAGTTCAAGAAATCCTAGTGCAATGCCATTAGATGATGTTTCTCCGTTATCAAAAAATAGGAAACTTGCATACTTGGGTGTGATAGGATTAGCTGTTTTGTGTGCACCAATACCATCTAATTTTTTGTCTGATTTTTTACCTTAGTAAAACTCTAGCTCCATCCATCACGACTGCAATTTTTTGTCTAGTTCCTTGAGTTTTCAAAATATAATCTAGAGATGGTTTGAGTCCAGATAATGAAATCATATTTAATTTTTTTACATAGTATTCAGGAAGGATTGAAACTAATCCAATTTGAAAATTCTTTTGTATTTCTGATAAAAATAATAGATCCTCCATCCCAGAGAGATACTTGGATGGATTACGAATCTGATCAAGATTTAATCTACCTTCGACGTATTGTTGAAGTGCATCAGAACCCAAACCAGATTTACATTCTGCTACCAAGATTGATAAGCCTCCATTTTGTATTGCATTAGCACAATTCCATAGAGAAGAAAGAGATTTTCCAAGAGAATCATTACTTGAATCTTTTCCAGTGCTAATTATCATGGATTTATGATGACCAATATCTTTGATTGCAAATGATTCTAGAGTTTTTGTGGAGTAAACGGTTTCAGATGGGTGACCGATTGTAAAATCAACAATGCCTTGAGAATTTGCTACAATTTCAATTGCTTTAATTTCAAAATTATCAACAAATTTTTTGGCTTCATCAAAACTTTCTGTCAGTTGTCCAGGTACAGGAAGATTGCTTTTTCTTTTTGCATATGCAGAAAGCATTGATTCATGACCAAACTTTTTGATTAATCTGGTAGAAATGGTCTCATATCCAAATAAACCATCAAATTCCATTTCTCCAATAAAAACAAGATTGGAGTTAGAAAGAGGGGCATTATCAAATTCATTAATTGAGCTTCCTTCTGGTAATCCTGATTTTACAAGGTTGATGATTTTTTTCTCAGCCAAAATTTTAGGGAATGGTAATGATTTTTGTTCACATAACGTAAATAACGACGAGATAATTTTTTGAATTGATTTTGAATTATGTAAAACTACAAGTTCCATAGGTTTTGATAAATCAAAAGCACTCAATTTTTCATTGATCGCTGCATCTTCTAAAATATTACCGTCAGAATCAATTTTTTGTTCTAAATTTTCAGCCCTGATATCTAAAACTACATCAGTAATTCCATAATTTAACCAGATTTCAGGCATGATTAATACACAATACAAACCAAAATAAATCCAGTGTAGTTAATTTAGATATGGAATTTGTAAAAGAGTTTGCAACCTTTTTGTATCAAAAAGGGATAATAAAATTTGGTGATTTTACACTTGCCAGTGGTAAAAAAAGTTCATACTATGTCGATTTGAGACTAGTTCCTAGTTACCCCCATCAATTTAGAATCATGGTAAAACATCTACAAAACAATATTGCAGAAAATATAGGATTGAATAGTTTTGATTCTTTAGTGTCAGTTCCTACAGGTGGTCTTGTTATTGCATCAGCATTGGCAATTGAAACAGTCAAACCATTAATTTATGTAAGAAGTAAACCAAAAGAGTACGGAACTTCAAAATCAGTTGAAGGAAAAATCCATGAAGGAATGAAGGTTGTAATGATAGACGATGTTGCAACTACTGGAGGTTCAGTTGTAAATGCCATAAAATCACTAAAAGAAGCAAACATAGCAATAGAAGATGCATATGTAATTGTCAACAGAATGGAGGGTGCAGATGAGGCGTTAAAAGAATTAGGAGTTAGATTGCATTCCATCACCAATATAATCCAAATCACAGAATCATTACACGAACAAAAACTTGTAGATGATAATATTTTAGAAAAAATAAAAAATCAAATTAGCAAGTAGATTTTGGCAGCTCAGACAAATGCCTTTCAATCATCTTTCAGATATAACTCTGATTCTTCATCGCAGCCAGTAAATTTTGTCTGGGTTCATTTTAAAACTAACGGAAATAATATGGGCCCAAAGGGCTTCGATCCCTTGACTCCCCGGTTATGAGCCGGGTACTCTACCAAGCTGAGTTATGGGCCCTAAGCAGATGGATTTTATCTTCAGTATAAAATGTTATGAGCTCAACAATATGCTTCATAACAACTATCAAGCAATAGATTTTGTGCAGAGATAGATTTGTCTGCAATTCGGATCAAGTTATCTGAATCAGTTGATGTTTTTTCAAGAATATTTCTCCAAGATGCAGCATGACGGATATCAGCTTCTGTATGAAGTTTAAAGTATTCCGTAGCATTTTCATTAGATATTCCATAGAATTCTGCTAATCCATCAAGTTTTGTTTGGCTAATTTTTGGAATTTCTTTTTCAAATGCATACATTGCACATGCTCCACCTTCATAGGTGCTCATTAATTCAGATAATTCTGAGACAGATTTTCTAGTTTTATCTAATCCTTCATAATGAGTTAAATCATATTCAGAAACACCTAGTTCTTTTGCAAATTTAATCCAAGATTGAATATGATCAGATTCCTCTTGTTGGTTATCAATTAATTCGCTAACCACAGAATTTGGAGCTTTTTCTATAATAGGAGTCATAAATGTAGGGACTGCCTTGACAAGTTGAAAGTATTCTTTAGAATAACCAGATAATGAATCAAGAGTCAATTTTCCATCAGACCACATTTGATAGAATGGATGTTTTAGTAAACTTCTTTCTTCGATCATTTCATCAATTCGTTTTATTAGATTCATATCACATCTCCTAATTTGCCAATAAAAAATCTTTGTGGTTTACAAAAGATTTTATGGACAAATTACCCAAATTTGTTGGGTTCCAGTGGTGTAGACCGGTCAAGCATACTGCCCTTTCAAGGCAGTGATCCCGGGTTCAAAATCTAACGATGAAAATCCCGGCTGGAGCACCAAGATTTAATTACTAATGAGAAAGTTTTTTCAATAGACCTAATCTTGGACAGGAAAAATATCGAGATTAATCCTTTACTTGAAACATATGGTAAGTATATCGATAAAATCAACCATGCATTAGATAGAGAATTATCATTATATTCAGAATCAGAATTCATTGAACCATTAAAATATTCATTAGAGGGGGGGAAACGAATCAGACCAATCATCTTAGTTTTGGCTGGTGAAAGTGTAGGAAAAATCGATGATAATACATTGGCTGCATCTTGTGCTGTGGAATTTTTACATATGGAATCGATCATACATGATGACATAATAGATAATGAAACTATGAGAAGACAAAAAGAACCATTTCACATCAAATATGGATATAACACAAGTGTACTAACAGGAGATTTTGTTTTAGGATTAATTCTTGCAATTTCTTCAAGATTAGATAATGCGAGAATTACAAAGGATTTGGCAACAACTGCAATGTTGATGAGTGAGGGAGAAATGATAGAAGGCAGATTAGAGACTAGTGAAGATGTTACTTTTGATGATTATCTAAAAGTGATCGAATACAAAACTGCTACGGCATTTGAAGTGGCAGCAAGAATAGGTGCAATCATTGCAAATGGTAGTGAGGAAGAGATAGAAGCCCTAACAGAATATGGAAAGAATATAGGAATTGCATATCAAATAAGAGATGATTTGTTAGACTGGAAGAATGAGGATAAATTATTTAATTTGTTGATCAAAAAAAGTTCGGATCCAAGAGATGTTTTTAATAAAATGGAAGAGCTCTTAAAAAAATATTCAGACAAAGCAAGAACAAGTTTAAGAAAAATTTCAGAGAATGATGCAAAAATGAATTTAGATAATCTTATAAAATTTACAACATTTAAGGCATAACACCTAAGCTAAGTGTTGGTGCAGCAAATTCTACAAATTTGATAATTGGATCTGGATATACACCGAATCCTACCAAAAAGATTATTGAAAATATCATGATTGCAATAACAGATTTTGGTTCAGATACTCTTTTTTCAGTTTCTCCTTCAAAGTACATTTTTCTTGTAATCCAACCATAGTAAGCTAATGATAGAGCGCTGTTTAGAACTCCAGCAATTGCAAGCCAAGGTGCCCACCATATAGTGGAGCTAGCATCCAATGCGCCACCAAATAGCATGATTTTACTCCAAAATCCAGCAAGTGGAGGTACACCAGCTAAAGCAAATAACGAGATAATTAATCCAAGGGATGTAATTGGCATTCGTCTTCCAAGTCCTTTGAGTTTATCGATATTAGTTACAGCAAGTGTGGTTACTATTCCTGCAATTGCTATGAAGGCAGCACCTTTCATTACAGCGTGATTTAATATTTGATATAATGAGCCTTGGAGACCAAGAGAACTGTATGGAGCTACTGCAAGTCCGATCAAAATGTATCCAGCATGAGCAATGCTAGAATATGCTAACATTCTTGCAAGATTCTTTTGCATGATTGCAGCAATGTTACCAATAGTCATTGTCATAACTGCAATTATTCCAAGAGCTAAAGTCCAATCAAGATTTAGTACAACCATTCCAAGTACAATTATTCTAATTGTTGCTGCAAACCCTGCTTTCTTTGTTCCAGCTGCAAGTAGAGTTGTAATGGTTGGAGGTGCACCTTCATAAGTGTCAGGTAACCATTGATGGAAAGGTACTAACCCCATCTTAAATCCAAATCCTGCAATAAACATTCCAACAGATAGTAATGCTAATGGTAATAACGAAGGATCAAGAGTGGAATAACCCTGAATAACTTCGCCAATATTTGTTGAACCGGTTAGTCCATAAGATAATGAAATTCCATAAACTATAATTGCAGAAGATAGTGCCCCAAATAAGAAATACTTTAGTGCAGCTTCGTTTGAACTTGGATTCTTTTTCATAAATCCAACAAGAACATATGTTGGAATACTCATCAGCTCCCATGCTACAAATAACATCACCAAGTCAGTAGAATATGCTACTAACACCATGCCGATTGTTGAAAGTAGTATCAAGGAATAGTAAACAGCAGGATAGTTCTTTTTTCGCATGTAATTAAAGGAGCCAACAGTGGTGAAGATTGCAACAATTAGCATGGCTATTGCAAAGAATCCACCAAATGCATCATCTACAAGCACATCTTCAGAAAATAATGCAGATGGCAGAATGTTATCAGTTAAGAATTGATATGCAACATATCCAATTGATGCAATTAAGGCAGCAAATGCAATAACGGCATAAAATGAGTTTGAGCCTTTTTCTTTTCGTGCAATACTGATGATGGGTAACAAAACTCCTACTGTACCGAGAATTGCAATTATTACCAATGGTGTTGAACTGATTTCTAGCATCTCATCTTATCTCCTATATCAACAATATCAGGACTACAAATAGTAATCCTGCTCCAAATACGAATAGATAAGATTGGGTTACACCGGTTTGAGTTCCTTGAACTACTCTTGCACTCCAACCAACTGCTTTTTGCAATCCATTGTTCATTCCATAATCGATAGCGGTCTTTTCAAAGTATCTGAATACTCCTCTTGAAAGCCATAATGGGGCCACAACAAAACACCAGTAGACAATTGCGTTAAGATAAAATCTATTCAGAATGAGTTTATGAATGGCAGAAAATAAAATGTTTGAATTTACAAATTTAACAGGATCAACCCACCTGCCAAAATAGAACACGTATCCTAATCCAGTTCCAATTGCAAATGCAGATAATGACGCAGCGAGGGCAATAGGATTAATTCCATCCAAGAATCCAGGAAGTATGGAGTTTTCAATTTCATGTACAGAATGGATTCCAAATGATTCTTCAAGATAATCTGTAAACAATTCGTGTAGTCCTCCTTCAAAGGATAATCCAACTAGGCCAATAGCAATTGTAAGCACTGCAAGAATACCATATGGTATCCACATAGATAATGGTGCTTCATGAATATGATGACCTTCTTCTTCCATTTTTTGAATATGTTTGCTCTTTGAACCATAGAATACCAATCCCAACATTCTAGTCGTATAAAACGCAGTTATTACTGCAGTCAATACAGCAATTGCAAATATTGGCATGGCCCATTCATGTCCTGATGTATAAACAGCGCCAAAAATAGAATCCTTACTCCAAAAACCCGTCGTGATAAATGGTGCGCCCATTAATCCAAGACCCGCGGCCCACATAAACGCATAAGTTTTTTTCATATTTTTGCGTAATCCACCCATATCAGTCATAAATCTTGAACCGACAACATGTAACAATGAACCTGCAGCCATGAACAATGATGCCTTAAACATTGCATGAGAAATTAGATGAAAGAAACCTGCAGTGTATCCATTAACAAATTGCTGTGATAATCCAGCAATGCCCAATACCATCATCATATAACCAATTTGAGAACCAGTAGAATATGCAAGTACTTTCTTAATTTCAGAATTAACCATACCCTGAAGTCCTAAGAGAAGTGCAGTGGTAGCACCAACTATGAGAATTATTTCAAAGAATTGGTCTGCTAGAATTCCAGCAGCACTTAAAGCAAAAACTAATGGTGCTAATCGCATAACTAGGAAGACACCGGCTTTCACCATTGTTGCAGCATGAATTAAAGCAGAAACTGCTGTTGGGCCAGTCATTGCTTCTAAGAGCCATTCATTTAGTGGGAATTGTGCTGATTTACCAACAGCACCACCAAATAATAAAATGAATGCAGGTACCAAGAGACCTTGTGCAGACATTGCTGTAGCCCAAGCTGTATCATGCATTAATTCTCTAAACCCAAATGTTCCGGCAAATAAGAATATCAAAAGCATACCTGCAATCATCATGACATCACCAACTTTTGTCATGATGAAAGCTTTCATACCTGCATGAGTTGGAGAATAATAATCTAAAAGGCCAAGAACAGTTCGTCCTTCAGTACCAACATGATCTTTCTTTCTATCACGATACCAAAAGCTAATCAATGCATAAGATGCAAGGCCTACACCTTCCCAACCAAAGAATACTTGTAACAAATTATCAGATAGAACAATTAATTGCATTGAACCGATAAAGAACATCATCCAGAACCAAAATCGGGTGATTGATTTATCGCCTTTCATGTATCCTGTGCTGTAAATCATGATGAGAAATGAAATCCATCCAACTACGTTTGCCATAATTATTGAAAGTGGATCAGCTAGAACGCCGGCTTTCAGACCAATCGAATTAATCCAAGATATTTGATCATGAATCTCATGTGCTTCCAATGCAATTGGAAGTAAAGATGCTGCAGAAAGTGCACTCATTAAAGCAAATCCTACTGCTACATATCCAGTTGCATTTTTGGATATTTTTCCAATTCCCGGCATTATTAGTGCAGCAATAAAAGGAAGTATCCAAATTAACCAAGCACTTGATGCACCTGCTTCAAATGGCAAACCTAACATTTCAGTTGCCATAAACTATGCTCCCAATACCCCGTTCATATATGGAATTATTTGATTAAAGAATATGTCAGGATAAATTCCTAGAACTATTGTAAATCCTGCAAGCACCATCATTGGTGCAGTCATATACCAACTTCCTTCTTTAACATGTTCAAGATGTTGTGGAAGTTTTCCAAAGAATACACGTTTTAGCATCCAAAGAATATAAGACATTGTTAGCGCAGTTGCAACAAGACCTAAACCAAATGTAACAGCTCTAACAGTTGAGCCCTCATCAATAGCAGTTTCTAATGCACCATAAAATAAGGTCCATTCACCCATAAAGCCGCTAGTTGGTGGAACTCCCATAATTGTCAATGCACCAATCACTGCACATACAGCAGTTATCGGCATCTTACCAGCTAATCCACCTAGTTGAGAAATATTTCTAGTACCAACTTTAACAATTATAATTCCAGCCATCATGAAGAGGATACCTTTACCAAGTGCATGTGTAACATACATCATCTCAGCACCAGATAATCCAAGTACAGACATGGATCCAATTCCAAATAGAATGTAACCCATTTGACTAATACTAGAATATGCTAGTAATCGTTTGATGTCGTCTTGCATCAGTGCCATTGCGCCACCATAAATCATTGTAACAAGACCCCAAATGTGGAACCAAATTGAAAGATCAGCAAATGTGTTTGGTAAAAATTCCACAATTAATCTGAAGATACCATAAGCACCAATGCCAATCATTGCAGGAGATAATAGTGCACTAATTGGAGTTGGTGCAGAACCGTGAACCCATGGAAGCCATATGTGGAACATGAATACTGCAAGTTTAACTCCAAGTCCAATGGAAATTGCAACTGCTGAAAGTATCAAAATATCATGTGGAATTTCTGATTCTTTGATATCCGCAAAATCAAAACTTCCAATTGTAAGACCGATCATTAAAAATCCCAATAACAATACGACTGCACCAGCATGAGTCCAAAACAAGAACATCAGACCAATTTTTCTTCTTGGACCTGCGCCCCAAAGAGCAACTAAAAAGAAACCCGGAATCAGCATTACCTCAAAGAACACATAAAATTCAATTAGGTTTGTAGATAATACAGTACCAAGCATCCCCATTGCAAATACAAGATAAAGTGCAAAGTAGAGTCCGGATTTAGCATTGACATAGTTTGAAAGAGAAGATGATTCAACTATTGTTGAATGTCCACTAGATGATGTGACTTCGTGTTGTTCTTCTTCATATTGTTCATGGAATCTGTGAATCATGTATGGTTTTGAATAAAGTGCCAAAATTGTACTTAGTACGTAAATCATAATAGCGAATGGAGATGCCAAGCCATCCAACAGGAAACCAAACTCGCCAAACTGTTCTGTCCATGGGTAATGTTCTTCGGTAGTACCACTCATTGCAGCCAGAATTACCAATACAGTGGTATAAAGCAAAAGTCCAAACGTAAACCACATTGCAGGAGTAGGACCCATTTTTCTTCCAATTATGTAGGCAATTGGTGATAATAGTAAAGGCAAGAAAACTGCCTGCAAAAGAGCATATTCCATTATCCCTTCAAGCTCCTAAAGTCTGCAATGTCAATATTCTGATACATGCGGTATGCTACAATAATTAATGAAAGTCCAACTGCAACTTCGGCTGCTGCTATTGCAATTGAAAATAATGCTAATGTTTGACCACCACTGTGTGGTAAAAATCGTCCAAATGCAACCAAATTAAGATTTGCCGCGTTGATAATTATTTCAACTGCAAATAACATTCTAATGGCATTTCTCTTTACAGATAAACCATAGATTCCAATGCCCAAAAGGGCAACAGATACTAAAACAAAATCAATCAGTTCGTTGCTCATTCTCTACATCCTCTCTTCTTGCTAAAACTAGTGCGCCAGTAACTGAACCGGTTAATATTAGTGCCATTAAAATCAAAGCTGGCCAATAATATGTCAGAAAGTCTGCACCAATACTTCTAAAATCAACTGCAGGTTCATCGGTAGTTATTGTTTTGATGCCGGAATCCATTATGACTGAACCAAGCGCAACCATAAAAACTAGCATAAGTGCAATGCCAACAAATTTTCTTCTTTTATCTTCAATTTTCTTGAATATGAGTTCTCTTTTTACCAACATGACGGTAAACAAAATTAAAACTGCTATAGAACCCACATAAACCGCTAGTTGGAACATTGCAACAAACGGTGAATCCAAAAGTAAAAAGAATCCTGCAATTCCACCGAGTGTACCCATCAAAGCAATAGAACCATAAATTAAAGATCTTAATTCAAGTGCAGCTATTGCAGAACCAATTGTAATTACAGATAATGCAAGGAATACGGCATCAGCCATGTGTTGCACCTCTATCGGTAATTTTTATTTCAGAATCTTGAGAAACAAATGGTTTTACTTGAAGTTGGGCTGGGGTGTAAATCAAACCCTCCTTGCTAAATGAAGAAAGTTCATAATCATTTGTCATGTACAATGCATAAAATGGACATGCATCTACACATAATCCACAAAATACACATTTGCCGTAATCAATTTGTGGCATGATAGCTTTTTTATTTTGTTTATGTTCTTCTGGAACTTTTACCATTGCGATTGCTTCTGCAACACCTTCGCATGCAATGGAGCATAGCTGACAACCAGTACAATGATCATGAAATAACATATGGCGCCCTTTGTAACCAGCAATTCCAACACCAGTTGATGGATCAAATTGATAACCATCACCAACAAACTTTAGTTTTTCTTCAGGATATCGTAATGTAAATCGTTTAATTGCTAAATGCTTAATTCCTGAATTTAATGCCTTGATAATTCCAGTAGCTGTATTCATTACAATATTCCTCCAGGTCCCAAGACTCCAGCGTACAACAAACCGAGTGCTATAAAGATGTTAACGAATGCAAGTCCAATTAATTTGTACCAACCAAGACTCAATAACATATCAATTCTGATTCTTGGAAAAACACCTCTTGGTAATAGAATGAAAAAGATTACACCCATTGTTTTTATCACAAACCATACAACACCATTTAGCATCTCTTGTGAGAATACCGGCAATCCAGGAATTTTAGCAGTGATTGGACCCATCACTATTCCATCAGTTATGATTTCCTCAGGGAAAGGAGGCCAAATCATAGGACCGGTCCAACCACCGAGGAATAAAACAACAAACAGTGCTGCAAATGCATAAAGTTTCAAATATGTTCCCAATTGAACAAGACCGTAAATCATTCCAGAAAATTCAGTCAACCAACCAGCGACAATTTCACTTTCTGCTTCTGGTAAATCAAATGGGATTCTTTCTAGTTCAGCTAATATGGTAATAAAGAAAATAATTGCGCCAATTGGCAAGAAGATAATCCATGGGAAATTGGTTTGACTTACAACAATTTCAGAAAGATTTAGAGTTCCTGTAAGAATTACTACTCCTAACAATGAGAGAATCAATGGAATTTCAAAAGATACCATTTGATGTAATGCTCTTATTCCACCAATGAATGGAAATTTACTATTTGAAGACCAAGCAGAAAGAATAGTTATGATTGGAAAGAATCCAATAATTGCAAACACCGCAAGCAATCCAACATCTACATCTGCAACGACCCATCCAGGTGCAACTGGAATTAATGCAACAAATGCTGCTGCTGTTGCGACAAATATTACAGGAGCTGCCCAAAAAATCGGTTTGTCAGCTTTTGCGGGAATAATAATTTCTTTTGATATTAGTTTTAGTCCATCTCCCATTAATTGCAAGATTCCTTCAATTTTTCCACAGTAAAAAGGACCTACTCTAAGTTGTAATTTTGCCAACATTTTTCTTTCGATAAAGATTGTTCCAGCTGCAATTAATGCAGCAAAACCAAATCCAGGAAAAGCAGCAATTCTAAACAAATCAGTAGTCATAAAGGCTTTCAAAATTGGAAGAGTTCTAGATGGATCTGCCAACCATGTCAATGCAAGAAATGGTGTAAGTAGTTCACCGTCAATTACAGGCATTTCAATATAGAATAAAATTACTTGAACTGCAGGTAATCCAATCAATGAAAAGATAAGAATTATCCAAAATACATTATCTAAAAGAGACTTTACAAATTCACTAAACTTGAAGTTTGGTGCAATGACAGACATTTATCGATCTGCCTCCACTGGCCAATAATTAAGGCTCCAATACACTGATGGCATGTTTCCAAGTTTTTCTCCTTTGAGAAGATAAGGTAACGCAATAAGATTTCTAAATGAACCGACACTTAGTTTTACTCTATAAGGTTCAGGTTTGCCATCTGAGACGATATAGCAACCCAATGAACCTCTACCAGATTCTACACGTTTGTATACTGAATCAAGTCCTTTTCCTTTTGGATTTGGTTTTAGCTTTACTCTCACAGAGCCCGACTTTGGCATTTTTTGTAATGCGTGTCTGATTATTCTACAGCTTTCCATCATGTCAAGCCATGGAATTTTTGATCTTGCATAAGAATCACCTTCTTTAAGGACATTAGTTTGAAAATCTAATTCATCATAAACATCGTATGGTTCTTTCTTTCTAAGGTCATAATCGACACCACTAGCTCGAAGAACAGAACCAGTGGTACCTAATCTAATTGCGTCTTCACGTGATAAAACACCAGTGTTTGCAGTTCTAGCAATTAAGATGGGGTTATCATAAAAAACTGCTGCATATTCTTTGATTCGTTTTTCAAAATAGTTTACTTGTCTCAAACAAACATCTTCAAAGTTTGGTGGCAAATCATTTCTTACACCACCTGGTACAAAATGAGCATGTGTAACTCTAGCTCCTGTCATTTTTTCCAATAGATCAATTAGTAATTCACGATCACCTGCTGGCCACATAAACATTGTAGAGTGACCTAAAAATATTCCATAAATTGCAAGCCAGTACATTGTGTAAACACATCTATTCAATTCAGATGCAATAACTCGAATGTATTTTGCTCGTTCTGGAACTTCAATACCAAGGAGTTCTTCAACTCCTAAAACATAGGGATACAAAACATTGCAAGAATCATGAATTACAGGTCTCTCTAAATGTGGTATGTTTGTGATATAATTTCTATATTCAGCCATTTTTTCTTCACCACGATGAACATAACCAGGATCAGGATCACATGCTACTATAAAATCACCGTCAATTTGTACAATAATTCTCATATGACCAGAACCTGGATGTTGTGGTCCAACATTGAGAGTCATAATTCTCTCATCTACTTTCTGAAGTGCTAGTCCTGGAGGTAATTCTTTATTCATATCTATCTTCCTTTAATTGCAAAGTCCTTTCTTAGCGGTGGTAAATCTGCCCAATCTTCTGGCAAAAGCAATCTTCTATTATCAGGATGACCTTGAAAGTAAACCCCAAACATTTCAAAAATCTCTCTTTCATGAAATTCTACACTGTAAAATATTTCTCTAAGACTGGGAAGTTTTGTTGCATCATTTCCAGGAATTGGATTTTCTTCTCTTTGTGCTCGAGTTGCTAATACAAGAATTTGTCTTGATAATGAAGGATCAGTATAGGAACCTAAATGATAAACCACTTCAATCTCTTTATCCTGAGGATAATCTACGCCTGATACAGATTCAGCATGATCAAAATTTAGAACGTCTCTTAGAAATCCAGCTACTTCTTTAACGTCATCCTTTCCAACATTAATCCTAACTCGATCTGGTTTTACAAATGCCACTTTAATTCTAGTACCAAATTTTTCAACAATTCTATCTGCAAGTCCTTTTTCAAATTTTGGTAATTCAATTTCTTTTTCTGGAGTTACTTTAGCAGATACAGGTTCTGCATCAGATACTGTTTCAATTTGTTCATTATCAGAATCAGAACTCATTATACATACTTCCTAGCCTTCATTCTCTTGATTTTTTCTTGTAGTAACATACATCCTTGAATAAGAGTTTCAGGTCTAGGTGGACATCCTGGAACATAAACATCAACAGGTAAAACCCCATCAATGCCCGGAAGTACATTGTATGAATCAAAATACAATCCACCCGTGATTGCACAAGCCCCCATTGCAATGACATATTTCGGTTCTGGCATTTGATCATAAACTAAACGTAAACGTGGTGCCATTTTTCTTGTGATGGTTCCTTGAACTACAATTAGATCACATTGTCTAAGTGAACCGAATGCCTCAATGATACCAAATCTTTCGACATCATATCTTGGACTAGATGCAGCTCCAAATTCTACACTACAACATGCAGTTTCAATATGGACAGGCCAAAGAGACCATATTCTACCCCAGTTGATTGCATAGCCTAATGGTTTATCGATTGCTTTTTCTAAGATATCGCCTAACTTTCCAACAAACACATTTGCATTTTGTGGTGTCATCAGGTCTTTTAGCAATCTAATCCCTCATTTCCATAATTTTGATTTGTATAAAAAACTACCATATGTCTCGTCTCCCAGATTGATGTAATGCAAAAGCCATTGCAGCAAACATAATTGCTAAGAAACCAATAATTGGTAAAGTTGCGGATTTAGGAAGTTCTAAAAGTGCACTTCCCCACGCATATAAGAAAATGGCCATAACATCAAAAACAACAAACATCAAAATGTAAGCATAATACTGCATCATAAAATGAGTTCTTCCTTCGCCTGATGGAACTTGTCCACATTCCATTGGCAAAAATTTTACTGGGTTACTTTTTTTTCGAGGAGAGATCATTCTAGAAATTAAAAGTGCAGGTGCCATTGCTACTACCGCAAATCCAAACATTAACACTACGGTACTATAATTGCCCGCTAATTCCCCGACCAATTTAGCTTTGAACCCAAGTTTTTGTATAAAAAGGTATGCACTTTTTTAAATTAGATTTTAGAAAAGTGGTTTTTGTAAAGTACTAAATAGGATAACTACTAAATGCGATCATGTCGTTAAATGTTGGAGATATTGCTCCTAATTTCGAACTACCAGATATAGATCTCAAAATGAGGACTTTGGATGAATTTAGAGGAGGAAAAATCATTCTATCATTCTTTGTGGCTGCAAGTTCTCCAATTTGTGAAAATGAGCTGTGTGAATTCAGAGATTCTTGGAGTGAATTATCTAATCTTGGTGCCCAAGTAGTTGCAATAAGTAATGATGGTCCATTTGCAAACAAAGCATTTGCACAAAAACACAACTTCAATTTTCCAATATTGGCAGATTATAACAGTAAAACAATTCGAGATTACGATGTTTTAATGCCACATCTACTACATATCAAAGATTACAATGCTGCAAAACGTTCAGTATTCATAATAATGGAAGATGGAAAGATTGGATACAAGTGGGTGTCTGAAAATCCATTAAAAGAACCGGATTATGAAGAAATTAAAAAATTCTTGAAATAAGTTAGTTTTTTATTCTATTTCTGCAACTATATCGTTTTTAGCTACAGTTCCACCAATTTTGATTTTAATAGATTTGATTGAACCATTTTTATGAGATTTAACAGATACTTGCATTTTCATAGATTCTAAAGTACAGATAACATCTCCTTGTTTCACCGAGTCACCTTCTTGAACAGCGATAGAAACAACTTTACCGGGAATTTGACTTTTTAATGCCAGTTGAGTATCAGTCGAACTGCTACCTCCAGAATTTTTGAAAACAATTTTATCAAAATTAG
Source organism: Nitrosopumilaceae archaeon (assembly GCA_005798405.1). Taxonomy (GTDB): domain Archaea; phylum Thermoproteota; class Nitrososphaeria; order Nitrososphaerales; family Nitrosopumilaceae; genus Nitrosarchaeum. The sequence continues at coordinate 136,132 of SYJQ01000028.1, forward strand.
TATGCATGTTAAGTGTAATAGGAACATTATCAATGATGAGATTCATTTCATTTGTTGAATTTTCAAGATATTTTGCTCTATGATATTTTTGATCTAATACAAATTCAATTCCTTTAGAATCCATTTTTAGAATTTTTATTTGATGTTTGTCAGAATTAATTTTAATTACGTATTCATTGTTACCAAGATTTTCAGTTATTTCTCCATCAAATATTTTTTCAACATCTTTTATTTTATAATCCATCAATCATCAATCCAGTTTATTTTTCCAATTTGAATTATTAGAAGTTGAATTTTGTACTCTACTCTTATAATATTCAGAATAAACAATAGCAGCTGCTAAAGCAGCCTCACTTTTTTCAATTTTTTCAGTTTTGAGATCTTCTTTTAATCTATCAATGATATTATAACGATTAAGGAAATCGGTAGAAAGATGTCCATTTTTGTATTCATCTGTATTCAAAATTGTTTTGTAAAGTGGTATTGATGTCTCGACACCTTGAATGTAAAAATCATTTAATGCGTTAAGCATTCTGGTTCTTGACTCCTCAAATGTCTGTCCCCATGTACAAAGTTTGGCCATCAAAGAATCATAAAATGCAGATACAGTACATCCAGAATAAAGATAGGTATCACATCTAACACTTGGTCCAGATGGAATAGTAACATCAGGTACAGGACCAGTCGAAGGAGCAAAATCCAAGAATGTATCTTCTGCGTTTATTCTGCATTCAATTGCATAGCCATTCATTTTGAGATCTTTTTGTTTGAATGGAAGGGGTTCACCATTTGCAATATCTATTTGTAGTTTAACGAGGTCAAGTCCCGATACAAGTTCGGTGATTGGATGTTCTACTTGCAATCTAGCATTGATTTCTATAAAATAAAATTCACCGTTATCTGCTCGAAGAAATTCAGCAGTTCCAAGATTAGTATAATCAACTGCCTTAGATGCTTTAACAACCAATTCACCAATTCTGTCTCTTGTTTCTTGATCTACTATAGGAGATGGTGTTTGTTCAATAAGTTTTTGATTACGTCTTTGAATCGAACATTCTCTTTCAAATATATGAACTGCATTACCATGTTTGTCTCTTGCCATTTGATATTCAATATGTCTAGTTTTTTGTAGAAATTTTTCAACAATAATTGCAGATTTCCCAACCGCTGAAATGGATTCGCTTGTAACTGTTTCAAATCCTTCTCGTAGTTCTTTATCATTATTTACTAATCGAATTCCACGTCCACCGCCACCAAAAACAGATTTTAGTAGAACTGGGTATGAGATATCATTAGCAATTTTTAATGCATCTTCAACATCTTTTACTAGACCTGGACTTCCTGGCACAGTTGGAACTTTTGCTTTCAACATAGCAGATTTACATTGCATTTTATCACCACAAAGATCCATAGATGCAGCACTGGGACCAATAAAATTTATTTTATTTTTTTCACATTTACCTGCAAAGTCTGAGTTTTCTGAAAGAAAACCATAACCAGGATGTATAGCATCGGCACCAGAAGAAAGTATAGTTTCAATAATTTTTTCTTGATTTAGATAAGATTTTGCAGGTGCAGCCTCACCAATATGATACGCTTCTGTAGCTTGTTTTACATGTAAAGAATTGTAATCTTCGTCAGAGTACACTGCAACAGTTTTGATTCCAAGCGCTTTGCATGTTTTAATAACACGTAAAGCGATTTCTCCTCTATTTGCGATAAGAACTTTTTCAATCATATTAATCACAAATTGATATTTCCATGTTTTCTTGGAAGTTGTTTTTCTCTTTTGTTTGCAAGCATTTCTAATGCTTTTATCAACATAGGTCTTGTTTCAGCTGGATCAATTACATTATCAATAGTACCATGAGATGCAGCAACGTATGGGTTTTCAAATTTTTCTGAAAATTCACTGATTAATTGTTTTTTAAGAGATTCAGGATCATTGGAACTGGATAATTCCTTTCTATACATAATTTTGACAGCTGCTTCAGCACCCAATACAGCACATCGTGCAGTTGGCCATGCATAATTTACATCAGTTCTTAGATTCTTACTTCCCATGGCTATGTATGCACCGCCATATGCTTTTCCTATTACAAGTGTAATTCTAGGAACAGTAGCCTCACAGTAAGCATAGAGAAGTTTGCTACCATGTCTAATGATGCCATTATGCTCTTGATTAGAACCTGGCATATATCCAGGAGTATCTACAAATGTAATGATCGGAATATTGAATGCGTCACAAAATCTAATGAATCTAGCTGCTTTGTTTGATGAATCAATATCAAGTGCACCGGCAAGATGAAGTGGTTGATTAGCAACAATGCCTACGACTTTGCCGTTTAATCTTCCATAACCTACAACTACATTTGGTGCAAACAATTCATGAATCTCAAAAAATTCATGATTATCAACAACAGAGTGAATAATTTCTTTCATGTCGTATGGTTGTAAAGGATTATCAGGGATGATATTGATTATATTATGATCAAGTCTGTTTGGATCGTCATCAGTTTTTATTTTTGGTGGTTCTTCAGTATTATTTTGTGGAAGAAAAGAGATTAATTTTTTTATATAATCCATACATTCGTATTCATTCTTTGCAACAAAATGTGCAACACCACTTTTTATTCCATGTGTCATTGCTCCACCTAAATCATCAAATGAAATTTCTTCTCCTAAAACAGTCTTTACTACATCAGGGCCAGTTACAAACATGGTTCCTGCTTTATCAACCATAATAACAAAATCAGTCATTGCTGGAGAATATACAGAACCTCCAGCTGATGGACCGATACTTGCAGTAATTTGTGGAATAACACCAGAAGCTAATTGATTATGATAAAAAATATCAGCAAATCCATCAAGACTCATAATCCCTTCTTGAATTCTTGCACCGCCTGAATCCATTATACCAATTATAGGACAGCCTGTTTTGACTGCATGATCCATTAATTTTGTAATTTTTTTAGCTCCCATTTGACTTAGTGTTCCACCAAGTACAGTGAAGTCATAAGCAAAGACAAAGATTTGTCTACCATTTATGGATCCATAACCACCAACAACACCATCAGTATAGAATTTTTTTTTCTGCATATCATATTCATGATAATGATGAGTTGTAAGTGGATCAATTTCAGTAAAAGTGCCAACATCCAATAAAAGATCAATTCTCTCTCTAGCTGTTAACTTACCTTTATCATGCTGATCCTTGATTTTATCTTGTCCTCCACCTTGTAAGGATATTTTATTTCTCTTAGAATATTCATCAATTTTTTCAAAATGCATTGATATTGTAGAAAAGAAATCTTCCTATATTAATTTAGTTTGATTATTTTTGGAATTTATTAGAACATGCATGAATGATTTTGACGATATTTGTTCAGATCGAATGGTTTTGAATCAACTATTAATTTAAGAATTTAGATTTAAAAGGGGAAAATTCTTTTTTACGGATTTTTGATATAAATTAAAAGGATTTTGCTCTTCACTGCACTTTTTGCATATACATAACTGAGAAACTCTTTGAATGTTACAATTATCTTGAAATTCACATTGTGAGCATCCAGCTGAACCTCTACAAACAATACACTGAAGTTCATTTATTTGTGCACATTTTTCATGTTTTACTCCTAATCCTTTTGACCACAATCCAATTTCATTTACTTCAATTTTTTCATTACAAACAACACAAGTGCCTGGAAATTTCATTGGGATTTTTCTCCAACTCATCTAATTGATTCAATCTCCTTTTCAAGAACATCATCAAAAGTATCTAGTTCTAATTTTAATTTTTTATTTTTTATACAAAATAACACATATGGAAAACATATTGTGATAAATGCGCTGGATGAAAGATGTAAATTTTTAGCCATTATAGAAGATAATGTTTTTATTTTTTTTCCATCCCATCTAATACGATTTAGAAGTGGCCATGAAAGATTGTATTGTGCGTATCTTATTCGTTCATCTTTTGTATATAATCCAATTAAAATTTCATTTAGATAACGAAGTAATCGCCAATTTTGAGTTTTCATAATTCTTCCATAAAGTATGTCAGCTTCAGAAATAATTTCTAAAAATTTTGCAAGAGTGTCAATGTCTAAATTGCTGGTAATTATACTAGAGTAAAAAGCATCTATTTTTAATTTTGGATCAATTTGAATAGAATACAAAACACTTCTAGCTTCATCAAGTGAATTTGCTTTAAAAAATGCGTTAATACCATCTTCTACATTTATGCTTTCAAATGATTTTTCAGTTTGAGGATTAAATCCAGTTACAAGAGATTGTGTCAAATTAATCATTGAACGAATATCACCTCTTGATCTATCAATTACTTTAATTATAGAACCAGGACTGAGTTTTGCATTTTCTTTTTGTAAAATATTTTCAAGATATATTTTCAAAAGGCGTGGAGGTAGTGGCTTAAAAAAGATAGTTTTAACAACTTTTTTGATACTTTTCATTTTATCTGAAATATCTGAATTTGCAGCTAATATGATAGGCACTGTAGGTTCTTTCAGAATTTCAATTAATGCTTCGGCACCACCATAATCCCCCCTACCATGAATTCCATCTACCTCATCTATGAAAATCATTGGCATTCCCATTACACTGACATTGCTCAATACAGGTGAGAGAATTTCATTAATTCTAGATTTACTTCGCACGTCACTTGCATTCAATCCAATCATATCATATCCAAATTGTTTTGCAGAAAGATATGCAATTGTTGTCTTTCCAATTCCAGGCGGGCCAACTAATAGAATTGGTTTTGTACCTTTTTTCCATTTTGTGAACCACTCAATTATGAAAGATCTAGATTCTTCATTACCAATCATGTCAGAAATATTCTGAGGCCTATATTTTTCGGACCACATCAAGTTAATCACTTAGGGAGTTTAGATTCAAACTCTGACCATTTGTTTGCTTTTTGTAATTGATTATACCAATATTGATTGTAGTGTTCAACTGTCAAAAATAAAAACTCTAAAAATTCAGTATGTGAAAATTCTTCAGGTAGTAATTTAAGTGCTAAACGAGCATCTTGAAGATATAAATTACTTTTTTCTAATGTTAATTCAAATCCCTTTTTGACATCATTTGATAATAAAGTGTAATACAATGGCCATGACGGAATTTTTACAAATCCATTTTTGATCGAGTCTTCAATTTCATTTCCACATCCAACACCTTCAGCAGCTCTTGCCATTCCAAGATAGAAAATTTCTCCGAGTGGTCTTTCTGCCAGAGCCATATTTCTTCCAGCAGTTCCCATCACAGATCGGTATTTTTTGTAAGACAAATTCATTTCTTCTTCTGTAATCTTGGTGGGTTTTGATTTTAATTTTTCATCAAGATATTGACCTATTCTAGCATCCTTGAATCCTTCTTCAAATTCTTTTAGAACCTCAGGTCCACCTTTAGAAATTTTATCTCGAGCTAATTTCAAAATATACGGATTCATTAGTTTGTAATCATCAAGATATTCCAAGTCTTCATCTTTGTCAACAATTCTATCCATTGGTTCACTAAGATCAATTGCTAAAATATGACCTTCAACAATATCTTGTCTTAATTGAGGATCTTTTTTTCCAGTATAATTAGAGGCTCCATCAAATAACGCATTAAATACAGGAAAAGTCATTTTTACAAAATTTGAATTTAAAATACGCAGTACTCTATCTTTGATTACATCCGGACTTTCTAATTTTGATTTAATATGATCAATTTCAGAGGCTTGAAGAATGATTTCAGTAGAGCCTACTTCATTTCCAAATGCTTGTTGTGTTGAGTTTGGAGAAAGATCAGACTTAATTTCATGTAAAAGATCTCTTGCAAATCTATCTGCAAAATTTGGAAATTCATTTTCTGTTTCTTCTTTGTATTGAGTAAATAATTTGTAACCTTTAGATTTGAATAATCCTTGTTTCATAATTTGTTTTCCAGGTTTTGTACTCATCAAAGATTCTTTGCTTATAACAGATTGATCTTTTCCACTCACACACGATGAGTTGATATATTGTTATTTATGCTTTCAAAAATGAAAATTTCTTTCACTTAAATTACGAATAATGAAAAAGAAAATTATGGAAATCATTGAAATTCTTCGTAATGCATCAAAACGGATTTATGAAAATGTAAAAGATTTAGCAGGTACTGATAATGCTGCAGGAGATTTTGGTAGAGGTGCAGGGGGGGATATTTCACGCAATATTGACATTATTGCAGAAAAAACAGTGTTAGATTATCTTAAAGAAATTAATTTTGATTGTGTTGTTTTAGGAGAAGAGTGTGGCAGGGTAGAATTATCTGAAAATCCAAAAGGATTTGTCATTATGGATGCAATTGACGGTTCTGCAAATGCTGTGAGAGGAGTTCCATTTTTTTGTAGTTCTTTAGCATTTGCAACGGAAGATAAATTGAGTTCCATTACAGACGGAGTAATAACAAATTTATCAAATGGAGATATGTATTGGGCATCAAAAGGAATGGGGGCATTTTTGAATGAATTAAAAATCAGAGTTCATGATAAAGAGCCAATTTACAAAATTATCGGAATAAACACTTCAGGAGCTACACCTGAATTGATGAAGAGATTATATCCAATATTCGAACAACACAACCACATAAGACATTTTGGTGCAAATGCATTGGAAATGGCCTTTTTTGCAAGAGGGTTAATGGATATTTTCATAGATTTAAGAGATAAAATTAGGATTCAAGATATTGCTGCGGGATATGTCATAGTAAAAGAGGCAGGCGGATTACTTTTAGATGCTGATTTGAATCCACTTGATGCAGATCTTAGTTACAAAACAAGAGTTTCATTTATTGCAGCAGCAAATCAAAATATAATAGACGATGTTATTTCACAAATAAAAAAATAAAATTATTCATAACACAAATCAAAACATACCAAAAATTCTGTTGAAAAAATTACATTTTAAATAAAATAAAGATTAATGCCCTAAGATTATCTATCCGTATGATTCATACTTAATTTCGTAACTTCCATCTTTACGTTTTTCTTCTTTTGTAACAAATCCTTTTGGTCCTAAATATTCAATAACTCCATCAATAGTACCTTGGTATCCGCAAATGTAGACTTTGGTATTTGCAGTTGTAACTGTTTCACCAACCATTTCTTCTAATGGTGAGACACCATTTTTGTTTGGTTTGAAGAAGGATTCAACTCTGCCTACATGTCCTGACCAAGTTCTGTTAAAGAATTCCTTGGGTCTGCTAATAGCTGCCCTATATTTGAAATTCCATTGATCTTTTCCTCTCTCAATACTTTCATTCTCCAAGTTTGTTAGCAATTCTTTGTAGCTTAATTCATCAACATAACTTGCACCATGAAAAACAATGATTTCTCTTTTATCTCCAGTATCGTGTAAATGTTTAGCAAAAGCGATAAATGGTGCAAGACCGGTTCCACCTCCTACACAAACAATTCTTCTATTATCAGGTTGACCGTTTGGTAATTTATCATCGATTAGTAAAGCATTACCAGTAGGATCTCCCAAGTATACCTCATCACCAACATTTGCATAAAATAATTCAGTTGTAACACGACCGGGCAAAGGCTTTCTAACCCATCTAATTACAAATTCAAAATAATCTCGATTTTCAGGATGTGATGCAATTGAGTATGCTCTTCGAACAACCTTTTGTTCAGATGGTATTGGTACTCCTATAGTAAGAAATTGACCTGTAGTGTATTTTGGCATACCGTCATTTGGAACTAACCGAATTACAACTAGATCTTCTTTAAGTAATTGCATGTAAGTAATTTTTGCCTTATGTTCTACTACCATACAAAGTAATTTTTGTTACTTTGGATAAATGTATTTCTGTCAAATTTTGATTCTAGATAAACTCAGATCAGATTTGTTCATAAATAAAAAATTTTAACATATAATTTGGAAAATAAGGTATTGTAGCTAAGAATATGTCAGAAATGTATTTTTTAAACGATTATTCAGTTTTACGAGGTGTGTATTATCTTTTGATATTTATATCCAGAGATTAAACTGGGGGTATGGCTAAATTGAAATGTAGCGATTATGGATTTGAGTGCGATTTTGTAGCCGAAGGTGAAATAGAGCAAGTAATAGAAGAATTTGGAAAACACACAGAAGATGTACATGGGATAGATTACTCAAAAGAAGCTCTAATGCAATTTATTCTTAGAAAGAAATAAGATGCATAAGCATTGAATGATTTGTCATATAATTAATTAAAATAATAAACCAAAAAATTAGATGTAAATTCGTTTCATTGTTTCTGCAAGGATTGGAACTTCTTTTTCGATTATTTTTTCTACAGCAGGAACTATACCAGATCTGGCTTTTACGTTTTCTTCATATATCTCAGCAATTTGATCTCTAAACAATAATTTAATCCCTGGAAGTGCAGTTATTCCCTCATCGACTGTTCGTGGATCAGATAAATCTAAAATTAATGTGCCTTTCTTCTTTTCTTCCATAACCAATTTTATTCTATCAAAAGTGATCAAGAAATAATCAGATGTGGTCGCAACAAAGATAATATCGTATTTATCAAATCCAGCCAAAACTTCTTCAAATGCAATTGCTTTTCCACCCAATATTTTAGAAAATCCAGTCGAACGCTCAATAGTTTTACTTGTGACATCAAATGTGAATCCTTTTTTATTAAGAGTTTTAGCAACCATAGCTGCAGGTTCGCCTGTACCTATTAACAAAATACGTTTCTTAGCGTCCAAACCTGCTTTTTCATCTACAATTTTAACAGAGACATCTCCAAGAGAAATTACATCTTTGCTAATTCCAGTCGTATCTCTGATACGAGTCGCAATTCGTATTACGCTTTCAAATAGTTTATTCAAAACTACTCCAGACACGTTAATCTGTTTTGCATGAGAAAGGGCTGCCTTAATCTCATTCAATATTTCTTCTTTTCCTACAACAACTGAATCCAAACCACATGCTAATCTCAAAAGATTAAGATAAACATCTGTACTTTTGTAAACTTCAAGAGTTTGATCAAAGTGATCAATATCAATTTGTTCTAGTTCTGATAGAGACTGCCAAGTTTCTTTTATTTGGTTTAAAACAAGAGATTTTCCTTCCGTTGTTCTCCCATCTGGAGTATCTCCCGTTTCCAAGTTACTCACTGTAAATATTTCAATTCTGCTAGAAGTCTGAATTATAATGCATTCTGCAACACCTGGAATTTTCTTAAATGTTTCACATGCGACTTTCAGATCTTTAAATCTAAATCGTGATAATGTGTAAAGTGGTACATTTTTAAAAGTAACTCTTGCATTAATTACATCAAAATTAATTTCGTTCACATCATCACCATTTATTCTCTAAGTTTATTCCTTCCACCTTTAGCAGTACGGAAAACATTCATACCAATGTAATAATTCTCATAAATTGATTCTAAATATTCAAGTTCTTGTTGTGTTGTGAGTATATCCTTTTTAGATGCATGAGGATCATTTTTTAATTTCTTTAATTTTTGTTTGGTTTCTTCTAAAAAGTTTCCTACTCCAGATTCATAATTAGACATACCACCAAATTCTGGACTTAGTACATGTTGTGGAATATATTTTGGAGTGTTATCTGTTGGAATTTCCACTTTTCTTGTAAGTTCATCTTGTTCGTCGGATGAAAGAACAGGTCTTGGAAATCTATCTTTTTTGGCTAAGAAAAATTCAGGCTCTCCCATTTCTCTTCTAAATATTTCTTCACCCTTGCGTTGATTAGTAAATGCTGGTGCTTTAGTTGCTGCAGCTTTAACTTCTGCAGCTATTGCTTTGTATTCCTCTTCTGCAGCTGCTTCTGCTACGGCCTTGGCAGCGGCAGCTTTTGCTAATGCAGCTTCTACTTCAGCTTCTGCCTGAGACACTGCTGCAGCAGCTTTTGCCGCTGCTTCTATTTTTGCTGCGGCAGCTTTTACTACATCTTTTGGTGTAGATTCGGATGCTGAAATTTCAGATGTTGTCTCTACCTTAGATTCTTGGTTCTCTTCAGACATCAGAATTTACTAAAATTGCCTGAATTTTAATATTCTTGTAAGAGAAATTCTCAAAGATTATCTTTCAAGAGACAAACTTATCATAATTGAGAACAAATATAGTTAGAATTACCTACTTGTTAATTTTAACACCATCAAAGTATGAGAGATCTAGATCGATAAAGACAAAATCACAATAAAAATTTAAGAAGATAAAAGGCGCCCTCGGCGGGATTTGAACACGCGTCTCAACCGTGACAGGGTCGAATTCTAGACCGGACTATACTACAAGGGCACAAATTATTTCAAACAAATTGCCAGATTAAAAGTTTCTGTAAGAGTAAAAAATTTTGTAAAAGACTAAATTATACACGTCAAGCATTTTTCTCAGGGGTCTATGGCGCAGCCAGGTAGCGCACCGGACTTTTAATCCGGTTGTCGTGGGTCCGAATCCCACTAGACCCGCTCCTATCTTAACAATTCATTAATTTTGTCAGAGAGATTATCTAATGCCTTTAAGATATCATTGTCTCTTTTTGTTGCATTGATTCTGTAATCATTGATTTTTTTCATACGATCTTCAATCATTCTCTTCTGCTCATCATATCCAGAAGAGCCAAAAGATTTTCTTTCCTTTAGAGATGATGTAATGGTAGTAGATTGAATTGCTTTCATTATCAAGTCTGGATTAACTTTTGTTTCCTGAGCAATTTTCGAAATTTCTTTCATACTAAGTTTATTCATAGATTTGTTTGATTGATGTGCTATCTGTACTAAACCTCCTGCAATTTTATGAGTTGTTCTAAACGGAATTCCATTCTGAACTAATTTCTCTGCAATGTCAAGTGCAATTAGATAACTAGATTCAGCTGCCTTTTTCATTTCTTTTTCATTAACATGTAATGTAAGAAGAATTGATTTTAAAATAAGTAATGCACTAATAGAAATTTTGGATGTTGACCAAATTGAGGATTTAATTTGTTGTAGATCACGCCCATATCCTGAAGCTAAACCTTTGATCGTAGTTAGAATCGCAGTGAGATTTCCAATTATCTCTGCAGTTTTTCCTCTTGTTAATTCTAAGATATCAGGGTTTTTCTTTTGTGGCATTACGCTTGACGGAGATGTAAATTCATCAGCTAATTCTATAAAAGAAAATTCAGATGTAGACCAAATTACAAAGTCTTCAGAAATTCTGCTGAGATTAGTCATCATTATTGCGATCATTGCAACATATTCAGCAACGAAATCACGTGTGCTTGTTGCATCAAGGGAGTTCTCAACGAGTCCATCGAACCCCAACATCTTTGCAGTGCTATGTCGATCAATTGCAATGCTAGTTCCACCAACAGGTCCTGCTCCTAAAGGACTTTGATTAACATGACTAAATGTAGCATAAAGACGATCAAAGTCTCTAAACAATACGTCGGACTGAGCCAGCAGATAGTGTGAAAATAAGCCTGCTTGAGCTTGTTGAAGATGTGTATAAAGAGGCATTATTGTTTTTTGATGATTTTTTGCCAAAGATACAAGTGCTTCAATTGTATCAAGTAAACAATTACAGATAATGTTAATATCATCACGAATTTTCATTCGAATATCCAAAGCAACTTGATCATTTCGTGATCTCGCAGTGTGCATTTTTCCTCCACTTGCCATACCTGCTTTTTTGATTACAAGAGTTTCAATTAGTTCATGAATATCTTCTGCTCCAGATGAAGCATCGAATTTTTCATTTTTTAAAGATTCTAATGCAAAAAGAATTTTTTTTGCATCATTTTTTGTGATGATTTGGTTTTCATATAACATAAGAGCATGAGCTTGACTTCCAATAATATCATAAAGTGCTATTTGAAAATCATCATTTATCGATGAAACATAATCCAAAGTAATATCACTCAAATCAGTACCAAGACGTGAACGATACATTACCTAAGGTTCTAGAATGGTTATATATAGCATCGACGCTTTTTTCGACATGAGTCTAGATATCAAACAACTTCGGGTAAAAATTTTCGATGAGTTATCAAAGATTGTAGATCCTGAAATCAATACATCAATTACAGATTTAGAATTGATTGACGAAGTCGACATCAACAACAGTAATGTTAAAGTGGATTTGCATCTAACTAGTCCATTTTGTCCTGCAGTTTTTGGATTTAAAATTTGTCAAGATATTCATGATAATCTTTTGAAAGTAAATGGAATTGACGATGTCAAAGTAAATGTTTCAAACCACTTTATGGCAGAACAAATTAACAATCAGGTAAACAACAGTCCTAATCCAAAAAAGAAAAATTAGCTTCTAAATCCCAACATATAGCCTCGAAGTAATTGAATTCCCATGGCGGGATCTACTCCTTTTGGGCATACTTGACTACAAGAACCTGCAAAATGACATCTCCAAATACCGTGAGAGTCATCAAGAATTTTTAGTCTATCGTCTTTTCCTTTGTCTCTGCTATCAGCAACATAACGATATGCTTGAGCTAGTGCTTGAGGTCCTACAAATGAAGAATCAGTTGCCATTGTAGGACATGCAGAATTACACAAACCACATTTGATACAATTTGAGAATTGAATGTACTGTTCTAATTCTTCTGGAGATTGTAGGAATTCTTTTGTGTTAGTTGAAATCTCAGTGTCATCACGAATAAGATATGGTTTTACTTTATGATGTGTATCAAATAGTCGTTCAAATTTAACTGCTAGATCACGAATTATTGGAAAATTATTCATTGGTTCTACTGTTATAATGTTTGAATTCAATTCACTGATTTTTGTAAAACATGCAAGTCTTGGTTTACCATTGATAATCATCCCACATGAACCACATGTAGCTTGTCTACAAGAATACCTGACAGCAACAGAATGATCAAAGTGTTTCTTCACATCAAGAATTGCCTCTAATACCGTAGTCCATTTTTCATATTGGATTTGAAATTCCATGAAGGTTTTGGTGCTATCATGTTCAGGATTGTATCTTGCAATACGTAGAGTGATTGATTGTGATGAAGACATGTTTTCTGCAAGACTAGTTGTTTGTGCCATCTATGTCATCCCCGTATTTACCATTATTATTGTTCGCGAACCATAAGCAATTAATGCAATCATAGCTACAACACAGCCGTATGATACTGCTTTTTCATATGTCTTACCTTGTTTTAATTCAAGTAAAATAACTCGTAATCCATTAAAGCCATGAATAGACAATAAAATCAAAATTATTTCAAGCATGCCAGCATAAGGTAGAAATTTGTAATTTGCAATGACGCTATCATATTCAAGAGATTCTGAAAATCCTTGTGTAAGACGCATTAAGATGTGAACTGCCACCAGAGCTACTGCAGCTAAGGCAGTTCCATAATGAATTTTCATAATTATGCTTTCTCTCATTTTATTCACCAAGCATTACGGCTAATCCATACATCATTGCAATTGCAGCCAATATGATAGCAGAATAGATACCCATTTTATGTCGGACATTTTGTGATGCTGGAATATATGGATAGTCAGGTCTTGCAGGCTTACCTACGCCAACTCCACCATGTCCAAGCATGACTCTAATTCCATTTACAGTATGAAAAACACACATCGCAATTACTATTGCCAAAATAGCATGACCTGTATTAGTTTGTGTCAATTCAAGAAATTCATTCCATCCAACTTGACCTTTTAAAATGGAACTAGTTTCGTAAATATGACCTATGAAATATGCCAATAATCCTAATCCACTTAATCGCATTAACAAGTAGGCAACTCGTTCAATACCATATCTTCTAGGATTAATCATTCCTCCAATACCTTCTTTGTGTTCATCTGGTTTTGTCATCTAGTATTTTCTCTCCACTGGTTGATATTTAGTAATTGTAACAGGATGTGTTTTCATGATAGGTTCTTTCGGATCATAATATGCAAGAGTGTGATGTAAAAAGTTTGCATCATCACGTTTTGGATAATCTGTTCTTGCGTGTGCACCTCTAGATTCTTTTCTGTTAATAGCTCCAAGCAAAACTATTTCTGCAACTCTGAACATTGAATCAAGTTCCATTACATTTGAAAAGTTGGTGTTGTATTCTTTAGCTTTGTCATCAACGTGTTTCCAAGTTTGCTCTTTTAGTTGACGGATTTTTTTTAATCCTTCAACCATATTTTTTTCATTTCTGAAAACATATGCTTTATCATTCATAGTGTCAGTTAATTCTTGCCTAATTTCATACGGGTTAACATCACCATTACCTCGAAAAATTCCATCGTAGATTCTCTTTTCTTCGGCTGCAACTAAGTGATGTGGCCAAGGAGTTACAGGAATACCTTTTTCAATATAATCAACTGCCAAATTACCTGTAATTTTTCCCCAAACTATACACTCAGAGGTTGAATTTGCACCAAGTCGATTTGAGCCGTGAACGCTATTACATGCTGCCTCACCTGCAGCCCAAACACCTTGAAGTTCTGTAGCTCCATCAATATTGGTATGGATACCACCCATCATATAGTGGCATACAGGTCTAACATCAAGAACTTCAGTTGCAGGATCTAATCCTGAAAATTTGATAGATATTTCTCTAATACCGCCTAATTTTTCTTTAATTTTTTCATCACCGATATGTCTCAAATCAAGTTTCATACAATCAACACCTGTTTCATGTTTGAATCCACGGCCTTCGCTCATTTCTGTCATCATAGATCTTGAAACAATATCTCGTGGAGCTAACTCCATTTTTTCAGCAGCATATTTTTTCATAAATCTTTCACCTTTGTTATTTAGAAGATATCCTCCTTCACCCCTAGCACCTTCAGTGATCAATATTCCAGAAGGTAAAATTCCAGTAGGGTGAAATTGTACAAATTCCATATCTTTTAGTGCCATACCTGCACGTAACGCCATATCCAACCCATCAGGAGTTGATGATAATGCATAAGTTGAAAAACTATACAGTCTTCCAGCTCCACCAGTTGCAATAATCAAAGCTTTTCCTTTAATAGCGTAAAAATTACCAGAAGAAAGTTCAATTGCAGTAATTCCCATAAATCGTCTTCCATCATGAATAATTGATGTTGCAAACCATTCATTGAGATATTCTATATTATCATATTTTTGACAAGTATCATACAGAGTTTGCATTTCAAAGAAACCTACTTTATCAGATGCATATGTGGCTCTTGGAAAACTATAACCACCAAAGTTTCTTTGTCCTATTCTTCCGTCTTTTCTTCTAGACCAAGGCATTCCCCAATGATCCAATTGGTAGATTTCTTTTGGCATTTCTACGCAAAGTCTTTCAGCAACATCTTGGTCAGCAAGAAAATCACTTCCTTTTACAGTATCATAAATATGAGATTCGATTGTATCACCTTCATCTTCAAAAAGAACCGCAGCTGTTCCACCTTCTGCAGACACAGAATGTGAACGCATAACTTGTAGTTTTGAAACTATTCCAATTTTGATTTTTGGATTCTTTCTAGCAGCCTCTATTGCAGCTCTTAGACCTGCTAATCCAGAACCACATATTATCAAATCAAATTCAATAGATTCGACCATTTGTTAGACTGTCTACCTAGAAAGCGGGTTAAATATGTAGTAATAGAGGCTAAAAATCTAGAAAAAATATTATATATCACTAGTGATATTGTTAATTATGATTTCGGAGTGGTTTCAAAGAGTTGGAAGTTCAGTGCCAAGAGGATTTTCAAGATATTTTATTTTAGAATTACTAAAAAAGAAATCACATACTGGAAAAGAAATCATAGATTATGCAGTTGAACAAAGTAATGGAATATGGAAACCTTCGCCGGGTTTGATTTATCCGTTATTGGGGAGATTACTTGATGAAGGATTAATTGAAGAAACTAAAGATGGAAAATATCAACTTACAAAAAAAGGAACAGAAACTGCAGAAGACGTTGACAAAATTAATGATATTGTTAGAAAACAACTAGATGTTCTTTTCAGATTAGGCAATGTAGGAAGATTTGTTGCAATGGATTTGTTAGAAAAGATGTCTACAATAGGTTCAATTCTTAATTCTAATTTTGCCAATATGACGAATGAGGAAACACAAAGATATAGAAAATTCTTAGAATCTGAACTAAAGAAGATAGATGAGAACAATACAACCAAAAAAAGAAAGGAAATCAAGATAGAATAGATTTTTGTCTTATTTTAGATATTTTTAAAATCATAAATAATTCGAGTTAAAAGTAAAGTGGTGAAAAATCTTAAAAACATGCTAAAGGCAAACAAACCTCTTGTTATTCCAGGAGTTTATGATGCAATAGGGGCCAAAATTGCAGAAAAAGTAGGATTCCAAGCAATGTTTCAAACAGGATATGGAACTTCAGCTACATTATTTGGAATGCCAGATTATGGATTTATTGGTGCAACAGAAACACTTGATAATGCAAGAAGAATTTGTCGTGCAGTTTCAGTACCAGTAATAGTTGATTCAGATACCGGTTATGGTAATGCGTTAAGTGTTTGGAAATTAGTAAGAGAGTTAGAGGCTGCAGGAGCCTCTGGAATGTTTCTAGAAGATCAAAGATGGCCAAAAAGATGTGGACATATGAAAGGAAAAGAAGTCATAACACAGGAAGAATACACAGAGAAATTAGGTGCAGCAGTAGATGCAAGACAAAGTAAAAATTTCATAATTGTTGCAAGGACGGATGCAAGAGCAACAGAAGGATTAGATGCTGCAATAGAACGAGGATTACAAAATAAAAAAACAGGTGCAGATGCCATATTTATTGAAGCACCGAGATCATTAGAAGAAATGAAGACAATTGGAAAAGCAATCAAAGCACCACTTGTTGCAAACATGATTGAGGGTGGCGCAACTCCAATGAGCTCTTCTGAAACATTACATAAATTAGGATTTAAAATAATTTTATACCCGCTTTCAGTATTGTTTGCAAATACTTTTGCAACGATGAATATTTTAAAAGAGTTAAAGAAAACAGGAACAACTGCAAAATTTAAACAAAAAGTAGTAAATTTTGATCAGTTCAATGATCTAGTTGAACTACCCAAGTTTCAAAAATTAGAAAAGAAGTATGGATTTTCAAAAAGAGAATAAAATAAAAAATTTCAAGTAAAGTACAGATATCAGCTGTTTCGCTTTACTTCAATTTCTATTGTTGAAACGTTTCTGGTTCTACCGTCTTGTGACTCTAATGACTCGGAGCCTATTTTGATTTCTCCAATAGAGTATCCAGCATTTTCTGTCTTTCTTGCAATGATTTGAGCTACATCCACAGCACGACCAATGCTTAGACCTCTAGCTTTGATGTAGACGGATGGTAAGTTTGCCAATTGAATTAGCGTTGATGTAACATATGCCATCAATGGTTTCTTACCAATGAATATGGTGTTTCTGGATTCGTTTGACATGAGAAAATCGGTATTTAACGATAATTTAAAGCTAAAAGAGGTTTTTTGACTTTAGAGAAAATTTTATGAAAGATATTGAACCATTATTAAGTAGAATTAACGATTTTAATTAATAACTTGAAAAACATCAAAGAAATTTTAGATTTCGGAGTAATTGAAGAAAAAATCAAAATTCTAGAATCTCTTTCTTCTACAAACAATACAGAAATCATAGAAAAAATCATTTTAAAATTAGATGATGATGACATTCAAGTAAGAGGAGAGGCATTTAGTTCGCTAGTGTTAAATGAAAACAAAATTTCAGATTTATTGATAAACAGTTTAAGATCTCAAAATAAGAATATCAGAGGTTATGCATCTTTAGTTTTAGCAAATAGGAATGACTTTAATGCGATACCGGAAATTGTCAAGCTCATATATGATCAAAGTTCCATGGTAAGATCGTGTGCATTGGGAGCATTAGGTCATCTCAAAGCAAATGAAACAAAAGAGGTGATCAATAGTTGCATGTTTGATTCTAATTTAGAAGTTAGAAAGAGTGCATTACAGGCAATTATCAATATTGGATATTCATTACCAGAAGATAAAATTAAAGAAATGGCTAAAGAAAAAGATTCAGAACTAGAGAGACTACTTAACAATGTAAAAAGAGAGAGTGGACCGAAAGGGATTTGAACCCTCGATCTGATGCATGCCATGCACCCATCCTACCAGACTAGACGATCGGCCCAATAATCAGTAAACTGATCGAATAACGTTTTTCAAATTGGTTATTAACGTTTAGCGGTTAAAGAGAAAACACATGTGTGAAATTAACACAAGATATTTAACCATAATTAGGATGGATGTAACGTTATGGTAGTAGATAACAAAGCAACTATCACGTATGTACAGTTACTAAAAGAAGATCTTGTAATTATCAGATTAGTACCAAAAGATGGTCCAGTTCCAGAATATCAAGCGGGTCAGTTTATCACATTAGGATTACCAAATCCTGTAGAAGGTGGAAAAATTGTTAGAAGAGCATATTCAATTGCCTCTCATCCTGAAAACAGAAAATATGTTGAGCTTGTGATTAGATGGGTAAGAAAACCACTGCCAGGTAGATTGACCACACAGATATTCAATGCAAAAGAAAATGATGAGATTTTATGGTTAAAACCTACAGGTAGAGCACTTTTGATAAATGAGACGCTTCCGAATGGAGAAAAAGATAACAGGAGAATTATTTGTATTGGGGGAGGAACAGGTCTCGCACCGTTTGTCAGTTTTGCACAACATCTGCATGATACCGGAGATAAGCGAGAAATTATTGTTCTTCATGGTGCAAGTTATGTTGATGAATTAAGTTACAAAGAATTGCTAACAGATTTAGAAAATGAAAGTAGAGCAAGAGGAAAAGATCAATGGAATTTCAAATACAGAGCAGCTATCAGTAGACCACAGGAATGGTTCAACAGATCGTGGTCAGGTCAGGTTGGAAGAGTTGAAACATTTCTTAGACCTAGAGATAATGGAATTTCACCATTAGAAGAGTTGATTGGGGATAAAATCACCAAAGAAAATACAATGTTTTATGTTTGTGGTTGGCAAGGAACAATTGATGGTGTAATGGATTTCTTAAAACCAAAAGGTTTCGTTACAGAACATGATAAGCGTTCAGATGGAAGTTTTGAAGTAAAATACGAATCTTACGGATAATCAATTTTTTAAAGAAATAAAATCTTCGAATAATTCTTACTATTGGGGACGTAGGTTAGCTTGGTATACTGCCAGCCTCGGGTGCTGGAGATCATGGGTTCAAATCCCATCGTTCCCATATTCTGAGAAAGTCAATCATTGAAATATGACATTTTTTTAGTTAGTATAGTTGATAACTGCTCTATATCTAGCACATCTAAATCCAGTAACCAATGCACATGTTGAAATAATTAATGAATTAAAAAATAATGCAGATATTGTAAAAGTCATGCCTGTTGTTTTTAAATTAGGAGAAAGTGAAATTAATAGTAAAAGCTTCCCATTTAATTTTGAGATAAGGAAAAAAATGCTTACATCGATTTTTGGTAATTCTATTTTAGTTACTGATGATTATGCATTTTTTGCTCCTTTTAAAAAATACATGCCACCATTATTATCACCTAGATCGTGGGAATTACGAAAACAAATACTCAGAGGAGTGCAAGGTGATTTTTTTTCATATACGGGGGACAAGGCAGAAGGATACATGCTGAAAATATACAGATTAAAACCCAAAGTAGGACAAAGAAGGACATTATCAGCAGCATCTGTAAAAAAAAGTCTCTATGATTCAGCATTAGGAATGGAATCAAATTGGAAAAAAGATGTTCCAGAAAGTGTTGTGAGAATTATTGAAGAAAATTGGGACATAATTAAGAAATTTTCAGATTCAGAAGATAAAACAACCCGAATTTTAGGAATGAAATTTCCAAAAGACGGATGGTCCAAGTAAAATTATCAAAAAACTACTATTTTTAGAAAAACAGAGTTTTTGATATTAAAAATAAAGATTAGAATAGAAAAAATAAAACAAGCTTCAAAAGATTATTTCTTTTTTGAAGCCTTTTTGGTTGTTGTCTTTTTAGCTGCTGCTTTTTTCTTTGCTGCCATAATTGAAACGATGATTTACTAGAATTTCTACAGGTGAAATTAAAAAAATTACACAAAATGGGTGATGTTCGGAATACAATTTTAAAACATTTTGAAAAAGAAAAAATGATCATAGATCAAAATCAGATCTATATTTTTAGCATTTTTATCTTCATTTTTTTATCATCTCCAGATTATTGAAATTATCAAATCAATAATAACATGAAAATTTGAATAATTCAAAAACATCTTCAAATTTTAGTATTTTTATCAAATCAGAATATGTCTCAATTCAAGGTTTTAAAGAAAATATCAAAAACAGGAGTTTCCAGAATAGATTAATTACTGATATGATGGGTATTTTTTATGAGTTTACCCCTTTCAAAATATGTTTGGTTTGATGGAAAATTTGTCACATTAGACAAGGCCAATGTTCCAATCACAACACATGCAATTCACTATGGAACATCGGTTTTTGAGGGAATACGAGCATATTGGAATGGGAAAAATCTTTTTGTCTTTAGATTGGATGAACACATTAAGCGATTTAGAAGATCAGGGCAATTCTATAATATTTCACTTAATTTTTCAGATAAAATTATCAGTAATGCAATAATTGAAATTTGTAAAAAAAATAAAATAAAAAAATCATGTTATATTAGACCTTTTTATTTTGTGGGAAATTACGGAATAAATCTACATGTAACAGAAAAGGCACCAACTAATGTTGCAATTTTCACATTCCCATTTGGGGATTTATTTAACAAAAATGGAATTACTGCAGGAGTTGTATCATGGAGAAAATTTTCAGATATGTCAACACCGCCACAAGCAAAGATGGGAGGAAATTATCTTAATTCAATTATAGCAACACAAGAAGCAAAAAGGAACGGTTTTGATGAAGCGATATTATTAGATCATAATGGAAATGTAAGTGAAGCACCAGGTGAAAATATTTTCATTGTAAGAGAAGATAAGCTAATTACGCCACCATTATCATCATCCGCTTTGAATGGAATTACACGAGATGCAATAATAAAAATTGCAGGTGATCTTGACATAGATATAACAGAAACTGAAATTGCAAGAAGTGAATTGACTATTTCTGATGAAATTTTTCTTACTGGTACTGCAGCTGAAATTACTCCAATTATTTTGATGGACGGTAAAAAAGTAGGAGATGGTAAGCCTGGAGACATTACTAAAAAAATGATGAGTGCATATACGGACATAGTAATGAACAAAAACCAGAATTACGCTCATTGGTTAACTGCGGTGTATTAAATGAAAATTGTTCAAATTGGTACTGGTGGATGGGGCAAAAATCACACTAGAATATTATCACAGTTAGGAGTTCTCTCTGCAGTTTGTGATGTAAATGCTGAAAGAAGTAAGGAATA
Source organism: Nitrosopumilaceae archaeon (assembly GCA_005798405.1). Taxonomy (GTDB): domain Archaea; phylum Thermoproteota; class Nitrososphaeria; order Nitrososphaerales; family Nitrosopumilaceae; genus Nitrosarchaeum. The sequence continues at coordinate 157,549 of SYJQ01000028.1, forward strand.
CGGTGAAAAATATTCGGTGAATCATTATAGTTCATTAGATGATTTGATCAGATCTGAAGAATTTGATGGGGCTTTTGTTGTGACGCCGACTTCAACTCATACAGAAATTGCTACAAAATTGCTTGAGGTAAAAAAACATGTATTTGTGGAAAAACCAATGACATACAAATCAGAAGACGGTCAAAAAATAGCAGAGTTAGCAGAAAAAAATAAAGTAATACTGACATGTGGGTATATCGAACGTTTTAATCCTGCAGTAGACATAGTAAAAAAATTTGTTAAAGAAAAAAAGTTTGGAGAACTAGTAATGCTTGAATTTCATCGAGAGAATAGGATGCCACTACATATCAAAGATGTTGGAATAATTTACGATACTTCTGTACATGACATAGATACTGCAAATTGGTTGTTTGATGATATGCCTCAGGTAGTTTTTGCAAGATCAGGCAGGATAAATCATGAGCATGAAGATTTTGCAAGCATAATGCTCGGATACAAAAACGATAAAGTGGCGATAATTTCATCAAATTGGATTACACCAAAGAGAGTCAGAACATTTACCGCTGTTTGTACGGATGCAATAATCACATCAGATTTTATTTCACAGGAAGTAAAAGTAGAGAAAAAAGAAGAGACAGAAATTCCTCGCAATGAGAAACAAGAACCATTACTGTTAGAAATTCAAAGTTTTCTTGGAGCTATAGAAGGAAAAAATGACATAATTGTAAAATCACAGCAGGCAGTAAATGTAACAAAAATAGCAGAAGCTGCACTTTTATCCAGCCAAAAAGGAATACCAATCTATCTGAATTTAAAATGAATAAAGCAATGATGAATATTTTGGCATGTCCTATAGACAAAAATCATCCTTTGGAATTATATGAAATTAAAGAAAAAAACAATGTTGTTTCAGAAGGTGCATTATTTTGTTCCAAATGCTCTAGATTTTATCCCATAATTGAAGAAATACCAATAATGTTACCAGATGAGTTAAGAAATAAGGAACAAGAAATACAATTCCTTACAAGCAATAAGAAAAACTTGCCTGAAAAAATTATTAGTATGGCAAAGCCATGGCATTTGTGATATAATTGGTTACTAATTTTATTTCAGAAAAAGCAAAAATTGGAGATAATGTAAAGATTTGGCATTTTTCATATATTGGGGATAATGTAGAAATTGGAAATAATGTAAAGATTGGTTCACTTGTACATATTGATTATAATGTAAAAATTGGAGATAATACAAAGATAGAAGGGCAAGCATACATTCCACCACTTTCAAGAATTGGAAAAAATGTTTTCATAGGACCTGCAGCTGTATTGACAAATGATCCATACCCAATGTGTGAAAAAATGATCGGAGTTACAATTGAAGATAATGCAGTGATTGGAGCACGAGCTGTCATCAAGGCAGGAGTAACAATTGGGAAGAATAGCGTTGTTGCGATGGGGGCAGTAGTAACCAGAGATGTCCCTGAAGATTCTGTAGTCATAGGAGTTCCAGCTACAATAAGATACACTCGTAAAGAATACGATAAAAAGCAAAGACAGTGGATGGAAAGTTAGTATTTTATCTCTTTTTTGAAAATCCAGTTTTTTAATTTCGACAACACCAAAATCCAAACTACTACTAGAATTATTGCGATGATTGCTTTAAGTACAGAAGTCAATAACAAATCTAAATCACCATAGCCAGAGATAGAAAAAGGGCCTAAAATTGCCACAAGGATTCCACCTCCAGCAAGAATCAGAATCCACATTACAAACAGAAATCCAAAAAGACCTATCTTCAAATTACCACTCTCATCATAAATGCAGTAATTATTGCAAGTATTCCTGAAAAAATCGCTAGTTTAAAAATTGCATACCCAACTTGTTTTTCAGATAATGGACCACCTGCAAGGATCAATCTTACAAGTGTCACAGGTGCAGTCTTATCATTAGTTGCTTTTAGTTTGAAATCTTCAGTATGTTCAACAGGCTTTCCTTTGATTTGTCTGTGTTCTACGATTCGTTTCATACTTGAGAGAAACAAAAAGGAGTTAATTATAGCAGGTAAAAGTGCAACAGCTGCAATAATTTCTACATGGCCAACGATTGCAATTGTACCATACATAGCACCCAAAGTCAAAGCACCAGAATCTCCAGGAAATATCTTACTTGGAATTTTATGATATTTGTAAAATGCTAATGAAACAAATCCTAAAGGTAAACTGATTATTGCCATTTCATAGTTTTGTAAAATAAACAATGCAATGCTTAATGAAAAACTTGCAATGATCATAAAACCACTAGCAACCCCATTTAGTACATCAATAGAATTAATCGTATTACCTGTAACTGGGATCATGAAAATTACGAGTCCGAGATAAAGAGCAGGTATTTGGACAGTTCCAAATAAAGGAAATGCTAGATTAGAGTCGTATGTTCCAAGGAAGATTATTGGTGTAGATGCAATTACTAGAGCAACTGGTTTAAACCATCCACCCATAACCTTTCGATCATCGACATAACCAACTACAAATGCAATAAAACTAGTAATCATTATTGCAAGAATTTCATTAATTTGGAAGAATCCATACAAAACAAGTTCAGATGCAATAATTCCAGCAATAATTGAAGGACCACCAGGCCTAACTACCATCACATGATCTTTTTTGTTCATGTCTTTAACAGCAAGATTTCTTTTTTGTAAAAACTGGATTAGTGGTGGTGTTACAAAATATACTGTAAAAAATGCAACAATGCATGAAACTATTGCAGGTATTATTAATTCAGCCAATTATCTAACCTTACGTAGTTCTGACTTTATGTTATCTGCAATGGTTGAACCAATTTTATCTATTTCTGCTAATTTATTCACCGGAATTTTTCCTAAATCATCAAGGGTTTTAATTCCATGTTTATAGAGTACTCTTGCTCTTATTCTTCCAATTCCTTTTATTTTTACTAAATCTAACAATTCCTCCCTAATACCATACATAATTCGTCGCCGTAGATTTTCTAATTCATCGAGTAAGTCTGCACGCTCAACGTGTTTTGAAATTTCTCTAAGGCAATAAGATAACCAATCTGCAGTCTCAACCATTCTATGCATATCGCCAGATTCGATTCCAAGATTATCAGAAAGAGTTAATTCAGATGATTCAGTAATCCAAGACTGCAAAGCAAGTAAACTCCTAGAACAGTCATATTCAGATATCGGTGCTAAAAGCTCAGAAGAATGATTATCTATCATCAAACTTGCAGTTTCATAGTCTTTTTGTCGAAGTGCGAATTTGGGGAAAAATTCCTCACAATTTGAAATCAAGTGTAAAAATCCAAAAGTATGTTTTCTTTCTTTTGATACATTTTCAATGGCATCTCTAAAGTAGGTTGCTGTAAGCGGATCAATGTACAGCATAGATGTCTTTTTTCCAAATTCTGTTGCAGCATATCTTTCACCTTTTTTAATAATTAAAAATGCGTTTGTAAGGAATCGTAAGGAAATATCAATTGCAAACTTTATTGTTGCTTTTCTTGATTGTAATCCACCTAATGTTTGCAAAAAGAAATCAAGAATATCTTCTTTTTTAATTCCAGGACTTGTTACAATTACACTCAACACATGAGTTCTCAATGATTTATCATCTGTAATTTTTGATAAAATTGGTTCAGGTTCTCCATGGACATAGTATTCCATTAGATCTTCACGGTTACCATTTCCAATAATTATTGATTCTCCATAATTATCATATTGTGGTCTGCCAGCTCTGCCACATAGTTGTTTATATTCCAAAATACTAATTGGTCTATTTCCACCAACTTTTGCGTTGTATCTATTGATATTTGATATGACGACTCTCCTTGCAGGAAGATTTACACCAGCAGCCAAAGTTGGTGTAGAAGATAATAGTTTAATTGTTCCTTTCCGAAATTCAGTTTCTATTGTTTGTCTGCAATTTTGATTTAGCCCAGCATGATGAAATGCGACACCTTTTTTTATTAATGTTGCAAGAGTTCTTACTAATTCAGTATGTTCATTATTAGATAGAATTTTTTTTGAGATCTTTTCTAGTTCTTCTAATTCTTTTTTTTCTAAAAATTGTGAAATAATATCTGCTGCCTTTGTAGCAAGAGCTTTTGAGCGAGTTCTAGTTTCTGCAAAAACTAGGGATTGGCCTCCATCTCTTACAGATTGTACGCCTAAATCAATAGGAATCCCACGAATACTGTGCTCAACTTCAAATTTTTTGCCATCACTCATGATTACTTCTCCTGAATCATACACGCCCTCAGAAAGAGGTACAGGTCTCCAATCATTTTTTATCAATATACAACCAAGCCAGTTTGCAATCTCATCAGAATTAGTAATTGTTGCACTCAGACCTACAATTTGAGGCTTAGATACCAATAGTTTTAGTTTTGTTAAGATCATCTCTAATGTTGGTCCCCTACTTTCATCACCAATAAGATGAATTTCATCTACAATAACTAACCCTATTTCGTCAATCCATTCAGCACCATGTCTGATTATGGAATCCATCTTCTCATTTGTTAAAATCAACACATTATTTTTTTCAAGATTTTTTTCAATGTTTTCAAAATCTCCAGTGGAAATACCGACTCTGATTTTTTTTCCTAGTTCAACTTTTTCGAGTTTTTTAAATTCGGTAAATTTTTCAGCAGCTAATGCTCTTAGAGGACTAAGATAGATAACCTTACCATTGTTTTTTGAAAGATAACTGATTGCTGCTAGTATTGCTGTAAGAGTTTTTCCACTTGCAGTTGGTGCAGAAACCAGTATACTTTTTCCGTCAAGCAATCCAGCATCAATACAATCAGCTTGAGGAGGATATAATTTTGAAAAACCTTCGGATAATAAAAAATCGATTGCAGGTTTAAGAAGATCTAGTTTTTCTATTTTCATACTCGGTTATAATGACCGGGTTTTGATTCATAAATAGATGCTTCGCGAAGCATTCTTCTGATATAATTTCGTGCTTCTTCTTCAGAGAACTTTTCTGTCTTTTCTAGTTCCTTAACAAATGCTCTTTCTTCAACTGCAATTTTATTGTCACCTTCCATTGATTTTAGAATATCCATGAATAATTGCATCTTTGATACTTCACTTCTTGGTCTTCCTTGTAAAACTCCGAGATCTACTTTGCCAGTATTGACGTCAACACCTGCATCTTGTAACATACTTTGAATCAGAAATATTGCTCTTTCTGCATCTTCTTCTTCTACTTTGTCTTTCATGAGTAATCTTGCTCTGGCAGTTGAAAGTCGAATAATACCTTCAAGCTGTCTAGGAGTGACTGTGATCATCTCTTCAGATTCTACATTTCTCATTTGGAGATAATATTCAAGAATCTTTTCTTCTGCTTCTTTTGTCAAATCAGGACTAGATCTTTTTGCATATGAAAGATACTTTGTTAGTGTATCCACATCAATTACAGAACGTTTGTCAGTTCCCTGTGGTGTATGCAATTCAATGATGTGTCTTGCGATTTTTTCATCTTTTTCTCTTCCTGGAATATCACGTACTACAAAAATTAAGTCAAATCTAGTCAATAACGGAATTGGTAAATTTACATTTTCAGTGATATTTTTGAATGGATCATATTTTCCATACATTGGGTTTGCAGCTGCTAAAATCGAGGTTCTTGCATTTAGTGTGGCAACAATACCACCTTTTGCAATACTTGCAGATTGTTGTTCCATAACTTCATGTAGTGCACTTCTATCTTCAGGTTTCATCTTATCAAATTCATCAATACATACAAGACCCTGATCACCAAGAACTACAGCACCTGCTTCCAACATCATGATTCCTGTTTTATCACGAACTACAGCTGCTGTAAGACCTGCTGCAGTTGAACCTCTACCTGAGGTGTACAGTCCTCTTGGTGCTATTCTTGCACAAAATTTTAACATCTCACTTTTTGCAGTACCAGGATCACCAACAAGAAATACGTTAATGTCACCTCTAATCTTGCTCCCATCGCCAAGCAATCTTTGAGTTGAACCAACAATCAATAACAAAATAGCTTCTTTGATTAGAGATTGTCCTTGGATGTGAGGTGCAAAAGAATCAATTAATCTCTGATAAACATTAGGACTTTGAGAAAGTGTTTTAATCATCTTTTCATCTTCTGGAGAGATTTCTTCTCTTTCTATTTTACGTGAAGTCTTAGAACCTCTTCCACCCAAAAATTCAATATTGTTTCCTTCAATTCGTAATCGGTATAATCCACTGTGTCCTCTAGTTATTCCTGCGATTGATTCTTGTTCTACTCTCACTATTCCAGTAAGAATTATCCTATCACCTGGCCTTGCATTATCCACAAGATCCTGCCTGATTGTTACATCAATGTAATGAGGTAATTGACCTGGAGGAAGATCTTCAGGAAGTTCCTGCAATCTAAGAATTTGAAAGTCTATGAATTTGCTGGCTTCAGGTTTTAATTCAAAATCTCTATGTTTACAACTTGGATTGTCACATACTATTGGAATTTTTACATCCATTCCCTTTAGCTGAATTACTTTTGTTTGATGTTCATCAGGGCAGACAAACACGAGTTCTTTTGCTAGTGGTTTTACTTCTGATGCTCTAACTACCATACCTGAAACACTGGTAATATTTCCAATAGTTTCAGCATTAATTTGTCTTAGACTTCGTTGAAGTGGATAATTTACTAATCTTACACGAACTTCATCTTTTATTTTTTCTGCATAATCAGGAAATCTTGTTTGAAGAGCTTCCTTTATTGCCCTTGAAAATGCATTTAGAACTCTATCAGGATCTGTTGTAAAAATAATTTCTATTTCAGGTTCTACTACAAGGTCATTATAATCAACAATGATAAATTTTGCACTCTTTGGCATCATCTCGTCGATTTGCTCGACATACTTGTAACTACCAAACTTGTCTTTGAATCTAGTTAGAAATTCTTTTACTTTATCAGATAATGCTGATTCAGTAAAAGTACTAGTTTGAACTTTGCTCATTTAAATCTCCTCTAACTTGTTTTTCAAATTCTATACTGTTATCATGAATGGTTTTAAAGAAAATACTTTCTTCAACAGTTAATTTACCATATAATTCAGAATTGAGTTTGGTTGAATCTGCAAGCTTTACAAGTTTCCCTCTCCTCATCCTAAATAATTCTAGCATAATACTTTCTACGTGATTAAAATCATCACGATTCAAATTTTTCATTGATTCTTTTAGTTTGATGTAAAAGTGAGGATCAAGTGTAGACATCTGGTATTCTCCAACCATCTTTTCTTTTGATAATGCTTGTTTTAGTTCTGTAATCATGTCAGGTGTTTCAAGTGAAGCAAGCTTGTTTTGAGATAGAATTTTTCCTACCCACTGAGGTAAATTCAGAACCTCGCCTTGGGTGCCATTAATTTTAAGGCCTGCAACATTGAATTTAATATCATGATTTATGGTGACTTTGGCATCCTTTAGACTATATCCAATAGAGTGCAATTTTTCTATCTTATCAATTTCCATCTTAAGATCACTACTCCTTCATAAGATCCTGATGTAATGGATCGATCAATTCTGTTCACTATTTTGTTAGATCAATTGATCCTATTAATTTCGATTTATTAGTGGGAAATAGACTAGAAGATCACATGTTATCTACAGGCATGTGGGTGGAAAAATACCGCCCATCAAAGCTCTCAGAGATTGTAAATCAGACAGAAATTATAGGTAGCCTAGAAGCACTAATCAAAGACCCAACAGATATGCCTCACCTAATGTTTTCTGGCTCTGCTGGGGTTGGCAAGACAACTACTGCTTTGTGCATAGCCAGACAGATTCTTGGCGAATATTCTAAAGACTATACACTTGAGCTAAATGCGTCAGACGAAAGAGGAATAGGCATGGTTAGAGAAAAAGTAAAGAAATTTTCCAGGTATGCAGGAATGGTGGATGTTCCATTTAAGATAATTATTTTAGACGAAGCAGATGAGATGACCTCTGATGCACAAACTGCGCTTAGACGAATAATAGAAGATACTGCAAAATATTGTAGATTTATCCTGATTGCAAACAATATCTCCAAAATTATTGAACCTATTCAAAGCAGATGTGCCACCTTCAAGTTCACATCGATTCCTGAAGAAGACATGATAAATCATCTAGAAAGCATAGCCAAAAAAGAGAAGGTAAAAACGGATAAAAAAGGACTAAAGGCAATTTATGATTATTCTGAAGGGGACCTTAGACATGCCATTAATCTGATGCAGGCAACTGCAAGCATAGGAGACATTTCAGAAGAGAATGTGAAATCATCTGCTGGACTGACAAAAACTAGTGACGTTGATGGGGTTCTAAAAATGGCGTTGTCTGGAAAAATATTAGATGCAAGAGAGAAAATGATTGAATTAATCAAAGTTTATGGAATGTCAGAATCTGATTTTCTAAAATATCTAAATTCAGCAGTGTTCAAAACAAAACATGAAAAGTTATCAGAGATTTTAGAAGTAATTGCAAAATATGATTATAGAATTTTAGTTGGTGCAAATCCTGAGATTCAACTATCAGCTTTATTAGCCGAATTAGGCAAATTAGAAAAATAAAAACGCAGAGAGAGGGATTTGAACCCCCGGGTGCTTGCGCACACAGGCTCTCAAGGCCCGCGCCCTACCGAGCTAGGCGACCTCTGCAAAAAATGATGTATGATAGTGATTAAAATTTGTTGAGGATGGACAAAAAATTTGTAAAAAGAAGAAAAAAGAAATTAATTCTTTAATCGTGTGCGTGTGGATTTCCACTACTTGCCATTTTGACGAAGGTACCGGCTGCTTTCTCATGCCATTCTAGGTTAGCTGGTTCAATTCGAATAGCTCCTGTAGGACATATTTCCTGACAAGCCATACAAACAGTACAATCATGTTCTCGAATTGGCATTGATTTGTCAGTAAAATCTAATCGTTCGTCTTGTTCAGTTTTTCCAGTTCCTTCAAATGTTTTTCCAACTACGTCTTTAGCTGGAATATCTTGTTCGGTTCTGTACCACTGAAATGTTTGAACTGGACATACACTAAAGCATGAACCAGTTGCAACACAAGAATCCCAATCGACTGCAACTGTTGTTCCATGAATACCAAGAGGGACTTGTTTTTCTCCTCTTTCTTCATATGCTGCTTTTACTTCTTCATTTGAGAATGCTGCGCCTTCTGGATTACCTTTGCCCCAAATCCAATGGAAATTCTCGCCATTACCATGACTAGTTTTTCCAACTGGTTTTTGTTCGTGACAAAAATCTTCTGGTATTACTAAATCGACCATAAGCAAACATTATTGGAATATTATTTAAAGCTAGACAAAATTAGTTATAACTAATTTATAATAAATCACAATTCACATTCATTTTTTGCAGAACAATCACATGATAAACAAAATGAAAATAATTCTAATTGTAGGATTTGCAGAATATGCTAATTCTTTACAAAACTTGCTTTTGCTTTATCGTGTGCTTCCAAGTTTGATTGATCAACTTTGATAGCTTGTGGAGGACAAACTGAAACGCATGCCATACACCATATACAATCGTGTTCTCGAATTGGATCTGCTTTGTCGGTGAAATCTTTTCGTTCTTCTTTAACTGAACTTCCAGTTCCAGCAAAAGTTGCATTTATTGCTTCAGTATTTGGAATGTCTTTTTCGGTTCTATACCACTGAAATACTTGAACAGGACATGCTTCAATACATGCACCATCTGCAACACAAGAATCCCAATCAACAGCCACCATTGTACCGCTAATACCTAGTGGAACTTGTTTTTCTCCACGAGCAGTATAAGCTGCTACAACTTCTGTATCTGCAAACACTTCAGCTTGTGAGCCATCAGTGTTTTTTGATTTACCAGGACCCCAAACCCAGTGATAATGTTCACCATCAGAGTGACTAATTTTTCCAATTGGTTTTAGACCTTCTGGGAAATTTTCTGCTATTGGCATAGACCAACTTTCATTCAGATATTATTTAAAGCTAGACAAAATTAGTCGGGACTAAACTTAACTACAATAAAAGATCTGTGCTCAAATCCTATTTGAAATTTCCTTACGTTCATATCGTTTGAAGATCATATACAACAAATGGATATTATCAAATTCGATGTTTACAGAGGACCAAACATAGGAATTTACATTAATACAAATGATAATTTTGTTTTGCTTCCTATGGGTTTTGCTCAAACCAAAGCAGACAAACTTGGGGAGTATTTGAATACTGAAGTCCTGTATTCTTCTGTTGCAAATACTCGTCTTTTAGGAGCATTGATGGTCATGAATAACAATGGAATTTTGCTTCCAAAGACTGCATACATGGATGAATATGATTTTCTAAAAAAAGAAACCAAGATGGAAATTGGAGTATTGGATTCAAAATACACTGCACTTGGTAATGTGATTTGTGCAAATGATAAAGGAGCTATTGTGTCACCTTGGCTGTCAAAAGAAGATTGTCATACAATAGAGCAAGTATTAGGAGTTGAAGTTTTACAGAAAAGAATTGCTGGGTTTAATCAAACGGGGGCAGTAATGGTTGCAAACAATTCAGGGGCTGCAATACACCCAGAAGCTGACGAAGAAGACATGAAAGTATTTGCAAATGTGATGGGTGTAAGAGTAGAGCCTACTACCATCAATAACGGCATCCCATATGTCATGTCAGGAATCTTGGTAAACAACCATTCAGTTGTAGTTGGATCCATGACTAGTGGTCCCGAAATTATGATGTTAACTAGAGCTTTTCTAAATTAAGAATAGATCTTGGATCATCTGTAAGTTGCTCTATATCAATTTGGGACTCGGTTCCATCGTGCATGTTTCGCAATACAATCTTACTTTGTTCTAGCTCTTTTGGAGCTACTATAATGCAATACTTTGATTCAGATGCTTGTTCGATTTGTTTTTTTAGATTCTTTCCAGACAGATCAACATCAGTTGGAATATTGTCTAATCTAAGTAAAGATGCAATGCTCATTGCAACTTTTTGCATCTCTTCATTAATGTATAAAACTGAAACTCTAGTCTGTTTTGTTTCTGGAATTATTTTTTGTTCTTGCATTGTAAGTATAATTCTCTCCACTCCACCTGCAACACCCGTAGCTCCAATATCTTCTCGTCCAAATGCTTTTGTTAACGAATCATATCTTCCTCCACCAGCTAAAGCACCAAGAGTTGAATTTTTGTCAAACACTTCAAAGACAGTTCCAGAGTAGTAATCCAGTCCTCTAACTATACCAAAATTTATGCGTGTATTTACAACTCCTCTGTTTTCTAGTGAATCAATTAGTTGTTTTAATTCATCCCATGATTGTAACTTTGTTGTATCAAATTTTGATTCTACTTCATGTATTGTTCCTTTGATTTGTGAAAACTCTAGAATCTTTTCTAGTTTGTTTATGTCATATCTATCTTTGAACTCATTTAGAATTTCTTGCTTTGATTTTTTTTGTATTTTATCAATTGCCCTTAACATATCTCCAACTAGTTTAGGATCTTTTGAATCAAATGTTTGATTGATAAATGATTCTACCAGATTTCTATGATTGATGTCAATTGTGATATCTTTGAGCAATAAGGAATCAAATAATCTGGATGTTAATTCAATAATTTCAGCTTCGGATTCTAGTCCGGGTTTTCCGTAAATCTCTATATCCCATTGGTGAAAGTAACGATATCGTCCCTTTTGTGGTTCATCGTATCGAAATACACCACCGAATGCTGAGATCTTTGCTGGTAACCTCATTGATTTTTGTGAAGCTGCATATCTTGTCAACCCTACAGTAAAATCAAACCTTAATGCTACTTCTCTGTCTCCCTTATCTTTGAAATAGTAAATTTCATCTTTAATTGCGGGTCCTGACTTTGTCTCTAATACAGATAACAGCTCAATTGGAGATGGATCCATAAATGAGAATCCATATAGAGTGGATAGTCTTTTAAAATGATTCCTAATGTGTTCAATGTTGGAATTTTCTGTTTCTTCAAAGTCTTTCATTCCACGTGGCAGTTCCATTGGTGTTGTTGTTAATGGTAATCATTTAGATTTTACTGTAATAACTATGCAGAACTAGGCAGTTTTTCAAAAATAAAAAAGAAAAGCTAGTTTGCAGGAACTGCAAAACCGTTTTCAATCATTCGAAGTGCAGAATCTGCTTTTACGCACATTGGCAATCCGTTTGACGTCTTCATTATAAGGCTAAATCCTTCACGACATTCAATTTCTTCTGCATCAATTCCTGCAGTTACTTGTTGTCGTGGTGAAATCCATGCCAATTGCATAGATTTTGCCTTTTCAATGAATTCTGCTCTAAGTTCTTGTTTTTCCTCATCAGTTAGTGTAGATGACTTTTCTCGCAATTCAGCTTTTAATGCCTTCATCTCTGCATGTCTTGCTTTAATGTCAGCTTTTTGCTCGTCAGTGAGTTTACTAGACATTATTGAGATGTGATCTTTGAATTTCATTTTGAGTTCTTGTCTTTTCTCATCAGATAATTCACCGTGTCTTTCTTGGTATTTGGCTCTGAGTTCATCCATTCTCTCTGGAGAAATATCAGTTGACATGATCATCTCTCGCATTCTTGGAGATAGATCGTGTTTCTCTTTCATTCTCTCTAGTGCGTCACGATGTTTTTCTTTGAAATCCATTGCAGTATTGTAATGTTCTTTTTTGTATACATCTCTTTGCTCAGGTGTCATTGCACACCATTCAGAAATTTTTGCCAATTTTTCAGCATCAGTAATTTCTGCTGCAAGTTCATCTTCAGTCATTTGACAGAATCTTTGATATTCTGCTTTATGATCACGAATTTCTTGATGTTTTTCTTGCATTTTATCTACTAACATTTTGTGTTCAGCAATGTAAGCATCTCTTCCAGATTCATCTAATGCACAATATTCATCCATTCTAGATTTTAGATCTGCTTTGTCATGTTCTGCCAAGAATTTTTCCTTGTCATCATCAGACATTGCACAGTATTTCTCTAGTTTGCCTACCATGTTATAATCTGGTTTTCGCTCAGGGGCAATCTCTTTGAGAAAAGTTTCCATAGATATTTCACGTTGATCTTCACTTTGCTCACAAATATTTGCTAGTCTATCTTTGAACTCAGCAATTCTTGGATGATTCATAAAGAATTTTTCTTTTTCTTCGTCATCCATACTGCAAAAATCAGCTAGTCTTTCTTTGAGGTCATTATGTTTTTCATCTGATTCAGCATATGCTACTGTATTACCAGCAATAATACCAGTAATCATGATCAGTGAAAAAACAACACTTAGAAGTTGTATCTTTTTCATTGTAACATTTTGATAATTTATCCATATAAAGAATAACGGATCAATAAGCAGAAATGGTTATTAGCAATAATCTCTCTTTTCAAAATTATATAGTATAAATCAATATTAACTTATTTTTCAAAATATATTTTGTAATATTTAAAAAATAAAAAACATCTGAATGCTTTATATTATAATATTAATTTCATAAATACAACATAAGGAAAAAGACATTTCAATTAATCGCAAATTCCTTGATAAGTCATTTTCCTTATGTCTAATGAAATTTATTCTACAAAAAATGTTCTAAAATAATAAAACACAGGTTAATGAAATGGATCAAAGACCATCTAAATTAATAATTAGCAAGATTTCAAAAACATAGTTGAGTTACAAGTTTTTAGATCATGCAACTGACGCATTTATTGAAGTAACTGCAAAAGATCTCAAAGAGGCATTTTTGGTTACTGCAAACGCAGTAATCAATCTAACACTAGATCAAGATAAGGTAGAAGAAAAAGATCAGAAAGTAATTGTCGCACAAGGAAAAGATCTCAGATATCTATTGTTTAGCTGGTTAGAAGAAGTGACTTTTGTTCTCATCACGGAAGGTTTTGCAATAAAAAGAATAGAACTTGAAATTCAAGAAAATAAAGGATATAAAATCAATGCCAAAGCATATGGTGAACCACTTGATTTTTCAAAACACAATTTCAAAGTAGAAATTAAAGCCCCCACATTTTATGAGATGAAAATTGAGCAAAATAATGGCATATTTATGAGATTTTTACTTGATCTCTGAATTTGGTGAAATTTTATTATCAAATCCATAGAAGAATTTATCCGTGTTTTTTAAATGCAAATGTAATTCATTTCATATAATGCGTACAAAGTTATTGGTATCTTTGGTATTTTCGTTAATTATTCTCATTACTCCAGCATATGCTAATGTCACTACGGTCTCTATGGAAAAAAGTTTCTACACTGTTGATGAAAAGATTTCATTTATTGGAACCGAAAGTGATGGTGGCAGTATAGTTACAGTGATTGTAAGAGCTCCAGATGGACATGCAGAATTACTTGGTGGTTTCTCAGATCCTCAAGGAGAATATGAAACAACTCCAAGAAATGTAAAAACTATTTTTTCAATACAAGGAATTTACAATGTAACGGCATTTACAGATAAAATTGAGAACGGTATTTCCATGCAGGTAGAATTTGATGGGACAAAAGTTGCTCCAATTCCAGATTTTGTGTTAGCACTTAATTCAATTTCAGATAAAACTATTGAAGAAGAAAAGACTCTAGTGTTTACTCCAACACTAACTCAATCATTAACAGGTGTAATATTCAGTCTTGAAAAAAATCCACCAACAGGTGCATCTATCAATAGTGAGACAGGGCAATTCACATGGACTCCAACAGAATCTCAGGGCCCAGCATCATATGTTTTTGATATAGTAGTGAAAAAAGGAGCATCAGAAGATAGAGAAGATGTAAAGATCACTGTAACTGAATTATCTCCTCCAATACAACCAGAACAAACACAAGAACCTGAACCAACATCAGTAACAGAACCTGAACCAACATCAGAACCAACACCAGTGATGGAATCAACACAAGAATTAGGAATTGCATCGTTTGTAGATCCGACAAAAGATCCACAGTCTTATGTCAACAGATACAATAATGAACCAAAATACAAAGAGTGGTTTGATACAAACTTTCCAGAATATTCCTCAATTTATCAAGCAGTGGGCTTGGAAAAACCATTACAAGTCCCAGCTCCATTTGTAGATCCGACAAAAGATCCACAGTCTTATGTCAACAGATACAATAATGAACCAAAATACAAAGAGTGGTTTGATACAAACTTTCCAGAATATTCCTCAATTTATCAAGCAGTGGGCTTGGAAAAACCAAAAGAGATAGCATCTTTTGTGGATCCAACTCTAGATCCACAATTTTACATTGATAGATACAATAATGAACCAACATTCAAGGATTGGTTTGATACAAACTTTCCAGATATGACAATTTATGATGCAATTGGATTAGATGAGTCAGAAATCAAAGAACAGGAAAGTGGACAATGCGGTACAGGGACAATCCTAGTTGACGGAGTATGCACAGTTGACGATAATCTACAAGGTGGTGGATGTCTTATTGCTACTGCAGCATATGGCTCTGAGATGGCACCACAGGTACAATTTCTCAGAGAGATTAGAGATAACAAAGTGATGAATACTGAATCAGGTGCTTTGTTTATGAGTGGATTTAACCAATTGTATTATTCATTCTCGCCAAGCATAGCTGATCTGGAAAGAGAAAACCCAGTATTCAAAGAAATGGTAAAAATTGGAATCACCCCAATGTTATCATCACTTTCAATTATGTCAGCAGCTGATTCAGAACAAGAAATTCTAGGATATGGAATTGGAGTTATTTTGATGAATGTTGGAATGTATTTTGTAGCACCAGTCATGTTATTTTTTGGTATTAAAAAGGCAAAAACAAGACTAAGTTTTTAATCATAATGTCCATTCATTGTAACATGGGAAAACTAAGTAGAAATCTTAGAATTTGTGGAGATTGCGGAATTGTTTACACTTCTGTAAGCTTGACAAAATACATTGATCAGTGTCCAATATGCAATTCTAAAAGATATGAAGCGATGCCAATTAAGACAGACATTGATTGAAGATCTAGAAAAAATATTGTAAAAAATTATTTGAAAAACATTCAACATAGATTTTTTAATAGAAACAAATTGTTGTAATTATTGTCCGATGATCCTGAAATTGAGAAAATAAAACAAAGAAAACTCGAAGAGATGATCAGACAGCAAAATCAGCCTCACCTTCAGCCTGGAATAATTGACCTAAATAGTGTAAATTTTACTCAAATAATTTCTGCGGAGAATCCCACGTTAGTTGATTTTTGGGCAGATTGGTGTGGCCCATGTAAGATGATGCACCCTATATTTGAGAGTCTGTCAAAGAAATATCCAAAAATAAAATTTGCGCGAGTTAATGTAGATCAAAACCAAAACATTGCAATGAGATTTGCAGTACAATCAATTCCCATGTTTATCATGTTCAAATCAGGACAAATAGTTGATAAAATGATGGGTGCAGTAGGCGCACCTGGAATTCATATGATCTGCAAAAAATATTCAGACTAGTAAGCGTAAGCTGCATCTTTGCTACGCTGAATATCTATAATTTCATTCAGAGTTGCTTGTTCTTCAGAACTTAACTTGTGCATAAATTTGGCAAGAAGTTTTTTTGCTTCATGAGACGGAGGAAATGTATAAAATACTTCTTCTTCAAAAATATGTCTACCAATTGTTACACCTTGAACAGAACATGCAACCTCTTGCCCTACTTTGGCAGAAGTTACAGTTTTTTTATCAAGTTGAATTTGATGGACCAAACCAATTCGCCTTCCATCCTTATTCATAAAAGGGACTTTTTGTTTCAGAGTTCCAACATCAATTCTAATTCCAAATACTGCAGGATCAGTATTTCTAAAAACATAGCCTTTGAGAAATGTGAATTTAGAAATTGGTGTTAGTTCTGCAAAAACTGCATCTTCTTCATTGGCAGTGTCTTCACTTACCCATGCATTGTAATTATCAATCAGACTGTAAATGATTCTATCTTCAAAAATTTTGATGTGGCTGCTTTCTGATTCATCTTTTGCATCAGGAAGTACCTTGACATTAAAAGATAATATCACTCCCAGATGTCGGTCATTTTCTTTGATGGCTTTGGCTTCCATTATATCTCGGCGGTTAACTGGACCAATGTCTGCTTTAGCTATTGGTACTTGAGAGCGTCTTAGCATCTCAACTATTGCCTCAAGTGAGCCTATAGTATCACATTTTAAAACAACGCCATTTGTTTCCGTATCAATAAACACAGATTTCATTTCAGATTCAATTAGTTTGGTATATTTTGTCACATCTGCAGGACTTGAGGCAACATACAGAGTACTACCAGGCAAAACACCTTCAAGATCAGGGGATGCGATTTTGAGTCCTGCAGCTGCATCAACACTTTGTACGGGTTTGAATTTATCTCTAGGATCTCTCATTTCATCAAGTGGTTTTGGTAAAAGAATTGCTTTTGGTTTTGTTACTATAACTGAATCTCTTTTTGCAACAACTATCGTGTCACCTTTTTTGATGCTGCCATCAATCAAAATTATGTTAGCTGTATGACCTAGTCCGATCTCATCATTTACTTCAAGCACTATTCCTCTAGATTCCTTTTCTTTTTGATCTAATCTTTTTTGCAAGTATTGCTGTGTCAATCCAACCAATACTGCAAGTAATTCAGGTATTCCGACTCCAGATCTTGCAGAGATTGGTACAATTGCAATTTCAGATTTAAAGTCTTTAACTCGATAAAATGCTTCAGATTGATATCCCAAAATAGACAGTGTTCCCACTACATCGTAGATTTTTTGATCAAGATCAGTTTGAATAAACGCGTCTTGTTCTTTGATTGCTTGTGTGATAAATTTAGTTTCTGATTTTCTCCATCCAGATATTTGATCACATTTGTTTAGTGCAACAACAAATGGAACTTTTCTGCTTTGTAGAATTTTTAGGCTCTCATTTGTTTGTGGTTGAAATCCTCTATTAACATCAACTACAAGTATTGCAATATCTGCAGCAGAACCGCCTCTTGCTCTGAGATTTGTAAATACTTCGTGTCCAGGTGTATCAATTACTAAAATTCCAGGAACTTGGTTTTCTGATTCTTGTAATTTTTTGTATAATTGACCACATGTCTCTTTGATTGTTTCAGTTGGAAGAAAACTTGCACCAATGTGTTGAGTAATGCCTCCAGCTTCCCTACCTTGAACCCCTGTACCCCTAATTCTATCTAAGAGAGATGTTTTACCAGAGTCTACGTGACCAAGAACTACCACTATGGGTTGACGAATTTGCAATCAGATCACTCAAATGCTACCCTCGATTCGTGATCAAAACTTTCCTGTGAATCAGATGCATGAATGATATTGTCACTAAATCCCAATCCAAAATCACCACGTATTGAACCAGGTGCTGCCTCAAAAGATTTTGTTGCGCCAATCATTATTCGTGTAGTTGCAATTGCATTGTTTCCCTCAATAATTGCTACAACTACTGGACCTGATGTAATAAATGATGTAAGTTCACCAAAGAATGGTTTGTCTTTATGAACGCCATAGAAATTTTCAGCTTGTTTTTGTGTAAATGTAAACATCTTTAATTTTAAAAGTTTGAATCCCTTTCTTTCAAATCTTGCAATGACTTCACCAGTAAGTTTTCTAGCTACGGCATCAGGTTTTACAATGAAAAGAGTGTGTTCAGTCAATTTTATTTCTTGTGTTGAATTCCGCCTTTAACGTATTTTTTGGTCCACTTTAATTTTCTTGGATCACGTTTTAGTTCTAGTGCATTTTTCTTGCATTTTGCTGAACAAAACCATAAAACTGTTCCGTCATTTTTTGCAAGCATTGTACCTGAACCTTTTGCAACAGGTCTAGCACAAAAACTGCAGGGTTTAACTAAAAGACTCATCTATTTCACCTAATGAATTTTCTTTGCTTCTCTTTCTGTTTCTCGTAGCATTAGAATTTCTCCAATCCTAACTGAACCTTTTACATTTCTAGTGAGAATTCTACCTTTATCTTTACCAGAAAGAACTTTTACTCTAACTTGAATAACTTCACCAGCGATACCAGTTCTGCCAACAATTTGAATAATTTCAGATTGAGTTACGTCGTCTGTTGTAGTGCTCATTTACTAGTCTTTCCACCTTTAATTTTAGCAATTGCTGAGACAACTTGATCAACTATGTGTTGTGCATCACCAGCATCTAAAATTGCTGCAGCGGCAGAAGTAATGTCAATGCCCAAAGACTTTCCTAATTCTTGTTTGCTTGGAACAAATGCATATGCTGCACCCTGTTCTTCACATAGAATTGGAAGATGAGCAACTACCTCCGGTGGTTCAACATCTTCAGCGATAACGATTAGTTTACTTGTTCCTCGCTCAATTGCCTTTGTGGCTTCATTGGTTCCTTTCTTTACTTTACCGCTGGTAGATGCGACTCTAACAGCCTCCAAGATTGGATTTACGAGTTCTTCAGGCGTCTCAAATTTTACATAATAAGCTTTACCCATACTATGTCACCCTTTAGGGATCATTCTCCATTCCAATCATGCTAGTAATTGGTTTTAAAAGTGTTATCGGAAATGACAGACTTGACTTTTTGGAGGTATTTTGTCATCAAAGTGTCCAATTTTTGCTGACTTTCAGCTTCGCCATATATTCTGATTATGGGTTCTGTTCCGCTAGGTCTTATCATTACCCAATTTTTAGAATCAGTTGTAATTTTGATTCCATCAGTTGTATCAGAATTTGGAAATTCTTCTTTTAGTGATTGTATTAATTTTTTAGAATCTTCATGAGAACAAGCAACTTTATCTTTAGTTGTAAAAGAAGGTGGAAGACTAGAAGTTTCCTCAGATAATGTTTTTTCAGATGTAGCTAAAAGTTCCAACATTAAAGCTAAAGTCATACAACCATCTCTTACTTGATTATGTTTTCCAAACATGAATCCACCATTTTCTTCAAAACCAATCAATGCATTTGTTGGTACCATCTTTCGAGATACTTCCACACTTCCAACTTTGGTTCGTATAACTTGAGAATTAAATTCATTTGCAACAAGTTCTATGTTTGAACCAGAATTCAAGCAGGTAACAACTAGAGAATTGGGATTTTTTTCTAAGATAAATTTTGTCAGAACCAGTGCAGATTTGTCACCAGTAAGTATTTCTCCATTATTATCACAAAATATACTTCGATCACCATCACCATCAAATGCAATTCCAAGATCAGCATTATTTTTTTGAACTGTGTTAGAAAGTTCAGAAAGATTTTGTGGTGTTGGTTCTGAACCACGACCTGGAAATGCACCATCAATTTTTTCATTTATCAGAAATGTTTCACATCCGAGAGATTTACAAAATAAAGGTGCAGTCATAGCTTGTGCTCCATTTCCTAAATCCAGAACAACTTTAAGATTTCTTGATTTTATTTTTTGTGTATCTATTTGAGAAGATATTCCATCAACATAAACGTCAATTGCTTTATTTTCTGTTCCTGTAATTCCCCACTTTGAAGGATTTTTTGTCCAATTTTTTTTCAGAAAAATATCTTCGATTATCAATTCATCCTCTCTTGAAATTTCTACTCCATCTTTTGCAGCAGGTTTGATTCCATTGTATTGTGGAGGATTATGAGATGCGGTGATCATTATTCCGCCAGAGTATCCAAGTGTCTTTACAGCGTATTCAAGACATGGTGTTGGTACAATTCCTGCATTATTGCAATCAAGCCCAGCATAATTTAGTGCAGAACATACAACTTTAGAAATTATTGGGCTTGATTCTCTTCCATCATATCCAACTAATATCGGTCCTTTTTTGAAATATGTTGCAATTGCTAATGTCATGTCATGTACAAATTCTAAGGTGAAATCTTCAGAAAACACTCCTCGAATTCCATTAGTACCAAAAAATTTTGCCACACTTTACTTCAATAATAGATAAATTTGTGTTTAATGGCAAGTCCGATGCGGGAGTCGCCCAGCCTGGTCAAAGGCGTAGGGCTTAGGACCCTATCTCTTAGGAGTTCGTGGGTTCAAATCCCACCTCCCGCATAGATTGTAA
This sequence comes from Nitrosopumilaceae archaeon, assembly GCA_005798405.1. Lineage (GTDB taxonomy): Archaea > Thermoproteota > Nitrososphaeria > Nitrososphaerales > Nitrosopumilaceae > Nitrosarchaeum. The sequence continues at coordinate 178,575 of SYJQ01000028.1, forward strand.
ATTTCTGTGAATGATTAATAATGAGAAAATAGTGATCAAAAAAAGTTATGAAAAAGACAGTGATTGGGATTACAGTTGTTGGAAAAGACAGAGAGGGAATAGTTGCATCATTTACTAATTTCGTATTTGAAAACGGTGGAAACATCGAAAAAGTAAATCAAAATGTAATAAAAGGTCTTTTTGGAATGTATCTTGAAGCATCTTTTACAAAAGCAGTGGATGTAAAGAAGTTTGATTCTGGAATTCAAGTATTATCAAAAAAAGAAAAGATGGATGTAAGTACTCATCATGAAACAAATTTAGAAAAAAACATTGCAATACTTGTTACAAAAGAGCCACGCTGTCTGGAGACAATACTTGATGCTGCAAAAAAGAAATCATTGAAAGGAAGTATTTCAGTAATTATAGGAACAGAGAAAACATTAGAACCAATAGCAAAGAAAGCAAAAATTCCATTTATCGTGATAGGAGAATCAAATCAAGAAAAAGCTGAAGAGAAAATAATAGAGGTTTGTAAAAAACATGAAATTGATTTGATCGTGCTTGCAAGATATATGAAAATTCTTAGTCCAAACTTTGTTTGGAGATATCCAAATAGAATAATCAATATTCATCCATCATTATTACCTGCATTTCCTGGTGCTCTAGCATATGCTCAAGCATATGAGAGGGGAACAAAAATTGTTGGTGTAACTTCTCATTATGTAACTGAAAACTTGGATCAAGGACCAATAATTTTCCAAGATTCTTTTAAAGTTGATCCAAATGATACACTAGAAGAAATCAAATCCAAAGGTCAAAAACTAGAAGCAGATACTTTGTTAAAGGCAACAAAGATGCATCTAGAAAACAAGCTTGAAGTTCGTTGGAGAAAGGTTCACATCAAGTCCAAGTGAATTAGATGGTAGAAATTAAATCTCAGTTTGATCCCGAACTAAGAAAAAGAATTGTAAAGAAAAAACAAGTTGCAGTGATTCCTGTAGGCTCAATAGAACAACACGGTCCACACTTACCAATATCAACTGATTCAGATATTGTTACTGAAATAGCAAGACAGTTATCAGAAAAGGAAAACTTTCTACTTTTACCGACAATAACATATGGAGTATCATATGAACATGCACCATTTTTCAACTTGAGTATCAAGGAATCGACTCTTAATACAGTTATTACTGATTTGTGTACATCACTTCTTGCAAATAACATCAGAACAATTTTTGTCATTAATGGACATCATGGAAATCTAAAACCGTTAAAAAATATTGATGAAAAATTACAGAAGTTATCAAAAAACAAACTTGATGTTTTCTCACTTTCATATTGGCATTTTATGCAAAGAGAATTTGATCATGCTGGATTTGTAGAGACGTCATTGATGCTTGCAATCTCAAAAAACATAAAAATGAAATTGGCAAAAAAGGGACTTGTTACAGATGGAATGAACAAGTCGCAGATTAGCAGTTTAGGTCGATTGGCAACAAAATCATTTCCAAAAGTTACTAAAAATGGAATTTGGGGGGATCCAAGAAAAGCCACTAAGAGAGAAGGGCAGATAATTTTAGATGAAATCATGAAAAATCTCGAAAAAAAGTGTCAAACTTGCCTCACTGGGCATAGTTCAAAGTTACACCAATGAAATTTTAATATAATCCCTCAACATCAAAGCCAATAAGTGAAATAGATGTCCGTTGATATGGCAGTAAAAGTATTGGATGAGAGTATCAATCAAATCGTATTGATAAAACTCAAAGGAGGCAAAACAATTAGAGGTAGTTTACTCGGTTTTGACCAACACATGAACCTGCTACTTGACTCATCAGAGGAAATTCCTGCTGATGGCAATTCAAAAAGCCTAGGAACAATAGTCGTCAGAGGAGACAATGTTGTTATGATATCTCCTCCACCAGCAGCAAATTAGGTGATATGAGATGACTAGAGGCACAACTTCAATGGGTGGCTTTACTAAGAAAAAAGTACACATCAGATGTAGAAGATGCGGTAATAATGCACTTCATAGACGTCACCACCAATGTGCAAGCTGTGGTTTTCCAGAGGCTAAACGCAGAAAGTATTCCTGGATTAAATGGTATACGTAGATGCAAGAGATTGCAATAATTCTTAGTTCATTAGCAGGTGTTGCTACGGCAGCTGCCGCAAGAAAAATGCCAAGAAATAAAACGCAATTACTAAGTCTTGGTGCTAGCTCACATATCAAAAGCCAAATTAATTCTCTAAAAATCGAAAAAGATATCCTCACAAAAACTATTTCCAGATTATATCAAACAGATTCAGATTTTCCAAAGATTCAACGTGATAAATTATTGCTAAAGTACCAACATCAGTTGGGAATTGTATTAGCAAGATTAGAAAAACTTGAAGCTGCAAGTCATCATCCAGATTTAGGTCCAGTTGGAGATGGATTGATCACATTAATGGATCAAAAACTATCAAAATTAGATGATAGATTATATGAATTATCATCAAAGATTGCAACTGTAACAATACCAGAAATTAAAAAAGAGCAAGTAGTTGAAAATAAACCAGAATCAAAACCAAGTAGAAAAGTATTCAACTTTGAAAAACCAGAAGAGGTAAAATTAGAACCAATAGTAATTCCACAATCAGGTTCAAGACAATCATTTGAATTAACTACATTAACTAGATTTTCAAACAGAGAGCCAAAATTCCCATTATTTGAAAAATTGATTGAACCAAAAGAGCAAACAATACAAGAAATAACCAAGTCAAAAGAAGTCATAAGAGAAACAGTTCAACCAAAGATTGAAGATAAAATTGAGATCATACAAGAAACCATTGCAAAACCTGAAATTAAATTTGAAACAAAGCCAGACATCAATAAAGAAGTTGCAAAGATAACTGAGCATAAAGCCCTTCCAGAGCCAAAGAAATCAAATCCAAGCATAGTACTAGAAGATGACTTTGATGAAGATAATTCAGACGACCTAGATAAAATCAAGGGAGAGATAATGAAAGTTCTCTCCAAGATTGAGCAAGCAGAGGTAGAATAATTGTCCTACGATGATGCCATTGAGGCATTGTCAACTGATGCATTAAAATTTGTAAAAGACGGTTATGTGATTGGACTCGGTAGTGGTAGAGCAGCTACTGTACTTGTAAAATCTCTTTCATCACTAATTAAAACAAAAAATTACAAAATTAAAGGCGTACCAACATCATTGCAGATAAAATTGATTGCAGAGAAAGGAGGCATTCCATTAGTAGAGGCAGATCATGTTGATCACATAGATGTTGTCTTTGATGGTGCTGATCAAATTGATTCTCAAAGATTTGTCATTAAAGGTGGAGGTGGAGCTTTGTTACGGGAAAATATTTTGTTTAGTCTAGCTAAAAAAGTAGTAGTCATGGCAGATAAATCAAAATTTGTTAAAAACTTTACAAGAACAGTTCCAGTAGAAGTTCATCCGCTTGCAAGAAATTCAGTAACAGATGCAATCAAGAAATTAGGGGGAAGAACAGAACTGCGCTCACTTGATAGAGGTTATCCATTTTTTACAGAAAATGGAAATATTATTCTTGATTGTGACTTTGGAGTAATCAAAGATCCAAAAGCACTCACCCAAAAAATTAAACAAATTACAGGAGTGATGGAATCAGGAATATTTATCAGAAAACCAGATATAATTTACAGAGCCAAGATTGGCGGTAAATTTGATATAATTTAGAAAATTATTTTGAAGTGTCTTGAGATGAATTTTCATGTCGGATTGAATTCATAAATTCTGTATTTTCTAGCATTATGTCTATCATTTGTTGGCGTAAAGTAGAATCATCCATCATAGAATTGAGTATTTGCCCCATCAATTGATCTGTCATCAAATGCATGTGATTTGGATTTCCAAGCATGAATTCAGTCATTTTGTCCCTCATGGAATCATTTACCCAGATGTGGTGAATCATATCCATCATAATGTCTTGATTATGAAAAGACATGGCATGTTGCATTGTATCATGAGTGTTTGATTGCATATCTGCATGTGGGGAATGATTTTGTCCCATTGGTGAATTCATACCTTCTCCAGTAATTTCTTCATGTACTGAATGCATCCACATAGTATTTTCCTGTAGTGTGTTTGTCATCATATTGTGTTCTTTCATTTTTGTAATCATTTTTTCTCTAATCTTAGGATCATTAATCATTGGATCCATAAATTTTTTCAAAAAGTTTGAGTCATATTTCATTTTTGGAATCCACACATTCACTGTTTCTTGCATCATGTTTGGATTTTGTATCATCATATCATGCCAGTGCTGCATCATATTTTGGTTTGAGACCATATTACCCAAAAGATTGTCAATCATCTCAGGTCGCTTTACAAAAAGTGTGGAATCATATTTTCCATATTTTCTGTCAATTAATTTGAGATATGTAGACGGTGTAATACATGTAGGAGAGCCATCACTTTTTTGTAAAAGCATCATTCCAGGTTTACATGTCAATATTTCCATGTCAGGTACTTCTTTCCATTGTTTTCTTGGAGGAATAATTTCTTGTGCAAAAGTATTTTCAAAAAGTATTGAAACAAGACTAATGCTTAAAACAAATGTGAATAAAAATAAAATCCAGAATTTATTCAATGATTTAGTAATCGTTTTTATTTTAAAAAGCCTTTGTTAAATTCAAATCAAAATTTAGACTATTTTATGAGTTTAGAAATCTATTCGTCATCTGAAACTAGCCATGATAGTCCTCTTAGTTCTTCCCATGCAGGTTTTGACTCCTTATTTTCTAACATAGCATAGTAGAGCAAAAAGTAGTTTAAAAGATACATGAACCATTTGTTCAGATCAATGATCCATGGTTAATGAAAAAAGACTTGGGCCAAATTGCCCAAGTCTTGGACGGTGGTCGGTCAGTAGGTAAACGAATGACTCCTGTTAACGTATGAAGACCGTAATAATTTAGGAAATTTTCCTTAAAAGACTCACGTAGAAATTATCAGTATGATCTAAATACTATTTTGATGAAATAAGCGTGATTGGAACTCTCACCAAACAACTAACCGTTGCTGGTCTTAAGATCCGATCTCAATTTTTTTATTGGAAAATATCAATATGGACGATCAATGAATTTTCCATGTCCTAGTTTTCCAACAACTTCAAAATCTTCAGCAACTAGATGTCCTCTTACAATTGTTTTAACAGGCCAACCTTTCAACGACATTCCCTCATATACTACATAATCAGAAAATCCACCAAACAGTTCAGAAGACACTTTATTTTCTTTTTTTAAGTCTATCATGGTAATATCAGCATCTGCATCTTTAGACAGTGTTCCTTTTTTTGGATACATTCCAAATATTTGAGCAGCGTTACTGCTTGTAAATCGAACAAATTTCTCAAGTGAAATTCTATTCTTGTTTACTCCCTCGCTTAACAAAATTGGTATCACTGTACCTATTCCTGGAAATCCTGCCAACGCTCCCCAGATATCAGTGCCACCAAGTTTTAGTTTTAGTTGATTTGCAACATGATCTGTTCCTATAGTATCAATAAGATTGTTCGATAGTGCATCCCATACTGCAGCATTATCTTGTGCTGTTCTGATAGGAGGCATAACTTTGGCAAGATATCCTTTCTGATTTTCATATGATAAAGTCAGATAATGAGGACATGTTTCAACAAAAATTTTTGTTCCTAGTTTTCGCTCTTCGCTAATTTGTTGTAATGCTTTTTGAGAACCAATATGAACAAAGTAAATTACACATCCATAATCTCTTCCAAATTTTGAAACAGTTTTGATTGCCTTTGCTTCAAATTCAGGAGATCTACTCTCAGACCATGCAGGAAGACCATCACGTTTTTTCTCTTTAGCAGTCTTTATTCCACATGCACACGATTCATAATCTTCAGCATGAACCAATACAGGACATCCAAGTGATGCAGCAGTTTTTACTATGTTTTCTACTAGTTTATCATTTACATCTACTGTTGCTTCAGATAATTTAGAAGAGTATGGGGGCATATCCATATACACATGTCCCACATCACCGCCAAGATTCATGTAAATTTTAAATGAAGTGATTCCTTTTTCAATACAGTAAGGCATTTCGCTAATTTGTTGAGGAGTGAAAATAGACGCATGTATTGTATAATCAATGTAATGATTTTTTGATGCAGCATCTAGCTGATCTCGCAATGAAGTTTTAAAAGAATTTCCTAGTCGCAACATTCTCATCATAGTTGTTATTCCACCAATAGCTGCTGCATGTGATTCAGTTTTTGCAGCCTGATCAATTGGAGAGTACACTCCATAATGAACATGAGTATCTATTGGTCCTGGTATTGAGATTAGACCATTTCCGTTTATTTTATTATCACATGAAGGAATATCATTTGTAAAACCAACGATTTTTCCGTCATCAATTATAATATTTTTGTCAAGTATTCCTTGAGGTAAAATTATGTGTGAATTTGTGATCACGGTGTCATACGTCATCAGAAATTTTTGTGTTCTGCAGTCTATTATGCGTTGAGTATGGTATACAAAAGTATCATGCCAGAAAACTCAGTAGATTTAACTAGCTCAAAATTGTAATTTTTTTGTGAAAATTTTACTTGTATTATGTATAGTTATTTTTATTGGACTACCGGAAATATTTGCAGAACATAGCGGTAATCAATCATTACCACAAGTTCTTGATGAAAATTATCTAGTGCAACAATTTGTAGCAGAAGGAATTCCAAATAATCCAACTACAATGACCTTTCTGGGAGATGATATTTTGGTACTGCAAAGATACGATGGAACAGTTAGGCTGGTAAAAGATGGCGTTTTACAACCATGGTCTGTTTTGGATGTATCTGTTGCAAAAGATGGAGAGCGTGGAATGCTTGGAATTACATCTGATGGATCCAAAGTTTATGTCTATTTTACAGCAGCTGATGTTGATGCAGGAAAAGCAATAGAAAATAGAATTTACAGATATGATTGGAATGGAGAAAAATTAGTAAATCCAGTATTGCTTAAGACATTACCAAGTGATAATTATTATCACAATGGTGGTGCAATGACTAGTTTTGACGGTCAGACATATGCAGTGATTGGAGATAATGGAAATTATGGCAGACTACAAAACAGAGATGCTGATTGGAAAAATGATACTAGTGTGATTCTAAGAATAGATCCTCCAGGATCATATTATGCAATGGGAATTCGAAATAGTTTTGGAATAACAGTAGATCCAATAACTGGAAATTTGTGGGATACTGAAAATGGTGATGATGCAAATGATGAAATTAACATGGTGCCAGAAAATTTTAACAGTGGTTGGATTGAGATAACGGGTATTACAAAGAATCAAACTTTAATTGATTCATTACCAAAATATGGAGATTTTGTGTATAATAATCCAGAATTTGTATGGGAAAAACCAGTTTGTCCTACGGGAATTGCATTTAGCACATCAGAGATATTTGCACAAACAGATAAAGTGTTTGTAGGAGATTGCATTAACGGAAATATTTACAGATTTAATCTAAATGACGATAGAACTGGCTTTATTTTTAATTCGCCTTATTTACAAGACAACACACTAAACACTGATGAGTCAAATGAAGAAATTTTGTTTGGGACAGGTTTTGGGGCAATTACAGATGTTGAAGAAGGGCCAGATGGCTTTTTGTATATTGTTTCATTATCTAATGGTAAGATATATCGAATAATTCCAAAAGATGTTGTGCAGAACGTACCTGAATTAAAAGGAGATTACATAAGTGAATTTAGTAAGATTATCGTTTATCTAGGAATAATTCTTGCTATCTCTGCAGTTGTAATTTACTTGATTATCAGAAAGATAATTGCAAATCGACGATTTTCATTAGAAAATGAATAAAAACACATCTCTGAGAGGTAATGCAAGGGCCGGTGGTTTAGTGGTATAATGCCTCGTTCGCAACGAGGATGTCGGGGGTTCAATTCCCCCCCGGTCCATTAATAATTTTTCCAGAAACTATTATACATAAACAAAGATTACAAATTTTCATGAAGGTTTTTGATGGAAAGAAAGCTGCACAAGATTACATGTCAAAACATACACTTGCATTTTCTACTCCAGAACTAACTCTGATGAGATTTGCATTTTGGCTAGGAGACACTGTTCCAGATCCTCAAAACAAAGAAAACTCTATTCCAAGAATGCTGACATTTATGGTAGAGCAAGACTTTGCACCAATTCTAATTGATGATGACAAGTATGAGCCATCAGGTGCTGTCAAAAGTTCAAATGTTTATGGAAATGCATTTTCAGAAACTAGTGCAGATGGAAAGTTTTGTTCTGAATGTGGTACCACGTTATCAAAAACAGCAAAATTCTGTCCTGAGTGTGGTACAACACAAGACTAGTTTTGAAATAATTTTTAATTTTATGATTTAGTGCCACATTTTGTGCAGAACTTTGCATTTGGTCTTAATGATGCACCACATGCAGTACATCCATTTTCACTAGATACAACAGATCTTCTTGGCATAAGAGCAGGATCAGGAGAAGGTAAAGTTCCAACGTCACCAAATGCTTGTTGTGCAGATACAATACCAGGTGGACCACCCACAGGATTTTGTGCAGAACCAGATCTTGGCATTCCCATTCCACTCATCATTCCAGGTTGTCCCATTCCAGGCATCAGTCCTGGAGATTGTGTATTACCAGTGCCAGAACCACGAGATTTTTTCAGCTCAAAGATGACTTTGATTGCTAAAAATTCTAATGCAGAGTAAGCTACAACATAATCACCTAGTTTTTGAAAGAACTCTTTGTCAGTTAAGAGACCTTTTTTGTACATGTTATTGGTATCAAGAAATGATTCATAGTATCCCTGAGAATCATCAAACAAACTTTGCAGCTTGTCAAATAACATGTTTAGTGTATCTACTTCACCAAATGACATATCCATGCTTTAGTTTTGGAATATTAATTACTTTAGGATCAAAAAATGAAAAAATGTGTAATGGTTTATGCTTGTAATGCTCTATCAATCATATTTTTGTATGACTCTTTTGATGCTGCACCAACTTGCTGACTAACTATCTCGCCTTTGTTTAGGAGAATTAGGGTTGGAATGCTAAAGACATTGTATTTTGATGCTAATTCGCCTGCTTCATCTACGTTGACTTTGACAAATTTTACTTTGCCTTGATAGTCATTTGCCAGTTCTTCTACAACTGGGCCAACCATTCTACATGGACCACACCATTGGGCCCAAAAGTCAACAAACACTGGCATATCAGAGTGGATTACATTGATTTCCCAAGACTTTGCATCTGAAATTTCTGTTATTCCCATTTGAGTATAATTTACAGAACGTACCTAAAAATGTTCACCAGAATTAGCACCGTATTTTTTGTTGGAAAAGAAAAATCAAAAAACAGATTTAGTGATATATACTTAAATGTCGTTTCAATAAAGCGGAGATATGAGCACCGAACTTAGACTTAAAAAATTAAGAGGATCTGGCGGTTATGTAATGGCAACTGTAAATGACCAACAACAAATGAAAGGAAATTTGGGAGGCCCAGATCTATTTTTGGCACCAATTGGTAGACTAGATAGTCAGAAAATTACTAAATATTTTTGCAATACATGTGAAAAAGAATTTGAGGGTCCTCCAAAAATCGAATATGAAAATCCAAATGAAGAAGTTGCAGAAAATTTAGTTCTTGCAGAAAAAGGCCAGTATATTTGCAATTCATGTAGTGCAACAATAGCTGAATACAGAGAATTCAAAAAACAAAATGAAACAGTTGAAGTTGGAAGTGCAAAACCATTAGAAACTCCAAGTCAAACCATTACATCACAGATTTCACGACCTGAACCTTCTGTACAAATTCAAGCAAAACCAGAAGTCAGCACACAATCAGTTACACAACCAGGTCCAGCTACAGCAATTAGCTCAATTGAAGGATTGGCAGTGTATGATGAAAATGCAAAAAAAGTGGGAAAGGCAAAACAAGTTGGAGTGGATTCTAATCAATCAGTAGTATTGATAATTGTGAAAAATGATGGAACTGAGGGAAGTATTCCATGGAATAGCATAAGAAAGGTAGGAGAAGTCATTCTTTTAGGAAGTCCTGCAATACAGCAATCCGTCCAACCAGGAAAATGTGTAAGTTGTGGATTTTCAAATAAGGAAGGCTCCAAGTTCTGCGAAGAATGTGGCAGCAAGCTACAATAAGTGCAGATTAATTTAATCAATCAAACTATAGGCGATTTAATGAAGTTGAACAAAAAATCCATTTCAAAAGGAATACTCAAAGACATCATAATTGTAGTTATAGGAGTAATTGTGATTTGGGTTGGTCTACAAGTTGCATTTGGGACACAGAATCCATTTTATGTAGTGGCCAGTGGAAGTATGATTCCAGTTTTACAAGTATATGATGTATTGATTGTTCAAGGTCATGAACCATTTGAAGACATTAAAGTTGGCGATATCATTGTCTTTAATCGTCCGTCAGGACATGATAGAGTAATTGTACATAGAGTTGCATCAATTATAGAGGATGAGCCTAAAACCATCAGGACAAAAGGAGATGCAAATCCAGCATCGATTCCAGGAACAGATTTTCCAATTACCAAAGAAGAGTATATCGGTAAAGTCGCCTATGTAATTCCACAGGTAGGATATGTCACTCAGTTATTGAAACCTCCGATAAACTACATCATAATCGTAATTGTCATAGGAATTATGGTTGTAAAGCAAATGTCTAAGAAGAAAAGTGAGAAAGAGCTTGCTTTGCAGGATCCATTTAAGCAAAATGATTCTAATTTAGAATCATCTGCAAGTATTCCAGAGTTAGAAAAGATAGAAAAAGATAACGAGTATGCAAAGCACGTAGAAAGTAATCTCTCTGATACAGAAAAATCAAAAGATTCTGAAAAAGATCAAAAATAATTTTCTTAACTTACAAACAGACTCACATATCAAATTTGAAAGCAGTTCTAAAGAACAGAGTCTTTGGTCTTGAATACACGATTAAAATAATCAGAATGCTCATTTGGTTTTTCAATGTCGTTTGTAATACCTGCAAGTTTTTTTGCAAGATTCTTTTTGTATCCAATTTGCATCTGTCTTTGCATTTGAATTCTCTGTGCTTGTGGAGATCCAGCTCCATGCATTGATTCTGTAAGATAACCTACAGCGTTTCGTCCAAGAGTCATATTTTCAATTAATCTAAGAATTCTCATTCTATTTTCAACATCAGCCCCCTTACGACCTACAAGGTATTTTTTTAGCAATGGCCCTGCCACTGGATGTCTAAAATCTTTCTCAGATGGCAATGTTACAACCAATCCACCTGCAATGTCTTGTGCTAATCTACTAATTTCATATGGGAATCTAGTTACATTGTGTTTGCAAACTTGGGCAAGCATGTCTTCATTAAGATATACGCCTGACTTCATTTTGTGTCCTTGGTGTGATGATGCAATTCCTGCAGCAAAAATTGTTTCATTAAGATGAGTCATCTCAATAATTTTGTCTTTAATGTGAGATACGTTTGGAATACCATTATAGTCAGCTATAGTAGCTGCTGCACCAATTAGGACATCACCTAATCCAGTTTTGCAGACATAACTACGTCTATGATAACAAGTAAAGCGTTCAATTAACATTGATGCAAATTCGTATTCACCATGCATGAATACTTTATCCCAGGGAATGAATACTCTATCTAAAACTATTAGGGCTTCTTGTCCACCATACTTTGCATTACCATCATCAATTGTTCCTTCCTCCATACTTCTTGTGTCACATGATTGTCTTCCATAGATGTAAGTCACACCTTTAGCATCTGCTGGAATTGCACCAACTACAGCCCAGTCTTTATCATTTTCTGTTAATCGTACTGTAGGCATTAGAATAATCCAATGTGAATTGATGCAGCCAGTTTGATGTGCTTTAGCTCCTGAAACATAGATTCCTTTATCATCTTTGGCAACTACTCTGGTAAACAAATCAGGATCATCTTGTTCTGCCGGTCCTTTACTTCTGTCTCCTTTTGGATCAGTCATCGCACCGCCAATTACAAGATTTTCTTTTTGAACCATCTTCACAAATTCTAAAAATCGTTTATGATAGTTTGTTTTATGTTTCTCATCAATTTCAAATGTAGTAGAGTGTAATGCATTCAGTGCATCCATTCCCACACATCTTTGAAAACATGTCCCAGTGTTTTGCCCTAGTTTTCTTTGCATCTTATTTTGTAAAACTAAATCTTGTGCACTTTCTGCAATATGTAAAAATCTGTTTACTTGTAATCCAGTAAGGGATGAATGTGCAGATGCGAGTTCCTCTTCTCGTACAGCCAAGTCATATGTTTCAGCTACTGCATTAATTGATGGTCTAATCATTGGATGGTCTACTGGTTCTTTTACTAGTTCTCCAAAAAGGTAAATTTTGAGATCTCTTCCTCTTAGGCTTTGAATATAATCTTCGCCTGTTCTTATGGTCTTAAGTTTCTCAACATTTGCCACAATGAGATTCACTTTAGGTTGTATAAATATTCTAAAACAGTATAAATAAAAATTTACGAATGAATTGCGATCAGAGTCCGATCCTTACATCAAGAATCTTACAGCCCTTGCCTTTTTCCATCACTAAGACAGGATTCATGTCAAGTTCCTTAATTTCCTTAAAGTCAGTAACTAGTTGAGATAGTCTCTGAATGCATTCAGATAGTTTTGTAATATCAGATGGCTTTTCGCCCCTTACTCCTTGAAGTATTTTTTGTGTTTTGATGGATGCTATCATGTCATCTGCTTCTTTATCAGTAACTGGAGCGAGTTTGAAGTTGACATCTTTGAGAACTTCAACGTAGATTCCACCCATTCCAAGCATAATGACAGGACCAAATCCAGGCTCTAGTTTAGAACCTATAATCAGTTCCTTACCACCTTTTACCATTTCAACAACTAAAACTCCTTTTATCTCAGCAATTTTGTTATATTTTTTGGCATTTGCAATAATTGTCTTGAATGCTTCTTTGATCTCCAAATCATTTGTTAGATTTACTTTAACACCGCCAGCATCTGATTTATGGATAATTTGTGGTGATGCAATCTTCATCACTACAGGATAACCTATTTGCTTTGCAATCTTAATTGCATCTGCTTCTGTTTTTGCAAGTGCACTTTTTGGTAATGGCAATCCATATGCTTTGAGAACTTCTTGTCCCTCTTCTTCCAAAAGATTTGGTCGTTTTTCTTTTTTGACTTTATCAAAAATTTTCTTTGCTTTTAGTTTGTCAACTTTGAATGTAGTGATTTTTCCTTCAGGTGTTTTAATCCAATTGGAAAACTTTAACATTGCCGCAAGTGCTCTAATTGCTCCTTCTGCATATGTGTAATATGGAACATCGCCTGCAGCTAGAATCTCTCTATTTGTAATTCCTTCATCTAACCCCATCAAGCTTGAGAGCATTGTCTTTTTGTATTTTTTTGACATTGTAACAATTACATCTGCTAATTTATCATAGTTCAAAGTTCCAGAAGGAGTACACATTGAAATCACAGAACCTACATTAGGATGAGTCAAAACACGATCCAAAACATTACTGAATCTGTTAAAATCAGCATCACCTACAATATCTACTGGATTACGTGAACTTCCCCAAGGAGGAATTACAGCATCAATCTTTGGACGAATGCTATCAATATTTGCCATTTTAATTCCAAGTTTAGAGCATGCATCAGTTGAAATAATTGCAGGTCCACCTGCATTTGATACAATTACAAGATCTCCACCTGAAGGAAGAGGTTGTTTTGAAAATGCAACAGCATAATCAAAGAGTTCTTCCATAGTATCTACACGTATTGCACCTGATTGTTTTAGCAAGGCATCATAGATTTCATCAGAGCCCATCAAAGCTCCGGTATGAGACATTGCAGCTTTTGCACCTTCAGGACTACGTCCAGATTTGAGAACGAGTACTGGTTTTTTGAGTTTTTTAGTAATATTTTTACAAACTTTGAGAAACTCTTGGCCATCACCCATATCTTCAAGATACATTACAATTACTTTGGTCTGATTGTGATTAGCTAACATCTTAAGAATATCAACTTCGCTCATTGCAGCTTTGTTTCCCATACTGATTACTGCAGAGAATCCAATTCCTTGAGCACTAGCATCTTCAACTAGTGCTGCACATATTGCACCACTTTGAGATACAAGTGCAATTTTACCAGACTTTGGAGTAACTTTAAGGAAAGTAGAATTCATCATTGTCTTTGGATCAAGATTCATCACTCCAAGACAGTTTGGACCAATGATTTGTATTTTGTATTTTTTAGCAATATCTTTTATTTTCTGTTCTCTTTTTGCTCCTTCTTCGTCTACTTCTTTAAAACCAGCAGTGATGATGATAACGCCTTTGACTTTTTTCTTGCCACATTCCTCTAAAACATCTGCAACTAGAAGATTGTTAATTACAATTACTGCGAGATCAACTGGTTTTGGAATATCCAAAACAGTCTTGTAAGCTGTTTTGTAAAACACAGTAGGTCTCGTAGGACTAACAGGATAAACGGTGCCTTTGAAACCATTCATAATATTTGATGTAATGGTTGCACCAACACTGCCTCGTTTATCAGATGCTCCGATAATTGCTATAGATTTTGGTGAGAGAAAAACAGATTCAACCACGTTGATTTTGACTAAAGATTTTGTATAATAAAGTTATTCATAGAAATTTCTGATCTCTGTTTTTTAGCTTCCTAACATCTTTCCTGCCAAATTTTCTTTTCGAGGAACCCATAACAGAGTAATTTTAGAAAATTTTCCAATAAGAGACCATGCCTCACGTGCAAGTTCTCGTAATTTTTCGTTATTTATCGCAAATTCATGATTTAACTGAGAGATCGTGTTTTTTGAATCACTAAAAATGGTAATCTCTTCGGTAGAATCGGCAAAGTTTTTCAGGGCTGTAATAATTGCCATATATTCAGCCTGATTATTTGTGATTTCTGGTTTTTTTTCATAAAAAGATTCGCCTGTCTCTTTTACAAAATAGCCAAATCCACCATTAGGACCACCAGATCCATCTACATAGACACTAATTCCCATCTTTATACAACCTTGTCATTTTTACACTCAAATTAATTACTATCAAATAAATTATTGTGGATATAACGTGTGATGCGATTGAAGCAAGATAGGCATCGTAGTGTATGGTTAAAAAATAATACTGCAAGAACCATCTCATAATTGTATAAACAACTTCAGCTATTCCAAGTGAAGTTATAATTTTAATTAGATCATGTTTAAGTTTTGATTTATCAGTCTGACCAGATTCAAGCAGGTATTTTTTTCGATTGTCTAAATAAAATAAACCACCAAATGTAGAAAAATAAATCATATAATCAACAAGTAGTGTGTAAGTAGTATTAAGATAATCTGCTTGTCCAGATAACATCTGAGCAACAATTGCAGAGATCGTAATTGATGCTGCAAAAGCAATAAGAATATTTTTGTTGAGCATAAAATATTTATGATATTTTTTTAACACAAAATTATTAGTTGTTAACTACAATTAAACTAAGATTAATCCAAAGTTATCTTCAAGAAGATCAATAATCCTGCAAGTTCTGCAATACCTACTCCTAGCATATATGGAAATATTTCATGTGAAAAAATTTGATCCATTGAAAAGTATGCAAATGCTCCAATAACATTATGGAGAAACAGCATGCCTGCAACAACAATCATGCCTAATGGAAGCTGTGCTCTTGTTTTTACATACATTTTTCCAAAAATACTAATCAAAACTCCAAGTATCGCCATATTTACAATTGAAACAATAGATAACACTAGAGAATTAGATTCCATTTAGAGAGAAGCAACTCCTGATCTTTTATTTACTTTTATCCAATTTTCCTTCAATTTCTTCAAGTGACTCCATATTAGATTCCAAAAATGTGGATATAAAATACATGATACTATATTTTTCCCCAATTTTTGTAATCAAGTTGTTTTTTTCAAGAACTTTAATGTGATGCTGAATAGCCTTGTAATCAAGGTCCAATTCCTTGGCAAGTTGATTTGTGTTAAGCGGTGTTTTTTTCAATATAGATATAATTCGTAAACGGTTCAATCCTCCCCGTGAGCCTGCAAAAACAAACCACAGGAGTCTTTTTGAATCAGGATCATTTACCAAGTTATGAAATTCTTGTAGGCCTCAATTAAAAGACATTACTAGATTAGAAAGTATAAAAAACATAATCAAGCAATTACTGTGAAGTAGAAATGATGTTAAATTATGATGCACCATTGTATAGACCTCCTTCAGAGGCAAGATCACTAATTTTTCAAGTTACATTGGGTTGTTCTTTTAACGAATGTTCTTTTTGTGATATGTATAGATCAAAACAATATTCAGAAAAACCATGGGATGAAGTTAAATTAGAAATTGATCTAATGGCAAAACGATTACCAGATACACAAAAAGTCTTTTTGGCAGACGGTGATGCGTTAAATCTTGATGCAGAGTATATTGTAAAAATTGTAAAATATCTTTATGAAAAGTTTCCAAATCTTGAAAGAATTTCTTGTTATGCAATGCCTATGAATATTTTAAAGAAAACAGACGAAGAACTAAAGAAAATGCATGATGCAGGATTAGATATGCTGTATTTAGGAATTGAAAGTGGTTCAGATATTATTTTAAAAAAAGTAACAAAAGGTGCAATTGCAAAAACAATTATCAAATCAGTAAACAAAGCAAAAGATGCAGGATATGTAATGTCTTGTATGATAATTTTAGGATTGGGTGGAAGAACTTACTCCAAAGAACACATCAAAGGAACTGCAGAAGTAATTAGTGCATGTTCGCCTCATTATGTAGGAGCACTAACTCTATACTTGGAAAATGGAATAAAGCAAGAATTTTTGGATAAATTTGGAGAGCCATTTATTAAAATCAATGACGATGAATCACTAGAAGAGCTACGTGATTTAATCAGCCAGATAGAAACCAAAGAAGAGATAATTTTCAGGGCAAATCACGGATCAAATGCATATACAATCAAGGGTACATTTCCGCAAGACAAACAAGATATGTTAGATAAAATACAATGGATGAAACAGCATCCAGAAATTATGCGTCCTGAGGGACTAAGAGGATTTTAAATCAAGTTATTTTGGTTTAGATAAACAACTTTGAAGATAGTCACGTAATAGTCACCAACAAAGATTCTATTTGTCTTTCCATCATCGATGTTTAGAACTCTAAATCGGTACTCATAATCACCATCTTCTTTTACATCTGTCTGGGCAAAATTAACGGCCTGACCATCTTTGAAGATTTGAATTATTACAGGATAACCTGCAACATGATTTGAGATATTTCCTTCCACAAATCCCCATGGAATCTTACCTGTTGAAGGAGCATGAAAGAGGACTGTTGTTTTTTCTAGTCCAATCATTCCATTGATTGGAACATACTCAGTTTGTGGTTTATGTGTATGACCATTGATTAGAACTTCGCCAGAATGGGGATGAGCAAAAGCAAAACTGGAAAATGAAGATGCAATTAGTACTGTCAAAATACTTGCAAAAAGGATCTGTCTGTACATATAATGATTAATCACAAAAAGGGTGATTTAAAAATATGTCAAACTAGAGATTTTCAATTATTTCCATGAGAGATTCTGGCAGTTCAGGAATTTCGGTATGACTCTCATTGTTTTGCAATATTTCTGGTCCTATTCTTCGTACTCTTTGTGTTCCAATCAGTGTGTCAATGTTTCTTTGGATGTCTTTTTCAGATAGAATTGTCTTTAATTTCTCAATTACAGTTTCTTCATTTTCATATTTTTTAATTGCATACTGTACAAGGATCATTTTTTCATTTGTAGAATAATCAGTCATTTGGAAATAGTATCATATTCAGAGTAAAAAACATTGGCGAGTTTATGAGAATTTCTTTTCAAGATCTTCTTTTTTAGGAATACCTGTAAATTCTAATTTTCCATCAATTACCAATCCAGGAGCTGTAAATATTGGATATTTTTGCAAATATTCTGGTTTTTCAGTGACATCAATGGTATCATATCTTATGCCTAGTTGATCTAACATTTTCTCAAGAACAATACAATTTGAGCATCCAGGCGTGGTAAGAACTTGCACTTTCATGATTCTGTAAACTGATCAGGGTTTTGCTCAAAAGCCCACCTGCAACTTGCACAACAAAATCGATATTGTTTTCCTTTGTGTTCTAATGGAACTCCTTTTTCTCCAACATCCATACCACAAACAGGATCTTTCATGTTGTTATCTCCTTTTTTCGAGTAAAATACCATATGATTGGAAATACAAGTAAGGTAACAAATAAGACAGGAGCAAATTCTTGTGGCATTTGAATATCATAGTGATGAGTATGCTGACCAATATGAAATTCTGGAGGAAGAGACAGCGTGGTAACAAAATTATTCCATGCAATGTGTACAAATGTAGATTCATACCACTCATGACCACCAGGTATGCCATTAATTATTAAAAATGCTCCAAGTACTATCAACATCCATCCAGTAAGTTTTTCAATTGTTATTTTGTTTGCAGTAATTCCTTTTGTAGCATTTACTCCAATGATTGCCAAGACAGATAAAAGAATTAACGGGATTGCTCTACCTACTCCATGTACTGCACCTAAACTTGCACCTATCTCCATACTGCCAGTTCCCGCGATGTAAATCAACAGCCAATAAAACATAGGATTTGGACAACCAACACCTGCATTTCCTAATAACAATCCCATGAAAAATGATTTTGAGTAATCTCCACGTTTTTGAATAAATTTTGGAGTGCCAGAGTATGTAGGTAGTTTTATTTCAAATAACTTTAGTTGTGACAGACCAAATAGAAATGCTGCAATGCCAGCAATTAAAAACATGAAAACTGAAATACGATCTAAATCTGCTGTTTGCCCAAGTGCACCAATTCCAAATCCATAAAATGCAATTGTAATTGTAAGACCTGCCCCAAACAACATAGCCATGCCAAGTCCCTTTTTTGCACCTTTACCCATACTAAGCGGAACTATAATGAACACCAGAGGTAGGGTACAAGGTAGAATTATCATTGATAGACCAGCTAGGTAAGCAATTACTAGCCATGAAGGATAAGATAATTCAGTTCCAGCACCAATTGCAATTTCATTTGTAGCTGCAAATACACCTCCAACAAAAATAAGCGAAAATAAGATAAACAAAGTAATAACAAGAGATTTTTTTACATTGATTTGATTTGACATGAATAATGTATGAATACACGTATACAATAATAGTGTACTTTACAATTGTAAAATGATAAATATTCTCACAAGAAATTAGGCATATGCCATTTCAGCCTGATGATATCGATATTGCAGTAATTGAATCACTGATAAAAGATGGGAGAAAATCATTTCGACAAATATCAAGAGAGATTAAAGTAAGTACACCTACTGTTCAAGCAAGATATGAAAGACTGGTAAATGTCGGATTGATAAAATCCATATCACCAATAATTGATCTTGGAATGCTTGAAGATAAGACTGAAAAACATTTTGAAAACATAAAGTCAAAATCAATAATAAAACATGATGTAAAAATAACAAAAAATATGATTTTAAAAATGACATGTGATTTGTGCAAGGGCTCAATTTCTGACAAACCACACGTCCTTAAAATTGCAAATTTTGAGAGATTCTTTTGTTGTACATCATGTAGATCTTTGTATAAAGAAAAATACAAAGGAAGAATAGAAACACTAAATCAAAAATAATAAGTCCATATGGAACCGCCTATCATTTTGGGTACAAAAATGGGCCCACAGGGATTTGAACCCTGGATTTTCGCCGTGTAAGGGCGACGTCATAACCGATCTGGACCATGAGCCCAGAAACATTCCTTGATGAAAACCATTTAAACTTTGAGACAAGGAACAATCTAGAAATTTGATC
>SYJQ01000005.1 GCA_005798405.1 Nitrosopumilaceae archaeon
ATTTTTCTATAATTAAAGACGGAGTTGTTTTATCAGCAATTCAAAGAAATGGGGGTGATTTTAATTTGACAATAAAACATTTCCAAAAGTTCTACAGTACACATAAAAATCATTTTGAGTTAATTGCACAAACAATTTATTCAAAACTATAATTGAGGTTTAGTCGGAAAATTCGTTATACAATTTTATAATTTTTTTAATTTCTATATCTGCATTGTATTTTGCTTCAATTTCACTTCTTAGTTTTTTGCCTAAGTTTCTTCTTACATTTTCATCTTTTTGCGACATAATCAGATCTGCCAATTTCTTCGAATCATCCCCTATTAACAGAAGATCTTTGTTGAAATCTATTGCTCCAGATGGTGTAGTTATCACAGGCATTTCACATGCCGCAGCTTCTAAGAATTTATTTTTAGAACCCAAATATCTTGCATAATCTGGGTATGGTGAAAGCAAAACGCTACAACTTCTTAGTACACTATGGTAGTTTTTCACTATTCCCAAGAATTCAGTGTTTTTGAAATTTAATTGATTTTTAAATGAATCATCAGTTTTACCGATAAATATGAATTTGATATTTGGAAGAATTTGAACAGTTTTTTTGATAAGATCTAGTCCATCATAATTTATGGTGCCTGGTATGAATGGTCCAACTAAAGCTACACGTAGTTCAAAACATTCTGTAGGAAGAAAATCTTTTAAAAAAAGGGCATTTCGCACGAGAGTTGAATTTTGAATTTTTCCTACTCTTTCTTGTATATCTTCTCCAGAACAAATCAAGTGAACAGCTTTTTTGAATAATTTTGATTCTAGTTTCTTATAGTAAACAGATTTTGCAATGAATCCATATTTTTTCCAGGAATAAATTGGATAACCTGCAGACAAATTTAATGATTGTACATATTCCAAACCATGTATGTCCACTAGATATTTTTCATTTTCTAACCATCTTCCGCTTAATTGATGAGCATGAATTAGTGTATTTGAAACATTTTTCAATTTTGTTTCATCAAATCTATCGATTACCTGAATATCAGAAAATCCGTTATGTTTTAACGCCTCAATTTGCCATCTAGGTCTAGCTGTACTACCATTTACCTCATCCATATTACGTTGTGTGATTAATGAAATTTTTACCATATTGTTTTACATTTTTTGTTTGAAGATAATATCATGTACGTCTTAGATTTTAGCACCATCAATTTCTTTATCATCATTGGATTTATCCATTTTAAATATCTATTTTAGTAATTATATACAGTTTTTAGCATTTTTGATATTTCTTTAATATCAATCGGTTTCATTTTTTCAAAATATGAATGAAGATTCTCAGGTTTTTTTGCTCCAGGGTATTTTGATTTAGAAATTGACTCAAAAAGAGATGGCAATATAAAAAAATCTTTGGTTTCCAAAACATGTTCCATTTCAAAATCAGTAAGAAGGTATTCAGTTAGTTTTTCGCCAGGTCTGATTCCAATATGTGTAGTTTTGATTTGGGTTGGTTTGAATCCATATTTTGGAGCTAGAATGTCTTTCATCACTTCAAAAAGATCTTTAAGATACAATAACGGCATTTTGAGAATAAAAATCTCCCCTCCTGTAGCAAGACTGGTTGCATTTACAATTAATTTAACAGCGTCATTTTTAGTCATGAAAAATCGTTTCATTCTTTGATCAGTGAGTGTGACTGGCCCTCCTTTTTTGATTTGATTTTCAATTCTTGGCAAAATCGAGCCCCTAGTATGAAAAACATTACCAAAGCGAACTGAGGCAAAAACAGTATTGGATTTGTTATGAAACGCCTCTGCAGATAATAGCTTCTCTCCTAATAATTTGGTTGCACCCATCACGCCTATTGGATTAACAGCTTTATCAGAACTAATAGAAATCACTTTTTTGACATTTTCATTTACAGCCGCTTTTACAATATTGTTTGTGCCAATTATATTGACAGTAAAAGCCTCAAATGGATTTAACTCACATCTATCAACATGCTTTAGAGCTGCTGCATGAAAAATTATGTCTGTACCTTTGACAGTAGAATTTACAGTTTCAGAATTTCGTATGTCACCTATAATGAATTCAATTTTTTTATCAGGAAAAGTTTGTTCCATTTCATATAATCCATTTTCATCGTTACTGAAAACTTTGATTGATTTTGCTCTATCTTCCAAAGCTTTTGTTACAAGGGATTGACCGATAGAACCAGAACCGCCTGTAACAAGAATATTTCTATTTCTTAGAATTAAAGACATTCAATAATTCATCAAAACACCAATTAATTAATCATTTACATTGAACATAGTTTCTACAAATTACTGAGATTTCTCAAATATCTAGTACGATAAGTTTTAGATACCATCAGTCTAAGAAATTCAATGGGCAAAATACTAGTTACTGGTTCATCTGGATTTATCGGAAAAAAAATTGTAAAAAAATTAGATAAATTTGAAATCATAACAGATTCAAATGATTCTGAGCACATAGACTTGCAAAATAGGGAACAAGTTATGAAACTAGATTCTGCAGATATTGTGATTCATCTGGGTGGAAAAACACCACAGAGCGAACTGAAATGGAGTGAGTATTTTGATAATAACGTGATCGGAACATTAAATGTTTTAGAGTATTGTATTCAAAAGAAAGTAAAAAAAATAATCTATGTCAGCAGTTATGTTTACGGTAATCCAAGATATTGCCCTGTTGATGAAAACCATCCCATAAATCCACATAATGCTTACACTGAAAGCAAGTATCTTGGAGAAAGACTATGTGAGTTCTATTGTAGAAGATCGGATCTCAATCTAATCATACTAAGGCCATTTAACATCTTTGGAGAATCCATGAAAGATGGTTTTTTGATAACCAATTTAATTAATTCAGTAAAAACAGGAAAAAAAGTAACCATTGTCAACAAAAATAGTAGAAGAGATTTTTTGCATGTTGATGATTTTGTGGATTTAATTGCAAAATTAATAGATCGGAATTTTAAATTCGAGGTTTTCAATGTGGGAGCTGGAGAATCACATTCGTTTGAAGAGATAATTAAGAAAATCGAAAAAACAACATCACAAAAAATAAATGCAGATTACGAAGAGAACAAGGAAATTTTTATTGACGACATCACATCGGATATATCAAAAATTAAAAACAAAATAGATTGGCAACCTAAAATAAAATTTGACGAGGGTTTAGAAAAAATGCTAAAATCATAACAACTTGACTAATATGATTTTAGTAATTTCTTGTACAAGTCAAGATAAAGTTGTCCTACATTTGACCAATCATATTTTTGTACTGCATCATAAGCAGATCTAGCAATTTCTTCTCTTAGATTTTGATCATTTAACATGCGCATTATCTCTTTGAATAGATCAATTGAATTTCCAGGATCTATCAATATTCCGGTTTTATTATGAATAAACAGTTCTTTATTTCCACCAATATTGGTAGCAATTATTGGTGTTTTACATGCCATTGATTCAAGCAACGTAGCACTGATTCCCTCTGCAAATGATGGTTGAATTAATAAAATTGAACCTCTAATTAGTGGAATAGTTTTTTCTTTTGGCTGATAGCCCAAAAAATGTACATTATCAACATTTTTTGCAAATTCAACTACAGCATTTTCTTCGGGTCCAGCACCGACAATTATCAAATGAACATCTTTTGGAAGACTTTTTGCAGTTTCTAAGATTGTCAGTATTCCTTTTTCCTTTGATAGTCTGCCTGCAAAAATTATCTGCTTTTGATATCTTGTATCAACACCGGATGGTAGCGATTTAATATCAATTGCATTGGGAACAAAGAAAACTTTTGCTCCTAATTTGCTGTAATAATCAAAGGCCTCTTTAGATCCTGCCGTAACTGCATCTGCCCAGTTAAATGCACTTTTTTCAAATTTATTGGAAAGTTTTGAACTTAATGATCCATGTAACATTCCAATTTGCTCACTGTAAATCCCATGTATGGTGAGAATTTTTTTTCCAGAAACATTTCTCATTGCAAGTGCTCCAATTGGGTGTTGTGCATGCACTATATCA
>SYJQ01000029.1 GCA_005798405.1 Nitrosopumilaceae archaeon
ACCAGAACCAACACCAGAACCAACACCAGAACCAACACCAGAACCAACACCAGAACCAACACCAGAACCAACACCAGAACCAACACCAGAACCAACACCAGAACCAACACCAGAACCAACACCAGAACCAACACCAGAACCTGAACCAACTACAGAATTAGGATTGGCATCATTTGTTGATAAATCAAAAGATCCACAATCATATGTTGATAGATACAACAAAGAACCAACTTACAAAAAATGGTTTGATACAAACTTCCCACAATACTCTTCAATTTATGAGGCAGTTGGATTAGATGAGCCAAAAGGATTGGCATCATTTGTTGATAAATCAAAAGATCCACAATCATATGTTGATAGATACAACAAAGAACCAACTTACAAAAAATGGTTTGATACAAACTTCCCACAATACTCTTCAATTTATGAGGCAGTTGGATTAACTGAACCAAAAACTGATACCCCAAAAATTGATACACCAAAAACTGATACTCCAAAAGTTGAGAAACCCC
Organism: Nitrosopumilaceae archaeon; assembly: GCA_005798405.1. Classification (GTDB taxonomy): domain Archaea; phylum Thermoproteota; class Nitrososphaeria; order Nitrososphaerales; family Nitrosopumilaceae; genus Nitrosarchaeum. The sequence goes on from SYJQ01000029.1 coordinate 513, forward strand.
AATTTGGAATTTGTGGAAAAGGAACAAAGTTAATTGATGGAGTATGTACTCTTGTTGAGATACCAAAGGCTAAACCTTGGTGGAAATTTTGGTAGCATTTTATTTTGAAATATCAGAATCAAAAAATTATTGAATTTTAGTTTTTTTAAAAATTAGAGTAGAAAAGACTTTTCGTTAAAATGAATTTGAAGTAATCCCTAAATAGATTCATCCATAGTAAATTTGTAGATTAACACATGGATAATAAAATTTTAGCAGGAATCATTGCAGCAATAATAATAGTTGGGGCTGCGGCATTTTCATTTACATTAAATCCAGAATCACCAGAAAAATCACAACCATTCGAAGCTGAAGAGAATGTATTTGAAGAAAAACTACCAAGCACGCTTGAAGAAAAAGATGGACTGATCAAATTTTCCTCTTATGATGAAATTAAAGAATTTCTAAAAGATAACCAAAATCAACAGTATGATTTTTACCCGATACGTAGGGATGATGGCTCATTTCGTGAGGGTGCTTCAATACCTACAATGACAATTCCAGAAGGACCTCTACTATCTGCTCCTGATATGGCAGTTTCTGAAGAATCTCAAAATGCAGGATCTGATACTTACCCAGACTTTTCTGGTACCAATGTCCAAGTAAAGAATGTGGACGAACCTGATTACATCAAAACTGATGGCAAATATCTATACATTGTAAATCAAAACTGGCTCACAATTGTCGATGCATATCCTGCAGAAAATGCCAAAGTTGTTCTAAAAATTGCCCTAGATATTGAGCAGCAAAATCTTGAAAACATATTTCTAAATGGTGACAAATTAGTGATTTTCTATTATGGCTCTAGTCAAACTTATGGCATAGCCCAATATGATTTTGCACCGTATCCAATTTACACTCCACAAACATTTTCAACTATACTTGATGTATCTGATAGAGAAAATCCAAAGACTGTGACAAAATATGAAGTTGGCGGAAGCTATGTAAATTCTAGAATGATTGATGACATTGTTTATCTTGTAACCAATTCTGGAGTTGATTACACCAATCCTATATTGCCACGAATAATGGAAGGCTCTTCTCTTATTTTGCCTGATGTGTATCGTTTTCCAAATCCAGAACCATCTTACACATTTAACACTGTAACTGCATTTGATGTATATGGAAAACTACAAACTTCTGAGACATTTTTGATGGGATACTCTAACACAATTTATGTTTCTGAAGACAATCTGTACATCACATATCAAAAAAATCTTCCATACAACTATTATGATACGATGAGTAAAGATAGATTCTTTGACGTTGTTGTTCCATTGTTGCCTAAAGATGCTCAAGATAAAATTCGAATAATTCAAAATGATGTAGCCCTTGATGCATATGCAAAATGGATTCAAGTTTCAAACCTACTACAAGATACATACAACACACTACCAAAAGATGAAAAAGAAAAGCTGTTTACCCAAATCCAAACTGCACTAGAAGAATATGATGCAAGAATACAATCTGATGTATCTCGAACTGTAATTCACAAGATTGGCTTAGATAATGGCAATCTCAAATATGTTGCAAATTCCGAAGTTCCAGGATATGTCTTAAACCAATTTTCAATGGATGAAAGTGGAAATCGATTTAGAATCGCAACTACGTCAGAGTCTTTTTCAAGAACTGGTTCTATGTCATCAAGTAATGTCTATGTATTAGATGAGAATCTAAGTCAGGTTGGTAGTCTAACCGAAATAGCTCCTGATGAGAGAATCTACTCTGCAAGATTTATGGGCGATAAACTATTTCTTGTTACATTCAAACAGGTTGATCCATTTTTTGTAATTGATCTTTCTGCAGATCCTCCTAAGATTTTAGGAGCATTAAAGATTCCAGGATTTTCAAATTATTTGCAACCATATGATGAAGATCACATAATTGGAATTGGCAGAGATACAAAAGTAAACGAATGGGGAGGTGTTCAAACTAATGGTGTAAAGATATCTATGTTTGACGTATCTGATTTTAAAAATCCAAAGGAAACTGACACTGTTGTAATCGGTGACAGTTCTGTTGATTCTGAAGCACTGTACAGCCATAAATCACTGCTTTTAGACAAGCAAAAAGATGTAATGTCAATTCCTATCAAGGGTGAAATCAAGGCAGTATTTGGTGACACAAAGACTGGTTCAGAGTATGTTCAATGGAATGGATTCTTTGTTTATGGATTTGACAATGATGGATTTGTAAAAAAAGGTTTGATATCTCATTACTCTGGTAGTAATTATAACTCCATTTACATGCCTGCAAGATCTATGTACATTGGGGATACATTGTATACTATAATGGATGGAAGTATCAAAATGAATGATCTTTCAAATATCTCAAATGAAATTAATGCCATAACTATTGCAAGTACTGGTGGATTGATTCCATATCTAGATAAATGATAATTCTGCCACTTTGGTGATTATTTTTTAATGTAATCTTGCAGTTATTTTTTTGTCATTTTACGACCTAGTGCAGCAATGATTCCACCAATTATTATTAGAACAATGCCAAACATAGATAACCACTCATAATATTTTATGTACTCTTCTTCAAATCTTGGGTCATTTTGAAATTGCTCTTGAGGAATATCTGTCAAGTAGAGTGCCCATAAAGAAAATCCAAATAATAATACTCCTAAACTAAAAAATACGATCATTACATACTTTGGAGCACCAGTAATCATAAGTGTAGTAAATAAAACAGACTATTTAGAGCAATGACCTGATATCCAGTTTTGAAATTAGATTATTTTTTCCATATTGTATTTGTCTCTTTAAAACTAGGTAAAAATATTCTATATTGTGGCAATTTGTATTTCATAAAAAAATTTGCTTTTGATCTGGGATAATTATTGTATACATACTCTCTGATTTCAGTTACACTCATTTTTGCCAATTTGTAAAATTCTTCATTTTGCCATTCAGAATATTCCAGTTTGCTCATAGAATTAAAATTAGAGACTATGTTTTTCCAAAGATGAATCAAAAATTATTCCAACATTGGTTAGTTTTCTCAAACTAGTGTTTACGGTTTTAAGAAAATTAATTGTTAATTTTCATAGATTTGTCTTTTGATGTCTGTTACATGGTCATTGAAAATTTCAATTCCTGCATCAAATAACTCCATTGTGCTTTCAACTGTGTTTGGTTGACTTTCATCAATTCTTTTGTTCGTTAAATATTGGCCAGAATCATGAATGTACTTTTCAAAGACCATGCCAAAAATACATTCGTGCATGTTTTTAATTTCCCATCTTTCCTTTGTTGAATTTATTAGATTGAAATACTTGGGAATTTGGCTTGTTGCTATTTTCAGCAAGTTTTCTAATTCTGTTTTATCTTCTGCTTTGAGTCCCATGTTTTACAGTTAATCTGATTTTCTCTCTGAAATTAAGAGTTTTGATTAGGCAAAGACATCTTTTTTGAGGCTGATTGTTTTTATTTTCTAAAATATGTCTCAACTTGATTGCTGTCAAAATAATCTCACCAAAACTAGTAACCTTTCTCACACTTTGTCGGTTATACAAATCTCTAAACCTTAAGCCATGACACATGACGATATCGATATCATCGGTAAAAACGTCAAAGACATGTACGGAACATTCATGGGAAAAGTCATTGGAACAATAACTGACATTGATGGAAGCATCCAATCAGTAGGTGTTGACTGCGGTTCTCAAGGATTACAGCAAATCCAATACGAGCAACTTGTAGTTCAAGGCAATGTTGTTATATTCATTCCAAGATGGAGACTAGACTCTCAAAGACTTCTACGCGAAAAACAACTAACCCTCCGTCGTCTAAAAGCCTTGATTGATATTGTTTCAGAAAATGATGACATGAAAGCAGACGCAGAAATAATTCATGAAAAATACAAATCAAAACTCACATCATTAGATGAAGCAGAACAACAAATCAAAGCCAAACTTGAAGCAAGATTGACAGAGTTAGATGAACAGTTGAAGTCCGCAAAGATGTTGCTATTTGATGCAAAAGTACAATACAAGAGCAATGAAATCTCTGATAATACATTTGAGACAGTGAAGGCCTGCTCCGCAGAACTAATTGAGCATGTTACTCACGAAACTGCAGAAATCTCAAACGTAAAGAGAAGAATCGCAGATCTTGATGCAGAAGTAGTAAACGTAACCACCCCTCCACAAAAACATCTACAAGAATCAGCCGTTACATATCTGGGTAATTCTGAATCACAACAAATTCAGAGCATACTTCCAGAGGCACCAACAGAACCAGTCACTTACTCTTCAGCAGTACCCTTTACTGCCGAATCTCTACCAACAATTCCAGAACCACCAAAACAGGTGAAAACAGCAACATCTCATAACGAAGACGACTGGCTTGCCAGAATGGAAGCACAATAATTTTTTTTAAATTCTTTTTTCTTTAACATTTACAAACCTGGCCCTCTACACAGTTTTGATGTCCGAGATTAACATAGGTCTTGGTAATACTGATACTGAGACTAGAAGAGATGCAGAATCTGATTTTGTAACATTTTGGGGGAAACAAGCAAAAAATCTCTTTTGGTTTTCAACTTGGGAGAAAATTCTGGATTGGAATCCACCTTTTGCAAAATGGTTTGTAGGTGGCACGATTAATGCTTCATACAATACACTGGATATTCATCAGCAAGACAAGGCTGACAAGCCTGCTATTTTATGGGAGGGTGAGAACGGTGAATCTAGAATTCTTACTTACAAAGAGATGTGGATCAAGGTGCAAAAATTTACAAATATTCTCAAATCACTTGGTGTTAAGAAAGGAGACAGAATAACTATCTATCTTCCAATGATTCCAGAACTGCCGATATCGATGCTTGCATGTGCCAGAATTGGTGCAATTCATACTGTGATATTTTCTGGATTTAGTGCTACATCAATTAGAGACAGAATAGATGATTCAAAATCAAAAATTGTGATAACTGCTGATGGTGGATATAGACGCGGTAATGTAATTAAGCTCAAAGAAGTAATAGACGAAGCAATAAAAGATCTTGATTTTGTTCAAAATGTAATTGTAGTAGAGAGAGCAAAAAACAAAATCAATCTATCTTCAAAAGATATGTTCTGGAATGAATTGATGAATGATGTTTCTGATACTTGTGTTGCAGAAAAATTAGATAGCTCTCATCCTCTTTACATTTTGTATACTTCTGGAACAACGGGAAAGCCAAAAGGAGTATTACATGGAACAGGTGGTTATCTGACACATTTGTATTCCACATTCAAATGGGCATTTGACATTAGGGATTCGGATGTATTTTTTTGTACTGCTGATATTGGATGGGTTACAGGACATAGCTATGTAGTTTATGATCCCTTACTACATGGTGCAACTCAAGTAATGTACGAGGGTGCACCAGATTTTCCTGATGCATCACGAATGTGGGAAATTATTCAAAAATATCATGTTACTATTTTTTACACTACTCCAACTACATTGCGAATGTTTATGAAATTTGGTGATTCATTACCAAATTCATTTGATCTTTCAACTCTTAGATTGCTAGGAAGTGTAGGTGAGCCAATCAATCCTGAAGTATGGAAATGGTATTTCAAAGTAATTGGAAAAGAAAAATGCCCGATCATTGATACCTGGTGGCAAACCGAAACTGGTGGTATGATGATATCTGCTTTGCCTGGCTTGGAGACAATTCCATTAAAACCTGGCTCTGGTACAAGGCCAATTCCTGGATTAGATGTCTCTGTGGTAGACGAATCTGGAAATGATGTCCCTGAAAACACAAAGGGATTTCTTGTAATCAAAAATCCTTGGCCTGGAATGCTTTTGACTCTTTGGGGTGATGATAAAAAATATCGCGATGTATATTGGTCAAAATACAAAAACTGTTACTATCCTGGCGATTATGCTCTAAAAGATGCTGACGGATATTTTTGGTTACTTGGAAGAGCCGATGATGTACTCAAAGTATCTGGTCATAGAATAGGAACTGCAGAACTTGAAAGCTGTATTGTGTCTCATTCTGATGTTGCAGAATCGGCAGTATGTGGAGTTTCAGACGAGATCAAAGGTGAGGCAATAATTGCATTTGTAGTTCTAAAACAAAATGTTATCAAGGATCATATTATTTTAGAAAAAGAATTGTTAATAAAAATAAGAAATGACATAGGTGCAATTGCTACTCCAAAACAAATCTATTTTGTAACAAAATTACCAAAAACTCGTAGTGGTAAAATCATGCGAAGATTGCTAAAGGCAATGTCTAGTAATGAGACTATTGGAGATGTTAGTACTCTAGAAGATGGAACAGCCGTATCTGAAATTCAATCTGTGTTTGATGAAATACAAAAATCGATACAAAAATCCAACTGATTTTTTTGATTTCTTTTTTATTTGATATTTTTTAATCCTTTCAGGTCATCTATGATCAACATATCAAACATTTTTTTTAATCCATCATATTCTGATTTGGAATTCTCATCTAGTTTTTCATATTCATTGTTTTTTATTTCATCTAGTTTGTTTTTTGCTTCTATGAAAAATCTTTTAATCTCTTTAATTTTTTCATCGCTTATCTCTGTAAGATCAAAAATTACTGTATTGCTTCCAAGAAGATTCTTCTTTTTGTCGTAAAGACTAGTCGCATGTAATAATCCTTGAAATGTGTTCCCATCTTGTTTTTTGAATGTGATTTTTCTATCTGTGACATTTCCTGTCTCAAACCACGCTTTAAGTGACTCATTCATGGCTTCAAATTCCTCTTTTGGTACGTGTTCAAATATTGATTTGCCTAAAATCTCCGATTTTGCATATCCTAGCTTGTTAGCATATGTGGAATTGCAATCAAGAATTATCCCAATGGAGTTTATACGTCTCCACATAATTGGAGCATCTTTAAGGATTTTTCTTGCTTCTGTCTGGAGCATTTTTTAATTCATATTCTGCTTACTATTAAATTGAAATCTAACTGAACCACTGATCTAAATTATGACTCTTTTTTTCCAGTGCTTTTTTAAGTCGATTCATTGATGATTGTATTCTTTCTTCTGAAAAACTTCTTTCCTTTACTAGATAATTTGTCATTCCCTCATAATCTACATTCCCAAATACTATTTCATCTACATCTGCCACAACTGGTTCAAGAAATATTTTTCGTATTTGTTCATAATCAATTTCGTTTAACTGTTCTTGAATTTGTGGTATGTCTTCTAATCGTAAATGCTGTTTGATCATTTTTAATGCTGTTTTTGGTCCAATTCTATCAAACCCATTTGGATTAAAGTCAGTGCCAATCAAGATTCCCACATCTACTAACTGTTCTCTGGTAATCTCTAAAGCATCTAGAGTTTTTTGTGTCTCAATTATTTCTGGTTCAATTTCAACATACGTGTTCCTGTTGGGAATTTTTCTTCTTCCGCTGTTTGTAAAATTTCTTACCAGTCTTTTTGCTCCACACAATATTGAATCAAAATCCTGACTCGCAGATGCATATGCCTGCCCCGTGTTTGTTAGATGAGCTGCTGTTGCTTCCCCTTCAGAGGGTGCATCAATGTATGGAATTCCAAAATAAGTTAAAATCTGCTTTGATTCTTTTACCATCCCATCTTTCATGCTAGTTGTTTGCTGCGCGAATTTCCTTGCATCTTCCATGTTTCCCTCTGCAATTGCTTTTTCATATTTTACAGTGGCATCCTTTTTGATCTGTTTTCTTCTTTCAATCTCTGCAGTTTTCAATGATGGGGGTTTTCCATCAAATACGTAAACCGGTTTAATCCCTAACGATAGGAAATTGATATTTCTATAGAGTAATCCACTAAGATGACTAGTAATTCTACCTTCTGAATCTGATAGCTGTAATCCGTCCGGACCTCTTATGCTTGCAAGGAACTGGTAAATTGCATTGTAAGCGTCAACTGCTATAACTTTTGATGAAAATGATTCTAATGTTGTTTTCTCTCTAACTACCAATTCTTTTAGGTTTAACCCCATATCATGTTATTGATTTTTTATGCTATTTTGTGTTTATCGTTTCAAACATGGCTAGTACAAATACTGGGTTTTCTATTATTTTGTATATTATGAGAAATTGGTTGTTTTGGGCAGGTGTAAGTTTTATTATTGGTGGAATAGTCAGTCTTGCTCTGAATCTTGGTGCAACTGCAGCACTCAGTTCTTCTGAAGATCTTACTGGCTATGCTATAGGATGGATGATCGTAGGTGCTGTTTTGATTGCAATCGGATATATAAAAAAAGAAAAACCTCCTGAATAATGAATCTGAATTTACCTGTAAATTTAAAAGATAAAATTTATCAAATAAAGACAAATTCAAAAAATGATTTTTTAAAAATAGTTTCGTATTTTCCGTTATCTGATGATGAAAAACAACTGATTGTTAATTTAATAGATGATTCAAAATCCTTTGATGGATTTACATCTATTTTTTCTGATTATATCTCTGAGGAAGAATGGGCTAAATCTAAAATGCAAATAATCAAGCGCTTTCAAGATGAATTATTTGATATCGATTAACTTTGTACAAAATAATTTGTTTTCTACCTGATCTGATTTGCTTTATTATGTGGATGTATCTAAGATTTCTTGCCAGGTTAGCCAAGTGGTACGGCGGCCGTCTCGAAAACGGCTACGCGCAAGCGTGCAGGGGCTCGAATCCCTTACCTGGCGTAAACCGTTTCCTCGTATATCTTTACTTTACGATTTCTAATTCATGAGTGAAATTGAATATGAAATACATCCTTACCAAACAAGAATACAAAATATTTTCAAACAAGAGACTAATTGATTGATATTTCCTAGTTCAAATATGATCATAAACATAATGCTGATTTGATGATTGGTTTTTGGAAAACATCTTTTTTTACTGTCTGATAAACATAGTAAACCTTGTATATTGTGATTTGAAAATATAACATGTGGATAAAATAAACATTGGATTTGATCCAAATTCATGTCAAAAAATCAATACGATACTCAGTAACATCATTGCGGATCAATACGTACTATACACAAAAACAAGAAACTACCATTGGAATGTCACAGGTGAAGATTTTATACAATATCACAAATTATTTGAAGATCAATACTCTGCAATAGACGATGATATTGATGAAGTCGCAGAAAGAATACGTGCTTTGGGTGGAAAGACTCCTGCAACATTAGGCGAATTTCTCAAATCAACAACACTCAAAGAGAATCCAGGAGAATTTCCATTAGCAAAAACAATGATTGCCAATCTTTTGACAGATCATGAAACAATTATTCGTAATCTACGAAAAGATATTGAAATATGTGATGACCTTGATGATGTCGGAACAGAAGACTTTCTGACCCAATTGATGGAAAAACATGAAAAAACCGCTTGGATGTTAAGGGCAACACTGGATAACTAAATTCAAATCATGCCTTAATTAGGAACGAAATTTAAGAACGCCCATTTTTTTACCTCAACTCTTACCTAATGTAATAAATTTTTTATTTTCGTTACAATGGTCTCAAATTTATTTTTCTAACCTTTTGATTCTTTTTCGCGTAATACGTTATAGTCTAACATTATCTTTGGAAGTTTATCGTCTGGATTTGGTATGATTCCATATTTTTGACAATACAAAAAATAATTTGGCCAATTTTTCCTAGCCGTTTGATTAAAGTCCTCTCCTACCATCTTATCATACCAATTAATTATTGTTAGACCATAAGCAAAAAATCTGTTTAGATACTTGGCAATTCCTACGGGAATTTTTTTGTTTATGTCTAGAAAAGCAATTTGATCTATGGTGTTTAAATAATCATTTGCATATCTTTGGCAATCTTCAGTAGTCTTGAGAATTGAATTTTTGTCTAATCTGTTTGTAAGATCTTCGTGAAATCCGCGCAATAATTGAGAATATGTTGCCTTTGTATTTTCCCTGACACTTTTCCAGGTAATCAATAACGTAATTACAAAAATTGTTGCAGTAACAGAACTTATAATTATTGCCAGTATCGGTGTTTCAATTTTCTGAAATAATTGTAAAAATACACCGGCAATATTTAGAAACATGGGGGATATTTGATTCTAAAACACCGTTCTTTTTTACTGTTTATGGATTTGAGATCCTTTTGAAAAATCTCCTACTGAAATGATGACTACTGTGGTGCTTTTTGCCCAAATACTATTGAAAAGTTGAAATTATCAGTGCTTTTTGTATCTATTACGTTACGAAACATGACATCAAAATTATGGTTGTTTTTTATAATATTGGCACTTTCTGTTACTTTTCCACTGTCTTTTGCTCAACATCATAGTGGCCAGCAAGCTCCACCAATTAGTTTCGGAACCGGAGAAGTAACTCTGAGTACATCCTTGATTCCTGCAGATTTTATGCCTGGGAAATATTCTGATGCAAATTTGAAAATTAGATTTTTTGATCCTTCTACTAACATAAATGTAGAAAATGTCAGCTATCGTGTCCAAATATTTTATGGTTCACAATTAGTTGCAAACCAAATGTTTTTTGATAAAGATGGTGAACTAGATATCAAAATACAACCTAGAAAGGAGTGTCAACAAGAAGAGTTGTGGAAATGTACAAAATATTATGGAGATGTTGATCCAATAGTGCCTAATGCTTTAGCTTCCACTACTACTAGCATTCCTGTGATTTCCGGACCTGTATTTGTTAACAGTGGACAATATACTGTGAAAACTGACATTATAGGTGCCAAAAATCCAAAAACACAAACTGCACAGGATATTCACTTTGAAACTGCAGTAATCATCCCTAATGAACAACAGTTTAAGATAACTTCATCCGGTACTGAATATTTAATACAAACAATAAATTTCCAAGAACCAATTAGTAAATTACATTATGATGAATCTTCTCAATCCATATCATTTCAAATTCCATTTAATTGGGAGCATGTAGAACATACCAATTTTGTAAAAAATTATTTTAAAATCCCGAAAAATTTTCCACCTTTTAAAAACGTGGATAGCTTTTTCGGTAAAATCAATGATGTTTTGATTCTTCCAAAAGATTTGCATTATGACAAATATTCTGACAAAAATACTAACATCCTTCATTTTATGATTAATAACGATGAACTAAAACAACTCAAAAATTCTGGTTCCAAAATAGACGTTGTAATCACGCCTGAATCACAATCCTCTGTAATATCTGAAGATCTTTTGTTTGATAATGGGATGAAGGCTATTGCTTCTTATGATTCTAGATATTCTAAAAGTAAAGACTTTGTTTTTTCTATTGTATTTTTTGATTCAACAGGAAACATATCCGATGATATTAGATACGGATATGGTCTAACTGACCCATCTGGAAAAGAAGTTGTGAACACTGGAGGAAATCCATCTCACTTGGGAATTCCACTGCCAAACGGAATTGACACCAGAATAATCAATGCGCCTTTGGAAGGCAAGTATTCTATGCAAATAGTGCTATTAGGAATAGGACATGATGACTTTGAAAGACCATTTTTTGAAACATTTGAATTTGATATGATATATTCTGAAATCTCAAAACCTGTACTTCCTAAATCCGTCATTCCAAATTGGATTAAAAGTAATGCTGGATGGTGGGCAGATGGCAAAATAGATGATGATTCATTTGTGCAAGGAATTCAATTTCTGATTAAAGAAAAAATCATGAATATCCCACCCACTACTAGTTCTGGAACTGGCTCAAATGAAATTCCATCGTGGATTAAGAATAATGCAAAATGGTGGGCAGATGGCAAAATAGATGATGATTCATTTGTGCAAGGAATTCAATTTCTAGTCAAAGAAGGTATAATCAATCCTTGAAATTGAATAGCGTGTTTGAATAAACTCAAAAACTATTCTCTACTCAAGTCTGCTCTGTATGTTGATTTTTTATGCTGCCTTTGTTTTATCATCTACTAGTTTGAATTTTGATAGTACTTTGTACATGATAAATACAATTAGAGCAATTATCACAAAATCTATGATGTTTGCTATGAAGTCACCATACTTGAATTCTGAAACTGCACCTGTTGCACTATTGACAACATTGCTTTGAAGTGTTTTAAGATCCCCCGACGGAAGAGCCAAACCTACAATTGGATTGATAATGTCAGTTACAAGTGCGCTGACTAGTTTTGATGCTGCTGCACCTATTACAAATGCAATTGCTAATCCAATAATGCCAAAGGTCTTAAGGAAACCCATGAATTCTTGAACAAAGCTTTGTTTTACAGGTGGTGCATCGCTCATAAACTTCAAAAATTATTTTTCGAATAAAAAAAATATGATTAAAAATTTTAACTAGTTACCATAAAATCATTTTCACTTTTTTCCTAGAGCGATCTATTTTAGGTAACATAGTTTACCTTGTATTATTTTACAATATAGTTTTTTGTGTGTCTATAACATAAAATGAATTCAATGTTTCCTAAGCTTTTGTTTCTTCTTTCTTTGATTTTGTCTTGCTGCAAATAGAGCAATTTTGTATCATTGATTTGATTTTTTGCTTTAATCCCATGGTTTAATTTTTTTTATTCTGCATATAATTTACGACTGTTTCTCTAATTTGACCAAAAATACATCTTTTAAAGCGACAGTTATCTAAACTTTGAAATATCATGCAATAATTGATGAGTTATGACAATTGCTTATGTTTTAATTAATTGTGAATTAGGTGCAGAAGAGACTATTATGGAAAAATTAAAAGAAATAGAACAGGTCAAAGAAGTATTTGGAACTATAGGAACTCATGATATGATGGTTAAATTGGATGCTGAAAATTTTGAAAAAGTTAGAGAAATTGTATCGAGAGGTATTCAAAAAATAGAAAAAATAAGGACCATCTCAACACTTGTAAGAAAAGATAACTGAAATTATGAAATAAGTGAATAAAATGACAAATGAAAAAAATGAGATTGAAAAATTAATTGACAGTATGATCTCAAGCGGTGATGAATTAGTTCAAAAACTCAAGACTGTTTTGCCTGATCCTTTGTCAGAATCCATGGTATTGTTTCATGAATCTAATGTTTCAAATCTCAAAAAAATCAAAGAATTTCTAAATAAATAGCCACGTATTCACTAAGAATTTGTACTATATGCTTTTTAATGATTAATTGAATAATTCGACATGACTAGATCGCGTACAATTTCCATTCTTGTTAACCGAAAAACTGGTGACACATTTGATGCCATTTTAAACTGTCCTTCAAAAATGATGCCTGATGCAAAGTTGACATCTGATGGTTGGTGGTCTTTTTCAACACCTAGGGGAAATGCTCGATTAAAATTCAAAGAAAATAAATCTCTTGGAATTTTAGATCATGTGTTTATTGATCAAGAGTCAAAATGGGATGTTCCAATGCGCGTAGTTTCCAGCGGTGATGACTCTGAAGTAATTATTACTTTGGTAAAACCGAATAAAATAACTGATCAACAATTCGATGAACGGATGATCGAAATAGAGCAAGTATTTGTAAATATGAAAAAAATTATTGAACTTTGATACTGAAATTACATCTTTTTCAATTACTTAGGCATAACTCAAAAACAAAATGTGTCTTAAGGTTAGATACAATTTTTGCAAGTATGATTAACATGCCTTACGAAGAAGTATATTTTCAGCGATTAAAAGAGGATAACTCAGAAGAATCCGAAGATAAATCCCTTAAAAACGACTAAATTGTTTTTATTGTTTCTCTCTCTAGTCATTTTCTAAGTTTTTATCCCCGCCAGGACCTACCATGTCGTTTGATTTGACATCGTTATCCCACTTGCCTTTTATTCCTTTGATCAGAGATATGATGCCAACTACAATCAATCCTACAACAATTGTAAAAAATATCATTTGTTCAAATGTTTTAGATGAACAATCGATTTCAACTGGTTCTTTGTTATCGTAATATTCATAACATTTACCAAATTCACTGGCTTCGATGTTTGCAATTTGATAGTCATGTCCAAACACACCTAAAATTAAAAACCCTGAAAAAATAAGAATAATACTGATAATGATATAGCGCATATCGCTCATGAATATTGTTTTTAGATTACGCTATTTACATTTTGATTTATTTTGCCTCTAGTGCTATTTTTCTAATGTTTTTTTCAAATTTTTCAAAGATAATTCATAAAATGTACCCATGAATGTTACAAATTCTGTAAATTGCTTTTTTGACATCTTTTTACTGTTGAAATAAGATTGCCATGTTAATTGGGTTGATTTTTTGTTTTTTACTTTGATTGAAATTGTTGCGACATATGCTCTTAGAGGTAATCCATCTGTTGCAATATATGTGAAATATTCTCCTTCTTTCCATGCCACAACATGTTCTTCAATTGTATTGCCATCCTCAAATGTAATTTTGCGTATTGCTCCAACGTTTCTTCTTTTTTTAGAAAGATATGTTGTTTTTTTGACATCTGTTACCCACGATGAAAGTCCTGCAATGTTGCTTATTTTTCTCCAAACTTTATCTTTTGAGGCTTCAATTGTAATTGTTCTCTTTACTGAATTCGTATGAAATGATTTTTTAATATTTTTTAGCATGTGACATGTATTTCTCTGTGAGTTTTAAATTTTCTTTCTTTAACACATTTAATCCCCCGAGTTCAATCTAAAGAAATGGTATTTGGATGGGGTAAAAAGAAAGAAGAAATAAAATCTGAAGAAACTCCTTCATCTAAACAGATTCGAATAACTGATGTATCTGAAATTCTACGACAAATACTTGAATTGCGAACATCTCAGACTCTTTCTGAGATAATATCACTCAGAGATAATACAGAACCACTCATTAAAGAACTCATTATGATTGGAAATACTCTTGAAAAAGATGATCTTCAAGTTGATGAAATAGATAAACATCTTAGAATAATCGTGGTTCGCGGTAAACAACAAGTAATAGACATGATAAAAAAAGATGCGTTACATTTACCACCAATCTCGTCTTTTGATGATGCTGAAAATCTCAGTGCAGTTTTAAATCAAATGTTGAAAAAAATTGGAGATGTTCTTGGACGGCAAACAAGAGTGATACACATTTTTGCAAAAAAATATGCAGAAAAATTAAAAGAAATTTTGATTCAAATGAATTCAAATCATGTTAAAATTCAGCAACTGTTAAAAAATTATGATAATACAAAATCTGCATCTGTTGAAATTTCAGAATCACTGAATAAAATACATGACTTAGAACAAGATCTTGTTAAGAAAGAACAACGAATCACTGAAATTCACGGCATTATCGAATTACTTGATAAAAAAATTATTTCCTGCAATGATTCCATTAAAAAAATAAAAACTTCTGATGAATATAGACGATTTTTAGATTTAAAACAAATATTGGATGAATTTACCGTGAAAAAAAATCAAATAAAAAATGAAATCGACTCACAATTTACAAAAATTTCTAGACCTCTGAGCAGATATGAGTACGTTTCATCGTTGGATAAAGAACAAAAAAATCTACTGAATAAATTGATCGAAGATCCTTTTGAGGTGCTGCTTCCAAAAAATAAGGACTCTGTAATTCTTATTTTGGAAAATGTACGAAAAGGAATCACTTCAGGTTCGATCTCTGTTAAAGATACTGAAAAATCTTTTTTTCAAATAACTGAAACAGAGGAGGCATTGGACGGATTTATCAAAGAGGTAAACGACTTTGTAGATAAAAGACAAAACATTCAAGATCAAATGGCTGCACTTGAACCTGTTGAATTAACTATCTTTGTAAGAGATCTGAATTCTGCGCTTTCTGATAAACATGATTACGAATTAAAAATAAAAACACTCCAATCTGAAATCAATGAGGATAGTTCCACCATTCCCACACTGATCTCCGACATTGAAGTCAAACTAAAAAAATTCTCCAATACTACTTATGTCGTTACTCACTGATCTTAAATTTAATTAGATCTTAACTAAAACACATTTGGCATGTTATTCAAAAAGAAGAAATTAGATAGACAGATTTCTCTGCAAAAAAAAGTTTTGGACAGTATTTTGTCTTATTGCCAAATGAAACATCCCAATGAGTGTATTCTTATTTTAAAAGGTAAATCAAAACAAGGGCAAGTCTTAATTGAAGGACTAGTAATTCCACCGTTTAATTATTCTGGGCCAACATTTGCAGGATTCCCTCAATCTTTTTTGCCATTTGATATGAGCTATGTTGGAATTGTTCACTCCCATCCAAGTGGAACTGCTGACCCATCTGTTACTGATCTTCATAATTTCTTTGGGTTGGTATCTTTAATTGTAAAATCCCCCTATGGCGATGATGATATTTTTGCATGGGATAGTAACGGTGACTCTATAGAACTAGTAATTGTCTAATGGAAAATATCTAAATTCCTTAGAAAAAAAATGAAAAATACTGACAAAACTTTATAAGTATTTTGAGTATACTTTCATTGAATTGTTTAATTATAAGACATATTTGATATTCTTGTTTGCGTCACTAGGAATTAGTATTGGATTGCAAATGATTCTACCATTCCCATATGGTCTTGGTGCTGCTTTGGCTATTTTTATAGCATTTCCAATGTTGTTAAGAAAACGATACATGGGTCGTATGAAGGGATACGGTGATTCTGGAACCGGTGGTGGATTCTTTGGAATGAATTCTGGCGGTTCTGGTGTACGTTATGTGTGCCTAGTTTGCAGTAACAAACACAAAGGCGGTACTTGTCCAAGATGTGGTTCTAAAATGCAACGTGCTGATTTCTAAAATATTAAAATGTCTTTAGATCAAATTAGGAAAAAAGTAATGTTTCATAACTCCATTGATGTTTGGATTGCAGCATGTATTGAAAAAAATATCGATTGGTCAGATACTGAAAAATACAAAAAATTTATTTCTTATTTATTGAAAAATAATTTAAATCTGAAAGCATTTTCTTTATGTGCTCATGAAGCAGGTGCAACAGAACAAGAGAAAACAAAATTCGCTGATACTTTATCTGAGTCTAAAGATCCAAATGCTGCAACATACACAATAAAACTAAACGATGCAACATTGGATGTAATTCGAAAATTCAATTTACAAGATTGACTATCTTTTGAGTTTTGGATTTACGATTGAATCCAATGCATTTCCTATGAAAACAAAAGCTAATCCTGTAATAGCTATCATTATCCCCGGAGGCATTATCCACCACCACAGTCCTCTTGCAGATGCACCGTATGTATTGGCATCATGTAAAATTTGACCCCATGTTGGAAACGATGGATCACCTAATCCTAGAAAACTTAGTCCTGCCTCTGTAGTGATGGCAGCTGGCACCGATATGGCAATACTTGCAAACGCATAAGGTAGTAATTGTGGCAAAATATGCCTAAATACGATCTTTGAGTCTTTTTGACCCATCATTTTTGCAGCTTCCACATAACCTCTGATTTTGATTTGCAATGACATGCTTCTTGCAACTTTTGCAATTCCAACCCATCCAAATAACATCAGAAATCCAACCATGACAAAAATACTATTGCTAATTGTAACTGATAGAATGATCAAAAATGGGAGCGCAGGAAGCGCATAAATGACATCATTAAACCGCATCATTGCTTCGTCTGTTTTTTTACCTCTATACCCAGCATACACACCATACAACAAACCCATTAACACTGAAGCTATTGCCACAACAAGTCCTATGAAAAGTGCCAATGGGGTTCCCCAAAGCAGTCCTACAGCTAAATCTCTTCTTAACTCATCTGTTCCCATTACTCCAAATGCTTTTCCTCCTATGATGAGTCTGGATTCTGGAATTTGATTTTCTGAATTACTGTTGTACATTTTGATTAAAAAAACATAATTCCCTTTTAACGGCTCATGTTTCTCTGTTTTAGAAAAAATAATGTCTTCTGAGGATAAATTACTTGAAGAAAATAAAAACTTGTTTGATTGAAGATTCAGGTTTTTTTTAATTATGTCATCTGTGGAAAATATCCTTTCGCTATGAATTGAATTTGAATTTGAGTATGGCATTGATGATGATAATAGTCTTAATTGTATCCCGTCTGGACGTATTACATCAATCTGTAATAATGGCGTGCCTGAATATTTTGCTGAAAATTCATAAATAAAATCATTTGGAAAGTCATCATAGTCAAAATTTACTCCAAATTGGTGAGATGTAACTGATATGTCTCTTGATATTTCGTAGTTGATATTTGGCGTATCTAAAATTCTGTGTTCTGGAATTTTTTCACTCAAAAATAAATTAATCCACACTGGTATGGCTACCTTGGGATATGCAATCCATTTTACTGGATCATTCCATTCTTTAAAAGTATCAACAGGAGTTACAACAACTACAGTAATTGATGTGAAAATCAAAATTACTAAAATAGAGATACCTGCAATTCCTATTTTGCTTTTAAAAAATTCTTCCTTTATTTCTTGAGGTGTGATGTTACTCATTATTCCGTTCTCACTCTCGGATCAAAATACCCATACAACAAATCAGCAACAAATATGCTAATCAGAAAAAACACTGTCAAAATGTATGTGGCACCAATTATTACAGGAAGATCCATGACTGTGATTGCCTCAAAATACAGTCTACCCATGCCTGGCCAGTCAAATACGGCCTCTGTAATTATTGCTCCTCCAAGCGAACCTGAAAGACTCAATGCTAGAATGGTAACTATTGGCGGTGCAGCGTTCTTTAGAGCGTGAGTATAAACTATTTTTTTCTGATTTACCCCCATTGTTTTTTTTGCGATAATGAAATCCTCTTGCATTATTCCAACTATGAAATTTCTCACCAAATATGCCCATGATCCAAATCCTATCATTACAATTGTGATCAAAGGTAGTGTCATGTGATATAGCAAAGATATGATATAATTTGGATCAGATGATGGAATTAGTGGTGTTGCTCTTGCAGGAAAAATTTGATACACAAATGAAAATACAAATATCATCAACATCCCTATCCACCAAACAGGAAAACTAGAACTAATGATTGCAAAACTGGATGTTATCCTATCAATAACTGACCCTGCTTTACTTCCAGACAGTGCTCCTAGAAAAATACCTATTACGGATATTATGATTGTTGCAGTTGTAAATAACAATACTGTTCTGGGTAATTTTTCTAAAATGATCTCTTTAACATCTGATGAACCTGAATCACTAGTAAGAAATGTTGCATGACCAAAGTCTAAAAATAATATTTTATACATTGTAAACCCAATTCTTTGTGGAGAATACCACGGCTCGTATAATCCCAAAGTTTTGATTCTCTGATCAATCTGTGATTGAACAAATGATTCAAATTCATTTACCGATGAAAAACTTTCTGCAATTGCAGGATTTTCTGTAATTTCAGACCTTACTTGAAACACAACTCCTTGTTTCAATATGTTGTCCATGTTTGATCCTACTAGTGCGATTGTGATGAGTAATGTTATCATCAAAACTCCAAACATTGTAATTAAACGTGTAGCGACATATCTCTTCAAAGTCATTAAACAGAAATGGTAAACTAAGTTTATAATAATTGCAGTTCGAATCTGAGTTTAGTATGATCTTGATGCCCTGGTAAATCTGATATTGTATTTGTGCCTAAATTGTACCTTTTATCCTAATGTTGCTTTTTAATTGAAAATTAATGTGCCTATATATTTTGAAAATTCTAATTTACTATGACTTCTCATAATGTATATGGCAAAAAATCATTCATTTGACCCTGATAAACTTGTATTGACAAAAAATGAAATTCTTGAATTTTGTGACAAAGTCCTAGAAAAATGGAACAAACACCCTAGCAAAAATGCCAATAATATTCTAGCAATGACTGCAGTTAAGGCAAGTATCGTTTGGACTGATGAAGATTCTCTCAAAGCAATATGGAGTGAAATCATTCGTTGGGTTTTTGAACTCCTTTATGAAAATGCCCTCTCCCAAGGTAAAACCAATGCTGATGATTGGTCTAATGTCATGAAAAAATTAAAGAATAAAAAATAACCATATGAAGATTATATCATGAGTGCAAGCACAATACGAAAGGCCAAAAAACTAGTCGAAAATGGTGGCGTTGTTAAAATCGATGATGATCTATATCAAATAAAATCTTCATCTGATCCTGAAAAATCTTATTTTGTAACATCTGACACATGTGAATGTCCTGGATTCAAAAATTTCTACAAGTTTCATCATGGAAAGGGATTAAAAGCTAATTGTTCACATTTAGAAGCAATAAGAATTTTTAAAGACGCTTGAATTTTATTTGTTTAATTTTTTATGGTGATTTAATTTGTTTGATTATAATTGACATTGCTTCTCCCTATCTGAAATCTACTGATGGCGATTAGTATGAAAATTATTAATTATCTAAAAATAGAAAAATTTCTGTTATATGCAACAAATAGATTTTTTGAATGTTTCTGAATCCCTCTCAAAGTTACATTCCTTGCATACTTGCCAGCTTCTTTTTTTCAGAATTGTAAAAGATGTTTCATAACTTACAGAATACATCTTTCCACCACAGGCTGGACATGGTAGGGGTATGTCGATTTTCATTGATGGTATTGATGTTTTTTTAATTATAAGGCACGCGTATGATTGATAAATCGTTCATACTAATTTTCATATTGTTTTTTAGAATAATTGCATCTCCATCGATTTTTTTTTAATTAATTCTGTTTTATTTTAGATAAAAAAGTATGTTTTCTTAAAAATCTATAAATATTATGATCTTTGCCGTTATAACATGAATCGCTTCGTTTTATCTGCTCTATTTCTATCTTTTATTGCTTCATTGTCTTTATTTGGCGTATCTTATGCCACATCAGAATTCACCTGTAACAATTGTGTTCAAATTCCCTCTTATGAAATTGATCATTACAAAGAAATGTTTCCCTTAACTGTGTGGACTGATTCTACCCTTTATGATCATCAATCAATTATTCATGTAACAGGATACCTGAAACCACAAAATAATATCGCACCAATACTAGCTGTTGTAACTAATCCTATTGGAAATGTAGTGACCATTCAACAAATATCACCTGATATTGATGGAAATTTTTCTTTTGAACTAAACACTGAAAGCCCACTCTGGAAACAAGATGGTGAATATGTTTTAAAAGTTCAAAGCGGTGCCGAGACTAGACAATTCAAAACCTCTTTTACTCTAACAAGTGATCCGCTTATTCAAAGTCACGTTGTACCTGAATTTGGCTCCGTAACTATATTGATTCTAATTGGCTCCATTATGTCTATTTTAGTAATTGGTAGGTCATTTTCCAATAGATTTGTCAAGTTCTAAAACTCTATCACGTTCTTAAACCTCTACACCAAAGCAATTATGAATACATGGATTTAGCAAAATTCCGCAATGATGTTTATGATGTAACTGACAAACTATCTAAAAATTTGAAAGAAACTGATTTACCAAAACTCCACTTTGTACGTCAACAATTAATAGAAATGTATCAAAAAAATCTTGTAAAAATTAATCATTCTGTTTTAGAGCTCATTTGTGCATCTAATCTGATCATACGTGGGCATTCAGTCGAAGTGGAAAAACAAATCTCTGATATTTTGGTGTGTGATATTTTTGCAAAAAAAGGAGGTGGGACTACAATTATTGAAATTGAAACTGGTTTTACTCCACCTGATCATGCCATGGATACTATTGATTATTTTACTGCAAGAATTATGAGTAAAATTGCAAGATACAGTCAGTACTGTTCAAAATTTTCTTTGGCAACTCCGGTCATAGGACTCATCCCTATACCCAAGATCTTTCTTATTCCCCCAAATGCAAGAAATGAATCAGACGTAAAAAAAGTTAAGGAACTCTGTGACAGATATTACAAAAATCCTCCAATATCCTACACTGACATATTAAATGCCCATTTACACTCAATTTATCTAATAAATATTGATAAGGGATTTGCCAAAGAAATTGATCCTCAAGGATATGTGGAACTTACGGATAAACTGCTTCAAAGAAGTGAAGTTGAATACTGACACACATAAGTAAAAATAGAAAAAATACAAATTCATCTTCATTTTACTGCTAGTATGATTTGTGCTGCTTGTGAATCTAGAAAACACTATGAATGCATTGATTGTGTGAAAAACCATGAAACCCATCTATGTCAATGTGACTGTCATGATGAAAACACAAAGCCCCATCCAGTTGATAAACCTCATTAATCTTAACGCCTACGGTCGGCTTGAAATTTTTGTGCCTAAATCTATGAATTCATTCATATTTTAACTATTGTAGATTTTTGAAGATCAACTGTCTGATCGTAAGAAACATCAAGATTCATAAGGCAAAAAAACATTCTATCGACAAATTATGGCGACATCCATGGAAAATTTTGGAACATTGGAGTATGTTTTGGACAAATACTCAAAAATTTGGAGTTGGAAGATTACGGGTCAACGTGCAGTCAGTATGATCTCACGGCTTGTGCCTGAAGCATGGTATGGTGAAAACATCAATGAGGTGATAATTCCTGACAGTATTGAAAGCGTAAAACAGATCAAACTAATTATGGATAGATATCCGCTGGAAATTCTATCTAAATCTGCATGGCAGAGAAAAATCGTGAAAACATATACTCCAAAACCAACACTTCCTCCAATTAAATACAATCTTCATCGTGCAAAAGCTGGGGAACAATTCCGAGGAAAACTACTGAACTTTCAAAAAGAGGGATTGGATTTCTTGTTAAAATCCTCTGGCAATGCATTACTTGCAGATGAAATGGGTCTAGGAAAAACTGTTCAAACTTTATCTTATGTTGCCACTGAGAAACAAACTTTTCCGGTATTGGTTGTAGCACCATTAGTGACGCTAAATAATTGGGAAAGAGAAATTTCCAAATTTATGAAGAAAAAAAGCAGGAATGGAAGAATAATTGAATCTGAATCATCCACATCAACTATTATACGAACTGGAAAATCCAAAGAACTTCCTGCGACTGATTTTTACATAATTAATTACGAATTACTTTACAAACGTCTCTCTGATTTATCAAAACTTAATATCCGAACTATAGTATGTGATGAAGTTCATAATCTAAGATCAAAGACGACTCAGAAATACAAAGCTGTTAAAAAATTAGCTGCATTACCTTCTCTTTCTTACAGAATTGGACTTTCAGGTACTCCAATTTTTAACAGAGGTTCTGAAATTTGGCCAATAGTCGATATCTTGAGACCTGGACTGCTTGGCAGCTTTAAGGAATTTTGTGAATATTTTTGTTATGTTAATGAAAAAGGCAAAGCAATCGTACTTGAAAATAAAAGGGCATCTCTTCGAAATGAACTACAAAAACATGTGATGCTAAGACGTAAAAAATCAGATGTTTTAAAGGAATTAAAAGATAAAGTTCGTTACAAAGAGGTCATTGATGCCGATACTGATTATTACTTTAATGAACTAGGAAAAATATGGACTAAACTGGAAGAAGAACAAAAAGATGCTGAAACTGCTTTTGACAAGTCTGCTTCATACCAAAGAGCGATTCAAAGTGAGAGACAGATTGCAGGGGTTGCAAAATTGCCACACGTAATTAATTTTGTTAAAAATATTATGGAAATAGAAGAAAGCGTTGTAGTCTTTTGCCATCATAAAGTTATTCATAAATTATTACATGAGAGTCTTGAAGAATTTTCCCCTGTTTCTATTATCGGTGGTCAAACTGATAAAACACGTCAAGATCAAATAGACAAATTTCAAAAAGGCGAATCAAAATTAATGATAGCAGGTTTAAGAGCTGGAAATGTGGGAATTAATTTGACTAGAGCTAAATATGTAATTTTTGCAGAACTGGATTGGAGTCCTGCGATTCATAGACAGGCTGAAGATAGATTGCATAGAATTGGTCAAAAGAACACTGTTTTTGCATACTATCTAATTGGAAACGGCACTTTAGATGATCACGTTGCAAACATTTTGGTCGATAAAAGCTATGAAATTGATTCTATCATGGATGAAACTGTAGATACCTATGAAAATAAAGACAAGGCAGAATTAATTCTAGCCCAAATTCATGATAAAATAAGATCAAAATAACTAAATTTTTAATTTCTCTTTGATTTGATTTAGTTTTAAAATCAATTCTTTTTTGTTAATTTCTGGTTCAGAAATTTCTTTGATTATATGACCAATTATTTCCAAAATTTCTGTTTTCGGTTTGCCACTTTCTTCTAAAAGATCATCTTGAAATCCTGCCTCTTCTATTTTTTTGATTTTTTCTATCCCTTCTGGAAGAATTTCATACATTTTGATAATTTTTGACTCTTGTCTTAATGGCGACATTAGAACCAACTGATTTTTTCTCAATTTTTCGATTTCATCAATTAATTCCGTATCTGATTTTTTTAAAAAATCTGAAATTTGTTCAATACTGTATGACTTGATTTCTAGCAATCGTAAAATTTTAACCCATGTTGGAACTTGTTCACTCCATAACGTATGTTTTGCTAAATCTGTTATGGAAAATGAGCCATCTTTATTCAAATCAATTAGTTTTCTATCTTTTAATGATGCAAGTGAATCTAGTACTCTGCCTACCCCCAATCTCTTTAGTTCTGAATTTTCAATGTCTTTTTCATTAAAATTCCCATCTCTTTTGATCCCTAAATGTAAAATTTCCAAATCAATCACTCCTAATTTTATCAATAATGTGGTTTTGTGTCAACGGTTATCATCTTTTCCACCTGAAAAATATATGTGGACTTTGTTTGTTTGAAATATGGTCAAATATGAATTACCTCGATTACCATATGCATATGATGATCTAGAGCCCTTTATTGATAAACAAACAATGGAGATTCATCACAAGAAACATCATCAAGCGTATGTTGATGGACTAAACAAAGCATTAACAAAAATTTCTAGTGAATTTCATCCACAATATATCACATCTGTCCTGTCTGATCTAAGTACGGTTCCTGAATCTGCACGCAATGAGGTTAATTTTTTTGGTGGCGGCTTTGAAAATCATAAATTATTTTGGGAAACAATGACTCCAAAAAACGATGGAAGCCCAGGAGATAAGTTAGGCGATTCAATCGATGTATATTTTGATAACTTTGAAAATTTTAAAAAAGAATTCTCAAACAAAGCAATGTCTATTGAGGGAAGTGGTTGGTGCTGGCTTGTATTTAACCAAACTTTTAACAAAATAGAATTGGTCTCTACTTTGAATCAAGACAGTCCATGGTCAATTAGAAAAATACC
Organism: Nitrosopumilaceae archaeon; assembly: GCA_005798405.1. Classification (GTDB taxonomy): domain Archaea; phylum Thermoproteota; class Nitrososphaeria; order Nitrososphaerales; family Nitrosopumilaceae; genus Nitrosarchaeum. Next base: position 25,747 of record SYJQ01000029.1, read on the forward strand.
TCTTTTGGGATTGGATGTATGGGAACATGCTTACTATCTAAAGTATCAAAATAAAAGATCTGATTATATTTCAGCATGGTGGAATGTAGTGAATTGGGATTATGTTGAAAATAGATTCTCTGAATTGTCTGACTGATACTTTTTAAATTCATTTACATTTGTTTATTATTTTTTAAAAAATATGATGAATATTAAGACTCTTTACAGGTTGACTTATCTTTCTTGATTACTATGTTAACTTATGAGCATATCTGGTTTGTATCTAGTAAAAAAATCAGGACTAGAAGATGAGAAGATAAATCAAGCACTAAACATGTTACTTATCGACAGAAAAAATGAGTTTCGTGAATTATCTGAAGTGCTTTTAAGATCTACAAAATCTATGGAAACAATACCGAATTCTGAGCACTTTGTACTAAATTTCTGTTTGGATGTAAATGACGCATTCAAGACTTGGTCTGGACAAATGGAACTGTCTACAAGTTCCCCCCAAAAAGCATTGACTATTTTACGACAGCTCTCCCGAAATAAAACCACTATGAACCAATTGGCACATCTTCTGAATTTATCGTATACTCTTGCAGATGAATTTAAAGAAATCTATAGGCGACTAAACTAATTTTTTTATATATGTTATAATGTCTCATTCAGCCCTAATGTTTTCTATACTGTTCTATTAAATCTGAATCTCTGTTCCTAATGGAATTTACCGTTAATCTTAAGTTTGCAATAAAATACCATTTCTTTAATGAAAGATGACTTGGCGACATGTGAGAATTTCAATGAACATGTTTATGCTGTCTTTCATTTGATATTTCTCTCGACATCAGTTTCTATTTTGTGTTCTATGTGAGTGATTTTCTCGAATTCGTGCTTGATATGATTTTATGGATTTTATACGTTTGATATTCTAATTACTAACAAAAGAAACTTTTAGAATACTTGTGCATTCCTATTTTCGAAATTCGTTAAACCTATTAATTATGCCTGATTACAAGTTTGTGAATATCATGAATACAAAGTTACTTGCAAGCGTCACCGTTTTTGTATTGTTATCAGGTGTAATCAGCACCTCTATGATACAATCTGTGTATGCTGTAAATTACGTGCCAATTGATAAAGCGATGGCTAATAAGAAAGCAGATGACTTGAAAGCAGCTATTAAAGAAACAGCTGACAAGCAAGCAGCTCAAAAGAGACTAGCTGAAAAGCAAGAAGCTGAAAAGCAAGCAGCTGACAAGCAAGCAGCTCAGAAGAGACTAGCTGACAAGCAAGCAGCTCAAGCAAAGAAAGTAGCTGATATGTTGGACACTAAAGCCAAGAAAATGGCTGAATCAATAGCGGCTGACAAGAAGGCAATGGCAGAAAAGAAGGCAATTGCTGACAAGAAAATTGCTGATCAAAAAGCCGCTGAAGCTAAAAGACTAGCTGATCTGAAAGCAGCTGAAGAAAAGAGACTAGCTGATCAAAAAGCAGCCGAAGCTAAAAGACTAGCTGAGCTTAATGCAACAGGAAGCAAATAGCGTCGTACGTTCTGAATTCTTTTTACTTTTTTATTATTTTTGATTGGAATCAATTATGTTTTTTCTCAATTTCTGATCTGATTTTATGATCTTTACTTGTTTCAAGCATTCATTTTAACAAATGGATTATTTTTAGAGGTTACAAAATCATTTATGTATCGTCTAAATGATTTATAGAAAACTTTTTTTCTAGTACCAAGACAATCATGAATATTGGACTTTATGCTTGAAGAGGAATTGATGGATTTGATGACATTTTGTTTGCAAAATCCTGAATCTCAAGAAGTAATTGACAAGAAGAAAAGGATTGCTGAGATTGGGCAAGAACTTTTTTTAGATGGAGGAATTGATGCTCTTGAAAATTTCTTCTTTTCTTTAAAAAATAGAATTATTCAAGAAATAGAAAAAGATCCATCCTCATTGCGTCCGCTATGGAATGGACTAACTACTGAATGGCATTACTAGTAAATCTATGTGAGATTTTCTAGCCTCTACCAATTCTAAAAATAGCTGTACTGCATTTTGGGCAGGTGCCTTTTAGAGCTGGTTTGCCATTTTTCATGGTGTATGGTTTTGCGCCTTCGATGTCTCTTTTATCTCGGCACTTAACACAATATCCTATTGTCATAATAGTACTAGGCACGCGGTTCTATTAGCGAGATCTTGTTAAACTTTTTTTACTATGAGGCAAACCTCTGATCTTAATTTCCTGCCTAAAAATCATGTTTTACATCTGATCATCATCGTAATTTTATATTATATGAAATAAACATGGTCTGTTTTATGGAAATAGTCTCTGTTAACTAGTTAGTTTGAACATTATGTTTTTTGCTAACGCATCTGCTTGCCATGATTTGGTACTTGCATTTACTGTCACATCCCACACAAAAATCTCTACTGTATATTCATCTGATATTTTTGGTGTCCACGATACTGCTGGATTGAAAGTTTGCCCTGGATCAAGTATGCCCTTTATCCATTGAAATGATACTACTACATCGTTTTGATTTTTAACTTGAACTAGATAGTAGAAATTTTGTGATTTCTCTTGGTTATTTTTTATATCTGCTGAAATCTGAACTTGCTGATTTACATTAACTTGATTTGATATTTTTGAACCAAACGCATTTTCAAGCCGTGGATTTGTAATGTCTATTCTATCTAATTGAGTCAATGCAAATGCTGGGTTGATTAAAACTGTGAAAACTAGTAAAATCATAAAAATGCTTGAAACTTGCATTATCATAATTTTCTGGCAATTTTTTTGTTAATAAAGCGTTTCTACACTGTATCTTGATTCCTTTGGTTTAATTTCTGTAACATCTTTTCTGATATTTTGATTTATCTGAGATATGACTGGTACATGATTAAATTTTGATTCTATAATAGTCCCATCTTTCTGGATCGAATTTTGTCACAAATTCTGCATTCTCTTTGTCTATTCTAGCATTTATTACGTCTCTTAATGCAAAACTAGTCAGATATTTGTATTTTTTAGCGTGAGATTGCATGATAAACATGTGACGCATTTCACTACCTCCTTTTAGTCCCCAATGCCCCATTTTTAATGCCAAAGGTTCTAGAAATATTGTATTGTTTAATCCATAATTTTCATCTCTAATTTCTGGTCTTAATCTATAATTTTCTAATGGCCCTCCTTTGGCAAATCCCACTATTTCTCCATGACAGTCATTTAGTCTAAGAGTGTTAAGAATTATGTTTTGATCTTTTACTGATTCTTCAAAATTATCTTTTGCAAACTGAAGTGGCTTTGGTAATTCTAAAAATATATCGTAAATTGATTTAATGAATTCAGGATCTTTACGTGTTTCTACTTTTTCAATGGTTGGAACTAATTTCAAATTATCATATGTGTAATTTGCTTGTATGGTAATCTCTTGTTGTCTTATGTTCATAAATGATAATACTGTGTCGTAAAAATTCTTCCTCATCTGTTTTGGTAATGATTTTAAAATAAATTGACACATTTCTGTTTCTTTGTTTAGCAATTCTTCGAAATATGCTACAGAACTTCTTACGATAAGTGATGGTCTCCATGCTAACGCATGTGCATTCATTTTTGCCATCTCCATTGCTTTTGAAAAATCACCTAATGCATAACCGCTAATTCTGTCTATTACTGAAAGATACCATCCTAAATTCATAAAATGCTCTTGTTTTGCTGGATCGTTTTTAGTAAGTTCTGAATTTCTAAAACATTCTTTGATTTGGCGCTCTGCATTTTCTTTTAGTGCACCACTCCATGGATATGTAGTTCTAAGAATCAATACTTTGATTATTTCAAGATCTAAGTTTGCAACATCTAAAAGTTTTCTTAATTTTTTATCCATTGAAATAAATTTTAAAACACTATCTTCGTGAGGTTTGTCTACACTTTTTTGTGGATCAAAATCATGAAATAATGCTGCTGTATACAAATATTTTAAATCATTTTTTGAAAATTTTTTTGAAGTATTATTTAGATTTGCTGACAATAGTGAGACATATGTAACTTCTAACTCATGGTTGATATTGTGATATCCGTAATAATCACTTCCGAGTCCTTGCGTTTCAAATAATTCTACAGTATAGTCTAGCATCTCTGCATAGCAGTCTTCGTCCATGCCACTTTCTACGATTAGATTCATTATCTCATTTCGTAAAGTATGTGGGTTCGCAAATTCCTGCAATAAATATTGTTTATGCTTGTTATTTTTAAAGATGCTCTCTATTTGTTGAAAATCTTATCTAAAAAATTTTATAATGTTTGAAAATTTGTGCTGTTTTAACTGAAAATGTCATCTAAAAATGTCTTATCTGAATTTCGATAATATTAGAATAATCCTAATCCCTATATCCACACTCAATTTAGAAATAACATGTCTGGAAAATCAGATTATTTATCATTAGGTGCTAGAATTGCAAAATTAAATATCTCTATGACTGAATTAACTGCGTATTTTAGGGTAAAATGTAGTAATTGTGGTCATCAGAGAATTGTGCACGATGAATTTGGAAAATGTGAAGGTGTTATGAACAAGCCATGTAGTTCAGGATGTGATGTTTTTGACCCTGAATAAACATTCTAAACTCTTAAAATATATTGATTTACAAACAAAAAACTGTATCTCAAATAGGCATGACTGAAGACATATGTGATTTTTGTAAAGGCATCGGTTCTATATCCTCAAACATTTGTGTATATTGTAATGGGACAGGAGAATGGAATCAAGCTGCACAAGCATACGTGAAAAATCACATTTGTCAATGCATCGTACTTGACAGAAAATTTTGTCCTGTATGTAACAAAGCATGCCACCACAGCACTACATTAAATCCAAAACAAAAGATTGATCCTGGTTATGGAGGTATGTCTACGCCAGAAATTACAGTCATAGCATAGATCATTAAGAGCGAACACTTGAACATTTTGCAAAATTATCTTTTGATAAAACTTTTACTCCTAATTCATTTGTAATTGTACTTGTTTCATAATTATTATGCCATCTTGAATAATTTTATTTTTTAAAACATTCTCTCTGAGCTTAGCTTAGTGATCCTTAACTGTCACAATACTTTTATTTTTTTTAATGACAAATAAAACCCCTCTATTTTTGTTTCTAGCAATTGCAACAATTCTACTTGCAAGTCCTCTTGCATCTGGAACTGCTTTTGCTGATGATGACAATCATAAAAAAGACAAAGACAAAAAAGACAAAAAAGACAAAGATGATAAAAACGATAGCCATCTATTCAAATCCATATGGATTGCAATAATAGGACTACAAGCACAAATTGATGCTCTTAAATCTAATGCTGGTTCACAAGGTCCAATTGGTTTTAACGGCACTAACGGTTTACCAGGTCCAGCAGGTCCAGCAGGTCCAGCAGGTCCAGCAGGTCCAGCAGGTCCAGCAGGTCCAGCAGGTCCAACAACATGGCATATTTCATTTGATGGAGTTCCTATCACAGTACCCTTGTCTCAAACAGGCAGTGACCAGGCATCATGTGCATCTGGAAATGTGCAGGTAGGTAGTCTCACTGTAGACGGTAAATTGACAGGAATAGTCTGCCAACACATCACAGTTATTCCATAAAATCTAACTCTTTTTTCTTTTTTTTCTAAACTCTTTAGTTTTTGTTTGTTCAATTCATGCATAACAAATCACTGAAAAGTTGAATCTTGTATAATTTTACGAAAGACTCAATAGAATTGTTGTTTTTCTGGATTTATTGTCTGTTGACTTGGGTTTGCTTGAATCTCTCATAAAGATCAATGAGTATCAATCATTAGAATATGTATTACATCTAGATGATCGAAAATACCCTTTATCTGATGTCTCTATTGTAAATTCACCCATCCCTGTTAATTCCCCCACTACCCGAGGCGGTGTCTATTTTTCAGACACATTTGCATATAAAATAAGAGGAACAATCCATGATCTGTCTGTTGTACCGTTATTGTCAAAAACTATGTTGGGCCCAAATACTGAATTTGGTGAAATTAAAATAACAACCCAAATTCCAAACAATGATAAAAAAATGAATCTATCCATATTTGCAAATTTAACAAACAGCGTACAAAGTTCTTCTAAAATTGAATTAAATATGATTTTGGTCAAACTGGTATCTGACTAATCTTTGTTAAGATACATGTCATATTTTTTACGTAACTCCTTATTTGATAATACTTCATACGCTTTATTGATTTGAACCATCACTTCTGATTTTTCACCTTTGTTTTTATCTGGATGTATTTTTTTTGCCAATTGCCTGTATTGTTTTTTTATTTCTTCATGCGTGGCATTTTGTCTGATTTCTAATATTTTGTAATAATCTGGTAATGTTGTATTTTGAGATGTGATTATGAACTCTTCTTCTTCTTTTGAATTCTTTCTAGACCCCAATTCTTCATAATCGTCTAACCAATCTGAATGATATTTTTCGTATGTTTTGTCGTTTTTTGAATCCAACTCTGTAGAGTCATACTGTGTTTTTCTCCTTAGAATTATGTCTCTTGCAAGATACACAAAAAGACCTATTACTGCAGCAGCAAAACTTGTAAATAAAATTATTTTTTGCTCATCTGTTACAATTAACTCCATCTGTATTTTTTTTTCCACATTACTTGATTGCCCTGATCCACTTTGAATCAAGCTTATGAAAATAATGCCTAATATGATAATTGTATGCTTTTTCATTTTGTCTATGTCAATCTAAAATCTTCTTTAGCTGTATTTAGCACCACATGTGTTATTGTATTTTCTATGTTCTGAATTGATGCCAATCCCTTTACAAATTCACTTAATTCATTACGTGATTTGAACTTTGCAATGACTAGCGTATCTGTATTTCCTGTAATGTCATAGACGCCACACACATTTTCTATTTTTGATAATTCTGCCTCAATGTTTATTATTTTGTCTTTTTTTGCAATGATTTCAATTATGGCAGTTAGATTATATCCTAATTTTTCATGGTCTATCAGCGCGGTGTATCCTTTGATAATTTTCTCCTTTTCTAATTTTTTTATCCTTGATAGAACCGTAACTGTTGATAATCCAAGCTTTAGTGCTAGTTGTCTTGCAGATGATCTTGCATCCACCATTAAATTTTTAAGAATTTTTTCATCTGTCTTGTCTAAATTCATCTATTTAGTATGAACTAAAAATGCATTTAAATTTTCGGTGATTTATTAAATATGTGTTTGATTTTATTTGATTTTGACATATTTTGTACTTCATTATAGTTCAAACTTAAAGCAAACCAATTCCTTAACCATCTATTGTGGAGATCAAAGATCTGGTTTTAAAAGGCCGAAATTTTCTAGAATCTGGAAATTTTGAAGTTGCACTAGGTTACTTTGAGCAAGCATTACTGTTGAATCAAAATGATCCCGAACTGTGGAATTTCAAGGCTGTAGCACTGCGTAGTTTGGGTAGGTATGAGGAGGCTTTGGAATGCTTCAATAAATCATTAGAAATTGACCCAAGAGACAAACACGCATCATAATTCGTGCTTTGATTGCTTCACATGGACACTAAATTATTGACTTTGTTTGTGAGCAAACCTCATTAAATAATTCAAAAATTTCATACTAGTTATTATAATGTGACTCTTAATTGATAGTATCATGGTATTACAATCCCTTAATGCTGATAATTGTCCTCGTTGTGCAAAAAATTCTCTCTTAACAGATGATGTTACTGGAGAAAGATTTTGTGGTAAATGCGGATATGTAATTTCTGAGAAATCTCAAGAGTCTGGCCCTGAATGGAGATCTTTTACACAGGATGAACACGGCAACAAAGCAAGAGCAGGTGCACCAACATCCCTGACCATGCATGACATGGGATTATCCACAATTATTAATCCTATGAATAAGGATGCATCTGGAAAACCACTCACAGCATCAATGAAAAGTACCATTGAACGATTAAGAACATGGGATAGTAGAAGTCAAGTTCATGAATCTGTTGATAGAAATCTTAGACAAGCATTAAGTGAATTAAATAGATTAAAAGATAAACTTGCATTATCTGATGCCGTAATTGAAAAAGCAGCTTATATTTACAGAAAAGCCATTGAGAAAAAATTAGTACGTGGAAGATCTATTTCTGCAATGATTGCATCTGCACTTTATGCTGCATGCAGGGATACAGAAACACCAAGAACACTAAATGATGTGGGTGAAGCTGCTAATTTGAAGAAAAAAGATATTGCACGATGTTATAGATTACTGCATCGAGAATTAGATCTAAAGATGCCTGTAGTTGATCCAATTCAATGTGTTGCACGTATTGCAAGTAGAATCGGCATTACAGAAAAAACAAAACGTTACGCTGCCAAGGTTCTAAAAATATCTCAGGAACATGAGGAATCTGCAGGAAAAGATCCAATGGGATTGGCTGCAGCCGCATTGTATTTGGCATGTGTCAAAAACGGTGAGGATATCACTCAACGTGATATTGCAGAAGCTGCAAGTGTGACTGAAGTAACAATAAGAAATAGATACAAAGGTCTAAAATTAGATCAAAACATGGATCTATAAAATAATTTTATTCTTTAACTGTTAGCTAATTGTGAATCTATAGTTACAATATGTTGACTATGTTTTCGTATTATCAATGAAAACAGTTTAGAATCAACTTACCTACCTGTAACATAAGTGATATACAATATTGATGAAACAATAACTGAAATTCCTATAATTATTACTAGTTCTTTTTTTGAAAAAACACTTGCTCTAAAACTCACGAATTTTCTGTAAGAATTATGAACTTAAGGATTTAGGAAAGAGTTTAGAATTTAATCTTCTTCAGGTTCATCATCTACACTTTCAAAAGTCATTTTCTTTTTTTGATATGACTCGCATTTTTCCATTATGCCAAATTCATTCTTGAACTTGCCTTTTCCATCACATCTAAAACAAGTCATGAATTTTCTAATTTTTCTAAAAACTTAAGGATTTA
>SYJQ01000030.1 GCA_005798405.1 Nitrosopumilaceae archaeon
GCCAGGATTAGCCGTGGCAATGACACTAATTTTAGTTTCAATAGGACTGCTATTCCATGGAATTGCCAGCATTATTGCAGGAATAATTGGACATAAACCACAAGTTACAAAACTGTAGAGGATGGTTTATTTTTTGGGAAATAATTTGTAATCCCACATAAAATAAAGTTCTTATCTTCCAAATTTACAATGTTTGCTGGGTTTTGAGTTTTGGGATTGTTTGGTAAAAAAGGTCTGGAATTTGAGAAATTAAAATTATCAGATTCAAAAATTTCCTCAGATAAATTTGCCACCATTACACTTAATCTGAAAAATAAGGAAGAAAAATTTGATTGTATATTGGTGACTACCAAGACAGATGATCTAAATAATCAATACCTGAAAATAGACAAATCATCACTTCAACTTCCATCTCTGGATTTTCCTAATAGGAATACAGGCGATCACACAATAACAATAACACCGTTTAACATTCCTCTCAATAAAATGACATTTAAGATAACATTGGAGGTGTTTGCAAACAATAAACCAAAATCAGTCTTACAAAAAGAGTTTAATCTCAAAGTAGTGAAAAAAACTTGAAACAATATTTTTTGTTATATCGTAATCTTTATGTTGATTTGACTTTTAATGAAAAAGACTGAATTTGTTCACTAAACCAATACTTTTTGTGATGGTCCTAGTTTTTGCCGTTTCATCAATTTATTCTGTTTCTGCACAAAGCGTTGTTGAAAATATTGAGAAAAGTATCAGTAATGAAAAAGCTCGTGCTCTGGACAACATATTGACTCCAACCATTACTGCGACATTAACTGGGCTTTCACTTACTGGTGGAACATTTCTAGTAAACTTGACACGGGGCAATAACGATGTCAGCACAGCCCACATCCATGTAGCAAGAAAATCTTTCATCAAAGCTTTCTTTATGTTTCTTGTTTGTACCATAGTTTTATTTGCGTTTGATTTTTTTGAAATAATAGATGAAAAAAATATTGTAATCTATACTTTTATTGACGTAGCCGTGTCATATGCTCTTTTTGCGTTTGGCGCTTTATTTCTTGTAAAGGCAGCAAAACATCTATTCGAGACATATGGAAAAACCTAGGGTAATTTGACGTTCTATTCAAATTTAAATTTGATAAAAATCCAAAACATATCAGATAGACCAAACCAACAAAACAGGACATCTCTAGACTAGGCTTAAAATAAAGTAAATTTGTACTTATAACAAGATAGAAAATGACTGAATTTACTCATGAACCATACAAAACTGTCTATGTCAGAGACTTGATCAAACTAAGCCTTGATGATTTACTCAGTATGATGGCATCACTTGAATCAGGTAGTGCATATTGGGTAGATGGTGTTCTTTTTGCATGCTTTGCAATGACAGAATCTGAGGAGTTGGCAAAAAAAGAGATTCAAGGTCAGACATATCTTGACAAAGTAATATTTGCAAAGTATGATCACTACACCAAGACAGCAAAATTATCAACAAACATGGAAATCAATGTATTAAATGTACAAAAAAGCCATCTTTATAGGGATTTAATATCGTGGTTAAAAAAACAACCCGTATGGAATGAGTAGATTAGAATTTACCAGAGTTACATCAAGAACTAAATATTTCAATGTCTTTTCTTGAATAGATGTATCTTGGATAAAGATGAATCAGAAATTTTTATAACAGAGTTTCCAAAAGAAGGATTCAAAATAATAGATCAGATGCAAGGAAGAGTCCAGTTTGCAATTTTAGATCAAATAAAATTCATGAAGGCATTCGGCATCGAACATGATGAAATCAATAGGATAATTCTTGCCAATGTTCAAAAAATCATAGAAAATTATCAATCACAAGATCAAACACAGACTTAATTTCATTTAGAATTTCTTGTGAAAATAAACAAATGTTAAGAATTTGCAGAGCAGTCTTTTTATTTCATTGTTGCAATAATAATATAGGTAGTAATCAAATAATACCAAACATCAATGGCATGTAACAAGAGAATTGATGCTCAGTTGTCAATGGATAACTGATTGGTTTTGATTACTATCTAATTTTTACCGTTTATTTTTCTACCCAACTCATATTTATCGGCTATTCAGATATGCTATATTTTGAACAAACCCAGACCATTTGGAACATTTGTGCCTGTCTAGTCATGGAATTTCCACAAATTTTATAAGTTTTAGAATCTACAGATGTTATCGGTACTCATCTCCACAATCACCAATTACATCAAAAAGGTCATTTGATTTGCCAGTTATTGAACTTATCAGGACACGATCTTGAGAGTCTAACTGCAAATCAAAGACTTTAGAGTTATCTACTCGGTGTTCAGATATTCCAAGTCTTGCTCCAATTATCACTCCTGCAACTGCAGGTTTATCTAAAATAAATCTAGTAGCAATATTTGCAATACTAGAATTATGTTTTTTGGCAATCTGAGATAAAGTGTGTAATAATTCTTGAAACAGTTTCCATCCGCCCCACGTATCAATCATGTTATAATATTTTTGCAGACTAAAAGTAGTCAGATCTGCGCGATGAGGTGCTGGAGAATTGAGATATGTTTCAGATAAAAACCCACCAAGTAAAGTACCATATGTGAGAAGATGTATTTCGTGTTTTTGGCAAAATGGAACCATCGACTTTTCTGGCCTTTGATCTAAAATAGAGTATTGCACTTGGTTTGAAACTAGTTTGAATCCTTTTTCAATCATTATTTTAATTCTCTTGGTGTCAAAGTTTGTAAGACCTAGGTGTTTGATTTTTCCCTCATCACGCAGTTTTGATAAATGAGCAAGGGCATCAAGGTAACTTAGATTGTTGTAATCCCACCAATGAAACTGGACCAAATCAAGTGAATCAGTATTCATTTTCTCAAGGGATTGATCAATGTGGTATTCTACGATAGATTTTGTCATAGGCCCTGGATTTGGGACAAATTTGGTCAATGCTTGTGATTTGACAAGTTCTTGTAGCGGTAATCGTTTTCTAAATTCTCCAACATATGATTCGGCAGGACCATAGATATCAGCTAAATCCCAAGTGGTAAATCCAGATTCATGATATTTTACCATCTCTGAAATGGCAGATTCACGGTTAATCTGTCCATGACCACCAGACACCTGCCACATTCCATTTAAGATTCTACATATGCTCAAATCGTCAGATAGAACAGTCTTTGAAATTGACACTAAAACATGAAGAATTGAACTTTATTTTATGAGTATGCATAGACATTCAAATAAAAAAATATGAGAAACAATTAACTTAAGAATTACCAAAAAACAGAATCAACATGGTTCATTATTATGTAAAAAAAATAAAGCGACTTTCTCAAAAACCATCAGCATGTATAGATTGCAATAGTCAAAATATAGTAGATGATGCAGTGCTAGCTTCAACAGGTCCAACTCAAGAAAATACAGACTATACACCATCTGTACTATGTCTTGCATGTGAAACTTTGATGATAATTACTATGAAGCCAGGTGCAGGACTTGGTTTGCAGGCATCCATAGGAAACGAATTATCAATGCGCAGTTAAACCCACAGTAAATTTTGATTTGAACAAAACAAAACAGTCACATTATTTTGCCAAATACAAATAGGCATAATTAATTTAAAAGTACATTGCCAGTAACATAAGGTAGTAATTGAATAAATTATTTTTCTTGTTGATCCCTCTTTTGCTTTCAGGTTTTATTCATCTCTGGAATCCTGTAGGATACCCAGACATATTTTTTGATGAGGGAATTTACATGAGACGTGCAGTAAATATCCTAGAGTCTGGAAATCCTCAGGATGGCAATGTGTATGACCATCCGTATTTTGGTCAAATTGCAATTGCATCCATTCTCAGCATAACAAATTATTCAGATTTTAAACCGTCCACAAATCCAGATTCATTACAGTCATTGTATGTGATTCCTAGAATATTCATGGGATTATTAGCAGTGCTAGATACATTTCTAATCTACAAAATTGTTCAAATCAGATACGGGGGGATTGCACCATTTCTTTCAGCATCTCTTTTTGCAGTAGTGCCATTCACGTGGGTTTTCAAACGAATATTGCTTGATTCAGTTATGGTGCCGCTTGTATTAGGATCAATTTTACTAGCACTGTATTCTACAAAAATAAAACAAAAAAGAATCGTAATTATTTTCTCAGGATGTCTGTTGGGTTTGGCAGTATTTACAAAAATACCTGCATTTACAATGATCTTTGTAGTTGCGTGGATTGTATACACGGATAGAAAAAAGTTTTCAGACGTGTTGTTATTGTTGATTCCATTTTTGTTAATTCCGTTAATGTGGCCTGCTAATGCAATTGTACTTGATCAGTTTGATCTTTGGCAGAAAGGGGTGCTATGGCAAACACAAAGAACAAACAGCGTATTGGACATATTTGGATTTTTTGCAGTCATTGATCCTCTGATGTTCGTATTGGGATTATCAGGAATAGCTGTTGCAGCAATACGTAGAGATAAACTTCTCTTGTTGTGGTTTATCCCGTTTGTAATATTTCTAAGTGTCATAGGATACAAACAGTATTTTCATTGGATGATAATAATTCCAGTAATGTGTATTGCAGCTGGCATATTGATTGAATCAATTCGCAAAAGCAGAGTAATCAAAAAATCAGTCTATGTTGGGATTGTATCAATGATCTTGATTTTTGGGTTTATCAGTACAACACTTTTGATAATTAATGACATATCAGATAATCAATTCCAGGCTTTATCATATGTTTTAGAAAATTATGATGACACAGTTACAGTTCTTGCTAGCCCAGTATACTCATGGATATTGTATGACATATTTGAGCGGAAAAATGTTCCAAAAGACTATTCGTTTATTTTATTTTATCCACCAAACACCGAAAAAACGGTCATAATGATAGATGAGCACTATCGCATTGATCTTACACGAGGCATTCAACTTCAAAACGCTCTGGACAGATCTACAACAGTACGAACATTTGATGGGATGGTAATGGAATTTGATTCTAAAACATACCCATACACAAACATGCAAGCAACTGAAGAGGCCTTCAAGATCGAAATACGTGAGGGCATACGGGTAAGATAGTCAAATTTTACAATTTAAAAATTTAATATGAGATAA
>SYJQ01000031.1 GCA_005798405.1 Nitrosopumilaceae archaeon
ACAAAGAAAAGATCAAAGGCTCCTTCAAAGAAAGCAACAAAGAAAAGATCAAAGGCTCCTTCAAAGAAAGCAACAAAGAAAAGATCAAAGGCTCCTTCAAAGAAAGCAACAAAGAAAAGATCAAAGGCTCCTTCAAAGAAATCTAGAAAATAGATTTACGCTGTCTTTTATCCATAAAATAATTTTATCACTATAACAAATGCTTTTTTTATCGTTAGTGTTAAAGTAGGGTGTGTTTTTATTATTTTATTCAAAATGAAAAAACGTGGTCCTATAATTGGAATCTGTGGGGTATCTCTAATAATTATATCAATTTCAATTATGATTTCTGTTCTCCCTAACGATATCACTGACAGCGGTGATTTTTTTATTCCTTCTATGTTTGAAGGAATGTTTGATCAAATTTCTGATAATATTCAAATCCTACCTGGTGAGTCAGGCTATTTTTCATACAGTGCTAAATTGTCTAACATTCCTCTGTTATGGGGAGTGCAGATAATTAATTATCAGGATGGTGACAAACTCACAGTATCCATCTCTAATATTTATGGTGATGATTATGGTGTATTTTCTCAAGATGGCCCAATAATCTTTGAGATGTTGGAAATTCATCAATCTGATACACTGAATTTTGAAATTCAAAACCATGGTTCTAGGATGATTGATGTGGTTGTAATGCTTTCAGAAGATCCTGATAACTCTGATGCACTATCTAATCCAAATTCCCCTTTTATGAATAAAATCATGCCTCTGGCAATTTCTGGAATTTTAATAATTCTTGGAATCATCATATTATTGGTAGGTTCAGTGCTGTCTTTTGTTGATTGGAAAAATATCCAAAATAATAAAAGGAATTTCTAGAGTCAAATCCTGTCTATTTACTATGTTCTATTTTGTCATGAATTGTTTTCTCAATTTCACTTGCTTGAAATTAAAAATTTTGAATCAAAATAAAAATTAAAAAATATCTTGTATGTGGTTTATTTGCCTGCTTGTGCTCTAATTGCTGCTGCTTCATCCGCAAAAGGATCTGCATGCCATTGTTCTTTGTTAAGTTTGGCACCTAAACCTGATTCTGATGAAAAAGCTCCTTGTTCTGTAGCTGGTGCAAGAACTGCGTCATCTGGAATATAGTTTTGTTGGTTTTGTGTTCCATATGTTATTGCGCCTGCCATTCCCAAGACTCCTATAGCTATGCCGACATATATCATTGCATTTGACATTGTATATCATATGCGTTTTCTGTATTAATCCAGTAGGACTGCAATGCACCCATTTTTTAAACACAAAAATAAATTTAAAAATTTGACTTATTGAGGATTTATTTCCATTTTACCGAACTTTCCTTTTGTTAAGGAAACATCGCCTTTGAACTCATTGGTGTATCCATTTGTGATAACTACTACGTCTCCAACGTTAACTGCTTTAATGTCATCTCCCCATAATGTTAGTTTGATGTCGTCTGATCCGTCAGATATCACCGCATCACAAACGTCAACTGTGCCACCTGTTTTGAGATTAACTGTTCTTGGCTCTCCTTTACTTTTTACTTCAGCTTTTAGGTTAATTCCACTACGCATTTTTTTTACTTGTGCAACTGATTGAAATTCTGCCATCTATTTTGCCTCCAGTTTGGACAATTATAAGCTTTTTTAAATAACCTTCCAGATGAAATTAAAAGCATATTTTGTGATTTATTATGCATTTTTTTCTTATGTTCTGATCTATGATCCATTGATAATATGACGTTCGATTTTATGTAAATAGGCTAAATGTCCTCTTTAATCAAAATTTGACTGTTTTTCATATTTTTTTATAAAATGGTACAATTATCCATTTATTACCATTGATTACCATTTATTACCAATAGTATATAAGACCCCGTATCTAATCCTAGCCATGAATACACAAATTACACAAACAAATCAGGCAGGAAATGTATATTCAATGTACAAGCAAAACGTTCAAAAATATTTTGAAAATGTTACAAAAAACGTACCACAGTATTTTCAATCTATGACACACCTACAAGAAGAATGTGTCAAAGCATGTGAAAAGACAATCGATGCTTCAATCTCAATGCAGCAAGAATTTGCAAAAAAGAATGGATTTTCAACTGAAATTCCAGATGCAATGAAAACTACATTTGTAGATATCAACAAGCAAGTTGTTCAAGCAAATACTGTACAAAATCAAATTGTTAAAACAACAATTGATGCAACCGTACAAAACATCAAAACATTCAATGATAATGTCAACGCATTTGCTGATTTGAATAAAAATATTGTCCAGTCTTGGATAACCCCATTCACACAAATTAAAAACTAGTGTGATTGGTTTTCTTTTTTCTTACCCGATCTCTTTTTTAATACCTTCAATAGCTATACGATAAAAATAGCCAAATAATCTACTCACTATCTTTTTTCATACTCTAAAACATTGATTTTTAGACTTACTATTGGAATTGTTTTCATATTCCTTGTGAATGGAATGATCTTTTAAAACAAATGAATGACATATTTTAAAATTGATTGATTTTACGATCATTTTCTGAATTTTATTCCAATAGCAATCGAAAAATATCAGTCTATATCCAATCTCATTGCAGAGGTATCGAAGCCCGGTCAACCGAGAAGGACTCAAGATCCTCAATAGGAAATCCTTTCTCTCAGGAGTTCGTGGGTTCAAATCCCACCCTCTGCATTATTCTAATTTCTGAATATGATCAAAATAGGCCAGAATGCTAAACAGCGATCTGTTTTATTTTTGTAATTGAATGCTTTGAAATCTGTTTGTGTATGTCTGCCATGTTTTCATCTTTCCATGTAAGATTGCATCTAAAACACTTCCAGTTGACCTCAGACATAGGGAAGTTTAAGCATAATTTCCTTATAAGTATATTGCATGATTGTTCCAATTTCTTCCAATTTATGATCAATGATCTAAAATTTATGAAATTTTTAGATAATTTACGATCATTTCAATGTATTTTTGTGATTTAATGGTAATCCAAGGGTTTAGAAATAAAAAAATCAAGTTCAATGAAGGGATATCATGGATATTTTTGAGATATTTGGAGGATTTTCATATCTTGGGCCACTACTTGTTTTGTTTTTGATGAATCTCTCACCCATTCTAATGCCTCCAAATTGGTTAATCCTTTCTTCATTTTATGCGCTAGATGATTCCATGAATTTGATCATGCTTGTCATAGTAGGTGCCACTGCTTCAACAGCTGGACGATTTGTTTTAAAACAACTCATTTCTAAATTCAAAAATCCATCAAATGATAATAATTCAAATTTAACTGTGATAGGAAACTATCTCAACAAGAAAAAATATGGTTATGTAATTTCGTCTTTTGTCTTTGCAGTAACTCCTTTACCAGACAATATTCTTTTTGTAGCATATGGTTTGATAAAAGCAAAAAGCATCGGCATGTATGTTGGATTCTGGTTTGGAAAACTTTTAGCGTTTTATGTTATGCTGACAATAAGTCCTGCAATACTTGTTCCATTTACAAGAATATTTGAAGACAGACTTGTTGGTATTTTATTAGCTGATGGTATTGGAATTGTAGGGATTATTATTTTTGCTTCAATTGACTGGAATGTTCTGTTAAATGAGAAAAAATTCAAACTAGTCAGACCTAGATTATGGAGATTTTAAGATGGATGTTATAGATTCTCTGAAAAACGAAGTTTATGATTTAATGATTAATGATTCTGCGCATGACTTTGAACATGTTATGCGTGTATTCAAAAATGCTCAAAACATATGTAAAAAAGAAAATGCCAACGAAAAACTTGTTCTAAGTGCTGTGTTGTTACACGATATTATTTCGTATCAAAAATCTGACAAGCGTTCAAAACTATCCTCAATTAAAAGTGCAGAAGAATCAAAGAAAATTTTAAAGAAATATAATTTTACAAAAGAAGAGATTCAGATAGTTTCTGATGCTATTCGTGATCACAGTTTTTCTAGAAATAAAACTCCTGCCACTATTGAGGGAAAAATTCTTCAAGATGCTGACCGCTTGGACGCAATAGGTGCAATAGGCATTGCACGTGTCTTTGCTGTAGGCGGCTCTGAAAAAAGACCATTTTATAACATAAAAGATCCTTTTTGCAAAAATAGGGAACCTGATGATAAAATTTGGACCTTGGACCATTTTTATCGTAAACTACTCAAATTGGAATCTCTTATGAACACAAAATCTGGAAAAATTGAAGCCAAAAAAAGAACTAAAATTCTCAAAGACTTTCTTAATGAATTAAAAAAAGAAATAAAATAATCTTATTTTTTGGACAAAATAATTTAATTTTTCTTTCCTCTGGGCTTTGTTCTTAAAACTGCCTTGCAACAAATGCATCTTGTATCATCTACTGACAAAAATATGCCACAGAACGTGCATCTTTTCTGTCCGATTTCATATCTAATTTTATTTGGAACTGGTACTGCTTTGTGCATCTGACATATGCCTCTACATGTTCTAGCCATTAAATTTCACCCCCTATCATTTTTCTCATTTCATTGGCTCTATCTCTGATTGTAACTGCGCTGATACCTGATACTTGGGCAATTTTCAACTGGGTAACTTTTTCACTATTTTTTAGTGATGCAATATGTACTGCGGCAGCTGCCATTGACATTGGATTCTTACTTGTGCTAATTCCTTTTTTTCCGGCAATGTCTAGAATTTTAAATGCTAACCTCTGCGTTTTCTCTGATAAGTTGGTTGCTTTTGCAAGTCGTGTTACGAACTCGTTTGGAGTATATACTTCTGGGTAAATATCTAATTCCTTAACTAGAAATCTGTATGTTCTTTGCAAATGTTTTGTTTTGACATTTCCAACATCTGCAATATCGTGGATAGTTCTAGGTGTATTGGTTAATCTACACGCGATATACGTCGTTGCACAAAGAACTCCTACCGTAGATCTTCCACTGAGAATTTTTTTTGCAGAAATTTTTCTAAACAAATATGCTGTTTGCTCAATCACTACTTCAGGCAGTCCTAGTTTTGTCCCTATCGCATCAAGTAAAGTAAATGCCTTTTGAAATGATTTTACTGTGTTTGCAGATCTACTGTTTCTATCCCACATACGTAAACGATAAAACATTCTACGATTCTCTTTAGACAGTGACTTACCTGTAGAATCTTTATCATGTGCTTCAATTATTGTTGATAGCCCCATATCTGCCATTTTTAAGGAAATTTTTGAACCTACTCTACTAGAAGAATACCCTTCAATGGGGGATGAATTTTCTAATCCTACTTCTAATGATTTTTCAGGAAGAACTGTTCCACAATTACTACATGCAATTTCACCTGTGGCAGGATCTGTAACTATGTTGTTTTTCTTACAATCATCTTGATGAATTAATTCTGTTAACATTTTTTCACCCTGATAATTTAAAATCATTTGATATTTTTTTCATATAGTATAGATTACTTTTTTCCATCTCTCTACATTGCATTTAAAATCATATAAAGAATAACTAAAAATTTTACTAGTGCTAATTATTAGGATCTTAGTTTAATTAAAAAATACATTCAAAACTATTTCTCAGATGAATACCAAAATTTCTTACAATTATAACACTGCATTTTCCATTTTGAAGTATTGTTTTCATCTTTAATCATTTCAAGAACTCCAAAGTTTTTAGAAGAACATGTAGGACATCCTTCATCTCTCATTATTTATACATCCTTCATTCGTTTAGAATAATCATACGTGAATAACTTTGCTGGTGATACCTCTATTGCTACTTCGTTTTCAGAATTATTTCGTAGAAATTCTGATAATGTTGAAATTTTATTTCCAAGATATTTGTCTATTAAAATATCAAGTATATCTTTTCCGATATGTTCTATGACTTTTGCTTTTCCATGACCTCTCATCCCTCTATATGGTGGATTATCTGCTGCAATCTCAAATCCTATTGAGGGATTATTCTTAATATGGGTGATTATTTTTGCCTTTTTTTGTGTTGCACAATAAATTTTCCCATCTATCATTGTATACCATAATGACATCACTATGGGATGTCCTAATGATGTAATACATGCAATTCTTATTGGAATTTTAGTTTCATTTACAAGATCTTCTATTTTTTTTGAATATGTTTTTTGCATCATTCTTTAATCCTATCATCCTTGGTGTGTCATTTCTAATATATGAATAGTATTAAAAACAATTTCTAGTGCTAATTTATGGGTAATTTGTTTACAAAATCTGTATTTTTAGCACTATGACATTCTAACCATTTTTCATATATATCAAATATTGCTATAACATTGGTATAGATGCCACACGTCGTATTTGATAAAAAAATTGATTTGTTTAATTTATCAAAAAATTTCATTCCTATTTTTCAAAAGACACCTATTTTGATCAAAATTTCATCCATATTTGTTGAACAAAACGGCCATTCTGCTCTTTTGCCAACTATTGTTATTGACAAATCTCACCAAGAATTTTTAATTGAAATTTCAACTACTGAATTAAAGACAACTATTAGACTTTATCCTGGTACAGATCCTGAGAAAACAGACGGTGTGAAAATTTCAATGGCGTTAATGTCTAAATTTTTAATAAAAATTTTTCCTGATGTTAAAATAATTCGCTCTAATATCTATGAATTTCTTGAAGATGTGAATCATATTTGAAAATTTTTAGATTACGTAGAACTTCATTAATGACTGCTGAGGATATTTTTAACATTAGTGTGGATGTTGCTAATTTTCATCAAGTTCTGCCAAAATATTTTCAGTCGCTTAAAATAATTAAAGACGGAAAGCATGAAAAAATTGTTATTGAAAAGATTTCTTTTCTTGGATTTAGTTCAAAGATTAAAACAAAACATGTTATACTGCCTCCAAATCTTCATCATGTTTACATCTTAAGTGGTCCGCTCAAAGGTTCATTGTTTATAGAATCATACAATCCATTAAAAATTGGTACTGAGATAATTATAGATGTGCATCTAAAGTTTTTTGGATTTTTTTCTGGTTTTAATTTTTTGAATAACTATATTGCTGATAAAATGCATCAAGTTATGAATGAATTTATTACATCTGTGGAAGCAAAAATCAACAAAAAACTAATTAGTTAGCACTATGAAAATAAATTAGCACTTGTATAAATAATTTAAAATAAAATTCAATTATGGTAAAACCAATTTACATTATAGGGGCTGGAATAGGCGGTCTATGTGCAGGGGCTCTACTTGCTAAGAATGGTTATTCTGTAAAAATCCTTGAAAAACATTCAAAATTAGGTGGCAGAACAGCCTCCATGCAATTTCGCAATCACATACTTGATAACGGATTTCACATAATGCCATTTTACAAAAAATCTGCAATTTTTAGTGTTTTAAAACAGGTTGGTATTGAAAATAAATTAAAACTTGCAACTGTTGATAAGATTGCCTTTTTTTCTGATACTGGATTTCATAAATATCCAAAAGGCATGGGGGATTTACTTCGACTTTCATTAATTCCTTTTAGTAGTAGAATCTCTCTCTTGAAAATACTCCTGCCAATGGCATTTGCATCTATAAAAAAAACTGAATCATGGGATGATCTCTCCTTAACTGAAATGACTAAAAATCTTGATCCTAAAACAAATGCATTTTTTGAAGCAGTCTGTATGCTGGCATTTGCAGATACATCTGAGCATATATCACTTGGTGAATTTGCTAGAACTATTATCCGTGCAAATCAATTCAAGGGAGGTACTAGTGAGTTTGCTTATCCTGTTGAAGGAGGGTATGATTCCATATCGAAAGTATTGGCTACTTTTATTCAAGAGAATAACGGTGAAATTCTCCTAAACAAGTCAGTAAAAAAAATATTGATAGAAAATTCCACAGTTACAGGAATTATTACTTCTGATGACGATACTATCCACACTGATTGCGTAGTTGTTTCTTATCCTGCATATGCAGCTCTAAACGAATTGTTTGATAAGAATACAATTGATTATAATTTTATTAAAAAAATTAATCAATTAAATAAAACTACCTCTGTAGTGGAAGTTCATTTTGCATTAAATTCTAAATTAGATTTTAGACAAGTAGTTTTTCCAGTAGGTGATAACTATGTTACAAAAGGGATTTTTTTTATTTCTAACATTTCTCCCTCTGTATCTCCTTTGGGTGAACATTTGATGATTGCTGGAACACCCGTTTCTCCAACAGTGGCAGATGATCCACATAAAATTAAAGAAATTGTAAATGATATGAAAAAAGAAATTTCATTAATCTACCCAAAATTTTATGCTTCACTTATCTGGGAGAGACCAATGGCATGGAAGTTAGTCGAGTCTGTAGTTAAAGAGCCAGGAATGGTGTGGAAATCAAAAATGCCTCATCAAATCCCAGGAATGAAAGGGTTATTTTTTGTAGGAGATTCTACTATTAGTTATGGGATTGGTACTGATTCTGCAGCCCACAGTTCGATTCTTTGCTATCCTGAAATTATAAAATATGTTAATAAAAATAGAACACCCACGTTTTACGCGGTTTCTGAAGGTTCTCGTAACGCATAACTGCATTTTATTTTACAAATTATTGAATTCTTTTTGGATGAATTCTTGATTTTATAATTTTTCTAGAAATGAAAATTATCAAGCTTCCCACTAACCCTACAATACCCATGAATATTCCAGACATATTCATTACAGACTGGATGGGATCCATTTCAAAGAAATTCTGATTGATTATGGGAATCAGATAGACGCTAGAGACAAAATCATTGAATTGAAATTTTTCAACCACTCCTGTTGCAAGTGCATATTTGCAATTTTCAGTCTCACTTGATACGTGAATCGTGTATAGTCCTGGTATGACAAAGACATTTGATTCTGGACCGCTAAAATAATCTGCGTTTCCAAATGGCTCATGAAAATCGGTCCACAAGGTATTTTTGCCTATTCCCTCATACATTACAAAATTTTTGTCATTTGTCAGACTAATTGTTGGCTTACACTGAGGGGTATCTGATACTTTTGGGACAGAAATTCCCATGTAAAACTCTCCACTATTTTTCACTATTAGATTATAGACTCTGGGAGAATCATCAATCTCATCATAGTAAGCCATAGATGTAATTGCATCTCTGATTTGATACGGATTTTCAGGAGTTGCCTGCTCTTTGTCCAAAACAACAGGAATGTGTGCAAATGCACTTGAAGACCCAGATAAAACAATAATTCCCACAAGAAAAATAAAAGATCTTTTCAAAAAATCCCCTGTTTTTGTGTGGTCATTTTATTTAGATAACTCAATGTCTACTTTTAGCGTAGTACAGATATTTTCAATTGTTTTTCTAATTACCATCGGACTTATCGAAAAGAAACCTCTGAAATTGTTATCCCCAACATCTTCTGCAACTAATCCGAATACACCTGTTGAACGCTTGGTTATCACTATCCACATATTAGATATGTTTGTCCCAACACAGCTAATCACTTCAACTGTATTTGGAAGGTTTTGAGCCAAAAAGGGGTTGTTAAAGTTGCCAATTATCCAAGCCCTTGGAACCTTCTTGAGGATCTCCATATATCTATCCTCAACATACTTGTAAAGAGATTCATTCTCAAAAGTAGCTAAAAGAGGCGCTTTGTTCTTCACGGCAAAATTTTCAAGCATCATACTTAGCGTATACAGCGTTTTTCTATCTGTACGAAAATTGATGTATCCTGCAGATATGTATTGCCCTAAAGACCATGATTTTAATTCAGACTCATCAGTAAAATCCCTTTTTGACAGCGCTGGATAACTACTCCAAACTTCGTCAATGAAACTAGTGTACTTTTGCGACATGCAATAATTTGGTCTTTATTGTATTTAACATAGTGGTATAAAATGCAACTAGTGCTAACAAAGCATCTAGATTAATCCGCCAAGTTTCTTTAGTAATTTCAAATTTGTAATTTCTATACTGTCACTTAATGTCACAATTTTTGCAAGTTTTGGATTTGTATCAGCACCTAATTTCAAAACGGTCTCGCCATGCAATCTGACTTCGAGGGTGATATTGTCTTGTTTTAGACTTTTTGCAAGCCCCTTTGCAACGGATAATTTTTTGAACAGTCCTGGCTTTTTTGAAATGGATATCGGAATATCTTCTACATCTATGATTTTAGAATTTCCTTCGACTCTGAAATTAATCATGGGTGAATTATCACATGTAATTTTGATACTTCCGCTTTCAAGATAATATAAAAAATTAACAGGTAGATCAAAACTTTTCATTTCAACCCACCTATCACTTTGCTGTAATTGTCAGCTTCCCAGTTAAAGAAACTGTACCGGTTGGGATCACTTTGCCTTCTTTCTGAATTTTACCTTGCAACTCCAGATTTCCAAAATCATATGTGATTGAGGCATGCTTTTGTGTTAGTTTTTCAAAAATTTCGGCCAATAAGTTTGCCCATTCTTGTTGTTCTGCCATGAGTTTGTTTGTGATTTATCATATATAACATAGT
The DNA here is from genome assembly GCA_005798405.1 of Nitrosopumilaceae archaeon. Classification (GTDB taxonomy): domain Archaea; phylum Thermoproteota; class Nitrososphaeria; order Nitrososphaerales; family Nitrosopumilaceae; genus Nitrosarchaeum. The sequence continues at coordinate 10,497 of SYJQ01000031.1, forward strand.
GCCAGAAACTAATTCTAGTGCTAATTTTAATTGTAATCATTTAATTTTATGTGACAATTAATTTTTCATGACATGTATTAGAAATAATTTCATACAAATTACAACTTGATAAAAATCAAATATCAAAATTTTAATCTGTAGAATTACACTATGGTAAATTTTGTACCAAGTGTTTTGCCCATGACTTCTAAGGCATATCTGCAAACATTTGGATTTAGTGTAAAAAATCCTCTAAATTTTCCATCCTCATATTCTTCTGCAATCAGACCAAATGGTCCATATGGCCCTCTAGTAATTACACTCCAAACATCACTAAGGTCTGTATCTTTACAATTAATTATGTTGATTTTTGGAGGAGCTCTAATCTCAGTCTTACCATAATCTGCAATTACCCAAATTTTTGGGATTTGCTCTATTAGTTTCTGATATCTTTTTTCTACAAATTTGTACCTTGCAATTTTTTCAAAAGTTGCAAGCAGTGGTTGAGCATTATCCTGAGCATGTTTTTCTATTAATTTGCTAATGTGAAACAATTGCTTTCTTTCTGCATGAAAATTATGATACCCTGCTTCGATGAATTTATCCATACTCCACATTTGAAGCATTGAAGGATCCTCAATATGCCATTCTGCAAGCTGTGGAAATTGCTCCCAAACTTTACCTAGAAAACCAAGATAGGGCATTGCCATTGGTTTTTTAAAGTTAAAATCAGATATAAGTTAATCCTTACTTGCGATTTCTGATAATTACAAATTGTTTTTATGGTGTAATGTAATACCATAGTCATGGGACGATACGAAAAAGTTCTCAATATGTTAATGGATTATGATGAGTCCATTAGATTAGCAATAATTAGCAATACCTCAGGCGACATATTGTGGCATTCTAAAAGAAACGATGCTAAACTTCAAGTTCCAATTGCTGAAACAAAAAAAGCACTAAAACGCGAATCAGATGATTGGATAGACAGGTGTAAAACAGCAGATCGAGCTGCATTAGGCCGTGCTCTTTATCATATAACATCATTTGAGAAGACAAAAAGAGTTACACTACCAATTGATGCGTTTCACCTTTTGTTTATTAGTGTAGATAACACTCCTATGAAAAATACTAAGAATAAAAGTTATGGAAAACTTGTCGAAATGGGAAAAATATTGTCCATTGTTGACTTTGTAAATACATTTGAGTAAAACAGATTTTTTTATATTTATTATAAGCGATTTTTTCCAGTTAGACACTAGAATAATCATTTAGAATATTTATTAACACAAATTCACAATATATCATATGGACAAATACGAGAAACTTCTCAACATGTTAATGGATTTTAATGATAACATCAGATATGCGGCGGTTGCAGACAGTGATGGTAAAATTATGTGGAATAGTCAAAGAACAGGATTAAAAAATATCGTACCAATAGAAGAAACAAAGCAAACTATTGGCAGAGCATTGCGTGGTTGGAAAGAAAATGCAACTGTAAAAAACTATCTTGGCTCAGGACTATATTCAATTTCATCATATGAAAAAATAAAAAGAATATCGGTTCCTTTGGATGGCGGAAAGATGTTATTTTGTACCATTAGCAATGAACCACTGGTAAAATCATCAGAAGGTAAAAAGGGATATGGTCACATTGCTGAAATGGGGAAAATTTTATCCATAGTTGATTTTATAAAATCTCAAAAATAGAATACATTTGTAACTAATTTAATTTTTTAGATGATATTCTTTTGACTGGATTCCCTTTTTATTCTCTTTGATGATAAAAAAATCTTGAAAATTTATAATTGCTAATTATTATGCTGCTCTTAGAATTTTTGGAATTTCATCCAAATTTACATCATGGATAACTTTGGCATCAAATTTATGAATTTTTTCTTCTTGAAATGCAAATCCTCCTACTAATATTGGAATATCGTATTGCTCTTTAATTTTTTTAACTAGTCTTTGTCCTGCAGATATGTTGTCTTCTAAAGTAATTGAAACTAATACTATGTCTGGTTTGTTATATTCAATAAAACTAAGTATTGATTCTGTTGGTATTGATGTGCCCATATTGTATACTTTGAATCCCTTTATTGAAAGATATGTTTCTAACACATCACATCCTAAATGATGTTCTTCACCAAGTGGAACACAAATTAAGATTTTCTTTTTGTTTGAATTGCCTGTGACTTTGTCCATTATGATTTTTACTAATGTTTGAGCAACATTGCTTGCAACATGCTCTGTAGCAATACTGATGGTATTATTTGCCCAATCTTCTCCTATTTTGGACATAACAGGTCTCAAAATCTTATCGAAGAAATCCCCCGGACTAAAAATCTTAATGTATTCTTCATAAATTTTTACAGATGATTGAATATCACCATCAATTAATTTTTTGTATAATGTCTGTTTTGATTTTTTTGTTGATTCTTCTCTTTTGCTAATGTCTTTTGGATTATGTAATGTCAGAACAGATAATATCTTTGGATCATTTCTGTATTCTACCGGTATGTCATCATTGATAACTTCCGATGCTTTTCCCAAATATTTTACAATTTCTTGCTTGGATGTGTTTTTTTTAGAATCCCAGACACTTTTAACTAGATATAGATAATTATCTGATTTTACTTTTTTAGCCCTAATGTAGACCATAAATAATCTTTAATTGTTTGATATTTAATTAATGCTAACCTGAGGATCTAGTGCTAACAAAATAATTTGATTTAAGAGTGATTTACCATAATCTGTCTTTTTTATGCCTATTGGCACTAGTTTTAAGCAGTGGCACTAGTTTTAATAATTAATTTGACAAAATTAATTCATGTCTGATTTCAAGATTGATATTTTTAATTTAAAAATTAATTTTCTAGATACTAGTATTGGGAACCAACTATTTTCATGACTCAAATAACGGATAATTTCGTATCTTCTAAAATCAAACCTTATTCCATTCTAGTTACTGGTGCTACTGGCTTTATTGGTTCCAGGTTGATCACAAATTTGGTATCTAATGGATTCACTGTCAAGGGAATGAGTAGAAAAAAACTCCTTGATACCAACAATGTAAAGTATGTTCAAGCTGATGTTTTTGATGTTGAGCAATTAGCAAGAGCAATGAATGGAATTGATATTGCCTATTATCTCCTTCATTCTATGGAGGGAGAAAAAGAACATTGGAAAGAATTTGCATCCCGAGAAAAGATCCAAGCTGAAAATTTTCTTAAAGCTGCCACTCAAGCTAATGTTAAAAGAATAATCTATCTTGGCGGTTTAGTAAATGATAGTCTAGAATTATCTCCACATATGAGAAGTAGAAAGGAGGTCGGTGAAATACTTGCTTCTGGAAATATTCCTGTTACACAATTGCGCGCATCTTTGATTATTGGTGCTCAAGGAGGATCATATGCAATGCTCAGATATCTTGTTGAGCGATTGCGTATAATGGTTACGCCGTCTTGGGTCAAGTCTCGAGCTCAACCAATAGCTGTTGATGATGTTATAGCATATCTTGTAGGATGTATGAATCATCCTGAAACTAGTGGCAAAATTTTTGAAATCGGTGGACCTGATATTATGACGTATGAAGAATTGATGCGCGTATATTCTGCATATCTTAATAAAAATCTCTTTGTAATACAAATTCCATTTCTAACAACCAGACTTTCATCCTATTGGGTAGATCTAATCACACCAGTAAAGGCATCCTTGGCAAGACCGCTAATTGATAGCTTGGTTCATGATACTGTTGTAACTGATAATTCCATCACAAAGATTATTCCTCTTAATTTAAAATCCGTGCGTGAATCAATTGATATCGCTACTAAAGAAATGCGAGAAAGTCCACCTGAATCCAATCCAAGAGATCAAAAAACTGGTTTTAAAATCAATCAGAAACTTTTGCTTGCTTCTTTAATTGTAATGGCATGTATTGGAACCACGTATTATTGGATGGATGATAGGGTGGATGTTTATCATCCAATTTGGATTTTAGCTGCAATACTATGGTATATTGGAATAATATTTGCTATAACTTTTGTAAGTAGTAAAACTAGATTGGGGTTTATGATCAGTGGTGTCTTATCGTGGATTACCTTAATTTTTTGGTCATTTGATAATTTTTATGTCGTGTTTAACACTTCATTGATATCTTCACCTCCAAGTGACATTATTGAGTTGAGGAACTTTATTGGAATTATAATTACCATTATTGCAATAATCTCATCTCACAATACTTTCCATAAAGTAATTAATTACCAATACAAAGGTAAACCGATTTAATTTTTTCAAACATTATTTTTGATTTTTAAAAATATTCTTGGTCTTACCAGCTTCAATTTTGTGGTCGACAATCGGGTTTGGATATGTTAATCCCTTAGGTTGCTTTCTCCACAAGTTGTGAATTTCATTTGGTTTTACAGTATTTAATTCCGGAATCCATTTTTTGATATATTTACAATTTGAATCAAATTTTTCTTGTTGCATCCATGGATTGAATATTCTAAAGTATGGAACTGCATCACAACCAGTAGATGCTGCCCACTGCCAATTTCCTACATTCACTGCAGGATCATAATCTATCAGTTTTTCTGCAAAATATCTTTCTCCCCATTTCCAGTAAATATGTAAATCTTTAGTCAGAAAAGATGCTACTATCATTCTGACTCTGTTGTGCATGAATCCTGTCGTGTTTAATTCTCTCATTCCAGCATCTACTATGGGAAAGCCTGTTTCTCCTTTGCTCCAAGAAAGAAATTGTTGCTTGTTTTGGCTCCATTTTATTTTTGCAAATTTTTTCTTAAAACTCTCAAATTGTGAATTTGGATGATAATGAAGAATATAAGTAAAGAATTCTCTCCAGTATATTTGGCTAATTAAGATGTGATCTTCTCCAAGGCTGTTTTTTATTGCATGGTATACTTCACGAATGGATACAGTGCCAAATCTGATATGAGCTGACATTTTAGTTGTCATATCTAAAGCAGGATAGTCTCTGTTTTTCTTATATTCTTTGAATTGTTTAATTTTTTTTAGAATTCCAATCGCATTTTCTCTCCCACCGATGTGTTTTTCAATATTTTTTTCTTTAAATTCTAATGATATGTCTCCTTCAATTTTATCTTGATAGTAATTGTTGAAGTTATTTTTAATAGATTTTCTAACTGGAATGGTCTTTGCAGTTTTAAAAAAATGTGAGTACACAGTATATGGTTTTTGTTCTTTTGTATGTATTTCATCAGGAATATGTAATAAATAATCTGCATGTTTGTTAAAATCTATACTATTTTGTTTGCATATCTTTTTGAGTTGCATTTCTTTTTTTTGAGCAAACCTAGTATAATCTCCATTCACAAACACTCCATCTATTTTTTGTTCCGATATTATTCTCTTTAGACAGTCTTCTGTTCTACCCTTGAAAATTTTTAAATTACTTTTCTTTTTATGTAACTGCTCATCAAGATCTATTAATGATTCGTTAAGAAATTTAATTCTTAATGTAGATTTTTTTAATTCATTCATTATCTCAGTATCTATAATGAAACACGGGATAACTTTATCTGAATTTTTTAATGCGTAGACTAGTCCTGTGTTATCTTCTAATCTTAAATCACGACGAAATATGAATAGTGATTTTTTATATTTTGGCATCTAACAATACCCTCTGGAATAATTTACTCATACTCTTTGATATTCATTGGTTGAAATATTGCTTTAGGGTCTATATCTGAATACAACAAAAAGTATGTCTGGCTTGCAAGATATGTTCTATCAAAGCGATAAGCAACAGGACTCATTTCTAAAAGAATTTTTCCTAGAGTTATTTTTCCGTCTCTAAATTTTTCTAATCTACTTAAAAATAACTCCTTTTCATTTTGATTCAGATATTTTAGGAAATATCCAAAAATATGCATAATTACGTTAGTATTTGTTTTGATAGTAGGTGTTTTTGACATGGCCAGTGTTAAGTGACTTTCATAATCCGTTAGTATGTCTGAAAATGATCTTTTTTTGTAACTTGCTACAATATTTCCTAATATCTTTAATTCTGCTTGGTCATGTGCCATTATCATGTATTTGTTAGATGTATGAAACGCTATCATGTTTTTGATCTTTTTTGAGTGTTTTACGTCTTGAAATCTTTGCAACACATATTCCATTACATCTTTTTCAGATAATCGATGATTATTTTTATCAAAATACGATTTAACATCTGACATTTTTTAAATTTCAATCTTTTTGCTTAAAAAGGCAAGTTCGATTATTTGCTCTTGGCACTATGTTTTTAAATTTTTTGGGTTTTTTGGCACTAGATAATTTTTTTAGCACCATCTTAAATACGATGATTGCAAAATTAGTCATAATGAAAACAACAATTACTACAATAGCAACAATACTACTTGTTGGATCAATAACTCCATTTGTCTATGCAGAGGGAGTTCCAGCTTGGGTAAAGAACAATGCAGGATGGTGGGCTGACGGTACAATATCTGAATCTGAATTTATTCAAGGAATTCAATTTCTGATAAAAGACGGTGTCATAGTAATTCCCCCAACAACAGTATCTGCAGAAAAGTCTCAATCTGTTCCAGCTTGGGTAAAGAACAATGCAGGATGGTGGTCAGACGGCACAATCACTGATGGTGAATTTGTAAATGGCATTCAGCATTTGATTAAGACTGGAGTAATTTCCGTTACTGTAGAATCCAAATCATCTGAATCTACAAACAAAGATAAATCTCCAATGACATCTGATTCAGAACTTACATCTCTTCAAACAGAATTAGAGAAATGTGCTGATATTGAAAAAGCATATCCTAGATTAAACTGTGAAAAAGAAGCCAAGTTAAAGATAACAGAATATGAGTATGTACAAAAATCAACACAATATGTAGTTGGTTCAGCGACATTTTATTTTCCAGGTCCTGAATATGAGGTTAGTTCAACCGGACAGGCTCTTTTAACAATTAAGATGCTTGTTAAAAATACTGGCTCTGATGAAAATGTCTCTTTGATGTGTACTGGACCATCCATTTGTCACTATGATGTATGGAATGGTGAAAAAGCATTCAAGTACTCTGCAACTGACTTTACAAACGGAAACATTGTTCTAACTCCAGGACAAGCAAGAGAATTCTCCATGTTATTTGGGCCTCTAGTCCCATACGGTGGAACACAATTCATCTATGATCCTGCAAAGGATTACGTCTTTAGGATTTCAGAACCTTGGGGAAGTTACAATATTCCATTGGACCTCCCATAGATTCTTTTTCCTTTTTTTCTTTAATATTTTAGAAAAATAACTATTTTATCCATAATCTACATACCTGTCATATCTTTTTTCTACCTCTTTATTCAAACCAGCCATGATTTTTTCATATTCTTCTTGTTTTCTTATCTGAATGTATTTTATTATCTCTGAAAATTTCTCATCTGTCTGATATGATTGAAATATCGGCTCCATCATTTTGAGATATTCTAGAACTTTTTTTCTATATTCTTCACGAGTAGGTTTTTTTATTTTATTTAATCTAAACCAAATCACTGCCCAGCTAGAACCTACAATGTGAGGCAGTAAGTCAAAAGCTCTTTCTATCTCAAAACGTTCATCATTTCTCATGATTTCTGAAGAAATTTTGCAGCTGATTTTGCAAAATATGTTACGATCATGTCAGCACCAGCTCGTTTAATGCAGTATAGTATCTCTTCTGTAATGTCTTTTTCATTTATCCATCCCTGCTTTGCAGCTCCTTTAACCAATGCATATTCTCCTGAAACACTATATGCTGCAATCGGAACATTGAATCTTCTTCTGGTTTCTGCTATTAAATCTAAATATGCCAAAGCTGGTTTGATCATGACAATATCTACTCCTTCATTGATGTCTGTTTCAACTTCCATCATTGCTTCTCGTGCATTTGTAAATGGAACTTGGTATGTCTTTCTGTCTCCGAATTTTGGTGCACATTCTGCTGCATCTCTAAAAGGCGAATAAAACGATGACCGATGTTTTGCCGAATGTGACATTATGGATACGTCTGTGAATCCTTCATCATCTAGTGCCTTTCTTATTGCTGCTACTTGTCCGTCCATCATTGCAGAAGGTGAGACTGTATCTACACCTGCTTTTGCTTGGCTTACTGCGATTTTTGCTAACGTTTCTAGGCTAGAATCATTATCAATTTTATCGCCTTTGATAATTCCACAATGACCTGTGGATGTAAATTGACATAGGCATACATCTGCCATAATTACTATTTTATCTCCAAAATTTTTTCTAATTTGAGAAATTGCTTTTTGAACAATACCGTTATCGTCAAATGCAGAGGTTCCTGCCTCATCTTTCTTTGTAGGAATGCCAAATAACATGATAGATGGAATGCCTAAATCTGAAATTGTACCGACTTCATCACTTATGTCATCCAGAGGCAGTCTCTCGATTTCTGACATTGATTCGACTTTGATTCTAGTCTTTAGATCTTCTTGAACAAATACTGGGCAAATTAAATCCCTTGGAGTTAAAGTGGTTTCTTGAATTAACTCTCGCATTTTCTCAGATGTACGTAATCTACGAAGACGTCTGGTTGGAAATGACATTAGCAAAATTCATTCTGGGTAAGATATAATCTTAGTCTAATTCGTTCTGTTTTTTATAGTCAAATAATTTACTTGCCATTTCTATGATGTCTGGCTTGCCCTGCTCTGATGCCTTGCGAATATTGTTCATTGGCGTTGAAACAATGCTTTCTACAACTGCCTTTGTTAGTTCTTCTATGATTTTGATTTTTTTCTCATCTTTTTCGTTAAGCATTTGCAGCGCTTTTTGTAATTCTTTCTCTCTTAACGAATCAATATTTTTGAATACGTCTTTTACAAGTGGTTCTGCATCTAATCTTTTCATTGAAGCCTCTAGTACAGATACTTCCTCACTAATTATATTTTCAACACTTTTTACCTTGTTTAATCGTGATTTCATATTTTTTTCAACCATTTCTGCAATCTGATCCAAATTCATCAATTTCACACCTCCTATAGTTGCAACCTTCTCATCCACTGTTCTTGGATTTGACAAATCTAAAATCATCATTCCTTTTTTCTTTCCTTGCATTGCTTTTACTATCCTCTCCTGTGTAACAAGGAAGTATGGAGCAGTTGTTGCAACAAACAATACATCGTAATTCTCAAATCCTGTTAGAACATCTTCAAATTTTACTGGTCTTCCTCCCATAGTTTCACAAAATGCTTGAGATCTGTCCAATGTTCTACTAGTTACCACAAAATCATACCCTCTACGTCCAAGTGACTTTGCAACAAGTGTTGACACTTCACCTGTTCCAATTAGCAAAATTTTCTTTAGTTTTAACTCATCAATGTTCTCTTCTGCTAATTTCACTGCCATTGAACCAACTGAAATTCCACCACGGTTAATCCCTGTAGAATTTCTAATTCTGGTTCCAATTCTGATAGCTTTATCAAATAAATTGTTAAGATGTTGTCCTGATGCCTTAGCATTTCTAGCTGATGTGATGGAGTTTTTTATTTGACCCAGAATCTGTTCTTCCCCTACCACCATTGAATCTAATCCTGACGTAAGTTTTAGTAAATGGTGCAGTGCTTCTCCGTTTTCCACAAATTCTACATTTTCCTCAAACGCCATTTCTTCCAAACCCGTCAATGAAGCCCAAGTTTTTTTAATTTTTCCAATGTCGTAATTTTTTGCTTTACCAAACAATTCTATTCTGTTGCATGTTTGAATGATCACGCATTCATCTAATCCAGAGTGTTCTTTGAACTGAACATATGCATTTTCTAAATCCCGTATTGTGAATCTTTCAAGAATATGAATAGGTGAGTTACGAAAAGTAACACGTGCATTGATTATGTTTTGGTTCATTTCCAATTCCTCAATATTGTAATTGCTCGCTTTTCAGCTCTTTTCAACTGACCATCTTTTATTAACTGTTTAATCTCTTTATCGCTCATAATGTTGCTCAAATACGTCTTTCTCTCATTTTGAGTTGAGATCATGTTTTTAGCAAGTTCTCTTACGATATTTTGAATTTTTATCTGACCGATGTCCTCTTTTGTGATTATTTTTTTGAATATTTTTTCAGATTCCATCCTTAATTTTTTTGCCATTGCTGGACTTTTACCTCCTGTAAAAATCGCAATTTGTATTGTATTTTCAAAATCTACAATGGCAGGATTTGCAAAATCACTCAATTCTGGATTATCTGAACTATATGCTATGATCTTTTTATTTTTAGCATAGTTGATTATTTTTTGATTCATTTTTTTTTCATTCGTGGTTGTGATTATAATGTATGGATTATATGCTGAAATAATATCTAAATTTTGAATTTTCTGTTTTTTAAATTTTATTTTCTTATTTTTTACTAGTGTTTTAATTTGATTACTTGTCTCATTACTGATTACTAGAATCTGACATTTTTCTTCTAATAATGAATTGATTCTCTTTAGGGCCTCGTTTCCTCCTCCTATAACAATGACTAATCTGCCTTGGAGATTTAGATTTACTATCACCGATCAAGTGGGACCAAAGTTTCTATTTATAGATTCAAATCATATACGTGATATTCCAGCTACGTTTTTAATTGAATGAGAAGATTACTGATATGTTGACTCAATCCATGGATAATTTGGATAAGGAAATTCTCAATGAGATTCAATGGACTTTTCCGCTTACTTCAAAACCATTTGATGACATTGCAAAAAAATTTGGTACTACTCCGGAAATTATTAAGGAGCGTTTGATTAATCTTAAAAAAATTGGTGTATTGCGACAACTAAGTGCTATATTTGATACAAGACGCCTTGGTTACAAAAGTTCCTTGGTTGCAATGGAGATTGAATCTGATAAGTTAGAACACGTGGCAAATCAAATCAATCGTCATCCCGGGGTAAGTCATAATTATGAGCGAGATCATCAGTTTAATCTCTGGTTTACTTTGGCAGTGCCACCTGGATCTGATTTGAAGACTGAAGTTGACAAATTTTCTGTATTGAAAGGAATTAAGAAAGTTAGAATGTTGCCTACCATTCAATTATTCAAGATTGGGGTAAAATTAGACATGGTTGATGAAAAAAAACATGAAGTTGCTCCAACAGAAGAAAAAAAAGAAATTAAAAACATAAAATTCGTTCCTACTGAACAAGATAAAGAGTTTATCCGTGAGATGCAAAAAGACATGGAGATCACTGATAGACCATTTCTAAACTCTGCAACAAAATTAGGACTGACTGAAGATGAGTTATTTGAGAAAATGAAATATTATGAGAGTATTGGTGTGATGCGAAGATTCGCTGCCATTTTGAGACACAGAGAAGTTGGTTTTACTGCAAATGGAATGATTGTTTGGAATGTACCTGATGATAAAATTTCAGAAGTAGGTGCAAAATTAGGTGCGTTTCCACAAGTAAGCCATTGTTATCAAAGACCAACATATCCTGATTGGCCTTACAGTGTATTTTCTATGATTCACTGTAAATCTGAAGAAGAGGCAGGAGAAATGGCAAAAACGATTCAAAACCAAATCGATATCAATGATTATAAAATATTATTCAGTACACGCGAATTTAAAAAAACTCGAGTGGAATACTTTGTTGAAAATAATTTTAGTCTAGAAGAAACAATTCAATTATCTTAAAATTCATTTTCATCATGTCCTACTACATGAATCATACAAAAATATTGGTCATTCATGTTGCAATAATATTCTGAATCATTACCGCATATTTTACATGCTGGTTTTTCGTCCTGTTTTGATAGTTTTGTGTGGTATGCTTTGCTTCTGACTGATATGTTTGAATCCTTGTAAATTCTTGTCATGTTAGAAAAATATTCTATATCTGATGGATTTAGTTTCTCTTTATTTTTTATTTTTTTAGCTATGGCATTCCATTTTTTATACTCACCAATTTTTGCAAGTTTCATTCCTTCGATGACATCTAATGTCTTGATAAAATCAATTTGTTTGTCCATCTACAAACTAGTTTGCCTGAGTTGCTTTTAATTCGTATGAGGGCCAAGTACTGTACAATTCATCTATCTCTTTCATGTCTGATGAATTTAGATATTTTCCATCTGATATTGCAGCAAAAGTTTCTATTTCTTCTACACTTACAACTGTGGGCAAAACAGAGGCGATTGATTTTTTTGTCAAGATGAACTTTATTGCAAACTCTGTAATGTTTAATCCGTTACGCTCGGCAATTGGTCTGAATTGTTCTACTTTTCGTAATGCATCTTGTCTCCATTCTTGCTTTCTATCTTTTCTGTGATCATTACTTGGAATTACTGTCTCTGCCTTTACTTTACCTGTTAGAATTCCTGACGCATCTGGAACTCTAACTAGAATTCCAACATTTTGTTTTTCTGCTTTTTCGATTAATTCATTTCCAGGTGTTTGTTCTAAAATATTATACACTGTTTGTACTGCCGACACACTTTTTCTTTCCATTGCTTCCAATCCTTCTTGTGTCCATCCTATTGCTGGACCTAGGGCAACCTGTGATGAACGTATCTTTCCTTCTTGAATTAATTTATCAAACATATCAAAAGTTGCATCATTTCTAATGTGGTTTAACTTTGGATTGTGCATTCCATATGAATCCACATAGTCTGTCTGTAATCTTTCTAGTGATGCATTCAATGCTTTTCTTGTAAATTCAGGTTCAAAACTTTGAGGTAATTCAGCATGTCCTATTTGTTCCACTTTTGAAAAATCATATCCGTATTTTGTTGAAATGACTACCTCGTTTCTCATTCCTTTGAATACTTGACCAATGAGTTTTTCACTTATTCCTTTACCATACATGTCCGCTGTTTCAAAAAAGTTAATTCCTAAATCATATGCTCTTTTGAGCATACGTTTTGCTTCATCTTCCTCAATTTTTTTACCCCACCAATCAAGACCTATAGTCCAGGCCCCAAATCCTATCTCTGATACTTTAATTCCACTTTTTCCCAATGTTTTGTATTTCATTTTATTATCTCCTTGAATTTGCTGAGTTTTGATTCTATTTCTATATCGCTCAAAACTGCTTCTCCGTTTGAAATTTCTTCATTTATGTTTATCCAAGATTTGCAGCCCTGATATTCGGATTTTAGAGGCGTATTGACCACCGGAATTTTATAGACTTTTAAGAACACTGCTTTCATTGGGTTTTCTGGTTTCCAATTTCTTCTTTCATTTATGTATGAATCACTCCAAATATGGAATAATGAAATTTTTTTGATTGTCTCCTCAGATAAGATATCTGCCTCTGCTAATACCTCTGCATATGATGTAATTCTATTAAATCCATTTGATGGTGGATTTGACTTTGCTTGTTCAAGATATTTGTGAAATTGTGGTTTTATGTGATTATACTCTTGATGTTCTTGTGTGGGGAACAACAGGAATTTTTTTGATTCTATTCTAAAGCCTGACGCTGCATCTAATATCCCACCTTTTCTTAAAATAATTGTTTGATCACCGTTTTCTAAAGCATTGACTATTGTTGCCCATTCTTTTAGGGAGTCCACTAACCAAGACTTCCTATTAAAGGAACAATATCTTTTTTGACACACACTATCATTGGAGTGTCTTTTTGGACATATTTTGAAACTCTTGTTTCTCTCAAATCCATTATCAAATCTTGAAAGTCTCTGATTTGATCTACTTCAAATGCCAGCATAAAATCCTCATCGTGAATTCCAAAAGAGTATGTTGTGTTTAGAGTAATTTGCGGATATTTTTTACTGACTTCAATATGTTCGTCCATTATTGATTGTCTTTCTTCTTTTGGAAGTAGATACCATTCTCTAGTCTTTGTGAAAGGATACACAATTACATGTTTTTTCATTTCAGCATCTGCAACAAATCCTAGTGGTTTTCCTGTTTTTACATAAATTGATGGTCTAGTGCATGACAAATATGTTCTTGATGGAATGATGTATTTTCCAAAAACAGTCGTGTATAATTTTTCTATTGCCTTTTGGATTTCTTCTACTGTTTTTGCTGCAAACCAAAACAAAAAATCTGCGTCGTCTCTTAGTCCTAAAGTAGAATACGTTCTAAATTTTATTCCAGAATTTTTAATTACATTTTCTACTTCTTTGGCTGACTCTTCTTTGGCTAGGTCTGCCATCCACCTCCATTTAGGATCTACTTTAAAAAATGAGAAATTGAAAAAATATTGTTCATTACTATTTACTTCCATGCTTTTTTCATTTACAAACCCTATTTAAACAAAAACTAGATTCTCAATGTTGTATCTGTATGATTTTTTGCTTGGATTTATGTCCTGATTTTATTTGAACCGAAGACGATGATACCCCAAAATGCTTTGCTAATTTTTTTATGATTTCTTTGTTGGCCTCTCCTTTGATTGGTTTTGATTTTATTCCTATAACAATTTGATTTTCTTCAATACTGATAAATTCTCTATTAAATTCTACGTTTACCTCGTACAACATACTTTCTCAAAAATTGTTTATGCTTAAACTTGTTTATCTTGAAAAATTATTAAAAATTTGTTTAGACTTTCTGTTCTAAAACCCAGTCATATCCTTCGCTTTCTAGTTTATCTGCAAGTGATGCATCACCTGTTTTTAAGATTTGACCTCTAGCAAAGACATGAACATAATCTAGCTTGTCTAAAAATTTTAAAATTCTAGCATAATGAGTAATTACAATCACTGTTGCATCTTTTCCTGACACTTGACTTATTGCCTTAGCTACTGCTTGAACTGCATCTATGTCCAAACCTGAATCTGGTTCGTCTAAAATTGAAATCTTTGGTTTTAAAACTGCCATCTGTAAAACTTCGGCACGTTTCTTTTCTCCTCCTGAAAATCCCTCATTTAGATATCTTGAGAGAAATTCTTCTTTCAATCCAACCTTGTTTAAATTCTCTTTAAGATATTTTTGAAATTCTCTTACTGTGATGAACACTTCTCTGTCTTCTCCTTGCATTGCTTTGCTTAGTGAATTGTAAGCTGTTCTGAGAAAATGTGAGAATCCAACTCCTGATACTTCTGTAGGATATTGAAATCCTAAGAATAGTCCTTTTTTTGCACGTTGATCTGCAGATAATTCTAAAATGCTTTCACCATCTAGCAAAATATCTCCTTTAGTCACTTCATATTTTGGATGTGCAAGCAACGTGTATGCCAAAGTGCTTTTTCCAGAACCGTTAGGTCCCATTATGGCATGTACTTCTCCTGGGCCTGTTTTCAAATTAACTCCTTTGAGAATTTCTTTACCTTCACGTGTTACATGAAGATCTCGTATCTCAAGTATTGCCATGGTGCATTTTGTTTTGTTTCTATATATAATGCCGACGAAATTTAGCTAATCCTAATAGAATTTTCTAAATAATAAAATGAAAAGGGGGGGGGGATTAAATTTTGGCCAGAGATGGTCTCAAAGTAATTTTGAGTTTGTAACATGTTAGGATCTCTTTACATCTATTTCTGATAGTGACTTCTGTGACACCTGCAATACTTGAGACGTCTCTTTGAAGGACATTCTGTCCTAACAAAACTGAGGCAACATACAGATATGCTGCAGCGATTCCATTTGGAGCTTTTCCATCTGCAATGCTACTGTCTTTAGTTTTTTCTGCTATTTCCAAAGCTAGTCTTTCAACTCTAACTTCAGTCTGTGTCATGTTTGCTATCTTTGAGATGTATTTGTCCATGGTAACTACTGGGGCACTTAATTGACCCATTTCCATTACCATTGTTCTATAGTATTTTGCTGCAAGTTTTGTCTTTGACTTGACATCTTTTGGCGCGCATATTCCTCTACAAATTTCTTCTAATGATCTTACAACATCACATTGTTTGCATGCCATGTAAATTGTAGCTGCAGTAATACTTGCAACTGATTTTCCCTTCACATCTACATGTCCATCCAAGTTTCTGTATATCATAGAAGCAGTTTCCAAGACGTTTCTTGAAAGATTTAGACCATCACATGTTTCACCCATTTTTGATAAAACATTTGCTAATCTTCTTTCTCTTGGTGAAGAAACACGTACTCGCTGTTGCCATTTTCTGAGATTGTTCATTTGATTTGCAACTTCGCGGTTGATTGTTTTTCCGCTAAAGTCTTTTGTACTAATTGATATCTCAGTTGTTATTCCCAAATCGTGTTGAGAATAAGTTGTCTGTCCTGTTGCTCTTGCTAGCTTCATCCTGTCTTCGAGATTTGAGCTTATTGTTTCTGGACCGTGATCTACCATCTGATCTGCGACAACTACACCGCAACCAGAGCAGATTATTTCACCATTCTGAACGTCATCAACTAATGAAGATTGACATTCAGGACAGTTTTGTTGTTGTAATATGTTCATTTTTTTCTTCTCCTAAATTTTTGTGTATTAGCAGGAGAATAATCAATTGCGAAAACACTTTTGCCAATGTATTTTTTGATGTTATTTGTTAACGGAGTTGCTGATGCAAACGGTCTTTTTATTGGACCAATTAATTCCATTACTTTTGCAACTCTAGTTCCTGTTTCGTCACAGAGTATATCTCCCTCAGCTAATTTTTTTGATAGCTGAATGATCACTCTGCCACTAGCGGCTAAGTGCATTATTTCGCCTACCTCCTGCAATTAGAAACAGTAATCATCATATTCTTATCATAGACTTCTGTCAACTTTACTTTAGCTAAGAGCTAGATTTGATTTTACTTTGTTTGCTTGGCTCTTTTCGAAACTAATTTTTCTGAAATTTTGTTAAGAATATTTGTCTTAGAAGATCCTTTTGGCAACACTATGTAGCCTGACCTGACATATGGTCTTTTTGGAAATCTTACTTTTTCATCAGTCTCCGTAATTTCAAATCCTGCCGCTTGAGCAGCTTCTGTCAATTCTTTTAGTGAAGGATCAAAAATGCACTTTTCTTTTTCTAATTTTCTTCCTTTAGCTCTTGGTAATGTCTTGTTAAAATAATCCAACCAGATTACGACATGCTCGTAATCTTTCATTTTATCACTTTATTAAAACTGCGTTAACTATTCCTGTTTGACCTGGTTTAGAAACAACTCTGCATTTTCCTGCTTCTGTTTCTAATATTGCACCTTTTGTAATGATGCCTCTTCTTTGATAATCATTGTTTGTAGAATTTTCTAATACTTTGAGAATTTTTATTTTCTTTACTTTGGAATCACCTGCTGATAAATTGACAAAATCAATTGTTTTCAAAGCTGTTTTTTTATTATTTCCTCTAACTCGTCGTGTGATTGTAACTTGAGCTCCTGTAACGGATTCATTTGGATATCTATCTGTTTCATATTTTCTTCTAATTCTTGCAGGATGTCTTCTTCCGCCAGTTATTTTGCTGGTTGCAAGATTTTCTACTGACTTTCTCACGAATGTTCTTTTAACTACTCTAATTTATACAAAACGCAAAAAGTTAGGCTTGAACTAAAAATATTCAGTTTGCTTTGCTGACTATTTCAGGTACCGGATTTGATTCTGACATCTTTGCTGTTTTTCTTACTTTGGAAAATAGTCTTTGTTTGAGATTTTCAACATCTCCTTGTATTCCAAAATATTTTTGGAATTTTTCAGTTGTATTAAAAATTTTTAATCTTCCTACATTTTGATGAGTGATAAAGTCCAACTGTCTTAATTCCTTGAGATGTTCATATACTCCAGAACCTCTTGTTTCTACAAGTTGCTTTGATGAAATTGGTTGCATGTATGCAATATATGATAATGTTTTCAGAGTTGCGTTTGGAAGAATAGGTTTTGACGCATATCTTTTGATGGTTGAACTGTATTCTGGTTTTAACTGAAATACGTATGATCCATCAGGAAGTGTCACCACTTCAAGTGCCTTGAATGTTGACTTGGTCTTTTTCATTAGGTCGCTGAGTAACTCAAACGTCTTTGTTCGTGATTCTGTGCCTGAAGCTCTGATCAGTTCTTCTATTTTTAGAGGTCTTCCAGCAGAGTAAAGAGCTGCCTCTATCCTTGCCATAGGTTCATCGTTTGTTTCAGTTTTTGTCAATTGCCTTCTTTTCCTGTAAAATCTACTTAAAGAAATCCTTTCTTCATTTTTGATCAGATTGTTAACTTCTCTTTTATCAGAATAATTTTGATGTCGCCTTCTATTTGTTCTAGGTCTACTTTTTCGTCTCTAGCTAAAAACAATATTGCAAAAAAACATCTGATTGAATCTATCTCATCAAGATCTTTTATAATGTCTTCAAGCATACCGTATCCTGCAACTGAAATCTTTCTAATGATCAAGTCCTCGTATTTTCCGATGATGTTTTCAAGCGAAATGAAATATTCTTGAAAATTAGGAGCTTCGATAGGCTCTATCTCTAGTTTATTTCTTCTTGATTGTGGATTGGCTATTGTACCAATTAAATTCTGTAACAATCCTAACAAATCATCTAGTGAAACTGGATAAGTTGATTCATGTCTATATGGTATGTCGATTAATTCTATATCTACATCCGTTCTTTGTCTGATTGGCTTTTTTTCCATTGCAGCGCGTTGTAATGCAAAAATACTTTCTACTTTCATTCTGTAAATTAATGAAGATGATAATGCTGCCATTCCTGCAACTCTGAGATCTTTTTTTCCACTTTTTTCAAGAATTTTTATTAATAAATTCAAAATTTGAATAAGATCAATATCCCAAACATCTTTTTTTGCAACCGTTGTGGGATTAAATAGAATATTTACTGGTGCTTGCGAAATACTATCTGGAGTTTGTTCTTCACTCACAAAATAACTCTTTTTTTATTCAATAATATCTAAGGGCTCTACTTTTTTCTCATATCCTGTCAACTCTTATATTGTTAAGAATGGATTGTCAATCTATGAAGTCTGCTAGGATTACAGGTCCTAACGAACCGTTGAAAGTGGTAGAAATGGAAACTCCACATCCTAAAGATAATCAGGTCTTAGTTAAAGTCAAAGCAGTAGGCGTATGTCATAGTGATTTGCATCTTTGGGAGGGTGGATATGATTTAGGTGATGGCAAATTCATGAAAGTCACTGATAGAGGAGTCAAGTATCCTGTCACTCCTGGACATGAAATTGTTGGCACTGTTGAGACATTTGGAGATAATGTTAAGGGTTTTTCAAAAGGTGATCAAGTTTTAGTTTATCCTTGGATAGGATGTGGTGAATGTCCTGCTTGTAAAGTCGGTAATGAAAATTTATGTGATACTCCAAAATCGCTTGGAGTTTTTCAAGACGGCGGGTATTCGGATTATTCCCTTGTTCCCCATTTCAAATATTTAGCAAAATTAAACGGCGTTGATCCTGAATCTGCAACTTCCTTAGCTTGTTCTGGTCTAACAGCTTACAATGCAATTAAAAAATCAAATCAGAATTCACCCGAGTTTCTTGTAATAATAGGTGCTGGTGGATTAGGATTGATGGGTGTACAAATTGCAAAGTCTATCACCAAATCTAAAATAATTTGTGTGGATCTAGATGATCAAAAATTAGAAATTGCAAAAGAAATGGGTGCTGATTTTGTAATGAACTCAAAAGATCCTGAAACATCTCAAAAAATAATTTCAATTTGTAATGGTAAGGGTGCTGACAGTGTTGTGGATTTTGTTAATGCTCCACCTACTGCAAAAATGGGATTGGCAGTTCTAAGAAAAAGAGGAAATCTGGTTTTAGTTGGTCTATTTGGCGGCTCAATGGAGTTGTCACTTGTTACAATTCCTCTCAAATCTATTATTATTCAAGGTGCATATACTGGAAATTATAATGACATGGTTGAATTATTAGATCTTGCTCGAAAAGGAACTATTAATCCAATGATTTCAAAAAGATACCCACTTGATGCTGCAAACTCTGCTTTGGAGGATCTTAAGGCACGTAAGATTGTTGGCCGTGCTGTGATTAATCCTTAGTCAAAAATCAATATTACAAAATGTTATAAAATAAAAAAATTCTATGTCTGTATTGGATGCAAAGACTAGCTGTGAGGTAGCATTAACACATTTAAAAAATAAGCAATTCATCACCGCTCATAATTTATTTCTCAATCAGGCAAATTTGATGAAAAAATCTGAAAATCTTAAATCTGCACTCTTGTATATGCTTGCAGCTGAATGTAAAACTAGACAAGGAAAAGAATCTAAAGACGAAATTGAACAAGCAGGTAATCTTTTTTTACAATATTCTAAATCTAAAAATTCAAAAAATATACAAGGTGCATTATTTTGTGCATCAAAATGTTTTTTGAGTCTTGGTGAATACGACAAAGCAAAAATTTCATATCAGAAAGCAAAATCAATAATTTCTTCAACTATTGAAACTACTAGACCCATTGTTATAATCGACGATAGTAAGGCGATAACCATGAAACTTCAAAACTATGTAGAAAAACTTGGATATGCCGAAATTTTTGTTTATGCTAATGGCAAAGATGGACTTAAAGGATGCCAAAAATTATTTTCTGAAAATAAACAGCCGATTATTCTCTTAGATATGGGATTACCTGATTTTGATGGCGATGTACTTGCTACAAAATTATTAAATGAAAAAACAGATTTGCAGATTATTGTGATTACAGCTGATGACAAAACCACAAAACGAGTTAATAAAACAATTAGTTCTGGGGTTGCAGCATTTATCCAAAAACCGTTCACTCTTGATGAGATAAAAAAAGCAATTGATATTGCTGAATCTGAATATTCTTTATTACAATAACAATAAAGACACATTCAAAATATTTGCATCCTTGATATCTATCTCGTTTATTCTATAATCTATTAATTCATCGGAAAATTTTTCAACGATTTTTTGCGATGTATTTGTTTTTGCTGAATCTATTTGAATTATTACAAACATATTCCATTCTCCCTCCATATTTGCTACAAGAAGATAATTGTCTAACTTTGTGATGAACTCTTTAATTGAATCTTTTACTGCCTCTAAAGATTTTGATGGTTTTAATTTCATTAATATTATTTGATATTTATTAATTCCAGAGACATCTGTTAGGACAGCTTTGTATCCTTTAATGATACCACTTTTTTCTAGTCTTTCTATTCTTTTTCTAATTGTTCTATCTGATACATCATGACCTGATTTTTTTAATTCAGATGCAATTTCTTTTGATGGAGTCCTTGCATTGTTGTTTAGAATTTCTATGATTTTTTGATCTACTTTGTCCAAATTTGACCATGCATCATCACTCATGAAATCATGATGTTTCACACACTTTTGAATTTTTGCTTGAAGTTGTATTGAAAGTATGTTCTTTTTTGATTATTTTTCTAAAATCCAACCTGTCTCTATTTGATCTTTATCTGACTCTTCTCCCACACCAGTTGCAAATCTCCATATTAACGGAGCATCTGTAGTCATTTTTATTTTAATTTTTAACAGTGACTCTATTTCTGAATTTAAATTTTGATCAGCAGAACCATGTTCTTTGCAAAATTTACATTTCTGATCAAGTGTAAGAGGGTTTGATTCTATTAATGGATAAGTCATACATGCGAGAGGTCGTTTATCATATATTTTACAGGGAAACCCACCATGAGGTGATCTAACTGTGGTTTCTTTATCTAAAAAGGGACATGTATTTCCATTTTGTTCTGTACCCATTAATTGATATGCTAATATTTCTGTTGGACCTGATTTGTCTTCTGATATTCCGATTCTTGGTAAAATTGTAATTTTTAATCCATTTATTTCCGCAAGTTGTTTTATTCTATCTTTTTCTTCTGGCAGTATCAGGACTCCAATTTTTCCAAATTTCTTAGTTGGATAATATTCTCTTTCGATGCAGCACTGAGAGCATTCCTGTATGCATCTAAATTCCACAGATTATTTTTATTATCTATAAATAAAATCCATTGGAAATATCCATTTTTATGAAAATTGTGATTTTTTTTATTCAAATAATCCCCACAGTTATATGCTCA
>SYJQ01000006.1 GCA_005798405.1 Nitrosopumilaceae archaeon
AAAATAAAATAAAAAGTGACAGTCGTCTTTTCCTAACTTCTAATATGTAGAAGTAGATTGGGACGATAGTCCAGTTGGTGTTGGTACAGATGGGAATTTGTCTCCAACCTGTTGCTCTGCTACTGCAGATGCTTCTTGTAGGATTCTTTCGGTTTCCTCACTTGAAGCGCCAGTCTCCATGCTAAATGAGTCTCCGGCTAAGGAGTCCATCATTAGACCATTGAGTGTCTGTGTCATGGAATTCAATTCCGAGTCTGCTTCTGGCATGAATCTTCCTAGTGATGACTTCAATCCCTTCATTGTAGACATCGCTGGGCCGATTGCTACCATAGCATCGCCTAGATCATGAATAGTTGTCAGTCTTAATTGGACTTGTTCCAATGACATTCTTGCATTGCCGAGCATCTTTGTAACCTTACGAATTTCAGCTAATTCGTTTGACAAAACTCTGCTTGTACTTGTATCATGTTGCTGCATTGCAGTCACGACTCGCTGGAAGAGTTGCGCGTCTCTTTCATGCAGTTTTCCAAGCATAGAGTCCATCTTTGATATTTGGACTTGTAGTTTGTTTACTGCTGTTTGGATTCGTGGTTTTAATGCACCTTGAGGTTTTATTGTCTCACGGAGTTTGTCGGTTACACCTGGTGTCTCTTGTCGAGCCCAAGTCTTATCGAAGTTTGGCATGTCAGGTGATTTAGAAATTAGCTCTTAATGGACAGAGTAAATTTAGATAAACTTTAGAGTAAATTTAGCTAACAAACTAATTCTAGATACAAATTTAATTAATCATGGTAAAGATTGCAGTCTTTGATTCAGGTTTGGGCTCATTATCTATAATTAATGCAATACAAAAAAAATGCAAGTCAGATATTATTTATTTTGCAGACCAGAAAAATTTTCCTTATGGAAAAAAATCAAAAAAACAACTAGATACAATCATTAAACAAACAATAAAGATGTTAGAAGAAAATTTTTCTCCAGATGTCATAGTAATGGCATCAAACACTCCAAGCTTGATGCTAAAAATCACAAACAGAAAAGTAATTGGAGTGTATCCGCCATTAAGGGAAGCAATGTTGCTATCAAAGACAAAAAATATTGCAATGCTTGGAACGCAAGCTGCAATTAAAAGTAAAAGTTTGTCAAGTTACATAAAGAAATTTAATTTTTCAAAAAATAAAATTTACAAAGTAGATTCATCCATATTAGTTGATCTTGTGGAATCAAACAAGTTTATTACAAACAAAAGATATTGCAAAAAAATTATCAGAAAAACATTATCAGATATTTTTTCAAATGATATAGATGTAGCAACTTTATCAAGTACACACTTGTCATTTTTAAAATCATTGCTAAGTTTGGAATTTTCACATGTAAAATTTGTTGATCCTGCAGATATTGTAGCATGCAAAGTTCTTGCAAATATCAAAACAGAATCAAAGAAAAATACGATGAAAATTTTTACATCTGGAAATGTAACATCATTTCAAAAGAATCTGAACAAATTGGGAATAAGAAATAAAGTAAATTACTTGTCTATTTGACTTTAGCTTTTCTGTATCCATGACTGAATTTCTTGTCATACAGTTTTGAATACTCGTAAGTTTTTGGATCAATTACATCACTAATAATTACAATTGCAGTTCGTGTAATTTTTTCATCTCTGACTTTTTTTACAATATCATCTAGTGTTCCTTTGATAATTTTTTGATCATCCCAGCTTGCTCTGTACACTACAGCGACTGGTGTAGATTTTTTGTATCCTCCAGCAACTGCCTCTTTTACAATATTAGAAAGCAGGTGAACGCTGAGGTAAAAAATAAGAGTTGCTTTATGTTTTGCAAGTTCTGATATCTTCTCTCTCTTTGGAACTTTGGTTCTTGATTCTGCTCTTGTAACAATAATGGTTTGAGTAACACCGGGAAGTGTAAGTTGCATGCCAAGTGCAGCTGCTGAGGCTAAAAATGCAGTAATTCCTGGAATTATTATGGATTCAATTCCTTCTTTTGTCAGATTATCTATCTGTTCTTTGATTGCTCCATAGATTGATGGATCGCCATCATGCAGTCTAATTACTATCTTGCCATTTTTTGCATTTTTGCAAAGCAGATCAAAGATTTCTTCTCTTACTAGACCAGCTGCATCATGCAGTTCTCCTTTTTTGCATAACTTTAGAATTGGTGGAGGAATAAGAGATCCCGAGTAGACTATAACATCTGCTTTTTGAATTAATTTTTTTGCTTTGATTGTAATTAATTCCGGATCTCCTGGACCGCATCCTACAAAGTAAACTCTATACACGCTTTACCACCAAGATTGAAAAATATTTTGTTGTTAATGTTCCGTCATTGACTTCGCCCAGTGTAAGTTTTCGGATAATTTCATTTTCTGTTCCAAGATCCTGTCCTATTGCAAAAATAGAATTATCAGGAAAGCCAGCTTCTCTTAGCAAGTCAATTACCTTATCAAAATATCTACCGTCCTTTAAGAAAACCATTGTCTCAGAATTTTTTGCAATCTCCTTTACTGTACTCAAGTCATAGCATGATGGAATTATTGCAACTTTTTCTGCGCCTTCTGCAATGCTTACACCAACTTTTGCTGCAAATGTAAACATGGAAACAATTCCTGGAATCACACTAATTTTAATTTCTGGGTGATTCAATTCAATGTCTTTATGCATGTAAATCCAAGTGCTGTACAAGTATGGATCACCTATTGTAAGATAGACGACATTTTTTCCTGTCAATACTTTTTCAGCCATTATCTTTGCATTTTTCTTCCATGTTGCCTCAAGAATCTCTTTGTCTTTGGTCATTGGAAAGATTAATTTTATGATCTCTTGGTTTTTTGATTTGTCAATTAGTGAAGATACAATGGAAAATGCAATGCTTGGCCTGTCCTCACCTGATGCGGGACACATTATGGTATCGGCGTTTTGAATTGCCTTTGCAGCCTTTACTGTAAGAAGTTCAGGATCACCTGGACCCACTCCGATTCCGATTAATTCAGGCATAAAAAACAGAGTTTTATTCCCAATTAAAAATCTAGATTAGATCTTTGTTGCAGAAATTATTGTGACTGGATTTCTAGCAAGCATCATGGTACCTGTTGAGGTCTTTCTGCTCTTAGAGATGGTTACTTGAGTAATATCTACAGAGTCAAACTGTAATTTCTCCAAAGATTTCAAGACAGAGTACAAAGTCTCAATTAAGATTATTCCAATGACTATTCTTCCTCCAGATTTTAGTTTGTTTTGGCATAGATTGACAATCTCTTCTGTATCACCTCCAGTTCCCCCTACAAATATCGCATCAGCTAAATCAAGTTCTGAGATCTTTTCTTTTGCATTGCCAAGTATTACAGAGATGTTTGTCAGTCCAAATTTTTCAATATTTTTTTTTGTTAATTCAATTGCATTTGGATCATAATCTATTGCAATTACCTTACCTGATTCAACTTGAATTGCAGCTTCAATAGATATTGAACCGCTTCCACATCCTATATCATATACAGTATATCCCGGACAAAGTCTTGCCTTGCTGATTTGTATTACTCGAACTTCTTCTTTTGTTATTGGTACACTCTCAGAGCGCTCAAATGCATCATCAGGAATTCCAGGTGTTTTATAATTCCACATAGACCAAAACTTATGATATTGGAGAAGGGATGCCAGATGAGACTGTACCTGCATGTACTATAGTATAGGTTAGAATCCAGACAAACAAGTACAGGAAAATATAACTTCCTATTCCTTGTGTTACTATTTTCTTTTTATCAGATGACGGTAATTGCATATTCATCGATTTTGCAATGAATATAGTCACGATAAACATAATGATCATAAATGCAATTGATGCCCATCTTCTTTCTTCTCCCTGAATATCTTCAAAGAGAAAAGTTGCAAGAGTGCCAGCAATTACTGCAAAACCAACCCGTAACCAGAATAGCCTGTCTAATTTCTTGTCTTTTTCACTTTTTCCTTCTTGATTTACTATAGGTGTGGGATCGCTTGATTCTGTCTCGGGAATTTCGTTGTTTTCCTCTTTAACTAACTCTTTTTTAGAATTCTCAGGATCAGGTGTTGGTGCTGATTTCTTTTTTTTGAATTTTGCCAAGTAAATTTCTAGGTTGACTCTGATTAGCCTTGTTTAAAATCTTTGGTCATAAAATGGGCATAAAATAGAGTAAGAGTATAATTTCGGATACAGGACAGATTGTTGTGACTCTTGCAGGAATAGAACTTCGTTATTTGGTGAATCAGATTTCAGAGGAAGCAAATGATTACTATGTTAGTAACATCTACGGTGTGACAAAAGACAGCATACTATTCAAACTTCATCATACTGAAAAACCCGATATCTTTATGATGATATCCACATCTGGCGTTTGGTTAACATCTGTGAAAATTGAGCAGATGGAGCCAAACAGATTACTAAAGAGATTACGAAGTGATCTGTTACGACTGAAATTAAAAAAAATAGAACAGATTGCATCAGAAAGAATTGCATATTTTACTTTTGCAGGATTCGATAAGGAGTTTGTAATTGTTGGTGAATTTTTTGGTGAAGGAAATATTTTGCTCTGCAACAACGAGATGAAGATTCTTGCATTGCAGCATTCTATTGATGTAAGACATAGAAAACTTGGTGTTGGTCTGGTGTATACACCACCACCTTTGAATGGCATAGATGTAATCAAGGTAACAGAGACAGATTTTGAAGAATTAAAGACATCAGATTTGGCTTCAGCAAAATGGCTTGGACGAACATTGGGATTGCCAAAAAAATATGTCGAGGGAATATTTGAAATCTCTAGTATTGAACCAAAATGTATAGGAAAAGATCTAACATCTGAACAAATAAAGAAACTTTACGATACAACAAAAGATATTGTTACAAATGTAATTACAGGCAAACATGAGCCAGTTATTATCAGAGATGAAAAAACAGAGATTGTTCCTGTCAGATTAGGAAAGTTAGATGAAAAATGCACCATTGTCAATAGCTTCATCGAGGGATTGGATACTGTTTTTACAGAAAATCTTGTAGAAGTGGGCAAATCAATTCAAACTGGCGGCTCTGATAAGAAAATAAAAGAACTTGAGAGTCAGCTAGCAGAGCAAGAAAGAGCAATAGACACAGTAAAAGAAAAGTCAAGTCACATAACTAGTGTAGCCAATTCACTTTTTGAGATGATCTCAAAGGGCATTACATCTATTGAAGATCCAAGGGCTCAGGAGATTTTGGAAACTCACAAGTCGAAATTAGCTAAAGAGAAAGGATTTACACTTATCATAGTTGATGATGAAAAGATTAAGATAAACTCGCAATCACCAATGCAATCAATTGCATCAGTACTGTTTAATGAAGCAAAACAAAAATCAGGTGCAATAAAGTCAATTGAGCAAATTAAAATCAACACGCAAAAAAAGATAGCAAAGTTACAAAACAAAGCTGAGACAGAAAAAGAGTCAGTTTCATTTGCAGAGATTAGAAAAAAGAACTGGTATGAAAGGTACAGGTGGTTTTTCACATCAGATGGAATTCTTGCAATAGGCGGCAGAGATGCTCCCTCAAATTCTGCCGTAGTAAGAAAACATTTAGAAAAAAATGACAAAATATTTCATGGTGATATTTTTGGATCTCCATTTTTTATTCTAAAAGATGTAGAAAATCTACCTACAGCAAGTTTGAATGAGGTTGCTCATGCAACTGTTTGTTTTAGCAGAGCATGGAGAGAAGGAATGTATGGTGTTAATGCATATTGGGTAAATCCAGAACAAGTCAAAAAATCAGCCCCAAGCGGACAATTTCTTCCAAAAGGATCATTTACCATAGAAGGACAACGAAATTTTGTCAAGATATCCACACTAAAGCTTGCAGTAGGAATAATGCCACAGGGAGATGATTATGTAGTGACATGTGGTCCTCCTGAAACAATTAAAAAAAATTCTATCTGTTATGCAATAATTGAACCACATGGATCAGAAATGGTAGATATTGCAAAGAAGATAAGATTGGAATTTTTAAAACTGCAAGAAGAGATTGCAAAGAAGATAAGCATAGATGATTTTGTACGTGCACTTCCAGCAGGAGCAAGTCAGATTACAGAAGTGGGTTTAGGGGATGCCTCTTAAGGCAGAAGATGTTCCAATATTTTTTGTTGATGCGATGCTGGGAAACATTGCAAGAAAATTAAGACTGCTAGGCTATGATTCACAATATTTTTCAGATATTGATGATGAAAAATTAATTGAATCTGTAATTAAAGAAAAAAGAACAATCATTTCAAAGGATGTTGAATTAATTAATAAAGCCAAAAAACTCGGCATTAGATCAATTCACATTATACAAAAAGACGAGATTGAACAGTTTTTTGAAATAATTAGTGATGTGAATTTGAAAATTCAGATAAATGGAGATACGTCAAGATGTCCCAAATGTAATTCATTAACTGAATCAGTTGACAAAGAAATCATAAAGGAAAAAATTCCTCAGGGAGTTTTCAAGTCAAATGACAGGTTCTGGAGATGCAAGGGTTGTAACAAGGTATACTGGGAAGGTACACATATTAAAAATCTGCAAGAGTTTGTAGGTAAGATAAATGAAAGATTACAATAATTTATCAGAAGATGATGGTCATATTCTTGTAAAGACTGCAAGAAGAATAGTTACTGAATATTTAAAAAATAACACAAAGCCAAAACTAGAAAAAGAATTTAAAAATAATTTTTCTTTTAAATCAGGCGTATTTGTAACTTTAAACAATACCATGGGATTAAGAGGCTGTATTGGATATCCATTACCAGATAAATCATTGTTTGATGCTTTAGAAGATGCAGTGATATCAGCTGCAACAAAAGACCCAAGATTTCCTCCACTCAAACACAAAGAAATGGATTTAATTACATTTGAAGTGACCGTGCTTACACCGCCCAAGAAAATTATTGTAAGCAAACCTGAGGAATATCTCTCAAAGATCAAAGTAGGACGAGATGGATTAATTGTCAAAAATGGATTTTATTCGGGTTTACTATTGCCACAGGTTCCAGTAGAGTATGGATGGAATGAAGAAGAGTTTCTAGAATATACGTGTGAAAAAGCTGGATTGCCAAAAAATTATTGGAAAAATCCAGAAACAGAGATTCAAAAATTTGAAGGAATTGTTTTCAAAGAAGAAGAGCCAAATGGTACAGTAATTAGAGAAGAGTTATAGGATTAGAAGATTCAGTATCTAGTGAGATTTTTTGTCCACTTTGAAGTGATGAAAATTTTTCATCATCTACAATTACAAGTGGAATGTTAGCCAGAGCACATCCAGTTGCAACAGTAAGATCTGCTTTTTGACAGATCATTGCAAGTGGTGCAGCATTATTTGATTTGATAGAGTAGATTGTATATGCACCTACGCTGCTACCTACGCCGTTTGGAAATACTAGGATGCTATCTTTAATTGATTTGTGAAATAGCTCGTGATTTTTGTCGCTTATAACTCCAGTTTTTTTATCTACTGTACCTAGAAAGTTAATTGCATGTTGTGACTTTAGTATTATTCCCTGTGTTTTTCCTGAAACAAGAATTTTCATCTTGTCTCATCTTCAATTATTTTAGAGAGTGATTTTAGATTGACATCTACACCGTTAGAATTTTTCAAATAATACGCTCCTTTGATGCTGTTTGTAGTAACTGAATCAACATTTTCTTTGCTGATTAAAGGAGTAAGACATGTGCAGCAATCAGCAAGAATTTCGCATCCAGCTCGTTCTAGTTCATTGGTGTAGCCAATCTTTCTTGCTTGCTCCTTTACAGTTCTTGGACAAAAGATCATACATCTTTTCTTAAAGGAGCGGCCCTTTAGTTTACCAGCAAGTTCAGAGATCTCTTCTAGACCCAACTGAGGACTACCAAGTGTTATCAAATCACCTTTTTCTGAAGTGTTTAGCTCATCGTGAATCTCATTCATCTCTTTTTTATCAAAATCTACTTTTTCACATCCAGGATCTCCCTCACCAAAAAGAAATTTTGCACATGTTCCAGACGTTCCCATTCCACCACAGAGTGCCTTGCAGCTGCGTCTGTCCATTTCTCCCACACCTGAGATATTTACAGAATTGTTTCCAACTTTTCCTGCAAAAAATCCAAGCATTCCATATGTCAGCTCATTTGGATTATCTATCTTCATTCTAATTGTCAGATTTGGAGAGTCTTCTTTTCTTAGTGAAGAGTATGGACTTTTTCCAGTAATTGCACTTGCAAGTGCGCTAAATGCACTTTCTTTGTTAGTTTTTAGATTATCAAATGAATTTGCATGTATTGCTGCATTGCTTTCTGCAAATGATACTTGTGTTCCCTCTTTTGGTATATCAAAAATCTCATATGGAATGCAGGAAAATGATGGAGTAACTCCCATTGTTTCATATGATTTTCTAATTGAGAGTTGTTTTGAAATAAAATTATCATCTAGATTATAATTTGATACATTATCAATATCAAAGCCCATTGGATTAAGAGTAGTTTTGACTTTGACTCTGGCATTTTTACTAATACCAGATAAGAATTCCTCACCTGCATCTCCAATTGTGTTATAATTTACACCAGAAAGATGTGCCCACTCAATTGGGATTAGCTTCTCTGCATCTGTTGCTTCACCTGTTGCAACCAAAATTCTGTATGCCATCTGCATAATTTCGCCTTGCTCGCCTTTTAGTGCAGATTCTTCTTCTCTTGTTAGCTCCAACAGTACTAGTTTGACTATTACAGATATAATACTTGTACGTAAAATTCCACATACAGATGCAAAAAATTCTTCGTGGAATGATGGATACAATGACTTCCGTAAAGCCTCCAAGAATGACTGCATTAAGAGAGCTGCATGAAGCAGAGACGGGATCATTTAGCATTTTAATTGGAACAATACTTTCAGCAAGAACAAAAGATGAGACTACAACAAAAGCAGTCAAAGTGTTATTTGCAAAATACAAAAATGCAAAGGAGCTTGCAAATGCCAAAACAAAAGATGTTGAAAAAATTATAAAATCAATTGGTTTCTATCACGTAAAATCAAAAAGAATAATCGAGGTTGCAAAAATTATTGATTCCAAGTACAAGGGAAAGGTTCCAGATAGTTTAGAAAAATTAGTAGAGCTGCCTGGAGTTGGAAGAAAGACTGCAAACTGTGTATTGGTTTATGCGTTTGACAAGCCGGCTATTCCAGTAGACATTCATGTTCACAGAATTTCAAATAGATTAGGATTAGTAAATACAAAAACTCCTGAAGAAACAGAGCAGGAGCTAATGAAAAAGATTCCAAAAAAATTCTGGATTGATATCAATGACACTTTTGTAATGTATGGTCAAAACATTTGCAAACCAATATCACCAATGTGTAGTGTGTGTAAAATCAAAAGAGATTGTAAATATTTCAAAACTAAGAACGCTTCTTAGTGAGATACAAGATGCCTACCACTGTTCCAACGCCAGCAGCCACATAAAATGGAAATAATGCAAATGGGTTCTTTGCGGGATCTCCTGAAATGAATTCTACAATCATGCTTCCTGAATTTACTGCAGGTGGATCAGTAGAGCTTTCCATTCCATGAATGGAATACGAATTAATTGCAAATACACCAATATCAAGATTAGATACAACTATTCTTGCACCGTTGTTAACTGTTAATCCTGCTCTTTCAGTGTACGATACGATTGTTTTAGATGTAGGAGACCATCCTCTCTCCAAATCACTGTGTACAACAACATATCCTTCCTTAGGAGTCTGTACAGCAATCCAGAATTTTTCATCTGGTTGTGAGCCCATACCTACTTCAACAAATTTCTCAGGATTTTCTTTGTCATAGACTCTCAAAACTGCGTTTCCATCAGGGTTTGCATATACAAGATTATTATCAATTGTAGCTTGCCAGCTTATTCCATGTGTTCTTTGCATTGGAATAATGACTGCATCTCTAAGAATTTTATTAAATTCGTATGATGGAATCTCTATTGTGTCAATGATTAGTGTAGGATTTTTTGATTCTTCTGCAAAGACAGGTGTTATCACAAATACAGAAAGTAAAATCAGAACAAGAAGATACTTCACGAGCTAAATCTAGTTTGAGTGAATAAATACCTAATCAACAAATGGGTGTGGATGTTCCAAAATTACCTTTGAGACTTCGGGTCTTAAGATAAATTCAGATGGGGATTTGCCTTCATCGATCATTTGTCTTAGCTTGGTTCCACTGATTTGCTCTTTTGCATCATCGCCATGTGGACATGCTCTTGGATTTGTATATGTCAGACATTTTCTACAATAGAAAAATGCTGGGAAAAATATTGGAGTTATTTCTAATTCCGGATAATCATCAAATATTTTTTGTGCTGCAAATGGATCATAAAACGTTCCAACTCCTGCATGATCTCTGCCAATAATGATGTGTGAGCATCCATAGTTTTGTCTCATAATTGCATGATGAATTGCTTCTTTTGGTCCGGCATACTTCATCTCAGTATGTAACGTTCCAAGTTTACATCTGTTTTCTGGATAATAGTGCTCAATCATAGTTTCATAGCATTTTACAATAACTTCATCTATAAAGTCGCCAGACTTTTTCTTGCCAATTACTGGATTGACAAATACTCCATCTCTTGTTGTGATTGATGTCTTTTGTAGCATCTCATGTGCTACGTGTGGTGGATTTCTTGTCTGAAAAGCCACAATTGTCTTCCATCCTGCTTTAGCAAATGCCTCTCGTGTTTGCAGAGGCGTCAGCCTATATTTTCTAATTTCAGTCTCTTCAGGTCTTGCAATGTAATCAATTTTGCCACCAACCAAATAATCTTGCATGGACATTGTCTTTGCAACACCAGGATGTGAAGAATCATTTGTTCCGTATACTCCCTTTGCAGTCTTTTCTTTATCAAAGGTAAATGTCTCTTTGACATGCAAGATTGCTATGCCTAATCCCTGATGGTTTTGTAGTAACACTTTGCCAGCTTTTTTCATTTTTGCAGCTGTTGATTCATCTACATCAAGAACGATAGGAATTGTCCAAGCTAATCCATTTGATAGCCTGCCTTTTGATATGACATTTTCATAGTCTTTTTTGCCCAGAAATCCCTCAAGCGGACTAAAAATTCCATCTGCAATGTTTTCAACATCATTTGCAAGGTCTTCAGATATGGATATGGAGTATAATCCAGATGGATCAGCTTTGGTAATTCTATTTACCAGTGTTCCTCCATGTGGTTTAATCGAATTATCAGACATACTAAATTCCCTATTTATGGTCTATATGAAGGCCACACTCTTTGTGCTCTCCTTGTTCCCACCACCAACGTCCTGCTCTCAAGTCTTCGCCAGGTTTGATTGCTCTTGTACATGGCTCACATCCAATACTTGGATAGCCTTTGTCAAGAAGACTATTGTATGGTAAATTATTTTTCTTGATGTAATCTTGAATTTGATCCCAAGTCCAATCTATTATTGGATTAATTTTTAAAATTCCACCATGTCCATGATCTATTTGGAAAATATTGACATCCTTTCTTACTTCTGTTTGATCACGTCTTAGTCCAGTAATCCAACCATCTAGTGTAGACAACATTCTATTAATTGGATGTACTTTGCGGATCTCACAACATAGTTTTCTATTCTCTATACTTTCATAGAAAAGATTCATTCCTTTCTCTCTGACCATGTCTTCTACTTCTTTAGTATCAGGAAACAAAACCTCAATTGTTATGTTGTATTTTTTTCTCACGACATCCATAATGTCATAGGTTTCCTGTGGTAGTCTTCCTGTATCTAATGTAAAGAATCTAAACTTGGGATTGATTTTGAGCATAATATCCATAATTACTGCATCCTCTGCACCAAAACTTGATGCCTTTGCAACTCGTGGATGAAGATTTTCTGAAACCCATTGAAGTGCTTCGTTTGTTGTCTTTATTTTTGAATTAAGTTGATCTACTTGTTCTTGAGTAAATTTTTTCACAGTTACACTTGGATTGTTTTGTTTTATATTGATTACCCGGATTTATCCTAAATTATAAACAGGCACAGTTCAAAAAAGAAGAGATGGAAGATATTTCTTACGTAGTAGTTTTCCCAACAGTTTTCTCTAAAAATAAAATTCCACAATTAATAATAAATATTAAAAAAATTCTAAAGATCCAAAATCAAGAATTCAAATCAGTCAAACGTGATGGAGATGTCATTTTAGTAGATGCAAATGATCCAGTATTTTCATCATCTGCAATAAATTTACTTTTTGGTGTTGAAAAAATAGCTATTGCAAGGCAGGTAAAAAATGATTTTCAGAAAATTGTGTCAGAGATTACTACAGTAGGCGGAAATCTGCTCTTAAAGGGAGAAAAATTTCTTGTTAAAGTTGAAGGAACATCAAAAGGATTTTTTACAAAAGATATTGAATTGGCAGCAACATCTGGCATTATAGAAAAAAAATCCAATATGGGTGCACGTCCAGGAACAGAAGAAAATTTTGATAAATTACTTTACACGTATCTTACAAAAAATAATGCGTATGTTTGTATTTTTTCAGATAAGGGTCAGGGAGGCATACCATATCAATTACAAAATAAAGATGTCATATGCAGTGTTTATGATGAGATTTCAGCAATTTCTTGTTTTGAAACAATAAAACAAGGATTTGATTCAAAAATAATAATCTGTTATAGACAAAAATCTGAATTAATGAATTTGGTTAAAATGATCAATCAAATAATTCCAAGATTGGTAAAACGAGAAATTGTACTAGAATTTTTTCATGTCAAGGTTAATCAAACTGGATCAAAAAATTATCTGATATTTGTAAATTCAATATTAGAAATTATGCTTCATGAAGCAAAATCAAATAAGATAAGTCATATATCACTTGCATTATCTCCAATGATGTTTTCTACAAACTTTATTGATTATTCAATGAAACGTGTATTTCAAAAAAATATGATACCAGTAATGCCATTAAGTGGTGTGGATACCAAACTTTTTGAAGAAGCCAAAGAGATCGGATTGGAAAAACAAATTCCAAAATTAGAAAAATTATTTATGATTAATTCAAATGAAATACCAAATTTTTCAAACAAAGACATAGATTTTGCTCTAAAGTCAAAGAAAAGCATCACTGTCAAAATTGGCCCAAATAATGTGCATGATATTCTTGATTCTCTAGAATAAAATAACTGGAAATTTAAACGGCATTTGGAGATTGTAATCTGTGCTAAAAATCGGTGAATTCATCTATCCATGGGGAAGCGGCCACTATTCCCGAATGATGAGGCTAAATGCAGTGTTGGGAGATCACATAAAAGAGAAATTTGAAGTTCATTTTTCAAGCAAAGACCATGTTTATCATAAGTTACTAGAAAAATTTCCCAACCATAAAGATCAAATTCATGAGATATTGATGCCAACCCCAATTGATGGTAAATTTGGACCAAGCATTACATTATCATTGTTGAATTTTTTACTGCCAGTTGAAAAAAATCCTCCTCTTGTAAAACAAGTCACAAGCTATTTGAGACAAGAAGGAAAATTGTATGATGAACAAAAATTTGATCTGGTAATAAATGATGGAGATATGGGTTCTAACATTATAGCAAAAAATCGTAATGTTCCAAGTTTGTTTATAACAAATCAGTTTAGACCAAAATTGTACAAGTCAAGATCTTATTTTTATCCCGCATTAGTTTATGTTTCAAAACAAATTGCAAAAGCTTCTAGAATTCTTGTAGCTGATTCTCCTCCTCCATATACTATGTGTGAATATAATCTAAATTTCACAGATGATGTAAAAGAAAAAGTAACTTATGTTGGCCATTTTACTAGTGTAAATATAGAGAAAAAACCAACATCTGATCTTGAAAAACTCATAGAGAACTCTGAATTTGGATATTGGATGCGAACTGGAAATAAATCAACCAATGATGGAACAGGTCAGAGGTATGAAGATGTATTTTGTCAAAACGAAATGAAAAATGAAAAAAGAATCATCTCTCATGCAAAAAATGATCTAAGAATTAATTCTGTTTTAGGAAGAGATGGGGGAAAATATTCTATATCTGATGCTTTAGAGAAAAAAATAGATTGGATTCAAATCGATATAGGTTTTCTATCAGAGCAAGAAAAAGAAACTGTTTTGAATTTTTGTAAATATGCTGTAGTAAATGGTTCTCATACTGTAATGGGTGAAATACTTGGAGGAAAAGCAAAACCGATAATTGGTATTCCAATTTATGATGAACATACAAATAACATCAGATGGGCCGAAGAGAAAAACCTCGGAATACTTGCAGTTAACACAAAGCAAGTAATTGAGTCTATTTCGAGAATTAAAGATAATTATACTAAATTTGAGGAGAATTTGGCTGATTTTTCTAAAAATTTTGTACCTAATGGGGCAGAAAATGCAGCAAAGATAGCAGCAAGCATACTAGAAGAAAAGAAATAATACATTATTTTGAGATTTTTAGTTATCTGGCACGCGGGATGTTCGATGGGCGAACGGACCGCAAGGGATGACGATAAAATCCGCGTGTCAGATTTTAAATCGATCAGATAATAACGTGGGAACGCTTTTATGGAAAAAATTAAGCCAAATTATTAGTGCCTAACTGTCCAGAATGTACTGCAAGAGAGAGAAAGAAAATTCAGCTAAAATACGAAGAAGAAACTGCAGAAGAAAATAGAGGCAGAGATGATTTGTTCAAATTATTTGATCAAGTGGAAATTCCTATGAAGATGGATTCTGCTACAAAACATTTCATTTGT
The DNA here is from genome assembly GCA_005798405.1 of Nitrosopumilaceae archaeon. Taxonomy (GTDB): domain Archaea; phylum Thermoproteota; class Nitrososphaeria; order Nitrososphaerales; family Nitrosopumilaceae; genus Nitrosarchaeum. The sequence goes on from SYJQ01000006.1 coordinate 14,791, forward strand.
AAGAGATGTGGACTATATGCTACACGTGAGCAAGTTTCAGACATAAAATACAGATTAAATCAAAAAGAGAAGACACGTGAAGATAAGCAAGATGATTATCTGGAATGGTGGCAAAAAAGCAAGAAAGACAAAGAACTAGACTAGAGATGTTATTTTATGGTAAAAAAAACAGACGAAGAGAAACCAGCTAAGAAAGAAAAAAAGTCAGCTAAGAAAGACGATATTCCAGATTGGGTTTCAGATGAAATTCAAAATGCAAAATTTGAGAAACCAGAAGAGCTAAAAAGAACTGGATATATTCTTGAAATTTATGATTCAGATAATAAAATAGATACTCAATTGTATGATCCGGTTGAAGATGGCAGACATATAGTTACATTGGATTTGCCAAAAAAAATTAAAACTTCAGATTTGGAAAAAGGGGTAGTTTACGAATTTACTTTTGATCAACACAAAGCACCTCTAAGTAAAAAAGTATCAGAGTACCTCCAAAAAGAAAAGGAGATCGATATGAATGCGATATACCAATTTGAATTAAAAGGAATGGAATTGCTTGATGTAGGTTCTAGCGCATCTGTTGATGAAGAATTAGAAGAATAAGACTAGTCTTTTGTTTTAGAGTTTAATTGTTTTTTAAAAGCCATACCCAAAATAGGATTAATCAAGTAGGGGAATGTATTTTTCATCCATACAGCCCCACGAACCACTGAAGGAACAATAATTTCTAATCGTGGAGAATTTGCAGCTCTTAAGATTGCTTTTGCAACTGTCTTATCGCTAAGAGATGTCGGTGAGTATTTTGGCATTTTTTTAAAAGAAGGATGATCAAAAAAGTTGGTTCTGACCATTATTGGACTGACAACTGTTATTCCAATACCAGTACCTTTAAGCTCGTGTTTTAGACCTTCTGAAAAACCTAGCATTGCAAACTTTGATGCACAATAAGATGCAATTCCAGGTAGACCAAAACTTGCTGCAACAGAGGCAACATTAACAATATGACCAGATTTTTTTTCAAGCATGGGTGAGAGAAAATTTTTGATGCAGTAAATCATACCAAAATAATTTGTTGCCATTTGAGATTCGATTTCTTCAGTTGTCAAATCAGAAACAGAACCATAAATTGCAAATCCAGCATTATTTACTAAAATATCAATAGAACCGTATTTTTCTAAAACAAGTTTTGACATTTTTTCTACTTGTGATTTATCAGAAACATCACATTCACAAACCAAAGTGGAAATATTGTATTTTTTTAGATCGTCAGCTATTTGTTCTAATTTTTGCCTTCTTCGTGCAACTAGAATTACATTGGAGCCTTTTTTGGCAAATTGTATAGCAGTTTCTTTGCCTATTCCAGATGAAGCACCTGTGATTAGTACAGTCTTATCTTTGAAATCCATAAATCAAAAAATTCGTTAAAAGATAAAGTGGTTTCTATGATTTTTCTTTCTTTGGAATTTTACTCAAGGCTAGTTTGACCAGTAAAAACCAAGTTATCATAATGGGGACATAGTAGGTAGCAATTCTCCAACCAATCACTGCGTCCCATGCAACTGTTCCTTGTGGAACGGTAAAATTGAATGGATCCAAGTTATTCAAATATGCAACAATGCCAAACTCTGCCAATCCAGAACCGCCTAGTGTAATTGGCAGATTTCCAATTGCATTTGCACCCATTACGGCCATGATCGAATCAAAAATACCAATCATGTAACCTGTTCCCATTGCAATTATCATAAAAGATATTCCATAAAATGACCAAGATGCAAGTGAAAAGAGAAAGGAGATTGTAAAGACTTTTTTTGATTCTGATGTTCTAAGATTTTTTCTGCTCATTATACAAACTTCTTCCATCCAAGAGTTAGTCTGCTCAATGTATTTTTCCCCTTTTTCCTTAGCAAATCGTTTCGTTAAACTAACAAATATTCTGGGAACTTGAAAAGTTCTTCTAGATGATAAAAAGAACAGAACCATCCATAGAGAAGTTATAGTGATGCTGATTCCTAAAATTATTGTTCCTACAACATATGCTCCGTTCATCAATGCAAAAATGCCAGCTATAATTGATAACAAGCCTCCCGCAAAAACCTCAGTAACTATGTCCATTATTGCAATCCATGTAGATTTTGAAGGTGCAACTCCTTTTTTATGTAAATAGTAAATTACAACAAATTCTGCACCTACAAACATAGGAGTAGTAAATTTGATAAATTCGCTACCAATTCTAACACCACATAACTTCCAAAAAGAATCAAATTTTCCAAGATATTTGTGTGCAATGTATGCAAATTTTATTCCTTGAAGACCAAGTTTTATCAGCATGGCAATTACAGCTGCTACAAATGGAACAAGTCCTATTGCTAAAACATCTTCAAATTTTATATCAAATTGAATTGCAATAATAAAAATAGGAATAAGAGTTGCCGGAATAGCAATAATTCTCCAATTCATCGATAATTTTTTTTATGGATTCAAATATGAAAGTTGATTAATTTTGATAACAATACAGAATGCCTGTATATAGGCACAAATTTTGAAAAACTTGAAGAAATTAGCTGTTCAGTTGGTTGTTTTTTTGAATTTCTTGTTTAACATCAGCAAATAATGAATCTAAAAGGTCATAATTTGAAAAGTTTTTTTCTTCTAATAATTTGACGACTAGTTCTTTTAGATGTGTCTCTTTTTCATCAATAGAGTTCTGAATCACAAATTTTATGCAATGATATGAGATATAGATCAGTCGGAATTTTATTTGATTATTGATTGCCATTGTGGCATATTTTGAAGAATTAATGTCAAAAGTGCCTAGTTTGAAATATAAGCCAAGAAAGAAAATTTAGATAGAATTGAAATCAATTTTTGTGACAGGAACGGCAGGGGCAGGAAAATCTCTGTTAACATCTAAACTATACGAGTATTATACAAAAAATAGTGTATTTGCAGCTGTATTGAATTTGGATCCTGGTGTTAGAAATTTACCCTATACATGTGATATTGATGTTAGAGATTATGTAGATGTAATAGATATAATGGAAAAATATGATCTGGGTCCAAATGGTGCAGTGGTAATGGCAAATGATCTTATTGCATCTAAGATTGATGAAATTCAAGAACAGATTGGCAAAGTGAATCCAGATTATTTGATTGTGGATACGCCTGGTCAAATTGAATTGTTTGCATATCGTTCTAGCGGTCGCTTTGTTGTAGAAAATATTTCATCTGAGGAAAAAACAAACATATTTCTTTTTGATGGTGCGTTAATTACTACTCCAGTAAATTTTGTCTCAATTGCCCTTCTTGCAACATCAATAAGATTACGCTTGAATTTATCAACAATTAACGTAGTTACCAAAACAGATTTGATAGGCTCTAAACTAAAAGATATTGTAGAATGGTCTAGTAATCTGAAATTATTAGAAAATGCCATTGCCAAAGAAGCAGATGGTGAGACATATAGCTTAACTACAAATATTTTACGAGGTTTGAATCTAGGCGGTTTTGCCCAAGGATTAATCCCGGTTTCTAATGTTACAGGAGAAGGATTAGTAAATTTGGAAGCAGCACTAAGCAGAATTCTTAATTTGGGTGAAGAGGTAGAAGATTAGTTGGTATCAAAGATTACTGTAAGGGCACCATCTTCTACTGCAAATTTGGGTCCAGGATTTGACGTATTTGGATTAGCAGTTGATGCTTTTTTTGATGAAATTACTTTAACAAAAAAGAAAAGCGGAATAAGTATAGTTACTGAAGATAATATTCCAACAGATCCGGATAACAATACGGCGGGATTAGTTGTTAAAAATATGATAAAGAAGTTCAAAATTAAAAACGGTATAGAAATTAAAATAAAAAAAGGTGTTCCTGCAGGATTTGGAATGGGAAGCAGTGCAGCTTCTGCGGCAGCGACTGTAATTGCATTTGATAAAATGTATGGATTGAAATTAGATGAAAAAACACTTGTAGAGTTTGCAGGATCTGGAGAAAAAGCCAGTGCAGGTTCTGTTCATTATGATAACGTAGCAGCATCAGTATTGGGCGGATTTGTAATAGTAAGGACTAATCCCCTAAATGTGATCAAGATTGAACCTCCAATGAATCTAAGAATGTGCATTGCAGTTCCAAAGATTGATGTTCCAAAAAAGAAAACTAAGGTCTCACGAGGTGTGTTGCCTAAAAAGGTCAGCTTAATTGACAGTGTTGCAAACTTGTCAAATGCTGCAGCGATTGTTGCAGGATTTGTAAAAAAAGATCCAAAATTAATAGGTGATTCGATAAAGGATGTGATTGTAGAGCCTGCAAGACAACATATGATACCAGGATTTGTAAAGGTTAAAGAAAATGCTCTCAAAGCAGGTGCACTGGGTGTAACAATTAGTGGTGCAGGTCCTTCAGTAATTGCATTTTCAAATAGTTCAGCAGATTTAAAGAAAATAAGTTTAGCAATGTCTAGAGGATTTGCATCAGCAAATACCAAATGTCAAACTATAATTTGTAAACCAAGCAAGGGTGCAATAGTAATAAAATAATCTGGAAAGATAATTTATGAAAAAAGCAGTCATTTTGTTTAGTGGTGGAGTAGATTCTATTTGTGTAGCTAGTTATTTGAAATCAAAATATGATCTTTATGGAATTTCATTTTCATATGGTCAAAAAGCTGATAGAGAAGTCATTACAGCAAAAACTTTTGCAAAGAAGCTTGGACTAAAACAGCATAAAATTATCGATATTGGTTTTATGAAAAAATTGTATGGAGATTCTAATGTTTTAACCAGTTCAAAGGGGGAAATTCCAAGTGAGTTTGATTACTCGATTGTTGTTCCAATTAGAAATGCAGTGTTTCTATCAGTTGCTTCAGCATGGGCGTTTACTCTTAATGCATCGTTGGTAGCATATGGCGCTCACACAGGAGATAAACACTATCCTGATTGCAGGCCAGTATTTGCAAAAAAGTTGGAATCGGCTTTCAATCAAGGTGAGATTGATGGAATAGATTCAGGATTACGAAAAAATATCAAAATATGGTCACCGTACCGTGAGGGTCTTTCAAAAAGTGACTTGTTAAAAATTGGTTTTAAGACTCTGGGTGATTCTATTTTTAAAACATGGAGTTGTTATTCCAGTAAAAAAGATCATTGTGGTAATTGTGAGTCTTGTAATAATAGAAAACTAGCTTTTCAAAAAGCTGGCATTACAGACAAAACAACATATCTAAAATAATCTCTAGTATTTGTTGTCAAGAATCTTCTTTTTGAAAACAAAATTTCTAATTACAATATACCAAATAAAGAATATTCCACCAACAATTCCCATAAACACATAATTTTGGATTTCTGGAGTTAGTCCTACTATAGAATTAGTAATTTCTCTTGAAACTAACATTGAAATTGCAATAACAATTCCAAATTCAATTGCATACCATGTCCAATTAGGCCACGATTCTTTTGGAATGTGGACGTTAGGATTAGCTCCCATGGTGTTTGTCTAAAAGATTGATTATTTAATTTTTCAGGAGAATCTATAGTGTATCAGAGGTACGTCGTCTAATCATAGTCATAATACTCTCTTTTTCCTCTTTATTTTCATAAATTCCTCTATATGCTGATGAGGTAAGTGTGGCATCATTTCTAACTCCCCTCATTTTCATACAGAGATGTTCTGCATCAGCTAAAACTACAACTCCCTTTACACCTTGAGCAAATAACTCATCAGCTATATTCTTGGTTAATCTTTCTTGAATTTGAAGTCTTTTAGAGTATTTTTCCACTAATCTTACTAGTTTTGAGATTCCAAAAACTCTGCCGTTAGGAGAGTATGCAATGTGGATCTTTCCAAAAAAGGGTAACATGTGGTGTTCACACATTGAATAAAACTGAATATTCCGTGCAACAACTACATCAGAATCTTCAGAAAATTGTACTGATAATTCAGAATCAGACTCGTATCCACCAAATATTTCCTGATACATGTTTGCAATTCTTTCAGGAGTGTCTTTAAGGCCTTCACGAGTTGGATCCTCGCCAATTTCTATGATTAGTTCTCTGATGAGTTTTTTTACACGCTCTTTATCCATTTGATGTTTTCACAGATTTTTTCTAGTATTTGAACCTAGTCTGGTTTTTAGGCTGGTGGTAAAATTATGGAGCTCCAATAAATTTGTGAAGTTGAGGTACAACTTTAACATCAATGTAATATGGGTAAACTATGTCATACAAATTTAATAGCAGATCTAAAGAAGGTTCTGCTATACCGTATGTTGGTTGTATAATGAATCCATTAATGTCTTGTTTTGAAATAATATGAAATATTTTATCAACTAAATCTTTAAAATCTTCTAACTTGGTTTTGGAGCTTACAACAATTTTGATATATGTAGTTTTTTTAGATGCAACAGATAATGTAAGACATTTCATTGCATTATCAATTAATCTTTCATAGTGTTTAGAATCTACAAAATCAGAATCTTTTGTTTTAAATTCTATTTTAACAATATCGATATATGGTAATACATGATTAAATCTGTCAGAATCAAAGCATGACGATTCTAGATAAGTTGGAATTTTTTTAGATTGTATGTGTTTTGCAAGTTCAGCTACTGCATCATGTTGAATTAAGGGATCTCCACCTGTAAAATTTACTTTATATGTTTGATTTTTAAGATTGGAGTCTATTAGTTTACACGCTTCCTCAATTGTGTATTCTTTTCCAGAATCAAGTGGAAGTGATTCTTTAGTATCACAATAAAAACAAGTGAATGGACAACCAGCTAATCTAACAAAAAGTGTTTTTGTACCATAAAGAATTCCTTCTCCTTCAACTGATGTAAATATCTCAAATAATCTAACTTTCAAGTAATTGTGGTAATTTTTTTCATTATTTATTCAATGAGTTTTGATCAGTGCATTACTGGTTCTTTTGTGTAGAATAAACCAGAAATAAAGAAAACCACTCCTAAAATTCCAATTAGACTTCCTACAAATTCTACTGTGTTTTGCATTTCACCTTGTAATGGAGCCAATAACCATGCTATCAAAGCTCCAACTATAATCATTGGAACTCCTACGCCAACAGTAATTGCCTTAGAAGCCATGCTCAATTCTGTTTAGAAAATGTATATGAAGTTTATGTTAAGATGATTAATCTCGAAGTTGTTCTAGTAGTGATGCCAATGATCGTAGCAAATCATTTGCTGTTTCAAATTCACCTTGAGATAAGTGGCGTTTAATGGTTTGAAGTGTTTTTTTAGCATCTTCTAGATCCGCTTGACTTAATTTATCAGAGTTAGATAATTTTAGTAATGCTTTTTCAACTTGCATAACTCGAGATTCTAATCGATCATTTTTTGTTAATTCAAATTGTTCTTTAATAGATATGATTTGTTTGATTTGTTTGATTATCTCATGTGGATCTGTTGCTGTGGAAAGATTTTCTCTAGCAGTTTCAAGTTTTTGGATTATATCTTCAGATAGTCTCTGATTTTTTGCGTTTTCAATTAATCTATCTAGTTGTTCTAGGTATTTTTGAGCATACTCTTTAGCACGTGATTGTTCTTGTTGAGATGCATATCCTCGAATTTCGCTATTAAGATCTGTGGTAATTTGTTTAATTTTATAAATTGTCTGTAGTGCATCTTCAAATTGCTTATCTGTTATCTGTTTTTTTGCCGTTACAAAGAGATCGTCTAGTTCAGAAAAATCAATTGATGCACTATATTTTTTAGCAATTACCTTAAGGTTATCAACATACTCTTGCATTCTAAGAAGATCGGCAGAAGGATCTTCTATTGTAGCTCTAAGAGTAGCCATTTCTGCTTTTGGAGATTGATTGTTTGTTAATTGTTGAGATATCTCTTTGAATATTCTCATTGCGGAAAGAAAATGTTTTTTTGCCAAGTCAGTGTCATTGTTTCGAAGAGATTCTTCTAAGGCATTGATTTGTTGTGTGCCTTCTTTGAAAAGTTGTTTTGTTTTATCTGATGAGTCTTGATTTATCTGACTTTCTAGTTGTTTATGAGCATGTTTTGCAATTTTTAGAAGAATTGATGGATCAGTTTGGGCTTGAGCTGTGTTAGTCATGCCTCCTAAAACCATACTAGATACTAAAATCAACAATGCAAGAGAGAGTATTTTTTTCATTTTTCTTCCTCCAAATCTTTTTTCAATTTTACTAAATTTTGTAAATCTTTTTTATCAATTTCAATAACACCTAATCTTTCTAATCTTTTTACAGCTCTCCACATAGTAGTTCTTGGTTGAAGGAATTTCTTTCTTAATTCACTTTCAAGTGCTTTACCTCCATTATCAGAGATGAATTTTACAATCTCTTTATCATCTTCACGCATTTCAGGTCTAAAATTGAATATAGTTTCTGTATCAATTGATTTTGTTTCAATTTGTTTTTCAGAAATATCTTCTATTTGTGTAATTGGTTCTATTGATTTTATTTGTTTTCTTTTTAGAATTAATACTGTACCTATTACTGCAGCTATAATCGAACTACCAATTACTGCAGCATTTACATAATTAAATGGTGATTCATCTGGAATTGGTTGGTTAGTAGTCGGGTTTATGGGTCCACTAAAGATATAGTTTATCTCAGTTAATCCAGTAGTAAGATCAAGTTTTGTTTGCTCATCTACTAGTTCCATATTGTTAGGTAAACCACTAATTCCAACTATGACTGAATTTTTTGGCATAAGTAATGTATAATCAGATGGAGAATCAAATGAGAATGTCCAAACTCGTCCTTCTTTTGAAATTAAATCGTGAATATCATAATCAATTATAATGCTTGATGATCCAAGTGTATCAATTATTGCTTTGTCCCCAATTACTTCTTCAGATAACAAAAATCCAGTCTCTCCTACTGCTACAAAATTATCAATTGATTTACCAAACAAATCAAGCTCAAAATCAGGTTCTAATGGATCTACTTCTATTTGTGAAGATACATGTGTGGACCCATCAGAATAAATGATTAGTTCAAGATTTCGAGTGGAGCTGAATGAGGTCTGAAGAGGCATCACTACTAGAACAATAATTAAGCCAGCAAGTATCAAAGGTGCCTTAACCATTGTTTCGAGAATACCATCAGTCCTTACAAAAAGCATTCCATCTTCTCGAATAGACTCTTCCCTATGAACGGGTCCGATTTGTGGGATCATTGGCTAGTACCTCAAGTTCATACTTTCGACAAGTCCCTGGAATCTCTTGAATTCCTGGAAAAATTGGAGTCCCTTTTCAGTAATCAAGAAGACTCTGTTCCTGTCGTTTTTGACTGACTCGACTAAGCCTGCTTCTACCAGTTTCTCACATTTGTCTAGTACTGCGTAGTGAGATAGGTTGGCTTTGCGAGATATTGCAGATACAATGACTCCAGTACGACCACCATCGGCAGTTACGTCTAAGATGTCACCCATTATGCCCATTTCGGACCTGTATTGTTGTTTTGACATGTGCTAGTATAGTATCAATTGGTTAATGAGGGACATTTTGAAACTTTAAAGCGGAACACATAGCGGAACGGGTATTTCATCTCTCAAAATTGATAATTTTGGTCAAAATTGCTGTGGTGGTAAAAAAATCTCCAGTTTTCATATGCCTGAAATTTTTACGTATAAATCAATTTTTTTTAAAAATTCAAGAATAAATTATTTCTCTAGTATTTTTTGATGATTTTGATGATTTTTGATCTGTTTTGTCTATTTTTAATATATAAGGAACAGAGAATGAAACATTATCTGAGTATATTCAACCTAAATGTTGATGTAAAAATAGTACTTTTTGAAGATAATTTTCAGATATGAAAATTATTGGTATATCTTAAACTGATACTATAGGTATTCAATATGTCCTCAATTCTTACAACATTCCAAAATCTCCTAGAATAAGGTAGATTAAAGATAAAAAGAGATAGGCAAGAATCATATTTTTTAGAAATATGACAAAAGTATGATAGTTGTGTGTCATTTTAGTCGTCTAAAAAGTCCTAGTGATATTATAATAAACGGATCTAGATTGGATACATAGTAAACATATAAAAAAATTTTATAATTTAAATTTGTAAATTAAATTTTGGGTGTAATAGCCATACTTTTTCTTTTCAATGATCAAAAAATCAGTCACTAGGTCAGCTTTGAGATTCATAATAACTTTTTATTCCCATTTTGAAAAGAGAACATAAAATGTTTGATAAATTCAAAAAAGAAGAAGGTGGGGAAATGACAGAAGAAAGAGCTGGAGATGAACATGCAAATATGAAATCAAGAGGTGTTTCATCTAATGAAACAGTTGGAGAGATTGGAATTGTAGAATTAATGGATAAACGTGCCAAATTAGAAGAAGCAATTGATTATGTAGGATTAATGATAAAAAATCTGAAAGATAAGAGAACAGTTTTAGAAAAAGATATCGAGGAAGAATCTGTTGATATTAAAAATCTGAAAGAAAAATTGGAGAAAGTAAGTCAGTATATTGAAGAGGAAAATAGAGGAATAAAAGAACTGACGCATAAAAGACAACAAGTTGAAAATGAGGCAGATGAAGTAGGCTCCCTTATCAATAGTTTAAGAGACAGATTGTCTGGAATTGATAGAATAATAGATAATGAAGGTAATAAGGTTAAGAAAATTAAAGAATCAAGAGAATCTCTAGAAAGTTAAAAGTTAGAATTAATCTAGAAAAATTTACTTTTAGTTGTAGATCTAGTGTTTGTAGGCATCGAGGGAAATCTATTTCCAACAGAACTTTCAGCTACAGCTGCTGCCTCTTGTAGAATTTTCTCAGATTCAGAATTGGTTGTTTCATCCATTCCAAATGTAGCATCACTGGAAAAACTATCAGTCATAAATCCACCTAGCATTTGTGCCATTTGATTAATTTCTTGATCAGCAGATGGCATGAATTTTACAAGAGATGATTTAAGATTCTTCATCAAGCCTATTGTGGGCATTATAGTAACTACAGTGTCACCAAGATCATGATAAGTTGACAATCTTAATTCAATTTGTTCTAATGCTATTCTTGCATTACCTAAAATTTTTGTAGTTTTCCTTACTTCTACTAATTCTTTGGATAAAATTCTACTTGTATTCACATCATGTGATTGAGTTGCTTCAACTATTCTTTTGAAAAGCTTACTGTCTCTTTCATTTAGTTTTATAATCATTGAATCAAGTTTGGAAATTTGTGTTTGTAATTGTTTGATTCCATTTTCGATTTTAGGTTTTAATGCTCCTTTTGGATTAAATGTGTTATTGATTTTATCGGTAATTCCTAGTTTTTGTTGTTTATTCCACTTGTTTTGTAAATCAGACAATAAAATTGATCATGAGGTTTGTACTTAATTTCAGGTGTAAACATTGCTTAACAGTAAATAAAATATTACTAACAAGAATGTCTTTCCTAGAGATTTAGGATTGAAATTCTTTGTGGATGGATTTTTTGGATGTGATTTGGAATCACAGAATTGTTATTTAGCGACTCGCCGCATAGAGGACATTTTACCATTCTATGCTTGTGTGGATAAAAAAATTGTATTTAAATATTTTTTTTAGGCCTAAATTCAGAAAATCTACCCAATTTGAATAGTCAAATCTTTTTAAGTATAACATGAAGAGGAATTTCTGAATTTATGGCTCAGAGTGTTAGTTCTAGTGACAAATGTCAACGTTGTAACAAAGGATCAATGCTAACTGATTCTAATACTGGAGAGATGTTTTGCTCCAAATGTGGCTTTGTTGCTACAGATAGAGTAGAACAAGAAGGGCCAGAGTGGAGATCGTTTTCTAAAGAAGAGGGTGATAATAGGACTAGGACAGGTACGCCAACTTCTTTGGCTATGCACGACATGGGTCTTGCCACAATAATTAACCCTCAAAACAAGGATGCCACTGGAAAACCACTTTCTGCAACAATGAAGAGCACAATTGAGAGATTAAGAACATGGGATAATAGGAGTCAGGTTCACGAGCCAGTTGATAGAAACTTTAGACAGGCATTTAGTGAGTTAGATAGGCTAAAAACAAAACTTGCGTTATCTGATCCTGTTATTGAAAAAACAGCATATATTTACAGAAAAGCACTTGATAAGGGCCTTGTCAGAGGACGTTCAATTCCAGGTCTCATAGCAGCATCTCTTTATGCTGCATGTAGAAATACTGAAACTCCTAGAACATTAACAGACGTAGCAAATGGAATTAACATCAAAAGAAAAGACATTGCAAGATGTTACAGATTATTGTTAAGAGAATTAGATCTGAAAATGCCAGTTGTAAATCCCATTAAATGCATATCAAGAATATCTAGTATTGCAGAATTGTCAGAGAAAACAAAAAGAAAGGCAGTAGATATTTTAGATCAGGCTACTAAAATTGAGCTTTCTGCAGGCAAAGATCCAATGGGACTAGCTGCAGCAGCATTGTATCTGTCTTGTGTAATAAATGGTGAAAATAAAACTCAAAAAGATATTGCAGTTGCTGCAGGAGTTACAGAAGTAACCATTAGAAATAGGTACAAAGGCCTAAAAGAAGCTTTGGAGATATAATGAGAAATTTATTTTTATAACAGGTCAATAATTTAACTTAAATGAATAAAAAAATAATCATCATTTCTTCGGTGTTGATAATAGCTCTAATAGGATTATTGTTTAATCCAAGTGACAAGAAAAATAATGATGTAATTTTTCATGTTACTTTAGCAGATCCTGATTTGTACAAAAATGGAGTTTATTCTAATTCATTTACTGCAAATAAAGGAGATTATATTTTCAAATTTGTTCCCAATGGTGATAGCCCTCAATCTCTAACTATTTTGTTAAAAGGAAAAAACTATGATTTTTCTGAAAATTTTAAGTTGAAAGGAACTTTACATCAAACAGGAATATCAGAATACTATACGTGGGATTATGAAGGAGGAAAAGCAATTTCAATTCCAGCTCAACAAATTATAGAAATTGAAATTAATCCAAATGGAAATGAATTAGGTCCAGTATCAGTAGATATTATTGAAAAGTAAAAGGCGTTTACCCCTTAACAGCAGAACTTTGAGAGATTTCCTCTCGTGGTCAGGTCGTTAAAACGCCTGATTACCTTTTTCGTTCTGCGGGGTAACGCCGCTTTAGTCGATAGGAATTATATCCTTCGGCATTAATTGTTGTAGTTACTTCAACTATTTAACATTTAGTATGAAAAATTATAATGTTTTATCAAATTTTATGAAAAATTTTATCATACTAAAAAAGATTAATGAAAACAATATCAAAATAATGAAAATTAAAAATTCAATATGAAAATGTAAAGATGATAATGATGAAAAATATTTGATTGGCATTTGATTTTGATAGAAGCAATTGATGAATTATTCCAGGAAAACAGATTAGATTTTGAATACAGTTTGTAAAATATGAAATTATAAGATTATTCTCAAATTACAAGAATTGATCATACGAATAGGAATAAGGGTCATAAAATTCCATATTGTTAGTTTAAAGAGCTATAAATTACGAAATTTATTGAAAAAAATGTTGAAGTTATCTGGAAAAGTTGCAATTGTAACTGGTGGAAGTAGAGGTATCGGATTTGCAACTGCAAAAATTTTTGCAGAAAATGGTGCAAATGTAATCATAACAGCAAAAGATTCAACGAGATTAGAGTCTGCAGTTAGTCAACTTCCAAATACAATAGGAATTACAGCTGATATTAGAAATGAAAACGATGTTAAAAAAGTAGTAGAACAAACTGTTGAGAAATTTGGCAGGTTGGATATTCTAGTAAATAATGCAGGGATTTTTCCAAAGATAAAACAATTACATGAAATAGATGAATCTGAATGGAATGATGTTTTAGATGTAAATCTTACAGGACAATTTAGAGTTACAAAGATGGCGATACCTCATTTACAAAAAACTTCAGGAACAATAATCAATATTTCATCTGATGCAGGATTAAAGGCATATCAAGGATTTAATGCTGATGCGTATTCGGCTGCAAAGGCAGGATTAATCATTCTTACAAAGTGTTGGGCATTAGAATATGCAAAAGACAAAATTCGAGTTAATTGTATTTGTCCTGGTGTTGTTGATACAGATATGACAAAACCATTTTTGAAAACTGAAAAAGATAGGGAATTTATGGATAATGAACATCCTATAGGCAGAATTGGTAAGCCAGAAGATGTAGCTAGAGCAGTTTTGTATTTTGCTTCTGATGATGCTGCCTGGACAACAGGTGCAATACTTGCAGTTGACGGTGGAGAATCAGTAAAGTAAATTCACATGGATTTAATACTGATTAAAAAGTACTGAAAATGATGACAGATAGGAAAAAAAAGGTCAAATTAATTATTTTATTAGGAATAATTTGGGTAGTCATCACATTACCGCTGCCTTGGATAGTCAATAATCCTCAAGTGTCAGAATCCCAATTTAATATAATAATTACAATTATTGGAGTAATGTCAATTCCATTTATTGTCCTAGGAGTGGTCTGGACATTAAAACCAGAGTTAACTACCTAGGTAATTACCATTGAAAAATATTCCAATCTTAGACAAAATGCCAGAGTTAGATGTGGCTATCGAAGCTGCCTATAAAGCAGGAAATTCAATTTTAGAGATATACGAAGGCAAGTATGAAACATTCACTAAAAGTGATGATTCGCCAATTACAGAAGCAGATCTAAAAAGTAATGAAGTCATCAAATCTATTTTATCAAAAACAAATCACAAAATATTATCAGAAGAAGATAGAGATGATCAGAAGAGACTATCAGAAGAGACTATTTGGATAGTTGATCCTCTTGATGGTACGTCTGATTTTATAGATAAAACTGGAGAATTTACCGTAATGATTGCACTAATAAAAAATAAAAAACCAATCATAGGTGTTATTGGTTGGCCCACAGAAAAAACTATTTTTGCGGCACAAAAAGGATGTGGTGCTTTTAGATTTTCAAAAGGAAAATGGGAGGAAATATCTGTTACAAAAGTTTCAGAACTTTCAAAATGTAAAGCGGTTGGTTCACGACATCATCTTTCAGACAAAGAAAAAATGTTTATCAAAAAATTAGGAATTAAGGATTTTACTAGTATAGGAAGTTCATTAAAAGTGGGAAAAATTAGTTCAGGAGAAGCTGACGCATACATTACTACAACAAATAAAATGAAAGAATGGGATTCAGCTGCATCATATTGTTTAATTTCTGAAGCAGGTGGAAAAATGACTGATATGTCTGGTAATGATATTACATATAATAACAAAATAGTAACTCATCAAAACGGAATTTTAGTAACTAATGGATTAATTCATGATAAAATAGTCAAGGAATTTAAAAAATTAGATTAGGTTTCTTTTCTTAAGGAATTCCTTTACCTTTTTTGCGCTATCTGTTAGGGGTTCGTGCTCTGTATCAATTAGTAAATCTGGATTTTGTGGAGCATCATATGGATCGTCAATTCCTGTAAATCCTTTGATCTCGCCTCTTCTTGCCTTGGCATACATTCCCTTGACATCTCTTTGTTCACACTTTTCAACTGAACATTTAACATAACATTCAGCAAATTGGTCGCCTGAATTGATGATCTCTCTTGCATTGTCTCGATTTTCCTTGTATGGAGAAACAAGTGATACTGCTGATGGGACTCCATGTTTTAGTAATAATTTTGCTAGATGAGCTACTCTTTTGTTATGTTCATCTCTTCCTGCCTTGGAAAAATCTTTTGGTGAAAACCACTCTCTTAACTCATCTCCATCAAGCATTGCCAGATTTGGAATGTCTTTTTGGAGTTCTTTAACAATTGTAGTTTTGCCTGAGCATGGTAGACCAGTCATCCATAAAACAAATGGCTTCATGATTTTGAATTTTTCAGATAGGTCTTAAAGAGCTTACGTTAGAAACCAAGGGCGTTGTTCAAGGTACTCAATTTCTTTAATCATATTTTGCATCTTCGTTGTAATTGCTATAACGGATCGAAATTGTTCAAACATCTCCATCTCCTCTTCTTTTGATAGCACTTCATTTTCTGCCTTATCAAAGAATTTTTCCTCTTTTGACATATGATCCATAAGATAAATTGAATAAGTTCTAAGGAATCTTGCTACAGGTTCTCTTGCATCTTCTCCGTTTTTCCAACGTGTAAGATGTGTGGATATATTTTTTGCAATTCTTCGAGAAAACTCATGTTCTATCATTAGATCTCTTATCTCTTTTTTTAGATGATCATAACTTGCCACACATGGAAAATACGAGTCTTCCTCTCTTGAATAGTGAATAGAGTCTAGAAATTCTGCAATTACCAGATTTATTTTTTCAATATCGCTAAATGGTATGTCTTTTCCGTCATAGAGGTCCTTGTAGCATTTTATTATTATTTTATCTAGACGTTGGATTTGCTTATGGTCTTCACGTAAAGAGTCAGTTGCACTCAATGATATCAAATTATTTATGATGATTTAATGTGTATCTAGTTTTAAATAAAAACAGAGTAGAAAAATATTAAAGATTTAGGGAATCTTTGAGTCCCTTGTAACGATTCCTTATTGTTACTTCAGTTACATTAGCTGCTTCTGCAATGTCCCTTTGTGTTTTGTCTTCTCCATTTTTGACACAAGACAGATACAATGCTGCTGCAGCTAATCCCATTGGATCTTTGCCTGCAGAGACTTCATTTTCTTGTGCCTGTTTGAGTACATTTACTGCGTATCTTTTAGTCTTTTCAGCAATTCCTATTCTGCTTGCAATTCTTGCAACACATTGGATTGAATCAGTTACTGGCATTTTCAGATCTAATTCTTTGACTAGTAATCTGTAACATCTTGCAATGTCTTTTCTTTTGATGTTAGCTGCTTGCTCAACATCTTTGAGATTTCTTGGAGTCTCTGTGTCTCTACAAGCTGCATACAATGCTGATGCCATTAGAGCAGAAATTGAACGTCCTCTGACAAGGCCCTTATCAAGTGCTTTTCTGTAAATGTATGCTGCCTTTTCAATAACAGCATCAGAAATTGCTAGTTTGTCTTTTAATCTGTTTAATTCACTAAAGGCCTGTCTAAAGTTTCTATCAACTGGCTCGTGAACCTGACTCCTATTATCCCATGTCCTTAATCTCTCAATTGTGCTCTTCATTGTTGCAGAAAGTGGTTTTCCAGTGGCATCCTTGTTTTGAGGGTTAATTATTGTGGCAAGACCCATGTCGTGCATTGTTAGTGATGTTGGTGCACCAGCTCTTGCTCTATCACCGTGTTCATCCTGTGTAAAGGATCTCCATTCTGGTCCAGACTCTTGTAATTTTTCAGTAATTACAAATCCACATTTGGAGCAAAACATCTCTCCTGATTCGTTATCAGTAACTAGTTTTCCTTGTGCGCATCGTGGACACAGTTCTTTCGTATTTTTAGATTTATTTACCATATACGATTCTAGGGTATTCAGCTTTTTCGTATTTATGAATCATCATCTTTTTGTTTAATTTTTAGATCAACTATGAAGCCTATAAAAACACAAAATAGTGAAATATGATAATAAATTCAGGTAAAAATCATGAAAAATATCAAAAAAAGGATCAAAAAAGAGGAAAGGTAAGAATCAAGACTGGAGTTTTTTATTAATAATTTGTATATACTTTTGATTATATTCTGTAAATAATCTAATTTTATCTTGTGCTAGAGCCATGGCACCGGGTCTACTATTGATGTGTTTATTTGCAATTTGTTGTTCTTTTAACAATTTTTTCAAATCATCTTTGGTTTGTAATTCAAGCTCACTAATCAAGTTTTGAAGTTCATTTTCTAGTAATTTTTTTGTATCAGGTATTGCTGGTGGAATTGCTCCTATGATTTCTTTTGTGGTGATTTTTCCAAATACTTTTTTGTTTAGTTCAGTCAATAGTTAAAACTCCATTTTATGTTATAAATTAAATTTGGTATTACACATAATATAATATTTCTTGGAATAATTTTGTACACTAAATACTACTAGAAAATAAAGAGATAAAAAGTATGTATGCATTGCAATTACTTTCTCAAATTTGATATTAGTGATGTAATTTAATTAGAATTTAAAAGAAAGTGGTATATGTTGATTAAAATAAAAACAAATTTAAAAATTTGTCAGTGTAATAAGTGTAAAAGTTGTTATTTTGATTCAGAAAATGATAATAAATTATGTCATGCCTGTTTTCATGATATTCATAATCAATAATCATGTTCACTAAAGTCTGAACCTAGTGCAATTGTTGCAATTACTGTATTTTTAGTTGTTTGGAATTTGATGTTTTTATTTGACATGAATTGATTAAAAATTTCTTTTAATAATTGTTCAGTGAAAAATGACCAGTTCATGCCTAATTCATGTTGTATAATAAAATGATGTAATTCCCCTTCAATTCTATGATCTGATTTCATTCCAGATGCACGCATGTAATCTTCTAATGTTTCAATACATCGTTTCAAATCATATTTTCCTTTCATGAAAAGAACTGTGTCTTTGATTAAGGGCAAAACGGTTTTAATAATTTCATTGATATCTTCTCCATCCATTTCTGCACCAAGAGAGTCTAGGATTCCTTTAGGAATAGGAATCATGCCCATTTTATCACCAAAACGATCCCAAGTTACATATTTCTCAAGAATTTGTTTTACCAAAACATTTTGTGATATGTTTTTGTGCATTGCCTCTGTTTCTAATTCTTCTACAATTTTAGCTGGCAGTCTATAAGTGATACTCCGTGTAGTTTCTTTTTTTGGGGGATGTGGCTGTCTATTAGTTGGAGTAGTTTTCATTGCATTTAACATCAATACTGAGTATATATGAGATTATATCAAATCTGAAAATTTTTAAAATAATTGGTAAAAGTTATTTTTTATTGAAGAAAAACTTGTCTTTTTCTTCCAAGTCATCTACGTAAGTATCCATATCTAATTTGAATTCCTCTTCATCAGCATATGCTCGTTCTGCATGTTCACTGATATCTAATCCAGCATCTTCTACTTCTGCTGATACTCTAACACCAATTAAAAAGTCTAGAATTTTCATAATTACCCAAGTACCACAAAATCCAAGAGCTGCTGCTACTGCAACGCCGATTGCTTGAATTCCTAATTGATCTGGATTACCATATAGTAAACCGTTTGGTCCAGCTGGATTAACTAATTTACTTGCAAAGAGTCCAATTGAAAGAGAACCGATAATTCCTGCAACACCGTGTACTGAACTGACATCTAATGCATCATCTATCTTTAGTTTTTCCTTGAAGATTATAATTCCAGAATATGACGCAATACCTATTGCTATTCCAATTATAAAGGAATGTTCTACACTAACATATCCTGATGCGGGTGTAATTCCTGCTAGTCCTGCAATAGCACCGTTAACTGCAGCTACAACTGAAGGCTTCCCAGTTCTCATCCAAGATAATCCTACCCAGATTAATGCAGAAACTGAAGAGGCCATATGTGTTACAATGACTGTGTTTCCAGCTAGTGAGCCAGAAGCTAATGCACTACCTGCATTAAATCCAAACCAGCCTAACCAAAGAAGTGATGAGCCTACTACTGCTAAAGGTATGCTGTGAGGAATTTCTATTGCGGGACCAAAGAATCTTCTACGACCAAGTACTATTGCTGCTGCAAGTGCACCCATTCCAACACTAGTATGAATTACTATGCCACCTGCAAAGTCAACTACACCTAGTTTTGCTAACCAACCACCACCCCATACCCAATGTACTAGAGGGTAATAGATCAAAATGGACCAAGAAGCTATGAATATTATAAATGACTTGAATTTCATTCGTTCTGCAATAGTACCTGTTAGAAGTAGTGGTGTAATTGCAGCAAACATTAATTGGAATTTTACAAATAGTACTCCAGGAATTGTCGGTGCATAAGAAAGTGCCTCGTCCCATGGAACTCCTTTTAGGAATACCCAATCCATGTTACCTATTATTCCACCTGATTCATCAGGACCAAAGGATAAACTAAAACCAAAAACAAACCACATTACACTAAGTAAGGCCAATCCAAAGAAGATTTGCATAAAAACAGATACAGCATTTTTCTTTCTCAATAAACCAGATTCGAAAAGGCCTAGTGCAGGTATCATTAAAAGTACTAAACTTCCTGCTACAAGCATCCATGCTGTATCACCTGTGTCTATTGGCAACAGCATTTTTGAAGCTCTAAAACTAAATAATAATAACGAAATTAGATAACCATTTGATTATCACATGATTATCAAAATCTGAAACTATTATTTGTGAAAAACCTTTCAGGATTATCAAATGCTAAGAATTGAAGCACTGCTTGGAAACAACGATGTAATGGCAATAAGTGAAGCATTAAGAAAGATAGAGATCGGTGGTATGACAGTTACTAAAGTACGAGGAAGGGGTAAACGTCCACCTGCACAAATTCACGCTGCAAAAGGAAGTGCCATATTTCAGCCTCAATTTAGTGAGAAATATGTGATAGTAGTAATCATTCCAGAGAACAAAGAGGATGAGGTAATCAATATCATAAAAACAAAAGGAACTGTTGGAAAGATCTTTGTTTCACCAATATTACGTGCTATAGATATTTCAACTGGTCATGAAGGGGAAGAAACAATCTAATTAAAATTCGTGTAAATTATTTCCATAAATAATTGTTGTATGTTTTAGTTGTTTCTCTATAGTTGGAAGATATCCCATAATACAATGGTTAACAAAATCACTGAATGATTTTATTCTATAATCTGTTTGTAATTTTTCTTTATTATTTTCATATATTTTTATAAGTTTAATCAATGTAAATTTCTGAAGAGGAACTAATCTACTTCTTTTGATTATTGGTTTTGGAGAGAAGATTATTTCTTCGGATTCAAGATCTTGTTGAGCATTAAGAGTATTCATGTCAACAACTTCCTCCATTTCTGAAATGAAGATTTTTCCACCCTGATTTGCAGAAAAACCAGATTTTTTTGAAATTAGATTAATTACTTGCCTAGCATCTTTTTCTGAAACAACTAATTCTATTTTGGATAGAGGAATTGCTTTAACATTGGTGGAGCCTACTTTTGCAACAAATTGCTTATCAAAAATTTTACTGTCTTCCAGATTTCGTTTATCTACGATTGAATAACCCATACTACTTAATTCGTTAATTATAACAGGATATGTAGAACGCTTGATTATTGCCTCGATTTTTTTCATAAAAAAAATTCAGATTTTATGTATTTATTAGTCTAGCTAATTATCAACACTGATTTTAAAATTTATTCATAAAGAAATTAAAATTAATAATCAATATTTATAATGTTGAGTGCATTGCAATCAAAGGTTTTATTTTATTATAATATTACTGAATGAATACAAATTGATTGTTGTTTTAACAGCATATAGGAAATATCAAGAAAGGAGGACAGACATTGAAATTTTTCCATAATTTTATAAATGAATTAAAAATGAAAAAAGAAAACTTGGAGGATCAAAATGACGTATTGTATTGGAGAATGTAGAAAATACAAGGCATCAAAGCCACCACAGATTGGAAGATATGCAGCAGGGCAAAAAAGATGCAATCATTGTGAAGTATTTGTAGACTATGATGGAATAACATGTCCTTGTTGTAACAGACAGTTAAGATGTTTACCACGAAGTAGAAAAGGTAAAGAAAAGTACCTTGAACAGATGGTCAAATAAACAATATTTATCTAAAATTAAGGTAAAAAATCATTAATTCATTGATAAAACATTATAAGAAATCAACCCAAGTAAAAGTATGGCAATTCCAGAGGATGTTCAAGAATATGTTGAAAAAAATGTCAAATTAATGATATCTCAAACTGAAACATATCTTCCATTTATCAAAATAGCATTTCCTTATTCACAAAATTTGGCGGATGGGGTTTACAATCTGATTATAGGTAGTGCATTGTCTGTTTTTGTAAATCAATATGCGATGAGAATGAAATATCCATCAGCTGAAGATTTTGCAGAATTTGGAAAATTAACTTTCAAATATAGAGATCAGATAGATAAGTTTTTCAAATAATTATTTTATTTTTATTTTTTGATTAAAAATTGTCTTTGGAATTATTATTTTTAATCTCCCTTTTTCAAATTTTGCAGTAGTTTTTTTATTATCAATTTTTCCTGGAAGTGAAATGGTCTTTTTAAAATATTCAAATTTTGTTTTTTTGCCAAATTTTTCTTCAGAGTATGTTTCTTTTAGTTTAGCTTCAACACTAATAGAATTTTCATCAAATGTAACTTTGATATCTTTTTTATTTACTAAAGGAAGATCAAATTCAAGTAACCAATATGTTCCATATTCTCTTAGACATGAAAGAGGAGAAAGTATTTGATGTTCTACATCATCATTAAACAATGAACTTATTGATGATGAAGCAATTCTAATTTCAAATTCTTTATCATTATTTTCAATCATGAAATCACCGATAAATCTGTGGAGCTCTACTAGGCTGGTTTTCTAGTTGTTGCTGCTGTAAAGCACGAATGGTTTCTTCCATTAGATTTCTATGTTGAATTCTAAGTCGTTCCATTTTCTTTTGTATATCAGTTGTATCTACTTTAACATTCAAAACTTTGGCCAGAGTTGTGATTGCTATAATAGAAGATTCGGGATCAGGAAAGAATGGATGACATTCAGTGTATAAAATTAGGGCATGGATTTTTGATTTTCTAAAAACTGTTATCATTGCGGCGTCTGTTCCGAAAATTGAACCTGTTAAAAATTTAGAAATTTGATTTGTATACAGAATTCCTTCTAAAGATTGATGTGTAGTTAATCCATAGATTTTAGGTGCATTTGGATCTTTGTTGATTGTTTCCATACCACTTACAATAATTATTTTTTGAATATCATTTTTCTTGCAATATTCTAGTATAGATTCTGCAAAATCATATGCTAAATACGGATCAAATGGGAGATCAGAAATTATTGCAAAAAGATTATCCTTTTTATATATTCTAATTGGTGGCAATATTTCTCCATCTTCAACAAATAATGTTGGTGGAAGATCAGGATGATCTATTTCTCCTATTTGTTTCATATCTAAATTATGTATCAAATAAGAAATTGTGAATGTTCCTACAAGACCATTACTTGGAAAGCCAACTATCAAAATATTTTCTTGGGATGTTATTTTACTAATATTCATAATTAGAATATGGGTAATCCAATCTTTCTGATACTATCTTTTGATCTATGTTTTGCCCTTTTAGATAAGGTTCTTAACAATTTTTCACTTAGATCTTCTAAAACTTCACTTAGATCAAACCCAATGGAATTAAAAATTAAAGGAGTGTGATGAGGAGTAATAATCATAATCGATACTTCATATTTTCCTTCTTTTTTATTTCCAGTTCTTTGTTGCTTTATTGAAACTCTAGCTTCATGTATTTCTGAATATACTTGTTGTAATCTCTTGAGAGTTTTTTCAAATTTAGAATTAATCAGAATTGCATTTTGTTGATCTTCAGGCATGCCAACAATGTATAGTGGGATTTGAGTTTCTAATTTAGATGAAAGTAAACCAAGTATATCTCTAAAAGTAATAATGCCTTGAAGATTATCTTGTAGATTTACTAAACAACATGTTGTATCTGCTTTAAGCATGGAATTGATAACTTTGTTTAAATCATCATTAGCAGAACATTGTGGAATTCTTGTACTTCCTGTGTTACCAATTTTAAGTTCTAATGCATGTTCAGTTTTTGTAACCATTGATTTTCTTCCTTGTTTTTCTGATGGCATAATTGATTGCAGTATATGATATGATGTGAGAACCTGTTTGATTTTACCTTGATTCAATACTGGTAGATGATCAATTCTTTTAGTAGTCATAATTCGTCTTGCATTACTAATAGATTCATCAGAAGGAATTGTTATTGGATTTTGAGTATAAATCAGATTAGCTTTAATCCATTTGTTATCCTTTGATGAAAGTAATTTGATAATTTGTTTAGCAGTTACCACGCCAATTATTTGATTCTTGTCTACTACAGGTACCTCTCTTATTCTATAATGAGTGATGATATTTGCTACTTTCTGAACAGAATCATTCTGAGTTACATGTGGGATTGGATAAAGAAATGACTCAACTTTCATACTATCAATATTTTTGGCGTTTAGTAGTGCTCTAATGTTTGTAGAAAGCACATTTTTATCTTTAAGATAAAAAACGTCATAAGAATTGTTCTTGGTGATTTTACTGATTACATGTGAAAGTGTATCTGTTGGCTCTACAGTGGTTGCTTTTGAAATTAAAGATTTTACTTTGGTGGATTGAACATCGCTCATATGGGCATGAATTGTATCAGTAATCATTTTGCTATACTAATTGTAAAATCTCCCTATTTTAAATTAAAAGAAAGCCTAGATTTTCATGATTGATTTTCATTAATGATATTCGAGTCGATATATTTAACCAATAAAATCAATCTAATGCTAATGTTGTTAAAAAATACAGATCTTAATAAAATAATTAAAAGAAGTATCACTGTAAGTCCCAATGCCAGTTTGTTGGATGCTAGAGAAATTTTACTTAGGCATAATTTAAAACGACTTGTTGTAACAGATGTAAAAAAACATCCAGTTGGAGTAATTACAGAAAAAGATATTGCAAAAACAATCTATGCACTTGGAGACAAACCAATTAAATCTGTTAAAGTTTCTGGTTTTATGTCTAAAAAATTAATTACAGTAAAGAAATCAGATTCAATCTATGACTGTGCTAAATTAATGAAAAAAAATCACATTAGTTCCATAATTGTATTAGGAAATAATGGCATTCTAGATGGTTTAGTTACAAAGACTGATCTTGCATCTATTTTTTTGACACATGCAATATCTCCTCTAAAGATTTCAAAGATTATGACTAGAAATGTAATTACAGCTATGCCTGGAGATTCATTATTGTATGTAGAGAGTTTGTTAATTCACAATAGAATTGCAAGAATTGTCATTCAACGTGACAGGATACCTGTGGGAATTATTACTTACAGGGATTTTGTTCCAGCAAAATTACCTTATTGGTTAGCTCAATCAGCGGATCCAAAAGAAGTTGAAAATTATAAAATGAAGGGCAGTCTTGATGAATTTCAAGTAAATCAAATGAATCATCTTCTTCATTTCAAAGCTGTTGACATAATGTCATCAAATCCAATTACTGTTGAAGCAGATGAGGATGTTGGAGTAGCAGTATTATTAATGATAAGAAATGGAATTAGTGGATTGCCAGTTGTTAAAAAATCAAAACTGGTAGGAATTATCACCAAGTCAGATATTGTAAATGCTATTGCAGAAGCCTAGATTATTTTATAATAATAAATAAGAAAACTGATTTATTTGAAATTTTAGGCACAAAATTTCACAGATAAATTTTCAGTGAATAATTTGTTATTATATAGATTGTTCTAGTTTGATTATTATGATTGATAATCTTAATTTGGTGTTAAATCATAAAAGTTTGGATTGATTGTAAATGATTAGAAAAAACATAAGGAAAATCCTTGTACCTATGGATGGTTCCAAAAATTCTATGAGAGGACTAGATGAAGCAATTTATCTTGCAAGACAATGTCATGCAACAATTACCGGTTTGTATGTAATTCCCATATATCCAAGAAACTTTACTGATTCTATAATGCCATATCAAATTCACCTTACTAAATCAGCTAAAAAATTTATGGAAACGGCAAAGACAATATGTGCACAAAGAGGAATTGTATTTAAATCTAAAATAGTGTTTGGAAGTCCTACTATAGAAATTGATGACATGGCTAGAAATAAAGAATTTGACATTATTGTTATTGGTTCAAGAGGTCAAAGTGGATTGAAAGAAGTTTTTTTGGGTAGTGTTGCAAAAGATATAGTTCATAAATCAAAAATTCCCGTATTAGTCATAAAGTAGTGATTATGATGTTTTCAAAAATGTTAACTAGAATTCTTGTTCCATATGATGGATCTAAATATTCAGAAAAGGCATTAACTAGAGCTATGGAACTTGCACATAATCTTGATTCAGAGATTTTTCTATTTTCTGTTGTTTATTTAGATTACATTCCATCTCCTGGTGGATTGTTAGGATTGACTAGGGGGAAATCAGAAAAAGAGACCATGAAAAAATGGGCCAAATTAGTTAGAACAGATACAGAAAAAATGCTAAAAGTGGCTGTCAAAAGATGCAGTACAAAAGGAATTTCTGCATCATACAGCATTGCACATGGTAATGTTGCAAATGAAATTTTGAGTTTTGCAGAAAATAAGAGAATTTCATTAATTGTAATTGGTAGTCTTGGTTTGCATGGAATTGGAAAACTAAAGACGTTAGGAAGTGTCAGTAGAAGAGTTTCAGAACAAGCTAAATGTCCAGTATTGTTAGTTAGATAAGTTTTAAACTAATTCGCCTAGAAAATGGACAACTTTGTTTACAACAATTACTGTCCTGTCTTTAGGAATATGAAATAGTTTTTCGGAATTATCAGATGATTGAATTATCAATTTTGAATAAGGATCTTTAAGAGATTTGTATAGTATTCCCTTATCTCCTACTGATTGAGACCAATGTGTACCTTGTAAAAATGAGATGGTTTCAAATTTAATGACATGATAAGAAAAAACCATATTTACAATTTATTCATTTTGCATTCTAGTAATTATCTGATCACATATTCTTCTCATTTCAGAATCAGAGCCAATGCTACAAATTTTTACCAAATCTGTGGTTGTCACTATACCAATAATTTTATTGTCTTTTTTAACAGGAAGTTTATGAATATTTTTTGTTTTCATGATTTGTGCAGCTTCCCAAACTGTTTCATTTGGATCAATTTCAATTAACGGTGTAGACATTACTTCTTCTAATGAAGCAGTTAATGGTTTTTCTTTAGCTGCTATTCGTTTAACAAAATCTCTTTCTGTCAAAATACCTATTGGTAATTGATTTTTAGTTACAATGATACAACCGATTTCTTTTTCGTCCATCAGTTTAGCAGCATCTCTGATTGAAGTAGATATATCCAATGTAGCCAAATCACTAATCATTACATCTTTTACGAACGTATGTGCCATATCAGTATCTAAAATTTTCTTCTAATAAATGAGATCCTTATTTTCATACAAAGAAATTATTAGATATGAAAAAGTAGCTATTTTACTATTAAAACAGGAACTTTTGATTTATGTAAAACATAGTTCGAAGTACTTCCAAGAAAAGTCTCTTTAATAGAACCAATTCCTCTTGAGCCTATTACAATAATATCATATGATTTGTTGTTTGCGTAGTTTATGATTTTTGGTCCTTCATCACCATAAATTATGTCATCATCAAAAAGAATACCGTTTTGTGCAGCACGTGTTTTTGCCTTTAACATGAATTTTGATGCATTGTTAAGTAGGTATTTTTCTAAGGATGAAATTTGTGAGTCTGTTACAGATTTGGCCAATGGAATTACATACAAACCGGTAATTGTTGCATGACATTGTCTTGCAAGATAAATTGCTTCATCTAGTCCTCTCATAGAATTTTTGGAACCATCCATAGGTACAAGGATTTTCCTTATGTTTTGCATAATTAATTCATAAAAGAACTAAATTTAAGATATACTATAGCATTCTCGGATTTGATTTTCAACAATGAGATTATGCAAAGCCACTAATATACAGAAAATTCAATATTTATTTGAAAATGACTGATGCAGCAAAAATTACAGTTAGAGATGTTATGACTAAATCGGTAATTGCAGTAGATTCATCAATTACTGTAAATGAAGCAGCAAAAATGATGGAAGATGTAAAAGTTGGTGCAGTCATAGTAATGGAAAATAATACTCCTGTTGGAATTATCACTGATAGGGATTTTGCAGTAAAGATTGTAGCTCATGCTTATCAGATTACAACTTCAGTAAAACAGATTATGTCAACTCCTCTAATAGGAATAAGTCCAGATGAATCAGTATGGATGGTTGCTGATCTAATGTATACTAGAGGCATTCGCAAATTACCAGTTATTGAAGATGATAAAGTAATAGGAATTATTACTGCTACTGATCTTGTAAATCAGCTTGCTATATCAACAGATGAAGATATTAGAAAAATGTATCATGAATCAGTTATCAAAGTATACAAACAATATAGTCCATACAGTTGATTAACCATTTATTATAGTCATTAGTGATTTTCCACTAATCTATGGATAATCTTGTGTTTGTCATGAGATTAACGGCTAAAGTAAGGCAGTGTTCTCATTTTGAACATAAAACTTATGATTTTTATATGTTAGATATTTTTGCATAATGAATGACGCTTAAATTACGATGTCAAGATTATGGGTTTGAATGCGACTTTGTTTTAGACGGAGCAAAGAATTTTGCATTGCTTGAAAAACTAAGAGAGCATTTTGCAGAAGAGCATGGAATAGAGTACACAAGTGAAGCAATTACACAGATGATTGTTAATCGTGGTCACTCTTTAGAATCTATTCGAAAAGAATAGATTAATTTTATTTAGATTTTATTTAATAAATTAACATTTATTACAATGTGATTTCTACATCAATTAAAAATAACTCCAAGCAAAGCTAGAGGAATTTTTAGTAATCAAAATCCAATATTAGTTATAAAATTACCTGTTTCAATTTATTTTTATTGTAGTAATGATATATCTACGCGTTAGTAGTGTTAGAAAATTATTCAAATGAATATGATGTAAAGTGTCAACTAGATACTTGCAAAACCTATCCCATAATAACAGATTCGGAGAGAGGAGAAATGTTTTGTGGGGGATGCGGTCTTGTTTTAGTGCAAAACATAGCTGATATTTCGCATGAAAGTAACGGTTACAGTCAGGAAGATTTTATGAAATCAGCAAGGACCGGTCCTGCAATGTCATTAACAATGCATGATAAAGGATTATCAACTATAATTGGTGCAGATAGAGATTCTTCAGGTAATGCTTTATCAAGTAAAACAAAATATGAATTTAATAGACTTCGTACATGGGACCAGAGAAGTAAATCAAGATCAACTGCAACATTAAGCAAAGCTTTCACTTTATTGAATGGCATAAAAACAAAACTAGGAATACCTGATAATGTAGTTGAAAATGCAGCCTATATTTACAGAAAAATAGTTAGTGCAAAACTTACAAGAGGTAGAACTATGGCTTCTCTAGTTTCTGCATCATTATATGCTGCATGTAGAGAGAATAACATACCTAGAACATTAGATGATATTGCTAATGCAGGAAACATTGAAAGAAGAATTCTATCTAGAGATTTGAGAACAATTATCAAAAAACTTGGATTAAAGCTAAATCAATATGACACTTCATCATTTATTTCTAAGATTTCAAATAACATGAATCTAAAAGAAAAAACAAAGCGAGATGCATATGATATCCTAAAACGTTGTGAAACTGAAGAAATTACTGCAGGAAAGCATCCTGTAGCTCAAGCGGCTGCTTCTTTGTATATTGCATGTATGATTAATGGAGAAAAAATCAGTCAAAAAAAGTTTTCAAAGGAATCTGGGGTTAGTGATGTCACCATAAGAAATAGAGTGGTATTAATTAAAAAAACACTCAAAATTACAGAATAATAAAATGAGTGTAAAATTAATTCACTGTGAATGTGGAATATGTAGCCATAACACTGATTTAGAATGTATTAAAAAAGAATGTCAGTGTTGTTTTAATTTTCATATTAGATCTGGTCATTAGATCTGTATCTAGAAATCAATCGTTGATGAAAATGATTTATCAAATACAACCATTTTAAGTTTAGATACTAAATTCATAATTACTTTAATTTGTTCCATAATTATTTTGTGAAGATTTTCTGTTAGATTAGTTAATTCAACAATTTTTGTTTCTAAATTTGAATTTTGTTCCTTTAGTTTATTATTTTCTTCAGTAAGTCTCTGTATCTTTTCAGAGTTAGATTCTTCAGGAAATGGTGCAGGTATTGGCTCTGGTGTGGGTGATTTTATTGGTTTTGGTGTGGGTGACGGTTCAGGTATTTGTGGAGGTTTTGGTTCTTGTTCAATTTCCTGAGCCAAGATAGATTGAGTAAAAAGTAGTGATGAAAGTAAAAAGCTTAAACTAAAAATAATATTTTTCTTCATTTTATAATCTAACATTATTAAATTGATTTTTTGTATATGAATATGATTATTGATTTCAAAGAATGATAATAGAAAAATAGTAAATAAAATTATTTAAAGAAATCAAATTCTTGATCTCTTTTTTGTTTAGGTAGATCCTCCATTACAGCTTGTACCACTTCATTGTGATTATATGTGAGATGTCGTAAAAATTTTGCAGATTCATCAGCTCTTTTCTTTGCGTCTGCAAATAACATTTCAGGACTACTAAGTTCATTCATCATAGTGTTACATTCTTTGCATGGCTCAAAATCAAGATAGAGTTTCATAATTTGTGGTTATCCTCTTAGTATTTAGACTATTTTATGGATTGGATCATGGGCGTCTCTTTTTTTCTAGGCTTAATTTTATCGATTGAGTCTAGCAGATCTTGGTGTGTTATTTTGATGTCTTTGACATTTTCGGATTTTGCGCTAACATGTCTTTTCAAGGCAAGAATTGCGGCTCTGTTTGCTATAGCAGCCATCTCAGCACCACTAAATCCACTTGTTAATTCAACAATTTTTGTTATGTCTACATCTTTTGCTAGTGGTTTCTTTTTGGAATGAATTCTGAATATCTGTTCTCTTCCTTTAGAATCTGGATTTGGAACCTCAATAATTCTATCAAATCTTCCAGGTCTGAGTAATGCCTCATCAACAATATCTAGTCTGTTTGTAGCACCAATTATCAAGACATTGTGTAATTCCTCCAGTCCATCTATTTCAGTAAGAATTTGAGATACAACATTTTCTGTTACATGTGATCCTGAATCATCACTACCTCTTCTTGGTACAAGTGCATCTACTTCATCAAGAAATATTATACATGGTGCTGCCTGACGAGCTTTTCTGAAAATTTCTCTTACTCCTTTTTCAGATTCACCTACCCACTTTGAGAGTAATTCTGGACCTTTAATACTGATAAAATTAGAATCAGTCATTGTTGCCAATGCTTTTGCAATCATTGTTTTTCCAGTTCCAGGTGGACCATGAAGTAATATTCCCTTTGGTGCTTCAACATTAACATATTCAAAAGCTTCTTTGTGTTTAATTGGCCATTCTACAGCTTCACGTAGTTCTTCTTTTAATTCATCAAGACCACCAACATCATCCCAACTAACATTTGGAATTTGTACTTGAACTTCGCGTAATGCACTTGGTCTAACTTCTTTTAATGCATCTCTAAAGTCTTCACTTGTAATCTTAATTTTTTGAAGAATTTCTGTGGAAACTTTCTCTTCACTAAGATTAATTTCAGGCAAAATTCTTCGTAAAGATCGCATAGCTGCTTCTTTGGATAGTATTTCAAGATCAGCTCCTACAAATCCATGGGTTATTTTTGCGATTTGTTTAAGATCTACTTTTTCATCAATTGGCATTCCACGTGTATGAATTGATAGAATGTCATATCGTCCATCATCGTCAGGTATTCCAATTTCGATTTCTCTATCAATTCTTCCAGGTCTTCTTAAAGCAGGATCAATTGAATCTGGTCTATTAGTAGCTGCAATCACTACAACTTTACCTCTGCTTTTCATACCATCCATTAGTGTTAAAAGTTGAGAAACAATTCTTTTTTCAACTTCTCCAGAAACTTCATCTCGTTTTGGGGCAATTGAATCAATTTCATCAATGAATACAATGCTTGGAGAATTTTCTTCTGCTTGTTTGAAAATCTCTCTGATTCTTTCTTCACTTTCTCCATAATATTTTCCCATAATTTCAGGTCCGCTAAGTGAGATAAAATGAGCACTAGTTTCACCAGCAACTGCTTTTGCCAAGAGAGTTTTTCCAGTTCCAGGTGGACCGTATAATAACACGCCTTTTGGTGCTTCCACGCCTATTTTCTCAAATAATTCAGGATGTCTCATGGGTAATTCTACCATCTCCCGAATTTTCTGAACTTCGTTTTTCAAACCTCCTAATTCATCATATGTGATTCGTGGAATAGTTGAATCAACTGCTTTTGTCATAGGACCAAGTTTGAATATTGTTCTTTCAGTAACAATTACTGGTTTTGATGGTTTTGTATTGGTTACAATAAATTGTATTTTTCCACCCATTTGAGTTGGTAGTTGGATTGAGTCATGAACAGTAAAAACATGGTTTTGGAAATTTGTAATCATCACATCATGTAGTTGTTCTTCATCAATAGATAATTTCTCAGTTGGGGATAAAATAATTTGTTCAGCATCAGCAGCTTCTACAGATTTTATAGAAATTTGATCACCGATTCCAGCTCCAATATTTTGTCTAGTCATTCCATCTATTTTGATAGTACCTGCACCGTATTCCTCAGGAGAACCAGGCCAAAGTTTTACATGTGTTTTTTTGTTGTGTGTTAATTCTAAAATTTGTCCTGGTTTCCATTTAGTATCTTCAATTATTTTAGGATCAACTATGGCTCTCCCTCTTCCCACATGTTGTTGTGGGATTTCAATAACTTTTAAAATAATTTCAGTCATTTTTTTTCTCCATAAAAATTAGTGGGGTTTATTCGACCTCCACCTTTTTGCCTTTTGGTTTCTCATCTTCAATTAACTTGAAGATTAGTTCAAGAATTCCGTTTTTGTAAGAAGCTTTTGCAGAGTTTTCATCAACTTTGTGTTTGATTGGAACTTTTACATGATATTTCTTTTCACCATGTTCTGCAGAGATATCTACAGATTTGTCTTGTACAAGAATTTTAACGTCTGTTTTTTCAACTCCTGGTATCTCAGCTACAAGTTTTACCAGTTTTTCTTTTTCATCTACAATTGCATCTACAATTGGTTCTCTAGTATTAGATGATGGAAGTAATCCTGGTTTCACATTTCCATATTCCTTTACCATAGGTTTTCCATTAGGACCAACAGTCATGGTGTAACCATAATAAAATGGACCAGAGTTGGAGCCATTTTCCTTGAATTCTTCAAATATGTCATCTATATCAAAAAAAGAGCCTGACATTCTCTTGAAGATCCTATCGAATTCATCATCAAACATTGTCATATTTATCTGTCATATGTAATGTATATTACATAATATAAGTATTACGTCAATTTATGTAATTTATTACATAATGCTATTATAACTGACATTGTACAATTACATTTAATGAGAATTACCAGTATGTCTATTCCTGAAATAGTCAGGGAAATTGTTACGAGAAATCGTTCAATTTATGATTGTATGAAGATGGATTTGATTAACTATACAGCGTTGGCAGTAAAGATGCAACCAGAAATTGAAAAGATGTTGGGTAGTGCTGTAAATCTCAATACAATTGTAGTAGCCATTAAACGATATGCAGATTCATTTGAAACAAAAGAGAGTATCAAAGAAGAATCTGTTTTGAAAAATGCAAGACTTGCATTGACTGATGGAATGATGGATATCAAATTTTCAACAAAAGATTTTGCAGAGATGGATACGGTATCAATTTTAGATAAATTTTCAAAAATTACTAGCAATTATGAATTTTTTAGGTTATCAGATTCATTTAGATTTCTTACAGAGGATATGGAAAGTATTAGACAAATCTTTGAAAACATACCAAATAGAGAAAGTATGTTTAGTACAGGTCTTGCAAAGATTAGAATTTCAATTCCAATAAATCAAAACCAATCAGATGTTGTATCTTATGTTGCTGAAATTTTACATGGGAATGGAATAGAACTTGTAAATGCATTTTTCAGTCAAGATAGCATAATCATAATTCTAAATGAAAGTGATGCTTCTAGAGCATATGAAATACTTCATTCAGACATAGTCAGAATTTGATAAATTCAGAATTTATTTATGGTTTATTGAGAAAATTGATCTCATAGGATATATTCAGTTATTTTATGGGTATAATGTAATTGGCCAGAAATAAGAAGAAAATAGTCATTTTGGGAGGAGGTTTTGCAGGAGTGGAATGTGCCAGACAATTAGAGTCGTATTTTGGAAATAATTCGGAAATTGAGTTGGTAATGATAAGTGAGGATAATTTTCTATTATTTACTCCAATGTTGCCTCAGGTAGCATCAGGGATGATTGAAACAAGACATATTGTAATGCCTATAAGGGCAATTTGTAAAAAGACGAAATTTTATGAGGGTAGAATAAAAAATGTGGATCCTTTTGGAAAACTCGTGACATTGTGGGGTACGGGTGAAAAAAGAGGTGTTTCAATTCATTATGATTATTTGGTGGTTGCGTTGGGTAGTGAAACTAACTTTTTTGGAATGGCGGATGTTGAAAAGAATGCTTACACAATGAAAACTCTCAATGATGCAGTGATGCTAAGAAATAGAGTAGTAGATATGCTTGAACAAGCTGAGAATGAGACAGATCCTATTCTTCGAAATAGTTTTTTGACATTTGTTGTAGTGGGAGGAGGTTTTGCAGGAATTGAGACGGCGGGAGAATTAATGGATCTTCTATTAGATGCAACAAAATATTATCCTACAATTCACAAAGACGATATTCGTGTAATAGTTTTAGAAGCTCTCCCAATGATTCTTCCTGGCTTTAATGAAAAATTGGCAGAATTTGCAAAAGAAAAAATGATAAAAAGAGGAATTGATATCAAACTAAAAACAGCGGTTACGAGTTTTGATGGAACAGAGGTTATTGTAAAATCATTAGACGAGAATACAAAAAATTCTGTGGATGAAGCAAAGATGGATGTAATTAGGACTAAAACATTAATTTGGACTGCGGGCGTAACACCTGTTAATACAATTAAGAGGTCAATGTTCAAAACGGATAAAGGTAAAGTTATTGTAAATGATTTTCTTGAAGTTCCAGAATTTTCAGGAGTTTTTGCAATTGGTGATTGTGCATTGTTTATGGATCCTCAAACAAATAGACCGTTTGCACCAACTGCACAAATTGCGGAAGCACAAGCTAAAATCGCAGCTCATAATTTGAATGCATTAATTAAAAATTCAGAGAAGAGAAAATTCGAATATCACTCTAAGGGACAAATGGCAATAATTGGAAAAAGAACTGGTATTGCTACATTTCTAGGAATGAATATCTCAGGATTTTTAGCCTGGCTTATTTGGAGAAATGTATACCTTTCAAAAATTGCATTACCAGATAAAAGAGTGAGGGTTTTCCTAGACTGGACAATTGATTTACTATTTGACAGAGATATTTCTAGACTGAAACTCGTTAAACGTGAGACAGAAAAAGAATACAAAGTTCTTGATGAAGTAGATGATGTTTGGTAGTTATTTTCTTATTCTATGAATTATCATAGTAGGAGCTACAAAATACATTCCAATGTTTAATGCAATTACAGAAAGACCTAGTCCTAATACTTCAGCTTCAGAACCATCTTCAGCCAATGTCATAATTGAAAGAGTTGAAAGCATTGGAGTTATTGCAATCTTTACCACTTCTTTGAATGTTGGATTTTCTCTTTCCCAATCTGCAATTGTGGGACTAAATGAATAATAAAATTGGTTGAATCCAGTCATAAATGAAGTACCTGAAGTTGTTTGCAATAGAGAATTGTCTCTTAGCTCTCGTAGTTGTTGTACTTGTGGGGCAAGTTCAGAGCCAAATGTTGCAGTAGCAATTAGACAACCACCACCTTCTTCAGTTTTACCTGAAAAATCTGTAGATTTTGTTTCCTGAGTTGGTTCAGATAATATTTTAAATGAATTAACAGAATCTTCAAATCTAGTTATTTGATCATTAAAATTATCTACTTCATTACTATATGCAAAAGTATAAAATTTTTCAGGAGTTGAAATGATTACTTCCCTAAATTGTACATCATATGATGTTCCATTACTTTGGAAAAAACCTCTTGCATTAGTAACATATGCCTGTTTTTCATTGATTGTTGATTTTTCTTGAGAAATAATTTCCAAATTACCTGATGTAAGTGCCTTTTTTAGAAATTCATCTTTTTCTTTAATCAAATCATCAAGGGTTCTACTATTTGTATGAGAAATGGTCAAAGAAATTACCGGGTTAATAAGTCCAATTTTGGGACCTACAGCAACTACGTCTGGAGAATTTTCGTTGGTTTTTTCTGGTTGTTGTAATAACCAGCCTTCTGGTACCTTAAATTCAATATCTAACGCTTTGTCTTCATAAAGCTGACTCCCTGAAGAACTTATAGTTGGAGTAGTTGTTCTTTCAGGATCTGATAGATCAAGTAAATCAGATAAGTCAGAACGATTTACAACTTTAACTTTTGTAATTTTTACTTGTTCAATATCTATTGGAATGTCTTTATCTCCTGTTTGAACTGAAGCAATTTTGTCAAGTGTTTCAAAACTATCTTGTGTTACAATTCTACCAAATACAGTATATTGTCCATCAAGAAAGTTTGAATCCTTATGAACTATGAAAAATTGTGAACCAGCACTGTTTGGATCAGCTGATCTTGCCATAGAAACAATTCCACGATTATGTTTTATTGAATTAAATTCAGCATTTACAAAATTTCCTGGTCCTCCGGTTCCCCAATTACTCTTATCTCCATCTTTTGTGTTTGGATCTCCACCTTGAATCATAAATCCTGGAATTATTCTATGAAATATAGTACCATCATAGAATCCATCTTCAGCTAATTTAATAAAATTGGTAACATGGTTTGGAGCGTCATTAGGAAAAAATTCCATCGTAATTTCTCCAAGATTAGTATGTAAAATTACTAACTTATCATCAGATTGTGCAAATGATTGATTTCCTAAATTAATTAAAAGTAATGAAATGGATATGATAATAAGAATTTTTTTCAATAAATTTTTTGATAATATCTTACTTAAAAGCTAATTGTATTAGTTTTTAACAAGATAAAATAATAAATCATTATGCAACCTGATGAAAAAATTCAAGCACATTTGGTTTCAGTGTGGAGAGAACCAAAAAAATTCTTTTCCATAGGTGGAAGAGAAGGTATGTTAGTTTTAACTGATAAACATTTGATGTTTGTACATAAAACAGAGGCTAAAATGAGGTGGTGGCAATCTATTAGACAAAGACAAGTTATTAATTTCTTAAAATCAAAAAACACTATGATTCGTCATGATGGTTATGAAGAAACTAATTTAATGGAAGATATGGAAAATGAGAAAAACACACAATTGTCATTTGATGATATTTTGAATATCTCTCATGAGGAAAAGGAGTGGGGTAGCATCTTGTTAATAGAATATGAAAAGGACGGCAAACGACAAAAATATCAATATTCAATTGCTCAGGATTGGGTAAAATATCCAGTAAAAGAGCCTACAAAGTACATGAAGGTAGATTGGGAACCTTTTGTGCAATATATTAAAGGTAGGCAAAAATTTACAAAGTAAAATTGGGAAAAATTTATGCTGTGGGTGTAGGACCGGGTTCTCCAAAATATGTTACTGAAATTGTAAGAGAAGTGATAGAGAATTGTGAGGTAGTAATTGGTTACAAGTACACGTTAAAAACAATTGAAGATTTGCTTGGAGGTAAAGAAATTTATGAAATTACTATGAATAATCAAGAGGAATCATATCAAAAAATTCTTTCAGAATTAGGTAATCGTTCTTTAGTTATTCCATTTACAGGTGATGTTAATTTTTCAGAATCTGAAGTTGTAGATAGATTAATTGAGATTTTTGGTGAGGTAGAAATAATTCCAGGAATAAGTTCAATTCAAGTTGCTGCATCAAGAGCAAGAGTGCCACTTGATAAATCTAAAGTAATCACAATGCATGTAACAACTTCAATTGAAGAAAAGAAATTAGAATTGCAAAAAGCGTTGATTGATGGATATAGTGTAATTTTAGTTCCAAGACCATGGCCCAAACAACCTGACAAGCATTTTATGCCATCTGAGATTGCAATATATCTAAAAAATAATGGTTTTGATACAAGTGATATGAAAGTTCATGTTTTTGAAGCACTAACCACAGAAAATGAAACTTGTTTTGTTGGAACTGTGAAAGGTTTGGAAAGTAAAGAGTTTTCTGATTTATCTGTAATGGTTTTCAATCAATCAATTTTGGATTCATATATGAATTACAAGTGGCAGTGGAAACTCTAGTTGCCCAAGTTTTTTCCTTGTCCAAGAATCACATTACCCTCAATATTTGGAAATACATAAGATATGATTTCCATCCATTGGTAATCTGGATCATATAATCTATAGAATCCAGCTTCATCAAATGTAATGTTAATTGATTTACCGGGTAATATTTCACCAGTTGAAATTCTACCATCAGCTGCATATTGAATATAACGATCACTTAGTTTTTGTCCACTGAGAATACTATGTGATACTATGTCATCATTTACAATAGTAATTGTTGTTCCTGGCTCAACTGAAATTCTATCTTGAGAAAAATATCTGAATCTTAATAAATCAGTGGAACTTTGAATTTCTGATGCATGTTGTCTTTTTCCTGCAAGATCAATGTATGTACCTATACCTTGAGTAGATGAATCTTTAGCAATATGGATTATAATTTTTTCATCTGCTTTAGATTCTGTTGGTGTAATCTTAATTTTTGATAGTTCAGATAGTTTTGCTGTATAGATTATTTTGTAATCATTGTCATCAGTTGTTATTCTTCCTGTAAATACATAGACTGAAGCACTCTTACTTTCTTCAACTATTCTTCCAAAAAATCTAACTGATGCTTTTTCACCAGTATCACTTTCAACAATACCATCAACTCTAATGTATTTGCCTTCTCGTAATACTGTCACTCCTAACTCAGTGGCTAAGAAATCTTCAGCATCTAAAATAATGAATCCATCCTCAATTGTAGATGTGATACTGCTTCCAGTTTGTTTTTGTGTAGATAATGCTAAATCAATTTCAGAAATTTTTATCAAATCTTCTGTTACTGCATATCCAGATCCTTCCAGAGTAAAAGCACTGTTTGGAGAAATTACTGCAAAAGAATCACTAAAGGCAAATCCTGAAAAAACAAGTAATAGTAGTGATACTGTAAAAGTGATATTCATACTAGATTTTTCATATTATTTGGTTTATAATTTACTACTAAATTATTTTAGACTGATTAGGCAAATCCCTGGGTTTTTCATGTAATTAGAAACCGGGTAGACCAATACCCTCTTCTTGAACTAGTTTGATCATATAATCTTCCAAGTATCCTCCTGCTAAAAGTAGGCCAATTACTATTCCAATTTCCATAATTGTAGGTTTGAGAAATGGGATTAGATTGGTTTTTTTAGATATTTCTCTAATTAACATGAAACTTCTAGATGTTGCTATAGAGTATGCAGTAAGTTCCATGATTCCAAAAGGCGAAAGAAAGAGAAGTGCAAGTGGTGGGACTTTTGCTAATTCTGGTGTAATTGAGACGATTGCTGAAAAAGCAAAACCAGTAGACCAAGCTGAGAACAATCCCCATGCGATTCCAAATCCTGGAATAAACATTGGTAATGATATGGATGAGTTATGTAGAAAAATTCCTATTGCGTCAATATCTGCAACTAATTTTTCAAATTCTGCCATGAATGTATTTGCGTCTTCTTCACTGACTTCAGACATTGAGCCAATTTGATAAGTTGCTGCAAATAATCCCATAAATATGAAAAATGTGATTATTCTAATCTTGGACATGTTATCTTTTACTAGAAACAATATTTGAGGGTTGGGTATAGGCGCAGATTTAATTAAACCAAAAAACATTCTTTGATGATGAAGAAGGAACTAACCATTGCTTTGAATTATGCTTTGAATAAAGGGTTTCAAATTCATCCTAATGCATTCAAGTTTTTAGAGAATATTGATGTGAAAAAACTAGAAAAAATAATTAAAGAAATTGTTCGTGAGAAAACAAAGCAAAAATTATTTCAAATTAATCAAGATGATTTAGAAGTTTATTTAGGAATTAAAGAAGACCAAACTTTACAAAATGATCATAAGATAATTTTTGATCCAACTTTGAAAATTACTACTGGGGAGGGAGTAAAAGGGTATAACGCTCTTTTCTCAAGTCGTTTTAACAAACTAAAACGAATAATCTCCGATAGACCTGAATCAAGAATGTTAAAGTCAATTGCTTCTATCAAAACTGTAAAATCTGATGATGACATGTATGTTTGTGGTCTTGTTACCACCAGAAGTACTGAGAGAAATATAACAAAATTAGTTTTGGAAGATCCCTCAGGTTCATTTGAGGGGATTGTTTTTGATGTTGAATTGCAAAAAACTGCAGGCTCATTATTAAGCGATCAATTCATTATGGCACGAATAGGTTTTGGAAAAAATGCCGGGTATATCATAAAAGATTTGATTTCGCCAGATATTCCTGATCAAGCCTCAAATAGGTCAGAAACGGAAACATATGCAGTTTTTCTTTCAGATCTGCATATTGGAAGTAAGTACTTCATGGAAGATGAATTTAGTGAATTTGTATCATGGTTATCCAGTCCTGACCCAATAGCAAGGAAAATTCGTTTTGTATTGATTTGTGGGGATTTGGTAGATGGTGTGGGAATTTATCCAAATCAAGACAAAGAATTAGTATGTCAAACCATTGAAGAGCAATTAAAAAAAGTTGAAAGTCTTCTAAATAGAATTCCTAATTATATCAAAATATTCATCATGCCAGGAAATCATGATCCTGGACGCAGGGCATTACCACAACCAGCTATTCCAAAAAAATACAATTTAGGATTATGGGAAAAAGAGAATGTGTTTATGGTTGGAAATCCAGCCGTCATTTCTTTGAATGGGGTAAAGGTAATGATGTTTCATGGTCAAAGCATTGATGATATTGTAAAAACTACACCTGGTCTAAGTTATGATAAACCTACGAATGTAATGAAGCATCTTCTTAGAGCAAGACACCTTAGTCCTATTTATGGTAGTCAAACCCCAATTGCGCCTGAAATGGAAGATTTGATGGTAATTGATGAGATTCCAGATATTTTCCATGTTGGTCATGTTCATAGAGCAGAACTAGATATGTACAAAGGAATTCTTTTGTTAAATTCTGGTTCTTGGCAAAAACAGACTCCATTTCAAGCTAGTGTTGGAATGACTCCTAATCCAGGGATAGCACTTATGGTAAATTTGAAGACTTTCAAGGTTTATCATGAAAATTACAATTCTAATAAATTAAACAATATCCTGCAAAGTTAGATCATCTTTAAAGGATTTTTTTATCATTTCAGGCGAGATTGTAAGTTTGTATTTTTTTGTCCTTCCATGTATTCCCTGATGAATTAGTCTTCCAGTGATTATTCCAGATAATTCAATTTCACTAAGCATTTGAGTAATTCGTCTTTGTGTTAATTCATCTCGTCCTACTGCTTTGCACAATCCTTTGTATGATGAATAAATCTCACCTGTAGATGATCCTCCTGCCTTCATTATTGCAAGAATAACAAGTTTTTCATGAAGTGGGTATGATTTTAGAGATGTTTCTTCTTTATTTTCTTCAATTTTTAGAGATGCTTCTCTTACATGATCTTTTGTAACTTTATCTGATTGTTGCCTTTCGGCAATTTCTCCTGCAACACGAATTAGATCAATTGCTCTCCTAGCATCACCGTGTTCACCACCGGCTAAGGCTGCGCAGAGGTTCAAGGCTGGCTCCTCCACTGAATTAGGGATAAATGCCTCTTTAATTCGCTCTTCTAGTATTTTTTTAATTTGCTCTACATCATAATTTGTAAAAACTATCTCTTCTTCGCCTAGACTACTAATTACTCTAGGATCTAGTTTTTCCTTAAATGTAAGATCATTTGAAATTCCTACCAAAGTCAATGAGCCTTGTTTTAGACGCTCATTTGCTCTGGTTAGTTGATATAAGATATCTTTACCTGTTTTTGAAATTAATTGTGCAAGATAATCAATTTCATCAATAACAAAAATGGCATTTATTTTAGATTCATCTATACAAATCAATATTCTTTTGAATACCTCACTAATCGCAAGACCTGTACTGGGTAATTCTTTGTCAGTTAAGCCTAATTGTCTTCCAAAACTTACCAATAGTCCATAAAGTGTTGTTTCTTCTTTGGAGTTTGAATAAATTAGTTTAATTGGAAATTTTGATTTTTCTACCCTGTCTTGAATTTTATTAATTACTTTCTTAACTACGAGAGTTTTTCCAGTTCCAGGTTTACCATATACTAATAGGTTTGAAGGTCTTGATTGTTTGAGAATTGGAAGTAATGATTGTGTTACTTGTTCTTGTTCAGTAGTTCTATGTTGGATAATGTCAGGAATATATGTAAAATGAAGAATGTCTCTGTTTTTTATTATAGCTTTGCCAGATTCAGCTGCATCAAGTAATCTATCAATTGGGTCAGACATACTCACACACCTATGTTTCTACTCAATAGTAACATAATCATATCTTAATTTGGAGAGTAAAGAAGAGAATAGTTATTCTAGTTTAGTTTGTAATTAATTATTTTTAGTTAGATTTTAGATTTTCAATAAAAAAAATTAAAGAAAAAGATAGAGTGGAAAGATAGGTGTGTGGGTTAATTCTAATTAGATTTTTCATTAACAAATTGTTAATATCATGTTAAAAAAATCCCTAAAAAGGTCATTTTGACCCCTTTATTTCCATTCCAGGCGTTAAGATTGATGTTAACAATGTGAATATCCTAAAACAAACCCCTTTGTTTCCACTCCAGGCATGATATAGGGGGTTTAATATTGAATTAAAATTTTGATATTGTTAATAACGAAAAACCATCTACACATGGCCTAGGCAGTCAATGTTAACAAACCTCTTAGTTAACAAATATTCTGGGATCACTTGAACTGTTAACATTAGATCCTCATAGATCTCAAAGATGGCCAAGAAACGCATTAGAATTGATATGGAAGATGCAGATGGAGCACGATATGACATCAAATTAGAGGGTAATGTTACTCGTGAAAAGGTTCTAAAAATCTTTGAAATGATGGATTTGATGAATATAGAAGAACAAGAACCCACCAATATGGATTCAATAGGCTCAAAAATATGGCATATTGTAGATAAGTTCTTCCCAATGGGAAAATTTACCTCTACAAACATACTTGAAAAATATGAAGATGAATACAATGAGCCTGTTAAACTAAGTATAATCTCTACATATTTGTCCAGATTCTCTACTAAAGGTAAGATTGATAGAATTAGAACCGGTCGTGAATGGACATATCAAACCATAAAACTAAGTCAAAAACAACAATAAGTCAAGAAATTATAATTTTTCGAACTATAAGTCGATCTTTGCCTAAGATTATCTTCACATATTCTCCTTTCTGTATATCCATATATTTTCGAAATTGTTTTGGAATGGAAATTGTTCCGGCAGATGTAATTTTTACTAGTACCTCATTTTCTTGTACTGACATAATACTATTATAATTTAATAATATATATAATTTAATGTTTTTATATTTTTATAAAATATAATAAATTTACACTCAATTACTATTTTTTTACTAAAACAAACTAAAACTAATCTTATGATTATCAGGAGTTAATCATGCAATTATAGAATTAGATTCTATAATCTCTATCTTTTCCTTTCCTTTCTTTGTGATTGAATAGGTATATGGTTTTGTATTTGTATTCCTTTGAACATACCCATCTTCAAATAATTTCTTCATTAATCTTGAAGTATGCTCTCTACTTCGTTTTAATGTGATTTGTATATCACGTGATGTCATAGCTTTATCTGTGATTAGATGCAACACATAATCTGTAGCATTATTATGATCTAAATTA
The DNA here is from genome assembly GCA_005798405.1 of Nitrosopumilaceae archaeon. Classification (GTDB taxonomy): domain Archaea; phylum Thermoproteota; class Nitrososphaeria; order Nitrososphaerales; family Nitrosopumilaceae; genus Nitrosarchaeum. Next base: position 58,606 of record SYJQ01000006.1, read on the forward strand.
GGCATGCGATGAATTGGAACAGGCTTATCATCACTAACAATCTCTGATTTTATTTGAGGTACAACAGGTTTTTCAATAATTTGTTGATTTTTAGCTAATTTCTCTAGAAATTGTTTTAATTCTAAGTTAGGATCGGTTTTTTGTTCAAAATCCTGCATCTCCATAGCATCTAAACGTATTTTCATATCAATTAACTGTCTTTCATAGTATTCTAAACGCTCTAATTGTGATGAATCTATCATCTCACTCTTAGTTTTGATAAATGGACGTATTTTGTAGTAGATATACAAGCCTACCAAACCTATAACAAACGAAACTATCACACCTAAAATCATCTCTGGTTCAGGAATTTCTATTAACATCACAAAAATTATCCGTTATTGTGATTTATCGTGATTGAACAATATTATTTCACACTTTAGATTAACAATAACGCACTTCACATCACAAAAAATTCAATCATCTTCTTACATTTGTAATGATTATATCACACATTACATGCCTGGCGTATCAATCTATCAATCACATTGATGACTTCATCTTCTCTTTCAGGGAATATATCACTCTCATTTATCACATGTATTTGCTCAGAAAGTTTTGATATCACATCAATATCATCTGGTAAAAGTATGCCTAAACCACGTAAAAGTATGATTGAATAGAATAATGCTATTAATTTGTCTCTAGACTGACCAACTTGTCTATAATACGCACCTTTTGTTATTGTAAATTTAGAGTTTAGAAGATCTTTCTGATTTAAAATAATTTCAATTTGTCGTTCAGTAAATAATGATTTTTTGATAATTTCACGTATAATGTTATTAAAATTAGATCTTTCAAACTCTGTCATAGCTATACAAATCTGTATACCTTACTACAATTAAACTTTAAAGAGTCATCTACAAACCTCTGTTATGACTGGAAATAAAGTCGAATCATTCCTAAAATCTGAACTGAAGAAGAAAAATGCATTATTGTTTGTATTAATTGATTCTGAAGTATCAAAGTTAGAATCTTCACAAAAACTTGCTCAAGATGTCGAAAAGATAGGTGTATCTGCAATATTGATAGGCGGTTCATCAGCAACAGATCAAATTGAAATGGCCGCAGTAGTTAAGGGCATTAAAAAAGGCATCAAAATTCCAATCATCTTATTTCCTGGAAACATCACTGGAGTTGTGCCTGACGCAGATGCAATTCTTTTTAGTTCATTAATGAATTCAGAAAATCCATATTTCATTACTCAAGCACAAGCATTAGGAGCACCAAGTGTTCTTAAATTTGGATTAGAACCTTTACCAACAGCTTATTTGATCATTGGTGATGGAACTTCTGCATGGTTTGTAGGTTCTGCTAGAGGAATTCCATTTGAAAAACCAAAAATCGCTGCAGCGTATGCTCTTGCAGCACAATTTCTAGGAATGAGATTTGTCTACCTTGAAGCAGGTTCTGGAGCAAAATCAAGTGTTACACCAGAGATGGTAAAAACTGTAAGAAGAGCATTTAATGGATTTCTTATAGTCGGTGGCGGAATTAGAGATATTAAAACTGCCACAGAACTGGTCAAAGCAGGGGCAGATGCCTTAGTTATTGGAACATTTCTAGAGAAAGGTGGAAGTGTTAAAAAACTAGCCGAAATAGCAAAAGCAATTCAAAGAAGCAAGTAATAGGAGACAGTATTATGTCTGAAAATGATGCTATTTCTCGTATTAGTGGTATTAAGATGCCAGATTATTACCTCAATTATTACTCTGATCTTTCAAAAGACACCTATACAATTTTTGAGCATGCAGCCTTAGCAAAATCAAGTTTAGTAGATTCTTCAGGAATAATTGAGCCTAAAATTGCATTTGATTTGGCAGATCGGGTTGCTAAAATGCATGATATTGATATTGCTGAACCGTTACGAGAATTATTAAAAATCAATGGAAAAGAACTAACTGCATTAATTCTATCAAAAGAAATTGCATTAGGTAAATACTCACTTACTGATTCCACTTTAGAACAAAAACTGGATTTGGCAGTTAGAGTAGGTCTAGCTATAGTTACAGAAGGAGTAACAATTGCTCCATTACAAGGAATTAGTGAAGTTAAGATAAAGAAAAACAAAGATGGTAGTGAATACCTTTCAGTATCCATTGCTGGACCAATGCGTTCAGCAGGAGGAACTGAATCAGCAGTAACAATACTAATTGCTGATCATGTGCGAAAAGCAGTTGGTTTATCAAAATATCAAGCAAATTGCTTTGATGATGAAACTGGTAGATTTGTTGAAGAGCTTCGAATCTATGAAAGAGAAGCAAGTAGTTTCCAATTTCATATTTTAGATGAAGATATTGAACATGTAATATCAAACTTACCTGTAGAATTAGACGGTGTAGACACAGATCCTTTTGAAGTTGTAAACCATAAAGGAATGACTCGTATTAAAACAGACAGAGTTAGAGGCGGCGCATTAAGAGTTCTAAACGACGGATTAATTGGAAGATCTAAAAAATTACTTAAAAGAATTGAACTATACAAATTAGATGGTTGGGAATGGTTTGGAGATCTAAAAGGAGCAGTTCAAACAGGAGATAATCAGGAAGATGCAGCGGCTAAGAGAATGCGTGAGGTCATTACAGGAAGATCCGTTCTATCAATGCCTAACAAACTTGGTGGATTTCGTTTAAGATATGGTAGAGCTTGTAATACAGGATTTGCAGCTGTAGGAATTAATCCTATAATTGCTGAGATCTTAGATCATACTATTGCTGTTGGTACTCAAGTAAAAATTGACATACCTGGTAAGGGTGCAACTGTAGCTTTCGTTGATTCTATTGATACACCAATTGTTCGACTAAAAAATGGAAATGTTGTAAAAATAAAAGATGTAAAGCATGGAATTGAAATTAAGGGCGAAATTGAAAAAATTCTTCATTTAGGTGACATCCTGATCTCATTTGGAGATTTCTTAGAAAATAATGCTCAACTTGTGCCTACTGGATATGTTGAAGAATTCTGGATTGAGGAATTGAAAGAAAAATTAACAAAATACGCTCCAGAAGATGAATTTCTAACTCAATTCTTAACCAAAATTCCCACTTTAGATGAAGCATTGAAAATATCATTAGATTTTCAAATACCACTACATCCACAATACCTGTATTATTGGGATCAAATATCACCTGAAGAACTCTCAAAAATTCTACATCCAAATAAAATCAATGAGACCTCAGTAGAATATTCTATTGAAGTAAAAAACATTCTTGAAAAACTTGGAGTTCCACATAAGATGAATAACACCCAAATAATTCTTGAAAAAGAAGAAGCAAGAATTTTCTATAATCTTTTATTTAGACATGAACCACAAATTAGTGATCTATCCACACCAGAAATTCTCTCAAAATCATCTGGAATTGAAATTAAAAATAAATTCTCAACTTCAATTGGGGTTAGAATAGGAAGACCTGAAAAAGCAGCTCCTAGACAAATGAAACCACCAACACATGTATTGTTTCCAATTAATGATAAAGGAGGTCCAACCAGAGATCTCTTAAAAGCATCAAGACAAGATAATTTCTTCACTAATATTTTCAACAGATATTGTAGTGAATGTAATGAACCATCAATTGGAATAAAATGCTCAAAATGTGGAACTAAGACATCAGTAATTTATCGGTGTAATAATTGCCGTGATAAACTTGATAATCCATACTGTGAAAAGTGTAAACGAAAAGCTTCATCACACTCCCATCAAGCCTTTCCATTAAAAAAAAAATTGTTGATAGCACAAGAAAAAATAGGTTTACGTGCTCAAGAACCATTCAAAGGAGTCAAGGAATTAATCAATCAAGACAGAATTACAGAACCGCTGGAAAAAGGATTAGTTCGTCAAAATTTTGGTCTTACAGTATTCAAAGATGGGACTGTACGCTTTGATGCGACAAACTCTCCTCTCACTCAATTCAAACCATCATGGATTGGAACATCTATTGACAAACTACACAGCCTAGGTTATACTCATGATATTGATGGAAAACCACTAACAAACCCAGATCAGATAGTTGAACTTCGAATGCAAGATATTATTATTCCAAATGAAAGTGGAAGATATCTTGTATCCACATGTAAATACATTGATACTATCTTAGAGAAATTTTATGAAAAATCTATTTTTTATAATGTTAAAAACACAGACGAATTAGTTGGCCATCTAATAATTGGATTAGCACCTCATACATCTGTAGGTATTGTTGGAAGGATAATTGGTTATACTGAAACACATGTTTGTTTTGCTACCCCTAATTGGCATTCTGCTAAAAGAAGAGATGCAGATGGAGATGCTGATTCAATTATGCTCTTAATGGACAGTCTTCTAAATTTCTCACGACAATTTCTTTCAGATAGAATTGGTGGATTAATGGATGCTCCATTACTGATTCAACCACTTGTATTACCACATGAATCACAACCACAAGCACACAATCTGGAAGTAGTAAAATTTCTTCCACTAGAATTCTTTAAATCAACAATTCAACAAAACAAAGCCTCAGACGTTACATGTGTAGATATTATAAAATCACGTCTGGAAACAGAAAGACAATTTTTTGGATATTACTTTACACACTCTACAACTTCCCTTACTACATCAAAATCACGTAGTGCATATTCCACACTTGGTTCCATGCTTGATAAATTCGATATGCAAATTAGAAATGCCGAACTAATTGATGCAGTAAACACATCTGAAATTGTTTCAAATGTAATCTCCACTCATCTAGTTCCTGACATTATGGGAAACCTTCGTGCTTATGCTAGACAAAACTTCAGATGTACTGGTTGTGGAAAATCATATCGCAGAATGCCATTAATTCAAACTTGTATTTGTGGTCACAATCTAATTCCAACTATAACTAGAGGCTCAGTTGAAAAATATCTTAAACTTGCAAAGAGATTAGTGGAAAAATACGATGTTGGTGTATATCAAAAAGGACGAATACATGCATTGTCTGATGAAATTGATTTAGTTTTTGGAAAGAATAAAGGTGATCAATCACTGTTAACTGATTACTCTTAGAATCTTATCTTAACTTGACGTATTCATACGCACCAAGTTTATTATCAAAACAATATTGAACTTTTTGATAATTCTTTCTGAAAGCTTTTACTTTTGAAAGAATTTTCTTAGGATCTTTTTTCTCAATTACAACTTCTTTGATATACAACGCTATCTCTTTCATCTCATTTTGTTTCATACCTAGCCTTGTAATTTCAGAAACACCCAATCTTATTCCACTCGGATGAAAATAGTTACGACCTGCTTTAATATCTCCAGGAATAAGTTGTCTGTTTACAATTATGTTGGCTTTTTCTAAATCTGCCTCAACCTTTCCACCATCAGAATAATCTAAAACATTTACAGCGACTTGATGCGATTCTGTAAATCCTCTACTTTCACCTAATACTTTGAATCCAGCATCATTAAGAGACTCTGCAAAAACTTTTGCATTTTTTATAATTTGACTTGCATAATCCTTTCCAAACTCTAATGCTTCTGCAAAAGCTACTGCTTTTCCTGCCATATGATGAATGTGATGACTGCTAGTTAATCCCGGAAATGTCGCTTTCTTTATTGCATCTTCATGTTTTTCAGAACCCAAAACAAGTCCACCTTGAGGTCCAAACAGAGTTTTATGAGTACTCATTGTCATAGTATCTGCACCTTCACGCAATGGATCCTGAAATTTTCCACCAGCAATCAATCCTGCTACATGCGCTGCATCATAATTGATATGCATATCAAAACTCTTTAGAAAATCTGCCAACTCTTTAACAGGATGTGGAAACAAAAATAATGATCCACCAAACATTGCCATTTTTGGTAGACGACCTATTTTCTTTAACTCCTCTACTTTTTGTTTTGTCTTATCAACATCAATAGCCATCTCTTCAGCATCAAATGGATAAAATTCAATTTCCAAACCATGTACTAATCCTGCAGTTCCTGAATGCTCTTTCTTACCATGAGAAATATGACCTCCCGCAGGAATAGAAGGTGCTAACATCACATCACCTGGATTTGTAAAAGCAGAATATACTGCAAGATTGGCAACTACACCAGAAATAGGTCTCACATCTGCAAATTTGGCCTTGTACAACTTCTTTGCCAACTTCATACATTCAAACTCAACATCATCAATGTACACACAACCTGCATAAACTCTCTCACCAGGCCAACCTTCAGCATATCTATTACCAAAATCCGATATAATTGCCTCTCTTACTGCTGGACTAGGAATATTTTCACTTGCAATTAATGGAATAGAATTTTCAAACCATTTGTGATGCTCTTTTAACTTTGAGAAAATTTTATTGTAAGACTCTTTATTTGCTGACTTGACCATGTTTTGCGAATTGATTTTCCCAATTTAAAAACACCGATTTTAGACTATTTTATTTATGAATTTTTGATCTGCAACGTATAAAAGGGGAGTCGGAGGTTTTTTCATCTATGGGTATGCAAGCAACTTCTAAAGGTACTATGCCTGTTGTATTGCTAAAAGAAGGGGGTTCTGAAACCAAAGGACGAGACGCCCAAAAAAATAACATTGCAGCAGCTAAGATAATTGCCGAAATTGTACATACTAGTCTTGGTCCAAGAGGTATGGATAAAATGCTAGTTGATTCTTTGGGAGATGTTACTATTACTAATGATGGTGCAACCATCTTAAAAGAAATTGATGTACAACATCCAGCAGCAAAAATGCTAGTTGAAATATCAAAAACCACTGATAATGAAGTAGGAGACGGTACCACATCTGCTGTAATTCTAGCTGGCGCTCTTCTGGAGAACGCTGAATCACTTTTAGACCAGGATGTTCACCCAACAATTATAGTTGATGGATATAGAAAGGCAGCTAAAAAAGCAAAACAATTTCTTCAAGACATTGCTGAAACTGTAACTGCAAATGATAAAACAATTCTTAATAAAATTGCAAAAACTTCTATGCAAACAAAACTGGTAAGAAAAGATTCTGATCAATTAGCAGATATTGTTGTAAAGGCAGTTCTTGAAGTTGCTGAAAAAGAGGGTGAAAAATATACTGTAGATATTGATGATATTAAAGTAGAAAAGAAGGCTGGTGGTTCGATTAAAGATTCTGTTATAATTCAAGGCATTGTACTTGATAAAGAAATAGTTCATGGTGGTATGCCAAGAAAAATTTCTGATGCAAAAATAGCCTTAATTAACAAAGCTCTTGAAATTAGTAAAACTGAAACTGATGCTAAAATCAACATCTCAAATCCACAACAATTGAAATCATTTCTTGATGAGGAAAATAGAATGTTAAAGAATATGGTGGACAAAGTAATTGGCTCTGGAGCCAATGTAGTATTATGTCAAAAAGGAATTGATGATATGGCTCAACATTATCTTGCTAAAGCAGGAATTATTGCAGTTAGAAGAATTAAAGAAAGTGATCTTACAAAACTAGCAAAAGCAACTGGGGCTAGAATCGTAAATAATTTGGATGATATATTTGAAAAAGATCTAGGTGACGCTCAATTAGTAGAAGAAAGAAAAATTGAAGAGGACAAATGGGTTTTCATTGAAGGTTGTAAACATCCAAAATCTGTTACATTACTTCTCCGTGGTGGTTCTCAAAGAGTAGTTGATGAAGTTGAACGTTCAGTCCATGATTCACTTATGGTAGTAAAAGATGTAATTGAAAAGCCACAAATTGTTGCAGGTGGCGGTGCACCAGAAACATATGCTGCAACTAAAATAAGAAGTTGGGCAAAATCACTAGAAGGCAGAGAACAATTAGCTGCTGAAAAATTTGCAGATTCTCTTGAATCAATTCCTTTAACACTTTCAGAAAATGCTGGAATGGATCCAATTGATACGCTCACACTTCTTCGCTCTAGACAAATGAAAGGAGAAAAATGGACAGGAATAGATGTTATGAAAGGTAAAATTGGAAATATGAAGTCAAGTGATATCATTGAACCATTAGCAGTTAAACTTCAAATTGTTTCTGCAGCTGCAGAGGCAGCTTGTATGATTCTTAGAATCGATGATGTAATTGCCACACAAAAATCTGCAGGACCACCACCTGGAGCAGAGGGTGGTATGCCTGGAATGGGCGGAATGGGTGGTATGCCTGATATGGGCGGAATGATGTAAATCATTTTGATATTAAATTATTTTTCAAAAGTTTATTTGATAATCTCATTTACGATTCACATTGAATAAAACCACGTCTAAAATACTTGCAGGTTCCAAGTATATCTATCTCATAGCATTTTTTGCATTACTTTCAGGATTTTTCCACCCACTAATTACTAACACAAGTTTTGATAGTGTAGTAGTTGGAGTTATGGTGTTATTTGTTGGTCTAGCTGGCGGTATTTTACTTTACAAATCCGCTGTTTCTGAAAAAAGACGTATGATTTTTCTTGGTGGAGGTTTCTCACTAATAGCTATTTCATTATTCTACATCTTTCAGATTACTGGAAGAGTTTAGATATCAAAATATAGGTAAAACTCATGTGGATGAGGTCTAATTGAGATTTCACGCTGATCCCGTTTACCTAACTCTATTATTTTATCAATTACGTCATTTGTGTAAATTGGACTAAGAAACTTTCTATCATTTTCTAATTCATCTAGTGCTTCACCGAGACTCTTTGGTAAAACTCCAATTCCTCTCTTAGCTCTATCTGATTTTGTCATTTTGAAAATATCATCACGTACTTGCTCACCAGGATCTATTTTCTTCTTAATTCCATCCATCCCTGCTGCAGTTACAGCAGCAAATACAAGATAAGGATTTGATGAAGGATCAGGGGCTCTAAATTCAAGTCTCTTAAGACTGGCATAATTTTTCCCTCTGAGATGTTGTGGTACTCTTACTATTGCAGATCTATTTCCTGCACTCCATGCGATATAAGCTGGTGCCTCATAGCCAGGGACAAGTCTATGATATGAATTAGTAGTAGGATTACAAATTGCAGATAACGCTTTTGCATGATTAATAATTCCACCACAAAAATATCTTGCAGTCTGACTTAATTCATCTGCATCATCTGAATCATAAAATGCATTCTCTTTTCCTTTCCATAAACTTACGTTGACGTGCATACCAGACCCTGCATCCATTGCAATAGGTTTTGGCATCATAGTTGCAACCTTTCCATATTTTTGTGCTACATTTTTTATTACATATTTGTAAGATTGAGCAGCATCTGCTGCATTTGTCATGTAATCATATTTGATATCAATTTCACATTGTCCTGCAGTAGCAACTTCATGATGATGATTATCACATAAAATGCCAAAATCATTATTCAATATGTTTACACATTCATTTCTAAATGGAGTCAAAGTATCTGAAGGTGTACTTGGGTAATACCCCTCTTGAAGACCCATAGGATACCCTGTTCCTTCATTATTCCATGGAGCTTCTTTTGATTCAATTGAATAAGATTGACCTTTGTATGGAGTTAAAACATCCCAATGTACTTTATCAAAAACAAAAAATTCTACTTCTGGACCCCAAGCACTATAATCAAACCCCTGAGATTTTACATATTCTTCTGCTTTTTGTGATATTCCTCTAGGATCTCTAGATAGTCTACCTCTATCTCCACCCCAATAGATATCACATAGTAATCTAGCAGTCTTATTTTCAGTCATCCATGGAATAATGGCAAAAGTGTTAGGATCTGGTTTTAAAATAAGATCTGAATCCTCAACACTGGCAAAACCAATTATGGATGAACCATCTAATTTTGGCAGTCCATCTCTCATTTGTTCTGGTGTAAATGTGATTGCTGAGATTGTAGTATGATGAAAACGACCAGTAAGACCAGTAAATTGTAAATCTATAAACTGAATTCCTTCATGTTGAATTCTGGCAAAAACTTCGTCTGGTGAATATGTTACTTGGATTGCTTTTCCATGACTAACTTTATAGGGCAATTTTGTGCTTCAATCAAACACAAATACATCCGAGATTTAAGGATTAGGTAAGAAATGTCAGAAACAAATGAAATAGATCTTAACAAATTACACCATGTAGTACTACGAGAAACTGAAAATGATTCAGTCCAAGAAATTAATCCTGATTTCTATAGAAATCTTTCAGACTTTATTGGTGACTTAAAAAAACAAGAATTTGATGGGGTAGAAAGCAAAATTAAAGAGGTCATAATTAATACAGCTACAGAACTAACATCACTTTTAATCAGTATTAGACTAAACAAAATTTCCAAATTGAACAATATAGATTTTAAAAACGTATTAGACGAAGAAAAATTTATCCTTGATGCTGAAGAAGAACAAAGAGAACGAACTGAAATGATCCTTTCTGCAACAATTAATGGAAAATCAAAATTTCTTGAATCTATTTCTCAAAATCATAAAACCAAAACTGTTGTTATTAGATTTCTTCAAGAAGTAGATGAAATTATAGGTGCTGATTTGGAAAAATATGGACCTTTCAAAACAGAAGATATTGCAACAATACCATACGAAAATGCTCAGGCATTAATTTCTAAAAATATTGCAACCAAAGTTCGTTGGGAAGATTAGATAGAAATTACACCTCTAATAATTTTCATTTATGACACATACAGGAGTTGATGTAGTTGATTTTCTCTTTTATACAATTTATCCAGTAATTGGCATTTTTACAGTTGAAGCAATTAGTAGAGTCATTAAAGCTCCAAAATGGCTTAAACTCTGGTCACAAGCTGTTGTATCAATAGGATTTGGAATTTATTATTGGTTTGTGTTGCCTGCACCTCAAAATTTTCCATTAACTGCAATGGTTATGTTTGCACTTGCTATAGCATTAATTTATCAAGGAAAACGTGCAAAAATATCTCCTGATAAAAGTCACTATTAGATTCTTAACTAATCTTTGAATCTTCGAAACATTCGTTTGAATACATTTTGTTTGTTTGGACCTCCATCTCTAATTACTTTTTTCTCCCCAAATCTACGAGCTCTAATCTGAGTTAATTTCACACATCTATGTTCTTCTGGAAGTCTATGCTCTGCACAAAACGGATCCTTACAATAATTGCATTGAAAAGGCATATCTGCCATATCTCCACAATAAGCACACTTTTCAGGTTTCATAATTAATTAGCAATTTTTCTTCTAATAAACTTGTTATTATCTGATTGAAAATTTAATTTTTAAAAAATTCATGTAAACGTTTTTACGATGTTAAAATTAAAAATAATTAAGTGAATTTTGATGATTGAAAATAAAGTAGCGATCATAACTGGAGCAAGTAGTGGAATAGGTTTTGCTACAGCATTAGCACTTTCAAAAGCAGGAGCAAAAGTTGCAATAGGTGCAAGACGAACTGATATGCTTTCTGTATTAGAAAAAAAGATTAAAGAAAATGGTGGAGAGGTTTATTCCCAAAAATTAGATGTTACTAAGAAAAATGAATGTAATTCTTTTGTTGATAATGTTATAAAAAAATGGGGCACAGTGGATATTCTAGTAAATAACGCTGGATTAATGCCTCTAAGTTTTTTCAAAAATTTGAAGATCGACGAATGGGATCAAATGATAGATGTCAATATTAAAGGAGTCTTGTATTGTACTGGAGCTGTAGTTACACATATGCTTGAAAAGAAATCAGGTCATATAATTAACATCTCATCAGTTGCAGGAAGAATAGTTTTTCCTGCAGGTAGTGTTTATTGTGCAACAAAACATGCAATTACAGCATTTAGTGAGGGATTAAGACAAGAGCTTAGTGTTCGAAAAAATATTCGTGTTACATGTATTGAACCCGGAGTTGTTGCAACAGAACTGACAAACACAATTACCGATGAATCATTACAAGGATTTGTTGAAAATGCTAAAAAAATGGAATCTCTACAAGCTGAAGACATTGCAAATGCTATTGTTTATGCTGTAGAATCACCAAATCATGTTAATGTCAATGAAATTCTAATTAGACCTACTACTCAAGATCGTTAAATTGTCTAACATTCCACACGTATTAATTCTTGGTGGTGGTTTCGGAGGACTTTCTGCAGCAAATGAAATTAGGAATAATCTTTCATCATCACAAGTTAAGATTACAATTATTGACAAAAAAGATTGGTTCATGGTAGGCTTTGCCAAACTTTGGATTATTAGAGGAACAAGAACATTTGAAAATTCAATAGGTTCTCTGAATGAACTCTCAAAAAAAAATATTGATTTTTTAAAAGAGGAAATTCTTCAAATTGATCTTCAAAACAAAAACATTAAAACCACAACTAAAATTTTATCATATGACTTTCTGATTATTGCAATGGGTGCAGTATTAGCCCCTGAAAAAATTCCAGGATTATCAGAAAATGGAATGAATCTTTATGATCATAATCAACTTACTGAAATTCATAATAAACTCAAAAAAATGAAATCTGGTAATATTGCCATATCAATTATGGGAATGCCTTACAAATGTCCCCCTGCACCATTCGAGGCTAGTTTATTGATTGATTCCATGCTAAGAGAAGAAGGAGTCAGAGATTCAGTACAAATTCATTTCTACAGTCCAGCACCAATAACCCTACCTGCAGCTGGTCCAGAAATCAGCCAACAAATTCTTAACTTGATAAATTCTGAAAACATTATTTTTCATGATTCATGTAAAATAAAATCAGTTGAAAAAAATAAATTAATTTTTCAAAATGGAGAAGCCAATTTTGATTTACTTCTTGCCATCCCTCCACATGTTGCACCTAAGGTAATTTATGATTCAGAATTAGCAAAAGAAGGTGGATTTATTCCAATTAATAGAAATTGTAAAACACAATTTGAAAATGTATATGCAGTAGGCGACGTAACTACTCTGACAGTTATTGATACAATTACTGTTCCAAAAGCAGGAATATTTGCAGAAGGAGAAGCAATAACAGTAGCACAAAATATTATGTCAAAAATACAATCTAAGACTGAATCTTCATTATTTGATGGAAAAGGAGGATGTTTTATTGAATCAGGAAGAGATACTGCATCATTAATTGAAGTAGATATGTTTTCAGAACCCAAACCAACAACAAAACTAACTGAATCTACAACTAAACATCTTGATGAAAAAATACAATTTGAGAAAGAACGACTCTCAAAATGGTTATGATTGATCATCTTTTTTATTTTCTTTTGTAAGATGTTCTAAAATTGCTCTTACCTCAATACCTAAATTTTGAGAATTTTTTGTCAGTTCTAATTTTTCGGGAATACTCCGTTTGAAATACTCATCCTCATACTCTATTCTTATTTTTTGAATGCAATCAAGATGATCCTGATCAGTTCCAGAAATTCGATGACAAATAGTACAAATTTTCATTAATTACTAATACTAACACGACGATTTAATAATTTCATTTTGTGCTTCTCACATAAGGGGTCGTAGTCTAGCTTGGTATGATACTAGTCTGGGGGACTAGTGGTCGCAGGTTCAATTCCTGCCGGCCCCATTACAATTTTAATACATTTAGAATATCATCAAAACTTCTTCGTGTTTGTTCCTGCTTGTATACTCTTAAAACATCAATAATTTTTTGTTTTGGTGGAATTTTGTAAATCCTTTGAACTTTTTTAGCAATACCTGAACCGATAAAAATAGCCTGCGTAATTGATGTCACATTTGATACTCTTCTGTTAACACTTGAACTTTCAAAATCAATTAAAGTTGATCTTGATTTTCCAACAATAACATGTTTTGAAATACTACTTAATTCACCATGATCAAATCCAATCTGATCTAATCTATAACAATCTTCTAAAATAGTTCTAACTACAGATTTTAGTTTCTTTGAACTTCCTGCACCTTTCAGAGATTCTACCCAATTTTCAATTTTATCTCCTTCGAGATATTCCATTACTAAAAAATTTTTACTTACATCATATAATTTGGGTCCAACATTTACCGTATTTGCCAACTTGAGTAATTTTGCCTCACTTTGCATTTCACTTCTTTGAGAATCCAATCTCCTAATTTTCAATGCAATTACACTATTTCCTTTTTTTGCTAAGACTACTACTCCAACATAGCCCTTTCCTAAAATTTGTAAACTACCAATTGTAGTTTGTCCAATAAATGACACTGACTTTATTTTTAATTTTTCTAATTCAGAAATTCTAGATTGAAGTTGACGTGAACTAGCCTTAGGATAACCGAGAATTTTTGAATATGGTTCTTCTGTAAATTTTTTAATTGGAATGAAAGATTGTGTCATCAGTTGAAATCATCTCTGAAATTACCTCTTTAATTGATTTGCTTAAATTTTTGTTTCCAATGAAAACCCTAAATCCTTTCTGAAAATCACTTTGTAATCCTTTTGGGATTCCAGTTTGAAGATTATTTTTTAGTAATTCTGTCATAAATTTCACTACATCACTATGTCTTCTCTTTTCAAGTGAAATAATTTTTTTATCATCACTGATCCACATTAGTTCAGTTTTTGCAATGTTTTTTGAAATAAAATTATCTGAATCACTTTCTCTAAAAAATTCAGGACCACTTTTAGAATAATTTTTTGGAATTTTAGTTGATTCTAAAAGGAAAAAAAGATAAGCCTCATTTTGTTCATCTGAATACGATTTACTACGTAAAACATTGAAACCTCCTAATTCTAATTGTGTTGTAAGTGAAGTAGTTGCTCTCTTAACTTGTCCCCAAATAATATCTGGACTTCTCATCTTGAAATTAAATTTCACTACAAGAACATTTTCCCAATTATTTTTTGATGATTTCAATTTTTTAGGTTTAAAAAATTGGAATGTTGGATTACTTTGGAAAGATCTACAAGCCAAAACAAATTTACCTACATTCTCATTAGAAATTGCAGCAGCTAAATTCCTATTACTGTCTATTGGGTCTACGATGATAATTGATGTTTCAAATACTTTTGATGTCTTTCCGATTATTTGATTTTGTTGAATTTTAGCAATTGATTTTATTACATTCTCAAAACTACCAAAATTTAAGATTAAAACTTCTGATACATATCCACTAAAACCTTGTTTTGCAATTTCTGCTCCATAAATTTTAGTAAATTTTAGAAATGTTTTGAGAATCCTTACCTCATTTCTCATTTTAGGAGTAAGTGCATTTTGCATAAACTTTGTATGAAATGGAGACCTATCTGCAGAACTTTTCCATTCTCCTAAATCTACGTCGTAGCAGGGAACTACATTAATTCTAGTTTTCTTAATTTTAGCCTCGACATAAGGATGTTCAGAATATCTTACATAGGGATCATACTTTTTCATTGATTCAAAACCAACTTTTTTTGAAATTTCTATAAATTTTTCATCTGGAATTGATTTTTTAAATTTAATAAAAATATCAACATCTGCATCTTTTGATAACCAGGTATCTTTAGCGTATGACCCTCCAAATTCCAATCCAGTTATTTCAGTATATTTTTTAATTTGATTTTCAACTAATGCAAAAGCTTCATCAGCGATTTGTTTTTTTACTTTTTTTACATTATTGGTTGGTATTACAGATTTTCCAATTTTAGAAATTATTTGTTTCATAATTCAGCCTTTACCTCCATTAAATCAGAATATACTGGACCTTTTGAACTAAGAATGCTTTTTTTGAGTTTGAATCCTGTAATCTCCTGTGTTCCAAAATCAACTGATTTGAATTTATCCAATTCTTTACTAATGTCTTCAATCTTGTTCTTAATTCTAAACACTGTGATATGAGGTTTAAACGGTTTATCAATGGAAAAACCCAACGGAGTTAATGCATTTTCTACTTTTTTTGCTAATTCTATCAATGAATTTCCGCCAATCTCATCAGTTCCAACCCAAATAACCCTTGGAAATTTTAATTTAGGAAAAGCACCAACATCTTTGAAATTCACCTTAAAACTTGAAAATTTAACAGAATTTAATGACATCATTACTTTCTCCATCATTTCTTCTGATATCTCACCTAAAAATTGCAATGTAAAATGAAGATTATGTGGTTCTACAGGTTTAGCATTTATGTTAATTTCAGATTGAAATTTAGAAATCAAATTAATTATTTTATCCGAAGAAATTTCAATTGCCACAAAAGATCGCATTATGGTTTTCATTTAATTATGTTTTATAATAATTTCCGGTAGCTTCATAGACCAGCCAGATTTTTGTTCTGATATTGACAAAACTAATTGTTTGCTTAACTGGTATGCCTGGAGCAGGTAAATCAACAATAGCTGATGGTCTGAAATCCAAAGGTTATGATATCATAAATATGGGTAATGCAGTTAGAGCAGAAGCTAAGAATAGAAATCTTGAACCAACTGGATATAATCTTGGTAAATTAATGCTTGAATTAAGAGAGAAAAATGGTCAAGGTGCAGTAGCAGAATTAGTAACACCACAAATTGAAAACTCAAGATCAAATGTAATTATAATTGATGGAATAAGATCTAATGCTGAAATAGAAGTTTTACGTAAATATGGAACAGTTAAGCTCCTAGCCATACATGCATCTACTAATACAAGATTTGGATTTTTAAAACAGAGAGGAAGATCTGATGATCCTCAAACAAAAGAAAATTTTGAAGAAAGAGACAGCCGTGAAATAGGTGTTGGCATTAGTAATTCAATTGCTTTATCTGATGAAACAATTTCTAACAATAACTTGACAAAAGATGAATTAATTGAATACTCCTTCAGAATCATTGAAGGTTGGATAGAATGAGATCTCCTAACATTAGTTGTAAAATAGAAATACTTTCTTCAATTAATTCATCTGAAGATCCAAAAAAAATTGAAACAGCCATTTTGAATATATTTCCAAATGCCAAAATTAAAATTGATGATTTTTCTATAACATCAAATTCTAAAGATTTGTATTTACTAGAAAAAATATATGATGTAATTCATTCTAATCAATCTCAAAAAATCTATCAAAGACAACTCGAAAAAAATTTAGATCATGATTCTACTTGGTTTTATCTTAATAAACAAGCTGCATTTGTTGGAACTATAGCTTTATGCGAAGAAGCAGAAGAATCACCGTTAGGACCAATTAAAGTGATCTTGACCTCTTCTAATATTGATAGAATCATTGATTGGTTAATTCTTAAAAATTAGTCAAATTAGGTACAAATTCTTAATGAAAACACATATTCTATATAATTAATAAAATATTTTTGATTACGTTTGATTTCATTTAAAAATCGAAACAAATTCTGGAAGTGCCATAACACTAGTACTCCTTATTGAAAAATCCATATCTGATGACATTATTGTTTCATCTGGATTTATTTCAATTATAATTGCGTTATTTTGTTTGGCATAAATTGGTAAAGTATTTGCAGGCGATACTACTAAAGATGTACCTACAACCACCATTACATCACATTTACTTGCATGAATCATTGCTTCTTGCCAAATATCTTTAGGAAGAGATTCTCCAAACCACACTACATCAGGTCTTAGAATATTTCCACATTTGCATAAAGGTGGCATATCTGTGAATTCAGTTAAAATCTCACTTTTAAAGTCACAAACCGAACATTTTATTTTTACAATACTACCATGTAGCTCTAATACATCTGTACTTCCTGCTTTTTGATGAAGCCCATCAATATTTTGAGTTAATACAACAACTTCTACAAATTTTTCTAATTCAGCTATTGCCTTATGTCCTAAATTAGGTTCTGCAGAAAAAATATTCTTCCTTCTTTCATTATACCATTCCCAAACTAATTTTGGATTATCATAAAATGCATTAATTGTAGCCAATTTCATTACATCATAATTTCTCCATAATCCATCTTTTCCTCTAAAAGTAGGAATACCACTTTCTTGTGATATCCCCGCACCTGTGACAAATGCAATTCTTTTAGCATCTTTTAGCTTTTTTGTAATTTGGCCAAACATTTTTTGTCTATTTTATCTCAATTTCTAAAAAATCTTTTGCTGTAATAACTGAATTATGAATTTGTTTTGCTTCTTCCAAATGTCCAATTTCATCTTTATATCTAGCAGAAAAATGAGTTAAAATCAGATTTTTCACTTTTGCATTCTTAGCTAAAATAGCTGCTTGTTTAGCTGTTGAATGGCTTGTTTCTGCTGCCTTTTCTTTGATTTCATCTAAAAACGTTGAATCAAATACCAAATAATCACAACCTTCAAAGAATTTTTCTAATTCTTTAGTTGGCATTGTATCTCCTGAAATTCCAATTTTTTTACCTGGTCTTTTTTCTCCCAATACTTGTTCTGGAACAATAACTCTATGTCCAACTTTAACTTCCATTCCATTTTGCAATTGATTCCATAATTTACCTTCAGGAATTTCTAAAGCCTTAGCTTTTTCTAGATTGAATCTGCCTGGCTTATCTTTTTCTTCAAAACGATATGAGTATGTGATAACT
The DNA here is from genome assembly GCA_005798405.1 of Nitrosopumilaceae archaeon. Taxonomy (GTDB): domain Archaea; phylum Thermoproteota; class Nitrososphaeria; order Nitrososphaerales; family Nitrosopumilaceae; genus Nitrosarchaeum. The sequence continues at coordinate 76,999 of SYJQ01000006.1, forward strand.
GAATGATTAGCTTTACATGCATATATTGAATAAATTTTTGAATCAAATATTATTCCTTCACTAACAGTTGTAATCATAACTGGAAATGATAATCCAAAATTTAATATTTTGATATTTGCAGCTATGAATTCTTCTATTCCATTAGGTCCGTAAATTTCTAAAGGTTCAGTTCTATGTTGCATTGTCATTGTTTGAAGTAATCCTAATAATCCAATACAATGATCACCATGAAGATGTGTAACAAAAATTTTCATTTTTTTATTCCAACCTAATCCCGATTTCAAATAAGAAATTTGTGCTGCTTCCCCCGCATCAAACATAAGAATTTCACCATCTCTCTCTAAACAAATACATGAAAGACCTCTGTTTTCAGTAGGTTGAGCAGCTGAAGTTCCTAAAAATATTATTTTCATTTTATCAAAATTGTCCTTGTCAAGCTTTTATGCCTATAGATTTCATATTTCTTTATTGGATTAATCTTTAATTTTTTTTCAAATCCTTTTTTACACATAATAGCTATTTTCTTACGCTTAGGTAAAATTGATACAAATTTTTTTATCAATTCCTCAGGATTTTCTGATGATTTAGATGCAGTTCCATAAGGCAGATCTGTAACAATTCCATCAAATTCATCAAGTATTTTTAATAATTGACTAAAATCTGCCTTAATTATTTTTGATTTGTATCCATTTGCATCTAAATTTTCTTTCGAAATATTATACATTTTTTCATCAAAATCTAATCCAATTGCATGAATTCCCATTGATTCAGCTTCTAACAATGTGGTGCCAGTACCACAAAATGGATCACATACTGTTTGTCCTTCTTTCAATCCAATTAAATTTATCATCACTCTTGTAAGTTTCCAATCTAATTCGTGTGGATATTTTTTAATTTTTTTTGGTCTCTTTTCAATTTCAAATCTTTTTGAGAACCCAAAAAAATTTTCATGTTCAGTAAAAAGTAGATATATTGTAATATCTGGATTCTCAAGAGATACTTGAGCCTTAGAAAACTTTGTTATCATATCACCCATCGCTCTTTCTAATTCAGGTATGTTAAATTGATTTGATGATAAATTAATTATTCTACAAACAAAAGTTTTGGCATTTTTTAAAACCTGAAAATTCTCTTCATCTAAAAATAATCCTGACATTTTACGTAAGATTTGACCCGAAATTTTTACAAAAGTTGCACGTTTTGTAATTTGTTCCCAATTTGTTTTTGATTGTATTATTACTAAATTTGATAATACCTTCACTTTTGCAAATCTATCATATGTTTTTGCAAGTGAAATTACCTCATCAATTGCAATTTCTAGATTATCTTTAGATAACACAAAAAAACTTTCTGGCATTATATTATTGCCTTTGCAATTGTTCCTGAAACATCAACTATCGATGTTTTTCCAGGAATTGTATTTGTACTAACTATTTTTGTAACTCCTGATTTTTTAATTTTCTTTTCAGCATCATTTCTAAGTAAAGCATGAGTACAAGCCACAAATACTCGATTACATTTTTGTTTTTTAAGAAATTCTGTAGCCTTGATTACACTTCCACCAGTGCTGATCATATCATCCACTAAAATCAAATCCCTGCCTATTATCTCATCAAAATTTGTAGATTTGATTTCAACTTTTCCAGTCTTACGATCACGTTGTTTTTCAAGAAATATGTATTCTGTATTCAAAAGTCTGGCAAATTCTTTTGCTCTCTCTTTTCCACCTTGATCAGGAGAAACAACAAGAGGATTTTTTAATTTTAGTTTTGAAAAATATTTTACTAGATCTGAAATTGCTGATACATTCTCTGATTTTATATTAAAATACTTTAAACCAATCATACTGTGAATATCTACAACAATAATTCTAGATGTTCCTACACTTTTGAATAAATTTGCAATGACCTTCATTGTTATTACTTCTCCAGGCAAGAATTCTCTATCTTGACGAGCATAACCCATGTACGGTATTACTGCAATAACTTCAGTTCCATATTCCTTAGCTTTTGAAATTATTGATAATGTTTGAATAAGATTTTCATCCACAGGTGGATATGTTGATTGAATGACAATAATTTTGTTCTTTTGAGGTCTTCCTTTCAATGTAATTTTACTTTCACCGTCTGGGAAAATTCTTAACTGAGATTTTAATAAATTGGCCCCTAACTTTTTTGCTAACTTTTTTGCGAGTTCTTCAGATGAAGTTCCAGATATAACAGTAAATTTTGTCAATAGTTCAACGACAAAGAAGGGGTTCTTAAATTTTGAGGATATTGTGGATCATTACTTTTACCACCTGCATTTCTATACGTGGAAATAATCACTGAAATTTACAAGTAACTGATAACTCTTAACAATATCAACTCAAGTGTAGATTAATTCTAAAATATTATGAAATATCAATACAAATTATTAGTTTATTATAATTATAATTAATGATAATTTCTACAAGGATAATTAATAGAACCTTTTTAAAACAACAATCGATTTGTTCTCTATTGAATTTTAAAAATTCAGCAGTATTATTATTAATAATTCCAGGATTTCTTGGTACTGCATTTGGTCATACAATTGATTCTGTTGAAGAATATAGGTTAGAAATTGGTTGGATGAATGAGCCTGTTGTTTCTGGAGAAACCAATGGAATTGAATTATTTATCAGTCCTCTTGAACCTGGATTGGAACTAAAAGACCAAAAATTCAAAGAAGGCATACCTGGACTTGAAAAATCATTAAAAATACAATTATTATACAAAGAAGAAAAAATAATTCTTCCTTTATCACCAGATCATAATATTCCTGGAAAATATTATGCATTTGTTAATCCCACAATATCAGGATTTTATCAAGTAAATGTTTTGGGAAATATCAGAGAAACTCCTATTAGTTTATCTATGCACCCACCAAAAGTCGATGAACGGTCTTATATTGAATTTCCAGAACCATCCGATATTACATTAAACCAATTAATTGGTGGACATACTGCACTTGTTGGGGAAATTAATGATCTTAAAGAATCAGTCATTAAACTAGAACAATCAAACCAACAAATGAATATTGGATATGTTGGAATTAGTATTGGAATTATAGGAATTATTATTGCCTCCATTGCTCTTTCCAGAACAAAAAAATAGTAACAGTATCAAAAAATTTAATTTTATTCTAATTTTATTTTACTCTTTTCATATAATAGATAAAAAACTGTACCGATGACTATTATCATAAGACCAATAAGAACTACTTGAATTTGAAATTGAAATGCCATATAGATTGAAATTCCCAATCCAAACACTGGTAAAATTGGAAATTTACCAATATTGATAGGAACTTTGAATTTTCGTTCAATATTTGGTTCTGTATATCGAAGAACAATAACAACCAAATTTACTACTGCAAAAGTTATTACAACTGCAAAAACCGTAATATTTGCTACTATTACAATATCACCAATAAAAGAAAAACCAATAGATATGAGCATGATTACAATAATTGCAATCCATGGCGTTTTAGTTTTAGAATGAACTTTTGCAAGAATATCTGGAAATGATTTTTCTCTTGCCATTCCATAAATTATTCTAGAGCCAGCTACAAGTGTAATCAACACTGTATTTGTTATAGCAAAAAGTGCAATTCCAGAAAATATTATGTGACCTTGAGTGCCTAGTCCTCTTTTTGCCACATCTGCTAATGGTGCAGCTGACAATGAGAGATCTTCCCAATTAATTACTCTGACTACAGCTAAAGAAACTAATACATAAATTATTCCTGATATAATAACCGACAAAATTATTGCCCTCGGAATTACTTTTTTGGGATTTCGTACTTCTTCTGCAACATTTGCCATATCCTCAAATCCAATAAATGCGAAAAAAATCAACACAAATGCAATTATGATTCCTGTTAATCCAGTTGGACTTTCAAAATAGTTAACTGGTTCTGGTTCACTAATAGTAAAACCAATTATAATAATCAGAATTAATCCAGATACTTCAATAATTGTAAAAACTGTATTTGCCCATGACGATTCTCTAATACCTATGAAATTTACTAATGAAAGAATTCCTATCAGTATAATTGCAGATATTATTATTGGAATATTCAAAAATTCTGCAAAATATCCACCAAATCCTAAGGCAACAGTTGCTGCCATAATCATAGATGTAATTACAGTTAACCATCCAATAATAAAAGCAAAAAAATTATTTTTAAATGCATTTTTTATGAATGTGTATTCTGCAGCTGCTTTAGGAAACATTGATGATAATTCTGCATAACTAAGTCCAGCAAATAATGCAACGATAGATCCTAAAACAAATGCAATCCATACAGAATCTCCAGCTAAACCTGTAGCCTCTCCTATCAATACATAAATTCCAGCACCAAGAATTAGCCCTACTCCATACATAGTAAGATGGAAAAGTCCCATTCCACGCTTTAGTTCAAACATTTTAACACTCCAATATTCTGTAAGACAAGACTAATCAATTCACTCTTTAGATATAAAATCAGTTTTGATTCAGTACAATTCTTTGTACTTTGACCTTAATTCTTCATGAGGTCCTACAATAGAAAAAGCCCTTACAACATCCGTTTTACTCACAATTCCTACCAAATTATGATTTGCGTCCACTACTGGAATTCCACCAACTTTATTTTTTATCATTTTATTTGCTGCTATTGCCAAATCATCTTCTTCATTAATTGTTAAAAGTTCCTCAGTTAGTAGATCATCAACTGTAAGTTTTTCTCCATCTATTGGAAGTAAATAATCTCTAGATCGTGTATTACCTTTAGTAAAATAATCACTATGTGTTAACAAAGTATTTGTGCTAATAAGGCCAACAGGATAACCATTTTCATCCGTTACAACCAACCTTGAAACTTGATTTTTATTCATTAAACTTAATGCAAATTTAAGAGAATCAGATTTTCTACAAGTAACTACTTTCTTATTCATAAAATTTTTCACTAAGTATTTCCCCCCAAATACATTAGCGTAAGATTTTGTTAAATCTGTTCTTGAAACAATACCAATTAACTCTCCATTGTCATTGACAAGAATCACAGATCCAATTTTAAAAGTTTCCATTCTTGCAGCACATTGATCAAAATGATCTTCCGTACCATCAGTTATTGTTAATATGTTTTTTTGCATTACATGTTTGATTGGAATTTCATCTATTGCGTGTGCAGTTTTATCTTCTCCAAGAAATTTGTTGATATCTCTTTCAGTAACAATTCCAACAGGTATGTTTTTAACAGAAACTACTATGTGTTTAACAAAATTTGTTTGCATTTGTAACAATGCCTCAAAAATTGATGATTCTGGATGAATGGTAATAACAGGTGATGAATACTCTCTCATGTTATGTATCTTTTTCATTTTTTGATTTAAAACAGAACTTTGATTATCAAACATGATTTCAACAAAATAAAAAGAAGCTAATACTTAGCAAGTATTAGGAACAACTTCAACTTCTATATTACTTCCATTGAACGATGTTGATATAGCCTTAATTCTGCTCTTGTATAGAAAATATTTCTTACCATCATCACTAATAGAACCAGAAATTCCTAGTAATTTATTATCGTGTAAAGTTTGCAGTCTTCTGTAAACGGTACTAATCGGAATTTTGGTTTCAGCACTTATTTCCATAGCAGATTTTGGTTTTTCCATCGAGTTTTCTAAAATAGCTCGACAATATTTATCAGATATAACTTCAAGAATGGCGTCTTTTCTTGAATCATCTTCTATTTTTCTTCCTGAAATTAATGCTTGCATAACCTAATTACATCAATTTTTGATATAACCAGTAAGAATACAATGCAATGCACTGCACCCATTTTAGGCATAAAATTCATCCAAAACATCATACGAGATTTAAATTAGACATTTTTACTATTTCAAATCGATCTGTCTTATCTTAATTATAAAATAAAAGAGATAATGCTACAATGATCTCTATAATAGGTAGTGGTAGAGTTGGTGCAGCAATTGCTTTTCTTTGTATATCTAATGAATTAGATGATGTTCTATTGATAAATCGTACAAAGAGTAAAGCAATTGGCGAAGCTTTAGATATATCCAATGCTGTTCCTGAAAATTCAAATGTTTCAATTCATGGAACTGATGATTTTTCTAAAATAAGTGGTTCAGATATTATTGTAATTACTGCAAGTACAGGAATCTATCTAAAAAACAGAACTGAAATGATGGTTGCTCAAGTTGAGATGATTAAACAAATTGCAAATCAAATAAAAAAATACTGTCCTTCTGCAATCATGTTAATAATTTCTAACCCCTTAGACGTTCTTACATTTATTTTTCAAAAGGAAACTCAATTATCAAGAAATAAAGTAATAGGGATTGCATCAAGTTTGGATTCAAGTAGATTTAGATATTTGCTTTCAGAAAAATTTCAAATTAAACAATCTAAAATTGTTAATGCACTAGTATTAGGTGAACATGGAGATTCTATGGTGCCAATATTTTCAAGAGTAAAAATTAATAAAAAAAATGCAATTGAAATAATTAATGAAGCAGAAAAACAAATAATCACAACTGAAATTCAGAATTACTGGAAATCTCTAAGAATTTTCAAGAGTAGATCACAATTTGGTATTGCCAAGAATACTTTTGATGTTATTAGATCTATCATTAAAAACGAAGAATTAGTAATACCTGCATCGATTGTATTAAATGGCGAATATGGCGAAAAAAATATCTCAATGGGAATTCCTGTAAAAATAAATAAAGATGGGGTTAAAGAAATTATAGAAATAAAATTAAATGAATCTGAGAGTAGATCATTAAAAATATCAGCTCAAACTATACGAGATTATATAAAATCACTAAATAATCAATAGATTACTGAACTAAAAAGTTCAATCCATATCCTACAAAATATGCTACTAAAGATGCAGTACCACCAATAATTAGTGTATAGAATCCTGACTTGATTTTTGATTTTCTAACAATTTTTCCTTTGATCATACCTACAAGAAAAAATGAAGCCATTACAGATATTGTAGAATAAATAAAAGCTTCTGAATCTGCATGAATTCCCATAAAAATAAAAATCATAAATGGAACTAATGGAATTAATCCCACCAAATTAAAACCGATAAAAGTACTGATTGAACTATCTAGCGGCTCTTTTTCATCTTCAATTAATCCCAATTCCTCTTTCATCATTGTATCTACCCAAACTTTTCGTCTTGATGTAATTATTCGAACTATTTCTTCTAATAATTCATCTTTGAATCCTTTTTTTTTGTAAATCTCTCTAATCTCATCTTTTTCCTGTTCTGGTAAATTATCAATTTCCCATTCCTCTTGTTTTCTTTTCATTTCAATGAATTGATTTCTAGCCTTTGATGCTTGATAATTTGCTGCGGCCATTGAAAATCCATCTGCAAACAAGTTACCAAAACCCAGAATCAAAATAATTCCTGGTGATAGTGAAGCACCAACAACTCCTGCAACAATTGCAAAAGTTGTAACTGCACCATCTATAGAACCGTAAATAAAATCATCAAAATGTAGTTTCATGTTTACACTTCATTCTTCGTTTTAACATATTCTTGAAGTTTGCTCAAATTGTAATAGCTTTTGTAATGTCTGTCTTACTAATTATTCCTGTAAGAGAATTATTTCCATCAAGTACTACTAAACCACTAATGTTATTTTCTATAATTAATTTACATGCATTTTTTAAATCTTCATTAAATTTGATTGAAATAATTCCTTTACTCATAACATCTCGTGCCAATGTAATCCCACCAAATCCTTTCTCCGAAAGAAATCCTTTTCTTATATTTTCTGATATAGTATATCCTGAATCGTCTTCCTCACTGCCTAATTCAATAGAAATTCTAAATAAATCTCTAAATGAAATTATGCCTATCGGTTTTTCATTTTGATCTTTTACAATAATTCTGGATATTTTATTTTCTAACATTTTCCTTACAACTTTGAATAGTGGTGCTGCAGTATGAGTAAAAATATACTCATGTGTCATAAAATCAACTACTTTATTATTTCCTGAATAATTTTCTAGATAATATTTTATAAGATCAGTTTTTGTAAATATTCCCTTAAGATTATCTTTTGTGCCTATTGCTAAAGAACTAACTCTTTTTTCAAGCATTATTTTTGCTGAATTTTTAGGAGTCAGAGTCTCTTCAATAAACACAATTGGTTTCATTATTTTACTAATCATTATATCATCCAATCCTTGTTTAGTTGTCTCAGAAAAAAGAAACATTCAAATATCTTTTTCAGTTATAATTCCTACAGGTTTTTTATCTTCTACAACAATTAATCTGCTAAGATTATTTTCTAACAGTTTTTTAATTACATCTGATATTGTTGAATTCTTAAGAATGAAAATTGGCTTGTTACAAATATCAATAACTGACATTATATAATACAAATGTGATTTCTATAAAAACAGATGATATAATTTTCATTTATGAATATAAAATAATCAATTTGTCATTTAATAGAGATATCACATGTGGAAATCATACTATTTTTTATATTTGAAGAAAAAGTATTGTTATTATGGCAAAATTTAACAAAATCCTTGTTCCATTAGACGGATCTAATAACTCTATTAGAGGATTAGATAGAGCAATTGAAATTGCAAAGGGTGGTGGAGCTGAAATTACAGGATTTTATGTATTTCATTTGCCACTAGCTGCAGGAATAAAATATACACAAAAAATGAAAGACGATGCACAAACTAAAGCTATCAAAGCAATTGGACCAGCAATGAAGAGAGCTCAAAAAGCAGGGGCTTCATTCAAGTACAAAACTGGAGGTGGTCACACTGGCTCTGAAATTGTCAAATTTGCAGAAAAAGGAAAGTATGACATGATCGTAATTGGCGCTAGAGGCGTTGGTGGTGCTAAAGAGGCATTTCTAGGAAGTACATCAAACTATGTGATGCATAAAGCAAAGATTCCTGTTTTAGTGGTCAAGTAATCAAACTAAAATTTTTCTATTTATTTTTCTTAGAAACTAATTTACATTTTAGATAATCGTATATTTACTACAAATACTAAAAGAAATAAATGATGTTGTATTTTGAATAATAAAACATTTGTAATTATTGGATTAATTGTAGGAGCTGTTGCATTAGCATCAATTATTGTTTTAGTTGGGCAAGGAAATGTAAGACAAGCACAAATTTTTTTGCCAGAAAAAGTTGAACAAACAGTTGCCTTTGTAGACATTAATGACAAAGTAAAATTAATAGGCATTTCTGGTACAGCCGAAGATAATAACCCTACACTAATCATGAGAACTAGTTATGCCTATATTCTAACTGTTGAAAATCATGGCAATCAACATCATAGATTATACATTGAAGGCTTTGATGTACAGACTGATCTTTTAGAACCTGGACAAAAGGACACAATTACAATTTATCCTACTAAGGAAGGAATCTACAACTATTATGATAAAAGACAAATTCTCACACAACTGGGCCAATTAAAATCTGTTCAGGTAATACCATCAGATGGTTTTACTGGATTTTTAAAAGATTTGATATAGACTCAACAATAGGAATCCTTGATATTTTATGATGTAATAAACTAAAAGTATAGGAAATATGAAGAGAATAACCAAAAACTGAGAGAAATGGTGGAAAGTAACTATGACATATTGGGAATTACTGAAGGTTCAACCGAAAAAGAAATTCGTAATGCATTTAGACGATTAGCACTTCGATATCATTCTGATAAAGGAGGAGAAAATGATCAATTCATTAAAATCAAACAAGCATACGAAGATCTCAAAATCGGCAAAAAATATCCCGAAACAGATTTAGAAAAAATCAGAAAATCTAGAGTTTATTCAGGCGATTCAGAAGAGAACATCCGAAGAAAAAATCGTATTTTGGGTCAAGAGTTATCTAAAGAAATGAAAATAGCTGAAGAATGGGCAGCAGATCTAATTAGAACAAATTCAACTGCTACTAGACTGTTTGGTTCAAAAACTCTTGGGAAAATTGAACTTGAAAGAAAAGCTAACGGTATACTCTCAATCAAAGGAAATTTTATGGCAGGCAATCTAACTTATGATGGTTCTATTATCATACAAGGAAACATTACAAGTCCCTCTTGGACTGAAGAATTTAGAACAACCATTCATCTTACAAAAGGTGATTTCAAATTTATTAATCCACTTGAAAATAAATACAAAATTGAAAATGGAGCTAGAATAATTGTAGATAATGGTAATGTTGTTGTTGGAAATATTTTTGGTAGAAAATACAAAATTGAAGATCCGGAAGGAAGAGTTGGAATTTATGAAACTCAAGAACAACGAACTCATATATCAGCACCAAAAGGAAAAATTATTGCTGAAAATATTATCAATACCGTTTCACTCGACGCTGATTCTATTATGGTTCTTAATTTAGAAGATGATGTTCAAATTAATGCCAGAGAAATATTGTTGTATGGAAGTAAAATCACATATGACACTATAATCAAATTAAAAAAAAGTGGTATGATTAGGTTTTTTGAAAATTTCTCAATTCAAAGTCTTAGTAATGATGCAATTATTGAACTTGAGAATGGTAAAAAAATTAGATTATTTGATATAAAAACCAAAAAAATTAAGGATTTAGCAAACGAGTTTGTACCTAACAAAAATGAATATGATAAAGATGCTACGATGGTAGGTAATGGATTTACTATTACATATGAAATGTTAGATAATTTATCAAAGAAGCCTACAAAAAATCAAAATACTGGATGGGCTTCTAAATTTAGATTTGCTAGGACTAATTCGAAAAATTAACCTGAAATTTGTCACTTATTCAACACAAATTTGCTTTTAAAATGAATAATAGATTAATTCCTTTATTGAATCTAATTATTCGTATTTTCTTCATCCATAAAATAGGTATTATCACTATGTGAAATACTCGAAGAATTGATATTCATATAAAATCAACAAAAAACTGATTGCAAATTTCATTTAGTATAGATAAAAAATTGGTACTTTTGGTAATTATAGTATCTACAATTACTCTTCTCATTACAGCATATTTGAGTTTTAACTATGCTGAGCAAATTCTAATAGAAAAAGCTAATGATCTCTTACTTGGTGAATCAACAGTACGCGGTAATTCCGTAAAACTTCTTTTTGAATCACGTATTGAACAAAACCAAATTTTAGCAAATGATCCAATGATAAAAATTCTTGTTAAAGAATTATCTCAAACACCTGAAAATGAATTTGATCAAGTCCGAGAAAATAAACGTAGAGATTTTCTTACTCAAGTTCAAGCATTTCAAACACTAGTTGGATTTTCAATTGGATTGGAAGATGTAAAAATTATTGGAACAAATGGGAAAGTTTTCTTTTCACTTGGTAAACTAACTGATAATAATTTTATTCATGATCCATTATTTCAAAAAGGATTAAAAAAATCAATAATTGATTTTGAGCCAACTACTACTGGCAAAAAAATGATTGTAGTTTCTCCAATTTTTGCTCAAGATAGTAAAAAAAATGATGAACCAATAGGAGTACTCATTTCTAGAATAAGGACTGAATCATTAGATAACATCTTAATTGACAGAAGTGGTTTAGGGGAAACTGGAGAAGTTTATATCGTAAATGATGGATTTTTGATGTTATCTGAATCTCGATTCATAAACAATGCTATATTCAAACAAAAAGTCGATTCAATTCCTGTTCAAAAATGTTTTAGAGAAGGAGAAGACTTTACAGGATTTTATCCTGATTATAGAAAAATTAGCATCTATGGTTCTTCATACTGTGCTAGTGATTTAGGATTTGTTTTGCTTGCAGAAATTGATGAAGCAGAAACAGTTAAACCGATTTTGATTCTCCAAAACAGAATCTTTCAAACAGGCCTAATAATCACAACCGTAATGATAATTGTCGCATTTATAATTGCAAAATCTATGTCACGACCTTTAATAAAATTGAAAAATGCTGCAAACCAAGTTGCAAATGGAGATTTTCACGTTCGAACTAATATTACAACAAAAGATGAAATCGGTGAATTGTCTTTTGCATTTGATTCTATGACTGAAAAACTTCAGAAATCATTAATCGAAATTAAAGAAAAAGAAAGTGTCATAAAACAACAGGAAGATATTTTATTACAATTTTCTGATTATAGTGAAAAATATTGTGTATGTATGGTAGATATTATGAATTCAACAAAAATAACTTCCAAATTATCTGATTCCGAAACCAGTGAATTTTATAAAATTTTTCTTAATTCTATTGCTGAAACTGTAAGGAATTTTGGCGGTATAGTAGTAAAAAATATTGGAGACGCATTATTATTTTATTTTCCAGTTATACACTTAGAAGAAGAACAAACATTAAAAAAATGTCTAGATTGTTGCTTGACTTTATGTGAATTACATGACAATATAGTAAAAAAATTAGAAAAACAAAACCTACCTATTTTTGATTACAGAATAAGTTCAACTTATGGAATTGTTAGAATAGCAAAAACATCCACTTCTTCTGTTAATGATATTTTTGGAAATACCGTAAATCGTTGTGCCAAGATTAATCGAGTTGCCCCTGCAAATAGATTGATTATTGGTGAAGAATTTTATGATAGTGCCAAAATTTTTGATGATTATGTATTTAAAAAAATAGATAGTGATGTTACATCTCCCGAATCTGGTTACTCAGGATATCTTGTCTCTAGAAAAAATATTCCTGATAATATTAAAAATTAAATATAATGTGAAAATTAAATTAACTCAGTTGATTTTTCTTTGGTACTAATATCATATGATTCTTCTACATTTGTAACAAAAATTTTCCCATCTCCCTTTTCCCCTGTATGAGCAGAATTCATTATAGCTGAAATAACAGAATTTACCATTGAATCATGAACCACTGCAATTATCACATCTGTGGAATTAAATTCAATTTGATGTCCTCCAATTTCCGGTCGTTCTCCTGCGCCTTGCCCTAAAGATTGAATTAACGTGACCCCACCAACACCTGCTTTTCTTATTGCATTAACAACTTGCTTTGAAACTTCACTCTGTACTATGGTTTCAATTCGTTTCATGATGATTCTGCCTTACAGCGATTTAAAAAGATACTTTAGATTATCACATAATTTCAGTTAGAAATTGAAAATAGATAACAAAATCTGACACGAATTCTAACAACAGAATCTAGAGTTAATTTGTTTGCTAACACTAACTTTTCTGAAAATACTAAATTGATATTTTCATATTAAATATTAGTAAACTTGGCACAGTTAGAATCTAAAATAATAAAAAGAAATTAAAAATGATGACCTAATCTAATCGATTAATTCGGTCCAACCTTTGACGAAGACTGAGTTCTTGTAGAGAGGAACTGGTTGTCCAACTGTAAAGTCCATTGGTCTCATCCAAAAGATTGCCTTTGTTGGGCAAACACCGATGCATGCTCCATCAGAGATACATCTTTCTGGGTAGAAGACAAATGCTTTACCTCTCTTCCAGCCTTCGACTGGTTTTACTCTAAGTACATCTGGTCCTAATGTTGTACAGATTTCTACACATAGTGCGCATCCAATACACATTTGTTCGCTGATGTCTGGAATAATTCCTACTGGCATAACGAATTTTTTTTGTCTTTTGATCTTAATATAATTTACCTAAAAAATGAGAATTATAACGGCGTTTCAGATTTTATAACACCGTTTAAGATTTTGATCGCTCTTTTAGGATAAGACAAAATTAGAATAATCAATTTTGAATATTTTTTCAGTACTTTCTTCATGATTTAATGAACTAAGAATCAAATTATTGTTAATTCTCTTAAGATGATATTTTCCAGATTTTTTTGAATCAATAATATGTCTACCTCCTGGAGAAAGAATCCATTCATCATTATCATTTTTTCGTGCTATGGCAGTAATTATTACTGAAGAGCCATTTTCTCTCCCAATTGATGAAAGCAACATTAATGATGCATTAATGAATCTCCCTGATTCTTTATCATCAAATATGTTGTAAAAACCATTAAAAGAATCGATAACAACCAAATTTTTTCCATTTGATATTCTTTTTGCTATTTCAGATATGATTTTTTTTAAATCTGCTTTACTTGGACGATAAATTATTACTTTATCATTTTTTTCAATCATTTCTGAAACAATATAACCACTATAAAGTAAATCAAAATCTAAAAAAATTACTGGATTATTAACAGAATTAATTAACTCATTTAGAAATTCAGATTTAAGAAAAGGTTCAGAACATAAAATTATATTCGGATTTTTACTTGAAAATTCATTTCTCAGATATATTAATTCATTATCTGAAATCTGTTCAGGATTTTTATCCAACACAACTTTAGTATCTAACAGATATAATAATGAATTTGACTTCAAAAGACATTTCAGAAGACTTTCCTAATTCTGGCAAAATTTATCTAAATAACGCGTCTGTTTCTTTAATGCCTTTACAAAGTATTGAAGCAATGAAAGATTTTCTAATTTCCTATAATTCACTAGGACCTGATTCAATAGATTCTGAGCCATTTGTTACTGAAAAATTACGAAATACTAGAAAAATTATAGCAGAAATTATCAATTGTCAACCAGAAGAAATTATCTTAACTCAAAGTACTACAGATGGAATAAACATAGTAGCAAATGGCCTCTCATTTGAACAAAATTCCAATATTATCATTCGAGGTTTATCACATGAACATCATGCAAATTTGTATCCTTGGCTCAGATTACAAAATAAAACTAAAATTAAAAATTTATCTATAGATAAAAATGGGTTTTTCAATTTTGATGAACTTAAAACACTTCTTGATAATAATACAAAACTAGTAGTCATTAGTCATGCCTTATACAATACTGGTTCAATATTACCCGTGGAAAAAATTGGAAATATGCTTGCAAATAACACCTCTTTTTTTATTGATAGTGCACAAACCGTTGGTTGTATAGGTAATTTTGATGTAAAAAAGTTAAAATGTAATTTTATGTCTTTTAACGGTTCTAAGTGGTTATGCGGACCTATGGGAACAGGATTATTTTATTGCAACAAAAAATCGCACGAATTACTAGAACCTATGACAATTGGAGGAGAATCTGCAATGATCTACAATAATACAAATCTGGCATTCAAAGATATTCCTGATAAATTTCAAACAGGATTTCGTAATTATGTTGGAATGGTAGGTTTAGAATCCTCAGCAAAATATCTTCTTAAATTTGGTATGGAAAACATTCGTAAAAAAAATCTTTACCTTTCAAATCTTTTAAGGGAAGAATTATCTAAAATAAAAAATGTTATTCTCTACGGATCAGAATTACCTCAAGAAAGAACTAGTATTGTTTCATTCAACATTGATGGCCTTGATCCACAAACAATAGTAAAAAAATTAGAAAAGCAAAATATTGTATTGGCCGTTAGAGAGATTCTAGAACAAAAGATCATTCGAGCATCTCCACATTTTTTTAATTCTGAATCTGAAATACTTCGAGTTATTGAAGCAATTAAAAATCTATAAATTTTCTTGCTCTTCTATTACCATCATTGTTAGAGTTGATTGTATTTTACCAATTTTTCTAACCTTGTTTGTGATAATTGTTCGTAATTTTTCAGCATCTTTAGATGATAATTTTAAGACTATGTCATATACTCCATAAACTCCTTGAACCTCATAACTAACTTCTTCATTTGAAAGAATTCGTTTGATATCTGCTATTATTGCTTCATCAGATCCTAGATCAGAATTCAATAAAACATATGCTGTAGGCACATTGCAGATTTTCATCAAACAGTATTTAACCTTTCATAGATCTCAAAAACTGATTAATCCCCATTAGAATTCATTGATGTGAAACCAATAGATCTTACATTGACAATATCACAATCTATTCCTACTTTTCCTGGTTCACCTAAACCACAATTCATTGTTTGGTCTACATTAAAAGAAGATGGATACAATCTTGAGTTGTTATTTCTAAGCTCTCATACTGGAACTCACCTCGATGCACCATATCATTTTGTAAAAAATGGAGCAAAAATACATCAAATACCTCTTGATAGATTACTAGGAAATGGCATATTGATAAAAATAAAAAAAGGAAAAAATAAAGCGATTTCCAAGAATGATTTGATTTCATTTGAAAGAAAAAACGGGAATATTCCAAAACATTCATCAGTATTTTTTCATACTGAATGGCAAAAAAATTTGAAAAGTGATTATTATTTTACTGATAATCCTGGTCTGTCTGAATCAGCAACCAAATATCTTATATCAAAAGAGATCAATTTAGTTGGAATTGATTCACCTAGCATAGATTTGGGAAAAGATAAAACTTTTAGTGTTCATAAAATACTTGCAAAAAATAATATCTTAATCGTTGAAAATCTATCAAATTTGAATAAAATATCTTCTAAACAATTTGATTTTATAATTTTACCATTAAAACTTAAAGATGCAACTGGTTCTCCAGTGAGAGCAATAGCTATTCAACGAACAAAATGAAATCTATTTTTTTTATAATTTTTTGATAATTTGCCAATTATTGGAATTTGATTTCCACAAAAATTGCATTTGTTTTTATCATCAAGATTCCAATCTTCAATATCAAAACCATATCTCTTGATTACAATGTTTTTACATTCAGGACAATAAGTATGCTCTAGAGGATGACCTGGCACATTTCCAATATATGCATACTTTAATCCATTTTTTTTTGCAATTTCGTGATGCTTTTCAAGAGTTTTAACAGGCGTAGAATCAAATTCCATCATTTTATAATCTGGATGAAAACGCAAGAAATGAATAGGCATCTCTGGACCAAATTGATCGTAAATAAATTTACATAATTTTTCTGCATATTCTAAACTATCTCCAACTTGTGGAACAATAAGATCTGTTATCTCTACATGAATTTTTGTTTTATCACGAATTTCTATCAATGTATCAAAAATAGGTTGTGGATCAGGAACTCCAATGAATTTTCTTGTGAAATTAGGTTCTGCACTACCTTTGAAATCAACTGTTATAGAATCTAAAAATTCCCCCATCATTTTTACTGATTCTGGAGTATCATACCCATTTGAGACAAATACGTTGTAAAGATTTTTTTGATGTGCTATTACTCCACAATCTCTTGCAAATTCAATGAATATTGATGGTTCATTGTACGTGTATGCAATTCCATCTGCTCCATTATCTAGTGCCGTTTGTACTACTTGTTCAGGAGTCATATCTGTACCTTCAACTTTTCTTCTTTGACTAATATCATAATTCTGACAATATTTACAAAGCCAATTACATCCAGTTGTAGCAATAGAAAATACCTTAGATCCAGGATTGTAATGAATGACCGGTTTTTTTTCTATAGGATCAACATGCCCTGCTATCACTTTACCATAAACAAACAGGTCTAACTTTCCATTTTCGTTACCACGTACTCCACATAATCCAATCTGTCCATCTGCCATCTCGCAATATCTTGCACAAGCGGTACAGCGAACTTTTTTGTTAGGTAACTTTTCATAAAGAATTGCCTCTTTATTCATTTCAGTTAACTAGACGTGTTTTACCCATATAAGGTACATCCATTTTTCGTAATCCTAAAAGTATGGAAAATACAATACTTACCATGAGCAAACCTGGAAACATCTGGAGAAAAGTACATGGTAAAATTACTAAAAAGCCAACTAATTTTTCATGGTTAATCGAAAATAAACTTGCAGGTTCAGGAATACCTACAAGTTCTGATGAATTAGATTGGATTCTAAAACAAGGTGTTACATCAATTGTAACTATGACTGAAAATGCATTACCTAAAGAGTGGGTAAGTGATATTGGTTACTTACATGTACCTACACCAGATCTTACTGCTCCAGATATGGACAGAATAGATACCGCAGTTGATTTTATTCACAAAAAAATATCTGATGATGAAGCAGTAATGGTTCACTGTGCAGCTGGAATGGGAAGGGCAGGAACTATACTAGCTTGCTACTTTGTGAAATACCAAAAATATTCTGCAAAAGATGCAATCAAAAAAATTAGGAAAGAAAGACCAGGTTCAATTCAATCTGAAGTCCAAGAATTAGCTATTACCTTTTATGAAAAACACGTAGGAAATCAATAACTTAGATAAACTGAGATACTAGTTTTCCATCTACAATCTTAATCTTTAATATTTTATTTTCTTGAAACACTAGCGTTATTCCCCCTTCAGAATCTGGATCTTCAACCTTTACCAATTCTATCATTTTAATTTGTTCAAATTTGTCCATATGTTTTCACTCACTCTGGAATTGATACTGCGTCGAGTTTTCCATCTACTACTTTAATGAACAAAAATCTATTGTCTTTGAAGATAAATGTAATTCCTCCCTCTTTATCTGGTTCTTCAACTTCTAGTATTGGTTGTCCTAATAGACCATCATATTTTGCCATATTGATTAACTCAAAAAGTTCCTTATATCCCTAATTGATCGTGATCTCAATTTCCTTAGAGTTGTTTTTAACATTACCTGGTTCTGTATAATCGTGTTTTTGCCAAGAAGCAAAGACCTCAGTTCCAATCTTATGTTTACCTTTTCCTAAATCTGATGCCTTGAAGACAATTTTTTCATTAAAATCAAATAATTCTTGTCTTACTTCTTCTTCAGATAATCGAATAAATGGCTCGAAATTTTTGGCAACTTGAACCCAAATTCTTCTGTCCTTGTGAGGATTCACCAACTTGGGATTTCTTGTCCAAAAAATTGCTGCCTTTCTATACGTATCAATAGTTTTTCCCATCTCTTTTTTTCTAAATCCACCAGAAATCAACTTAACACCGTATTTCAATTTAAAAGACACATCATTGTTGTTGTAGGCCTTTGTCCAATTTGCCTCATTGAACGCATCTCTTAGTCCCCCCTCCACTTTAAAACTGACATTGACTTCTATAGTGTCGTTTAACGCGTATTCGTCCTTGTTTTTTACTATTCCAATATCTGAAATCTTACTTTCTACCATTCTAACCGCTCATAATGATTTATATCCACAATAAGTGCTTTTTCCGAATACATGAATGCTCAAGTAATCAGTTCAGAACCTAAGGAAATTAGCCTTTCTATAACGGAAACTGATATAGGAATTTTATACATAATTCAACATGAGCTTCTAAAGGAATCAAATATTGATTTTGCAGGCGTTATTGTAAAACATCCCCTCACCAATGAGTGTTGGATGAGAATCAATTCAAACACTAAACCCATGCAAGAAATCAAAAAAGCGACAGATTCCGCAATAAAAATGGCTAATGAGTTTAAACAATTATTTAATTCTAAAATTAAGGTAAATTAGATGAAATTTTGCCCCAATTGTGAGGTCAAATTAAAACAAGGTGATTCTGGTCTCCAATGCCCAAAATGTGATTATGTTGAGGGAAAAGAAACCAAACAAAAAAAGAAAACAATTCAAGAACATGAATCACAATTTAATGTATTATCTCAAAATGAAACAGTCGAAGCATTACCTACAATCAAAATTGAATGTGAAAAATGTGGTAACGATGAAGCAGTATGGTGGATGTTACAAACAAGAAGTGCAGATGAACCTACAACTCAATTTTATCGGTGTTCAAAATGTAGATACACTTGGCGTAACTACGCATAACGTTTAACTGGAACATAAAACTCAAAAGAATTAGTTTGACTTTCGAAGCAAAAACAAGTGGCTCAGATGATCTGAAAGCTATCATTTCTGCCATATCTACACTTGTAGAAGAAGCTACTTTTGTTGCAACAGCGGAAGGAATTACTTTTAGAGGAATGGATCCTTCACATGTAGCTTTAATTGATATATCTTGGCCTAACTCTGCATTTGAAAAATATGAATGTGATAGTGATATAAAATTTGGAGTTAGGATAGATGAATTTTCTAAGCTTATCAAAAGAGCTGATAAAAAAGATAGTATAGAAATTAGCATCTCTGAACAGAATATGTTGCTTGTAACAGTTGGTAAAAATAAAAAATATAAAATGCGTTTAATTGAAAGCTCTGCAACAGATACACCTCTACCAAAAATTCCATATGATTCTAAAATTACTTTATCATCTTCTAGATTTGACAAAATTTTGGGTGATGTTCAAGTTGTATCTGACTATCTTACTATTCATACATCTGACTCTAAAGCAGATTTTTCTGGTAAAGGCGATTCAGGTGAAGTTGTAATTGATCTTGAAAAAGACACCGACGAAATAGGTGAAATCTCTTCAAAAGAGGACAGTATTGGTACGTACAGCCTCGAATATCTTAATCCTGTAGTTAAAGCAGTAGGTACAACCGCAGGTCAAATCACATGCGAATTTTCTAGCGCAAAACCTCTAAGAATTGAATTCAAAGTAGCAAACATAGGCAGAATCCACTTCTATTTGGCTCCACGAGTAGAAAGTTAAAGCATTTAAAGATTAAATGATTCAGGTACTTTGAATTGAGACTTGTTATAAAATATGGTGGAACATCAATTTCATCCGCTAAAGATATTCAAGGTATTGCAAACTATGTTAATTCACTATCAAAACATAACGATATAGCGATAGTTTGTTCTGCAATTAGTGGCACTACTGATGATTTAATAGAAATATCTCAATCTATAAAAAAAGAAAACAAAGAGAAGGCTGAGCAACTAGCATCAAAAATTATCAATAGACATAAACAACTTGCAAAACAAACAATCAAAAAATCCACAACTAGAAAAAAATTATTAGAAAAATTAGATACAGATTTTCAAGAACTTTTTGCATTAATTGAAGGCATGGTCCTATTAGGAGAAGTAACTCCTAGATCAATGGACTATTTGATTTCATTTGGTGAACGTCTTTCAATAAAATTAATTTCTTTTGCAATTAGCGATATAGGTAAAAAATCAATACCTCTAACTGGTAAAGATGTTGGAATTGTTACTGATTCAAATTTTGGAGAATCTAAACCATTAATGGACACTACTAGACTAAGAGTTTCTAAAACTATTGATCTACAATTTTCTAAAAAAACAATTCCAGTGATAGGCGGATTTACAGGGGCAGATCAACATGGACATGTGACTACATTTGGTAGAGGAGGTTCAGATTATACAGCAACAATTATTGGTTCTTGTATTAAGGCTGATGAAATCTGGTTGATGAGTGATGTAGATGGATTAATGACTGCAGATCCAAAAATTGTTAAAAATGCCAAATTACTCAAAGAAGTTTCTTACATAGAAGCAATTGAAATGGCATTATTTGGAGCTAAACAAATTCATCCACGAACATTTGAGCCATTATTAACAAAAAAAATTCCTATGAAGATAAGAAATTCTTTTAACGTAAAAAATGAGGGAACATTAGTAACCGATTCTCCTTCAATATCTACTAAAAATACTGTAAAATGTGTAAGTAATATTCGTCATAATGGACTAATAGATATACGTGGAGGTAGTATGGTTGGTACGCCTGGAACTGCTGCAAAAATCTTTGCAACTCTGGCCAAAGCAGGCATTAATGTAATGATGATCTCTCAAAACCCATCTGAATCCAGTATTACTATTGTAGTCAAAAACACAGATCTTGATAAAGCAGTTAACGTATTAGAAATGGAACTTTTAGGAAAAATAATCAAAAAACTTGAAGTAACTACTGATGTTGCAATAATTGCCCTAATAGGTTTAGGAATGCGTGGTACAGTAGGTGTTGCATCTAAAGTCTTTGGAGCAATAGAAAAAAACAAGATCAATGTTGCAATGATTACTCAAGGTTCATCCGAACTAAATCTGGCATTTGTAGTCAAAGACTCTGATTCCAATGTAGCAGTTCAGGCTTTGCATAACGCATTTGAACTTGATAAAATTAACTAAAAATAAAATCATTTAAGGGAATAGTCTAAAAGAATTTCATTGAATAGATTAGTTGTTATTTTAATTATAGGTATTTTCACCACAGGTATTCTCACAATTTCATTTATTTCCGATAATTTTGTTGACGCAAATTCTACAAAAAAAATTAATTTTACTAAAACTATAAGTTCTTCACAAGATCCAGGACAGGGACATGAAAATCACCAATTAGCACTGATTCTATCACCAAATCAAGGTACTCTTTACGATGGTTCAATTACATTTACATCAAGCGAGGCTGTAGAAATCACTATTTTACATGAAATCAATAGTAATGATGCAAAAGGACAATCAACGTGGACTATTGACGGAAATACCATTTATGCAATATCTCTAATTGATCTTAAATCTAAATCTGGTTCCTTTGAATTTACAGGCGCTGCCTTGGCATTGCATTCTCCAAATTCAAAAGAATTCACTGCCACAGTTAGTGTTGATGGATGGATAAGAGGACAACCAACTGAAATAACCATGCAAAAAATTGAAGTGCAAAAAGATCCAACACTGTTATTATCAAGAGCAAATGTTGCTGCAACAATTCCAATGCATGAAGGACTCTATAATGGCAATTCAACTTTTTACATCATAACAGATTCTAGTCAGCAAGAATATGCTGAAATGATTACTAAAAAACAAGGTTGGAAAGTTGAGACTGCTCCTCCAATTACACAAACACCAGAAAATACTCTACAAAAAATATTTGTTTTTAAAAATGGAATTAGAGGAGACGGATTATATGGACATCAAAAAGAAATTTTTTCTAGTACACCATCTCAAGAATTAGAATACAGTGCACTAAATTCTGTCATTGAAGTAACATGGAAAAAAGGTCAAAATCCATCTATTCTTGAATCATCTAACGAGGTCATTAATGCAGAAGAAGATGGGAGAGTTGAATTTGATAAAACTGGCATAGTAATTAACACTCCTCAAATAATTTGGCCTAATGGACAGATGTCAGTACGAGCTGATAAACAAATCACAGATGATTTGACATTTAGCGGAGGCCAAATTACTGAAATTAACAAAGACGAGATGACAGTAACATTTGTTGCTCATCGTGGATGGGGACCAGATGGAAAAACAATATACTACATAGTAACTGATGCAACACCATCTGGCCCAGCTGAAATGATGGGAGTTCCATTTTCACCCTCATCTGAAAATCTAATTACAAACTCATCTGCAGTTGATCTATTTCAATTTCAAAACGGGATTAAAGGTTCAGGACCTCTAGGATTTCAAGCGATAATAACCACAGTAACCCCTATTCATGAAAAATATAGTCCTATGTGGCGTATCTATAATATTGAATGGAATAATCCAGAAAACGCAAAAATTCTTGAAACAATATCAGATATTGATTCATTCAAAGCAAATGACCTAATTGCAGTCAGTTTAGCCCGTCCAATGAATAGCCATCACATAGTGAATAGCCCACTCATAGATCCATTTCAATAAAAAATAAAATCACTAAACGGATAAATTACTTGAAAGAAAATTTAATGTAAAATTGACTGGTAAACTCTACATTGTTGGTGTCGGTCCTGGACATCATGATCATATGACATTCAGAGCTAAAGAAGTAATTGAAGAAAGTGATACTATAGTAGGATACGAAACATATGTGAATTTAGTTCAAGATCTTATTGAGGGTAAAACAGTTCATCGTTACGCAATGACACAGGAAGTCGAACGTGCTCATCAATGTATTGATCTAGCAAAATCTGGAAAAATAGTATCACTTGTTTCAAGTGGGGATCCTGGAATTTATGGAATGGCAGGACTAATCTATGAAACACTTGCAGCATCAAATTGGAATCCTAAAGATGGTTTACAAGTTGAAATAGTCCCAGGTGTTTCTGCATTAAATTCATGTGCATCAATAATTGGTTCACCCTTAATGACCGATTTTGCAGTTGTAAGCATGAGTGATTTATTGGTGCCGTGGGAAATTATAACAAAAAGAGTTGAAGCTGCTGCACAAGGAGATTTTGTAATTGTAATCTATAACCCAGCAAGCAAAAAAAGAATTCATCAATTAGTAGATACAAGAAAAATTCTTTTGAAATATAGAAAACCTACAACTCCTGTGGCGATAATCAAAGGCGCATTCAGAGATTCACAAACAATTGTCATGACAGATTTAGAAAATCTTCCAAATCATTCTGATCAATTAGGAATGATTAGTACAGTAATTATTGGAAATTCATCAACTTATACTTACAAAGATTTGATGATTAACCCTCGTGGTTACAAATCAAAATATAATTTAGATGAACAAACAAATCCAAATCTCAAAGTCTAATGACTTTTCTTAATTGCTTCAAACAATTCTTCACTCAAGTTTAATTTTTCACGAATTGGCGAAATTATCCTAACTAGATGCTCTCCAACAATTTGTTTAAGATCAGTTGGATGTAATTTTTTCTCAGCAAAATCAGATTCTAATTGATTATAACTTGTATATGTCATATTTCCACCAAATTTCTCAGGCCTTTCTACACAGATTTCATTAAATTCATGAAAGATAACATGTTTTGAAATTTCTAGTAGTGGATTATTCTTAATATTTGCTTCTTCACACCATGCTTTCTTGATCTTGGTTCTTATCTCATCATCAGAATTATGAATAAAAACTCCTGAATTTGGATCTGATTTACTCATTTTTCCTAAAATTTGTGATTCATTTACATCTGCTGGTTTTGAAAGCCCTGGTAATAATTTATGATGAACTGCAACGGGAACTTTCCATTTCATTTTTGGGAAAACCTCTCTAACTAACATGTGGATCTTTCTCTGATCCATGCCTGCATGAGCTATATCAACATCTAAAAAATGAATGTCAACTGCTTGCATAGGTGGATACAATAGTTTTGCAAGATCTATTTTTTCTTCATTTTCTGTTCGTCCCATAATAGTAAGTGTTCTCATCGTCCTTGCTAATGATACATGTTTTGTAAATTTCACAAGTTCAGACCAATACTCTGTTTTTTCTTGATAAAGATCTGAACCTAAAATAATATTTGCCTTAGGACATACCAATTTGAAAGCATCTTGATAATATTTTGAAACTTTGGAGATCATCTCCCAATCTCCACCTAATTTATCATTGATCAGAGTATGCCAATCTGCAAGAAATACGGTGCATTTTACACCAGCTTTTACAAAATCATTAATCTTGAAACCTGTACTAATTAAACTCCCTAAATGTAAAAACCCCGAAATCTCTAAACCGATATAGTGTTTTGGTGAAGAATTTGTTTTGAATAACTCAACTAATTCATCATGTGTGACTACCTCTTCAGTAGGAGGTCTTTCAATTAGTTCAACCTTCTCTGTAATATCCAAATCAAAACAACTTCTGGGATGTAGGTCTATAAAGTTATTTGAAATAATAGTTTAGTTTGAATTTACAAGATTTGAAATAGTCAGATGATTAATCATTATTATGACACTTGAAGAAGGATTAGAACTCATTGAAAACTACAAAAAAGGTTTACAAAAATTTCTAGACACATTACCTGAACAAGCAGTACAAATAGGCTCAGAAATGATTAAAATTCTAACAATAAGCTCAAAAAATGAGATTGCAAATTTAGAAGCAATAGAAAAGGCATTAAAACGACCACCTAGACATGAATTAGATTTATCGAAATAATTAGAACCATTTTATTATTCATTAGTAAATCAAACACAGGAATTAACTATGATTGAAGATAAATGGCAACGAGGTGAACAAAGGATTATCAAAATAATAAAAAAATTTACAACTTACAAAAAATGGATTTCGTTTATGCAATTATCAATAGAAGCAAAAATTGAACATCAAACATTAACTAACTATATTGATATATTAATTAAAAAAAAGATTATTACAGAATATAGAGGAGAAAATAAATCAAGATTATTTTGTATATTTGGACATCATGATGATATTGAATATAATGAAAAATTTCGAACTTTTACGCAAAAAGATTTGATAAGTAAAGAGGAGGCATATGAAAAACTCTCTAAAATTTACAAATTAGGAACAGATGATCTTTACCACAAATGTTAATGGGCAAAAACTAAATTTCTAAATAAATTGATCAAAGAATATTTTAATTAATAATATTTTTTATAAAATAATTAAAAAATATTTTCACTTACAATGTTTTTTATGCTTTCTTAAATCTTCTGAAGAATCAAATTCTGTACCGCAAGCTCTGCATTTTTCCTTTTTCTTGTTATGTGCAATTTCTTGATGTTTTTTTAGTCTTTCTGGATCAGAAAGTATAGTTCCACACTTTTTACATTTCATTTCATTTGAATTTCCAAATAATCCCATGTTTAGTCTAATACCATCTAGTAGAAAAACTAGTTTTTTTAGCTAAATCTAACTTGATTCTCAAAATAAACAAAAACCGTTAATTTAACAGATTATCTTTTGCGAATACTTTCATAGGCGAAAATATGAACAAAATCATGGTTTCTAAACAATTTGAGGAACAATTTTATAAATTTTGTATTGATAATAATATTCAATGGGATGACAAAAAACGACGATGGAGCAAGCCATTTCATCCCAAAATAAAAAATATTTGGATTCAATCTGAGAAAGGGGATTTTCTAAATTCTATTCGTCCAAAAGAAAAAGGATACTATGAATCTAAATTTTTAGGATGGGAACTTGGTGCAATAAAGAAAGAATACTGTTTTTGGTGTGGTCGAATTATAGAAGAAACAAGAAAGAATGATCCACGTTCAGAAACTGTGAAATTTTGCAATCCTGTTCATAGAAAGGCATTTGGTAAAGTAAAAGCTGATCAAGAGAAATTAGGAAAAATGTTTGCAACTAAATGAATTTTTAATTTATAGTTCAGGCTCTTCTAAATTTTTTCTTGGTTTAGTACTAAGATAAAATGCATGAGCACTAATAATGAATGCTGCCAGAAAAACTTTTGTTGCAAAAACTAAATTCCAAGGTCTATCTGGATCAGGATATGCAATTGATAGCATATCGATATTAGGGGTATTACCTTCAATCATACCTGCAGTGATCGCTGCATTTAAGACTGTAAAATTGTATAATACCTCATATAGCGTGATAATCACAAATCCTAACAACATTAACTGAAGTAATGCCATTTTCCTACCGACAATTTTATTTCCTGCAGTTCTTCTCCATCCTATTCTTGAAACACAATACCATCCAATAATTGTAGAAAAAAATATCCACGTTGAAACCCTTGAAAAATTTTCAAACGGTATGAAAGTATTTTGTATTACCTCTCCCATCACATACGTTCCATTTTTCATCCATTCCATCATGGTGACATAAACTCCGAAAACAAGACATGAAATCATAATAAATCCACAAACATAGAAAATGTACAGATAAACTTTGTAACCTGGATCTGATTTTTCAAGATGACGTTGATTCATCATGCAAATTTCCTAATTTTGAAATATAAAAATTCATGCCTATTTCATGAGATTTATAGACTAGTTTTAAAGAGAATATCTATTGAAAATTCCAATCAATATTCCATTTGTTGGTAAAGAAGAAATCGCGGCAGTTACTACCATCCTCAAAAATGGTGCACTTACATCAGCAGCTAATCATGGAGGAGAACATGTACAAGCATTTGAAAAATCAGCATCACTTTTTGTAAAATCAAAATATGTCATTGCTGTAAATTCTGGTACAGCAGCCTTACAAGCTGCACTTTATGCTTTGGATATTAAAAAAGGAGATGAAGTATTAGTTCCATCATTTACTTTTGTTGCTACAGCTAATTCTGTAGTCTCTACCGGAGCTACACCTGTATTTGTTGATATACTCAAAGAAAATTATACTATGGATCCCAATGATCTTCAAAAAAAGATTACAAAAAAGACTAAAGCAATTATGCCCGTTCATATTTATGGAAATGTAGCATTTATTGATAGAATATCAGAAATTGCTAAACACCATAATTTACCAGTAATTGAAGATTCAGCACAATCATTAGGTTCTACCTACAAAGGAAAACATGCTGGAACTTTTTCTGATTTAGGTTGTTGGAGTATGTATCCTGCAAAAGTGATGACTTCTGGAGAAGGAGGATTTATTGCAACAAATAGTAAAAAATTACGAGATAAATTATTAATGATTAGAAATCATGGAATGGTTCATGGATACGATACTAGAATATTTGGATTAAATCTAAGATTACCAGAAATTAGTGCTGCAATTGCAACAATACAAATGAAAAAACTACCTAGTTTTCTTAAGATAAGGCAAAATAATGCAAATCTTTTATCAAAATTAATTTCTGATTTAGATATAACAATTCCACATCAACGAAATTACGAAAATGTGAATTGGTATCTATACACAATAGCTACATCAAAAAGAGATAAAATACTAAAAAAACTAAATGCTAAAGAAATTGGCGCAGCTTCTTACTATCCAACTCCAGTTCATAAAACTCCATTTTACTTAAAAAAACTCAAACTTCCCGTAACTGATTGGGCATCGTCTCATGTATTGTCTCTTCCAATACACCCAAAAGTCACTACTAAAAATATCGAATTTATCGCAAAAACTCTCCGTGACATATTAAATGAATAACCTTGGGAATATAATTGGAGAATTATGCAAGATCATATTACCTATTCCTGAAGAATCATACTTAGGAAATTCTGATTCATCGGTAGCGATTTGTACACTTTCAAGTATGGATTTACTCAAAAAAATTTCAAATTCTGACATTTTGAATCATATTTCAATTGCTGGCAGGCTACTCTCTGAAAATAAAGGAATTGATTCTATCATTAAATATGTCAATCAAAATAAAAAAATTAAAACCATTATAGTTTGTGGAAAAGAAGTTTGGGGTCATAAAGCTGGACATTCTCTATTTGAATTACATAAAAATGGAATTGATGATTATGGTAGAATAATCAACTCATCTAGTCCTGATCCATTTCTTAATGTAACTAAATCAGAAATAAATTATTTTCAAAATGAAATTAAACTTGTAAATATGATCGATGAAGTAAATTTTAATAAAATTAAAAAACTTGTAATCTAATATCCTATTCTTTGCCTTTCTCGGTTTATTTCATTTTTCTTCTTATATTCTTCAAGAATATCATCTGGAGTTAAATTTAGTTCTAGTGATGCTTGAATCACAAAATGCCAGATGTCGATTAATTCTTCTCTTGCTTCAGATACATTAAATGGAATTGGAGTTTTCCACCATTTCCAATTTGTAGTTCTTTGTAGCTCTACTGCTTCATGCATGATTGCAGTACATAAAGCAGAAATTCGTCCTTCAGAATCTTTTGGATATCTATCTAACTTCATAATTTCTGACAGACCTTTTTGTAGCTTGAATATAGTTTCTAAACGATCTTCTATTTTTTCAGACATATCTTATGTGTATTTGTTCATTTGCAGAAATAATCAAACTTAAATCTTTTTAGAAACGGATCATTTTTTCATATAATTTGACCCGTTTTGTAATATCTATTTTTTTAATCTGAAGTAATCCATCTAATCCATATTTTTCAACAGCAAAGGAACCTAAAACATTTCCATATACTACAGCTTTTTTAATCTCTGATAGATTAGTTGAATTTTTACTGGCTAAATATCCTATCATGGCACCTGCAAAAGAATCTCCTGCTCCAGTAGGATCAACTACATCTTCCAATGAAAATCCTGCAGATGGAAATATCACATCATCAAAAAACATCATTGATCCATGTTCTCCTTTTTTAATAATTACATATTTTGCACCCCATTCCATCATCTTTTTTGCACATTTGATCAAATTGAATTCCTTTGTTAGCAGTTTAGCTTCTTCGTCATTTATCACAACTGCGTCTACAGCTTTAATCATTTTAATTACTGATTCACGTTTTGTCGATATCCAAAATTCAATAGTATCGCACATTGAAAATTTTACTTTATCAAATTCTTTGATGAGGGTGGAATTTTGATCAGGATCATTATTTGCTAAATATACAAATTGCGATTTTCTGTATTCTTCAGGAACAGTTGGCTTGAAATCTGCAAGTACATTAAGATCTGTTTTCAAAGTTTCTCTAGAACTTAGTGTTTTGTCATAACTTCCATCATAACGAAAAGTCTTTCCTTCTTTTATGGTCAATCCTTGTAAGTCAAGATATTTTGATAAAATTTTGTAGTATTCATTAGGAAAATCTTTTCCTACAACCGCTATTAATCCAGTGTCTACAAAATTACTTGCTGATATAGCTGCAAACGTCGCAGCTCCTCCTAAAACATCTTTCAAAGTTTTTTTTGGAGTTCTAATAGTATCTAATGCAGTTGAACCAAAAACGGTTAACATTCTTTAAAAAATTAATTTGGATGTATAAATTCTCTTGCCTGATCCTCTGTTGGATAAAATACAAAAGGCACATCAATAGATGTAAAAATCACATTATATTTTGTAACTCCACTTATTTTTACTGTTGAAACTTCTTGTGAATCTACATTAGGTTCTCTTAAAAAAGTACCACTAACTGAACTGCTTCCTAATGCTGGAAGAACAAAAGGTTCGAGCTCTCCTTTTCCAATCATTTCCTCATTTTCTATTACAAAAAACTCTGTTTTACCTGCTGTTAAAACCAATAATGATGGATTGTTAAATTCTAATTCTACGTTATACGTTGAGCCTTTTTCAGTTTCCTCAAGAAGATTACTTTGTGTGATAGTTACGCCTATTTGTGAGGCTGAAGCATATTGGGAATATCCAAAAAGACTCATTCCTATAACAAATACTATGATTATACCCTTTACTGAGGATCTCATGTTTCAATATCACAAAATTGCTTTTTAACTCAATAGGAAAAAAATCCAATTTATGTGTGTAAAAGTTTTGATCTAATCTTAAAGCTCATTAGAGCTAGCAGAATAAATCAAAACCTTTCGATTTATGGGTAGATGGCTAGAATAAAACTCAAACTTGGTGAGAATGAAATTGAGGTTGATTCTAGAGATTTTTACGTAGACAATCAAACTTTAGGTGAAATTATCACAAATATATCAAATTACATACCAGCAAATCAGGCAAAAATCATCTATGAAAATACAAATGAAATTACAAAATCAAAAGAAACAGCACAATCTAACCAATACGGTCTAGAGTATTTGGATGATGCAGAAGCATATGAACCAGAATTTAATGAGCCAAAACCAATTAACTCTCATGAAATTAAAGCAAAACTGAGAATATTAGAAACCAGTAGATTCTTTGATTCTCCAAGAACAGTAACAGAAACTGTTCAACAACTAAGAGAATATGGTTGGAGTGCCAGTCCTTTGGATGTATCAAAGGCTCTAGCAAAGATGGCATCTAATAGGGAAATTTTAAAAAATTCAAAAGAAAACAGAGCACATTATTTTGTACAGTGCTCTAGTGTCTAACTAATATTATATTGGCATTTTTTACAATTACTAAAAATTTCTCCTTCTAAATGATCAAAATGTGTATTACACTCATTGCATGTATGATGCATATCGTAATACCCATCTTTTTCGATCTGTCCAACTCTATTTGATTCAAGATTGGTACTCCCACATTTTATACAGTGACACCCACATTCAATTTTCATAATTAAATCTCCGATAATCTATGTATAGTTGTTTTACATATACAAATCATTGGGAAAGAAACGTGAAATCCCACTTGAGATTGATGATCATTTTAAACTGTATGGAAAAGAACCTTGGGAAGTAGATTATGGAGAAAAATGTATGATATGCAATGTTAGAATTGACGAATACGGTTTTTGTTCCTGCGGATCAAGTGGAGATTAATTATTTCTATTTATTGATGAAAAGAGAATTTAAAACTTATTTTGTATGCTTATATTTTTCAAATATCTAAACTGTCTGAAGATTCTGTCTTACCTTCTGGGATTTCTCTAGAAGTTACTGTTGGTTTCTTTTTTCTCATTATTACCATAGTTACTACAAATCCAACTGATACAATAATTCCAAGTAGGATATAGACAATAATGTCTTGATTTACACTCGCTACTGAACTGTCCTGAATAGTGGGTTTTTCATCACTTATAGCTGTAACACCCATAATTGACACAGTGCCTGAATTGTCCGGTCTTATGTTAAGCCAAACATGTGTTCCGTTATTGATGTATTCATGAAAAAATATTTTCTCATCTCCCAAGAATACATTATACGGTTTTGATAATAATTCCAGAGGAATTATTGTTGTTACAAATTGATTTTTTCCGTTAACTACAAAACTAATGCTTTTTGTTGATTGATCAAAATTAAACTGATTTATTTCTGCATATGTTCTTACTTCAATTAGGAATTCTTTATTCTCAAATTTTACATTTTCTAATATTTTTGGTTCATTTATGGAATACTCCAAAATCATTTGACAACCATGACATGCAATTCCCTTTTTTTCACCTAAATAGACAGGTCTCTCATTTACAAAAATTAAATCCACTTCTTCAGGAATTATAAAAGATGTTGTTTCAAGATATCTAAAATTCCATTCATGTACATTATCTTTTAGAAAAATAACGTCTTCTAGATCATATTCTACAATTGTATCTTCTTGCGATGGATAAATCATCACAGCATCATTATCACCAATAACTCCAAACTGTTTTTCTTTTCCCACTTCATTTGAAACTGTAATATTGGTTATAGTTCCATCAATCAATTCAATCTGTTTGGGTGAATCTAAAGAAGCAATTACGTGTTTTACGTGAATTTCATCTGATGAACTAATTACCACTTTGATTGATTTTTGCTCTGCTTTTTCTCCAATAGAAATTTCTTGGGCACTTACTATAGGAATGGCTGTTATCAATACCAACACTACGAAAAAAATAACTTGTTTCGAAATCATTTATTCCACTTTAACATGAAGCATTTTTGCTTCTTCAAGGGGACAATCATTACGATCTCTCTGTAAATTCACAATTTTATCTGCAACATCCATTCCTTCTATTACTTCTCCAAATACAGTATACTGTCTATCAAGAAACGTACTATCTGTTGTAACAATGAAAAATTGTGAACCTGCACTATTTGGATCCTGTGCTCTGGCCATAGAAACAATACCACGATGATGTGATCTTGAGCTAAATTCTGCCTTAATTGTATGGCCCGGTCCTCCAGTTCCCCAAGTATTCTTATTTCCACTCTTTGTATTTGGGTCTCCTCCCTGAATCATAAATCCAGGAATTACTCTATGAAAAAGTGTGCCGTTATAGAATCCATCTCTTGCCAATTTCTCAAAATTTCTAACAGTTTCTGGTGCCAAATCAGGAAGTAATTTGAATACAATTGTCCCTAGATTAGTTTCAATAATTGCTGTACTCAACAGGAATCATCAACAGTCTTATCATAAGAGTCTTTTTGTAATTAATAATTTAAAATTCTTATAGTTGATTATTGTAATTTGAAAAATTCATAACAATCAGTACGTTTTTCGTTAATAAAATATTATTTAATTAAATAGTAATTATTTTACTCAAAAATATTTTCTAATTATTAATGCTTAAATCAAAAATTAAACAATTCAAAAAGTTATAGTCTTATATAGAACAACTAAAATTTAGAATTCGTTGAATCGTACAAACCAAAGCACGATCATTAAAGAAGCAATTAATTCTTATCTTGACAAAGGGGTAACCGACAAACAGGATATCTATACCAAAGTCGTAGATGAACTTGGTGTTCCAAGACCTACAGTCAGAAGGGTCGCAAGAGACTTGAGAACTGAATTACTACAAAAAATCCAGATCTTACAATCAGATATGCCTAAAACATCTACTTCTGAAGAAGACGAATAAAACAGGCTCTTTTTTTCTTTTTACTTAATATCGATTTTTAATATCAGCATTACTGTTATAAACAATGAATTTTTCAAATAATTTATGGGATATCTTGGAAACCATTTAGCAACAGTGGTTACTGGAGTCTTTGCGGCTATACTTACAGGATTATGGCCTTATTTTGTAGATTTTGCTCCAATACTAAATTTTGTATTTATCATGGCTGTTCCGATAACTTGGTTCCTTACTTTTACCTGTTGGATTTCTCAAAAGAGTACTGACTACATGCATAAATCTAAATCTCATGTGAATCACAGCGAAAAAAAAAGCTTGAGTAATTCACAAACCACTCAAATTTACACATCAGATGGAAAACAGGTTAGCCTCACTGAAATTAAAGTTGCACAAAATGAATTATCTGGAGAACTAAACAAACTCAAAGAAACTGTAAAGATAAAGAATAGTGAAATTGAAAGATTAAATCAAGAAATTTCAAATCTTCAAACTTTAGTTCAAATTGAATCATTGAAAACAGAACTTGCTAATCTTAAGATGTTAGCTTCTAAAAGTAAAAAAAACTAATAGATTAATCCTTACAGTGACAACATACTATACCATGATTATTTTTACAGCTTGGACAACTTACAGCACCACCATAATGACATTTACATGAGCACAATTCTGTTGGATCTTTCTTCATATTCATTAGTATCACTTCTACGTCATGTTAATATTTGACTCTTACAGTTTTAAGCTAAATGAGTTGGCGTAAATCTTTTAAACTAAATAACAAAATTATCCCTATGTCTAAAAATATTATATTTGCCGGTATTATTGCATCGATATTATTTACTACTGTTCTATCCAACACAAATTCCTTTGCTCAACCAATTGAATCCCAAACAGAAATTACACCAATTAATAATTCCATGGCAATTGAAAAAACAACTCTTCAAATGTATATCTCTAAAAATAATAAATTACCTTGGGGATTTGTTGAAGGAAAGATCTCAAATCCTGCTATTGATTATCCTGTAATTATTCAAATTTTTGATAATGATGAAATTATTAATGGAAACAGTGTTGGTGCTGTACACTTTGCACAAACTCCAGTAAATGAAGATGGTTCATATGAATACCGATTTAGAGTACTTGACTCAGATCAAGGACAAACAACAAAAATTTTTGATGGTAGTTACACTGTTAAAATTTTCAAGGTAGTATACCTACATCCTAATCTTGATGTAGTTTAAAAGCCATTTTCAAAGTCTCATCTACTAAATCTCTTAATCTTTTCTTATCATCATCATTTGAGATGGTATTTTCTGAGATT
The DNA here is from genome assembly GCA_005798405.1 of Nitrosopumilaceae archaeon. Classification (GTDB taxonomy): domain Archaea; phylum Thermoproteota; class Nitrososphaeria; order Nitrososphaerales; family Nitrosopumilaceae; genus Nitrosarchaeum. The sequence goes on from SYJQ01000006.1 coordinate 112,084, forward strand.
GATTCAGTAGTCAAAAATACTGCTTTAGGATTAGTGATTACTCTGAAATATGATAATAATTGGGTGATCAATGTTTGAACATCAACAAATCCAATATTACCAGCCGCTAAAATTACCATACCTGCTACTTTACCTTCAGTTTTTTTATAATTGATGTATTCAAACAGATTTTTCAATGCAGAACTAAAAAATGAATTGTAAATTGGAGATCCGATCAACCAAACATCTGCATCCATGATATCTTTAGATGCACTTTTTGTATGTTCATTGTATTCTTCTTCTGGTCCTCTATAGCATTCAATTTGTCCTTCTGAAAGATTAATCAATTTAGTATCAGCGTTTTTTGATTTTGTATATTCAAAAATGTATTTCATTATTACTTGAGTATTTCCATTTTTTCTTGGACTTCCTGAAATTATTACAACTTTCATAATTCTGACCACTTATCTTTGTATTTAAGTTACAATAAAATTTTTTAAAAAAGAAAACGGGCTTGGAGGGCTTCGATCCCTCGACCTGTAACTTAGGAGGCTACTGCGCTATCCAAGTTTCGCGTCTAAAATGACTCTGCGCCACAAGCCCAGCAAAAAAAATACTTGTAATTATTTAAGCGTAATCAAGATTAGTTTTGATCATTTCTTGTATTTGATTCCAGCCTACATTCTTTGTGTCTTGCCATTTCTCAAAATACACTACATCCTTAAGATCTAGTCTTGGAAGCCATCCTGCTGTTTCAAGATCAGGTTTTTGAGCAAATTCATCTACATACCCTAAACAAAGATATGCTATTGGAACAACATGTTCTGGTAATTCTAAAACTTCTTTGAGAATATCATTTGAAAGAATACTTACCCAACCAAGTCCAACTCCTTCTGTTCTTGCAGCAAGCCATAAATTTTGAATAGCACAACATACACTATACAATCCTGCTTCAGGAATACTTGATCTCCCAATTACAAATGGACCAAACTTTGATGGATCATATGTAACACACAGATTGATAGGAGATTCTAAAATTCCCTCGAGTTTAAATGAAAGATATTTTGATCTCTTTGGTTCTTCAACTAGTTTTGATGAACGATTCTTTTCTTCTTCAAAAGAATCCTTGATCTTCTTTTTTGTGATAGTATCTTTTATCAAAATAAAATTCCATGGTTGAGAAAAACCAACAGAAGGTGCATGATGTGCAGCATTTAGAATTCTAGATAAAATTTCATCTTTGATAGATCTTGAGGTAAAATGAGATCTAACATCTCTCCTTGAGTAAATTGCCTTATAGAGACCTTTTTTCTCCTCATCGGTAAATTCTTCTGCCAACTCTTAGACGTCTTTTTTCTTTTTATTCAATCCTTTCTCTTGTTAAACGTTAATAATGCCTGCACCTAATCTTTTACTTCAATGGGCCGGTAGTCTAGCCGGTTAGGATACTGCCCCGACATGGCAGTGATCGTGAGTTCGAATCTCACTCGGCCCACTTTTTATAACTTAAGTTGAAGTCTTGAACTGTTTTTCAATTAAACTCCAAGAAGTTTCCGTGGTTATACTTCCTTCGGCAGTAAAACTATTGACATTACCATCCAAAACTGCTTGATATATCTCAGAATTGACATCAGACTTATTTAGAATAAATGTATTTTTTAAAGGAATTTCTACTCCTGAATAAAACACTGCTCTACCTGGCATTGCAATATCTTCAGTAGAATATTGACCTGAACCCAATAATTGTCCATCTGCATAAAGTTGGTAACCAATAATTGGAACTGTAAATGTTTTTTCACTAGGATTCTTTACAAGAAAAGTAACTTCTAATTTAGCAAAGTTTTCAATTTTGTTAACATCTTTTACCTCAACATTTAGCAATTCAATTTCAACTTGTTCTAATTCTGGATTATCAAGACTAGCATACCATACAATTACACCCATCATTCCAAATAATCCTGCAATTGCAGCATAGACTATCATTTTACTTTGTATTCCCAATTCAATAATATCAGATTATGGACAACTAAAAAAGGTTGTCAAGATCCAAATACATAATATTTGATTTGAAATATGAAATGTTATGACTCCATTTGAACAAGCAATAATTTTATGGATTCATCTTCTTTCAGCTGCTATTTGGGTTGGAGGTTCTCTTTTTATTGGAATTGTTTTTTCACCTCTTCTTAAAACAATGTTTGGCTCCGTTGAAGAAAGAATGCAAATTATGATTAAAGTTGGTAAAAGATTCAACAAAATTGCTGTTCCATCATTAATAATTCTCATAGGTACTGGTTTATACAATTCACATGTGCTTCTAAGTAAACCTGATTTGTTAATGGCTACAAGCTATGGTAATTTTCTTATCATTAAGATAATCCTAGTCATTGCATTAATTATTACATATGCAATACATGTTAGAGTCATTAGAAAAGATGTAGAAGATAAGATAATGTCAAAACAAATGTCACCACAACAAATTCAAAAATTAAGAAAAAAAATTATTATTCTTGGAGAAATTACAGTAGTATTATCTGTGGCAATCTTATTTTTTGCATCTTTACTTGATGTTGGTGTTTGATACACCTTCTATCCTAATCTCAAAACCATTACTTAATTTACCTATGCCGTATTTACAGCCAGTAATTTTAGACGTCACAAACAAATTTGTTTCTAAATGTTTTGAAATATTATTAACTCTAAAAACTGTCATTTCATTACTAAGACTTGCTGGTAAAACAAGCATATCTGCAAGGCGTTCATCAACACCAAGATTATTTTCAATAAAACTTTCTAGATCTAAATTAAATTTCTCAGTTTTATTATCAAAAATTGAATCTACTCCAATTATTGATTCCTCATCAATACTAAAAATCAACAATGATGCTCCTGAATCAATTGCAGTTTCTTCATTTATCTGTGTTTGAACAATAAATTTTCTCTCAGTTAATTTTCTTTCAATACTTTCAACATGATTTTTTATCAATTCATTTGGTAAGTTAGAAAATGAACAAAATAGTTTTACATTTTTTGTTTTTCTTTGACGCAATGAAATTGATTTTACATTAGAAGGTAAAACATCCACATTTACTTCTCCGCCACCTTTAGGATAATACCCACGTTTGATTAAATTAATTGAAAATTTAATTCCCATTCTTGAATATGCTTCTCTTAAAACATATTGGGTATAGTCAATTGTTGGACTCCAAAGAGTATCTGTACCACCTTTGATTGTTAAATTTAATTTTTTTTGACAGATTGCTGTCACTGGAATCAATACCTGTAATATTAGAGATATACTTCCAGCTGTTCCAACATCTTCTCTAAGATTACAACTTTTTACATTTCCTGGAGCAAATTTCAAACTTGTTGAACCAATTTTTGCTCCTTCCACATCTGCATCACAAATTTTTTGAAGAATTTTTATCGCTGTAAGATGCTGCGCTCTTAATCCTGGAATCTTTCTATTTTTTCTAATATTTTCTAAAATTATAGGTTGTTTTGTAATACATGATAGTGTTATTGCAGTACGAATAATTTGTCCTCCTCCCTCACCAAATTCTCCATTAATTTTTAGAAAATCCATCTCTTTCTACTCTTATTCAACGCTTTATGATAGTTTTTTAAAAAGAAATTCTCTAGTCTATTGTATGAATGGACTATTAATAGGAAGATTTCAACCATTTCACTTAGGTCATCTAGATGCTTTACATTTTGCATTATCTAAAGTTGATAAGTTATGGATAGGACTAGGCAGCTCAAACAAAACCTTACAAAAAAACAATCCATTTTCTGCTGAAGAACGAAAGGAAATGATTCTATCATCAATTGATGAGTCTATGAAACAAAGAATTCAAATCTATTTTATTCCGGATTTAGAAAATCACATTAAATGGATTGAACTAATTGATACCATAGTACCAAAATTTGATATTGTTTTTAGTAATGATGAGTTAACTAGACATCTTTATTCAAAGCGTGATGTTGAAGTTCTATCAATACCATTTGTTAAAAGAGATATTCTTTCTGGAACAAATATTCGAAATCTGATAATTAGCGATCAAAAATGGGAAGATCTTGTACCTGAAGGAACAAAAATTTTTTTGTATAACACTAGTGCCAAACAACGTTTGAAAAATCTCTAATTATAAATAAACCCCATAAGAAATTACCTTGGAGATAAAAATTGGAATATTTATCAATGCTTCCTGGTCCTACAAATGTACCTAATCGAGTTATGAGAGCAATGCTTGCTCCTATCATTAATCATAGAAGTGATGATTTTGTTGAATTATACACTGACGTAGTTGAAAAAACACAACAGGTATTTCAAACAAAAAATGACATAGTAGCATTATCTGCATCTGGAACTGGAGCAGTTGAAGCAAGTGTAGTAAACATTGTAAAAAAAGGCGATAAAATCATAATCCCTGTTAATGGTGAATTTAGTAGTAGATTAGCAGAATTGATCGAAGCTCAAGGAGCTCATGTGGTAAAACTTCAAACTCCTCCAGGAGAGAATGCAACTTTTGATCAAGTAAAAGAAGCATTTGATAATAATAAAGATGTTAAAGCATTCTATGTTGTACATAATGAAACCTCTACTGGAACAATGGTAAATTATCTTGATAGAATATCTGATTTGACATCGCGTAATGACGCTATGTATATTGTAGATTCTGTTTCTTTACTTGGAGGAGTTTCACTCCCAGTTGATAAATGGAATATTGATGTGTGTATGACCGGAGCACAGAAAGCGATTGCTGCACCACCTGGAATTTCTCCAATATCTGTTAGTCCTAAAGCCAAAAAATACATGATTGCAAATCAACCTACAACCATGTACTTCAATTTAGCAAGATATTTCAAATATTATGAAGAGTCAAAACATACTCCATTTACTCCAGCATTGCCCTTACTTTATGCATATAGAGAAGCACTAACAATTATGTTAGAAGAAGGACTTGAAAATGTATACAAACGTCATAAGATTTGTTCTGATGCACTATATTCTAGTTTAAGTGCAATTGGTCTTACACCATTTGCAAAAAAAGAAGATCGTTCAGTTTCAATTATTGCATTGAACTATTTGAATGGTTTAGAAGACAAAACTTTTAGAGATACATTAGCTGAAAAATTCAAAGTGTTAGTAGCTGGAGGATTTGGAAATCTTAAGGGCAAAGTATTCCGAGTTGGATGTATGGGTGAAGTTAACAAATACCATGTAATGAGAACCGTTTCTGCAATTTCATCAACATTAGCTATGATGGGATATGATACAGATGCCCAAGCAGGTCTCAAAACAGCAGAAGAAAAACTCAAAGCTCTCTAATTCATGTTAACTTAATATAAGGAAATTCGAGAACGATCACATTGACTTTCAATAAAGGTTCATTGGTACTAATAGATTACACTGCTAAAGTTAAAGATAGTGAAGAAATTTTTGATACCACTATTGAAGAAGATGCAAAAAAACATTCTATTCATGAACCAAATGTTAAATATCAACCAAAACTTGTTTCCATTGGTGAAGTATCTTATCCTGTTCTTAAAGGATTAGATGAAGCACTAGCTAAAACAACTGTTGGGGACAAACTTACTGTTGAGGTTACACCTGACAAGGGATTTGGTGAAAGAGATTCTGGCAAAGTTAGAATGATTCCTATTAGAAAACTTGGTGAAGATGCAGAAAAGGTTTCTGTAGGAGATACAATTGAGGTTGACAATAAAAGAGGAATTATAAGATTTATTGGTTCAGGAAGAGTCCAAATTGACTACAATCACAGATATGCAGGTAAAACAATTCTTTATGATGTTAATGTAATTAAATCACTTGATTCTCCAAATGACAAAGTGGATGGAATTTTGAAAAACAGATTACCATTAGAAGATTCTAAAATTTCATTTGAATTAAAAGACAAAGAAATAAGCATTACAATTCCAGATGAAATATTGAGAGCAGATGGACTTCAAATAATGAAACATTTTATTCAATTGGATATTTTCAAGTTTGTTCCATCTTTAGAAAAAGTTAACTTTATTGAAACACATCTAAACAAGCAAACTCAGACCAAGAAAACTGAAACAAAAGAAGAAAAAACACCTGAACCAAAAACAGTATAAATCAAATTACGTTTGTAGTCTTTGCAAGATTCAATGCTTTTCTTTCTGTCATATCAATTTCTTTTAAAATAGTATATCTTTCAGGTCTGAGTTCCTGTGCAATCATAAGTGCAGTAATGATCTCATCTGATTTTAAACCAACTTGTTTAGCTGAAGTAGGAGCGCCAACATCTTTCAAAGTTTTTGTAATTTTTTTCCAATCCTGGCCTTGTAACTTAGCCATCATAATAGATCCAATACCACATTTTTCTCCATGCAATCCTCTTCCTGGAGCTATCTTATCTAAAGCATGAGAAAAAAGATGCTCTGCTCCTGAACATGGTCTACTGCTACCTGCAATACACGATGCAACTCCTGCACTGATCAATGCTTCTACAATTATTCTTGCATCAAGACCATTTTTTGCATAATAACTTGAATTTTCCATAACTATTTTTGCACTCATTAAGGCCAAATCTGCAGAATATCTACCGTAATATTCACCCGTTTTTTCATGTCCTAATTGCCAATCTTTAACCGCTATGATATTTGCAATAAGATCTCCACAACCACTTGCTAAAAGTTTTGCAGGAGCTTTACGTATTATATCAATATCTATAAAGACTCCTAACGGTGCAGACGCAACAATTGAATGAGGTTTATCACTAACTATAGAAACAAATGGACTTGCCATTCCATCATGTGATGCAGCTGTTGGCATACTCACAAATGGCTTGCTGAGATTAAATGCAATCATTTTTGCAGTATCTACAGAACGACCTCCTCCAATACCTGCAATTAACTCACTTTGATCCCTCTTGACATCTTTCTGAATCTGGTTAATTGCGATAATTGTATTGTCACCAGATGTATGCCAAACAAATTTTATTTTATTAGATTTTAGCGAATCTTCAATTTTTCTCTTAATAATCTTCTTTACGTTTGTTCCACTGATTAATGAGATTCTTTTTGGTTTATTGAGCGAATTCACAAATCTTCCAAAATCACCTATGTTTCTTTCTCCGATCTCAATGAGCCTAGGTAATTCCATCGTATGCGACTGCATGCGATCATGACTTTTTGTCATTATTTATCATTTCAATGGAACAAAAAGTTATTTAAAAGGGTGTCATGCATTTCTTATTATCTCTAATAGGTGTATTTTGTCAAATAACGTTGAAGAAAAAATTCTGCATGGGACTACCACTGTAGGTATCAAGGCTAAAGACGGTGTCGTATTATGTGCTGATATGAGAGCAAGTGCTGGATATTTTATTGCAAATAATAATACTATGAAAATTCAAAAAATTGATGAACATGCAGGCTTGACTTTAGCTGGGGGAGTAGCTGACGCACAAAATATCGTAGATATACTTCGTTATCATTCAAATCTTCACAGAGTAGAAAAACAAGAACCAATTTCAATTCATTCACTAGCTAGACTTTGCTCTCTCATATTTCATCAAAATCGCGGTTATCCGTTTATGGCAGATATTCTAGTTGGTGGTTATGATGCAAATGGACCTGCATTGTTTAACATCGATATGTTTGGATCAGTCGAAGAAAAATCCTATGTGACAACAGGTAGCGGTTCTCCTGTAGCATATGGTTTGTTAGAAGAAGAATACAGATCTGATCTAACAGTAGAAGAAGCAAAAAAAATAGCTCTAAGAGCAGTAAAAGCCGCAATAGTTAGAAACATTGGTACTGGCGATGGAATTAACATCGCAGTTATGGATAAAGACGGATTCCGTCTATTGACCGATGAACAAAAGAAAGCAGTCATCGAACTTTAGTGATTTAATGCAAAGAAAACAGCAACAAAAAGAATTACCTCCTAGCCAAAATATGATGGCCACCATACTGCAAAGTATACCCAAAGAAGCTAAGGTAACAAAAATAGAATACGAAGGACCAAGAATTGCTCTGTATACAAATGCACCACGTTATCTGATGGAAAATAATGAACTGATATCAAATCTTGTTAATGTAATAAAAAAAAGAATTGTCATAAGAACTGATGAATCTATCAGAAAATCAGAAGAAGATGCAAGAAAAATTCTAGCAGAATGTATTCCAAAAGACGCAAATTTTCAAGGAGCTTTCTTTGATACTGCTACAGGCGAAGTGTCCATTGAAGCTAAAAGACCTTGGTTACTACAAAGAGATGCAAAAGAATTCAATCATGCTGAAATAACTGAAAAAATAGGTTGGAAATTACGTATAAGAAAAGCTACTACCATACCATCACGTACTATTCAAACAATAAACGCAAATCTCAAACTCACATCTGCTGAACGAAGTAAACAATTCAAGCAAATTGGAGATGAGATATTTAGACCTAGACTAGCACAAAAATCTGAGATATCTCTCATAACTCTTGGCGGCTTTAGCCAAGTGGGAAGATCATGTATGTTATTATCTACTCCCGAAAGTAAAATTCTAGTAGACTGTGGTATTAATCCTGGAGCAAAACATCCAATGGATTCATTTCCTAGATTGGATTTTCTTGATATTACATTAGATGAACTTGATGCAATAGTAATAGGTCATGCACATTTAGATCACACTGGATTCTTACCTGCCTTATGCAAATTTGGTTACAAGGGACCGATCTATTGTACTGAACCAACACTCCCAATGATGAATCTTATTCAATTAGATGCAATCAAAGTTGCTGCTGCTCAAGGCAGAACTCCAATCTATGCAGAAAGAGATGTAAAACAAATCATGAAACAGGCAATAACTCTGCCATATGGTACTGTTACAGATATTTCTCCTGACATTAAATTAGTTCTTGCAAACGCAGGTCATATTTTAGGTTCTGCACTATGTCATTTTCATATTGGAAACGGTGATCATAATTTTGTTTATTCAGGTGATATTAAATTCGGCAAAAGTATTTTGTTTGAAGCGGCAAGCTGGAATTTTCCTAGAGTTGAAACACTATTGATTGAAAGTACATATGGTGCAAAAGAAGACATTCAACCAACCAGACAAGAAGTAGAATCTGCTTTCATTAATGCAGTCAACAACACTCTTGCTGATGGAGGTAAAGTTCTCATTCCAATTCCTGCAGTTGGTCGTGCTCAAGAAATTATGATGGTAATTGATCATTACATGAAATCTGGCGAAATGGTTGAAGCACCTGTTTTTACAGAAGGTATGATTTCAGAAGCTTCTGCAATTCATGAAGCATATCCTGAATACTTAGCTAGAGAACTAAAACAAAAAATCCTGGAAACTGATGATAATCCATTTGATTCAGAATACTTTACAAATATTGAACATGCTGATGCAAGAGAAGAGCCAATGAGGGATAATTCTCCCTGTATAATCTTAGCAACGTCTGGAATGTTAGAAGGAGGGCCTGTTTTAGAATATTTCAAAAATATTGCACCTGATAAAAAGAACAAAGTATTGTTTGTTTCATATCAGGTTAATGGAACTATGGGAAGAAGAGTTTTGGATGGTTCAAAACAAGTTACCATGCTAGGTAAAGAAGGAAAAGTTGAAGTTGTTACAATAAATTGTAGCGTTGAAAAACTTGATGGATTCAGTGGACACAGTGATTATAACCAATTGATGTCTTTTGTTCAAAGACTAAGACCAAAACTTCGTAGAGTGCTTGTAAATCACGGAGAACGAAGAAAATCAGAAAACTTGGCAATGAATATCAGAAGAATGTTTAGAGTTCCTGCACATTACCCTCAAGTTCAAGAAGCAATAAAACTATTTTAGATCGTATTCTGGTTTCCAGATTTTAATACTGGATGGTGCCACGATAATTCTTTCTTCGCCTAACCTTGCAATGTCTGCACCCTCTGTTTTTGCAATAGAGTACAATTCTTCAACCACTTTTCGAAGTTGTTCCACATCTTTTTGAGCCAACGGTGTAACTCTAAGAATTAAAATCATCTCTTTTTTGATGTCTTCTTTTATTGAATGAACATCACTGATATCTCGTATAGTGATAGCTTTCAAATAGGTTGGATTTTCCTGTTTTTGCATCCTTGAGGAAAATGCGATCTACTCCTTCAAAAACTCTTCCTTAGTTTTAACTAATTTTAAAAAAATTCCATGCCTAAATTCTAAATTTAATGTATGACTCTTCTTCAGCATGTTCTGTGATGATTTCATCTTTTGTATTGTCCTTACTGATAATAACTGATGCTTGTTCACCTTTTGGTGCATCTGAATATCTCAATGTAATAGAAGATGCAAATTTTACATATGTATCTGCATTTTTTCCACGCAAAATTGAAACTGGTCCCATATGATCACGAGCCTGAAACAAAATATCTCCAGGTAATGCAATTGCTTTTATCATTTCATTTTCATCTTTATTTCTCCCAACAACAAATTTAGTTTCTTCATCAAATCTGAAATGTCTTCCTATCTTTAACAAATCAATATCATTTATTGTAGGAGTTTCAGTATGTGAAAACAAATCTTTTGCACGCAATCCAAATGTTGGATCAGTTAAAAGACACCCACCGCCTGCATTTGGTGGATTTTCTATTCCATATTTTTTTGCCATATCTAACTGTACTCTTCGGGTTCTTCCTTTAATCATCCCAAGATTTTCTCTTTTGATTAATCCATTTCTCTCAGGATCTGTTTCTGGAAGTAATGCTGCAGATAACGGTCTGACAATTTTTCCTACCAAACCCGATTCTTTTTCAATAGTTCTTAATGCAGGACCATGTTGACTCATTGGTCTTTGTCCTAATACTTCTCCTGAAATTATAAATTCAGCTCCAATCTCATCCATGTGTTTTTTTGCAGCATTAAACATCATAGCTCTACAATCTATACATGGATTGAATCCAGAACCAATACCGTGTTTTGGATGCTTTAACATCTCAATATATTCATCACCAAGATATACTGTTTTTAGATTAACATTGAGATCATCAGCTCTTTCTCTAATTTCAAAACCACAACCTCTGCCACAATCAAAATCACAAAAAGGAGTCTTTATTGCAACAGCCGAAACTTCGAAACCTTGCTCTTGCATCATTCTTACTGCAAGCTGACTATCAAGACCACCTGATAATAGAGCAACTACTTTCTTTTTTTCTTCTGTCACAATCGTCAAAATCAAAATTCCAATATACAAACTTTGCATCATACATAAATTAAGAAACGAACAATATTTTTTTGTGAAGGAACGAAGAAAAAATCTTCTTAAATTCGCTCAAAAGATCGACTGTGATACTTTAGTCACATTTGAGCCTGAAAATTTATTCTATATGACTGGATTTTGGGGTGAAGCTATAGGAATATTAGAAAAAGGAGGAAAAACCACCATTATTGCACCAGAACTTGAAGTTGGTCGTGTTAAGGAAGAATCTGAAAATTGTGATATAATTACAGCCGAACGAGGCTTAGGTTTGATTTCTTCATTAATTGATAGAATCAAAAAAAAGAAAGTTTGTACTGATTGTCAAAACTATTCTATAATGACAACTCTCAAAAAATCTATTCCTACAATAAAATCATCTACTGAACCATTTTACAATTCTCGTATAATCAAAGATGAAAAAGAGATCAATATTCTAAAAAAAGCTTCTAAAATAATTGATGAAATGTATGATATTTGTCATAAAAAAATGAAAGTTAGTCAAAAAGAATCTGAACTACAAACAATCTTGATGTCGTATGCAATAGAACAAAAAATGTTTGATACTGGATACAAATCCACTCTTAACCCCCTGATTATAGCTGGAGGACCAAATGGATCTTTACCACATGCACAAGTTACTGATAGAAAATTCAAAAAAGGAGAACTTGTAGTTGTTGATCTTACATTAAGATACAAAGGATATATCTCAGATGCAACTAGAACATTTGCAATTGGAAAAATATCTCCTCAAGAAAAACATGTTTATGAAATTGTAAAAGAATCACAAAAACTTGGATTGAAATCCGTTAAACCAAATATTGATTGTAAAGATATTGATTTTGCATGTAGAAAATACATTGATGAACAAAACTTTGGTAAATATTTTATTCATTCAACAGGTCATGGTATAGGACTTGAAGTTCATGAGTTACCCACTATTTCATACAGAAGTGATACTAAACTAAAAGAAAATATGGCAATTACAGTAGAGCCTGGAATCTACATACCAAATAAATTTGGCGTCAGAATCGAAGATTCTTTAATTGTAAAAGATAAACCAATTATTCTACACAAATTTACAAAAGATCTAATCACTATCTAATTTCAATCATAATAGTTTACAACATCAATTACATGTTTTGCATCTGAGTTTTTAGCCTTAATTTCTTTTGTATCTGAATTTACATTCCAAACATATTCTATTTTTCCTTTATAAGATTCAAATGTTAAAATTACTTTGTAAATATTTTTAGTAGATTCATCTGTATTAGAAACAACAAGTTCAACTTTTGTTTTTTTATTATCATATATTTTTTCATCTGGATATTCTAATGCAATCTGTTCACTTATTGCATTCATTACAGTTAGTCCTTTTTGATTTGGACCATTATAAGACATTAAAATTTCCACAATCTGTTTTTGTTCTTCTGTTAAATTATCCGGAAAACTACTTTGTAAATCATTTTTTGTCAATTCTGGAATTACAAAAATAACTAATATTGCTATTATGCCAAGATAAATCGGAGCTCTTTTCTTTAGAAATGACTTAAAATCTGACTTTTTTGGTTTCTCTTCTTTCTTTTTACTATCCTTATTCATTTTGTTTTCCTTCTTACTAACCTAGTATTTTGCGGTTAAAATTAAAACTTGCCAAGGAAATACAATAATTCCATTTTTTTTAGTATATGGAATAGTATTTTGCTTAACTACTTGTTTCAATGCTTTTCTTTTTGACATGTCTAGTAAATTTAATTTTTCTTTGAGTGGTTTGGCGATATATTTCAGATAATTTTTCCAATAATCATCAAATTTTCCTGGACTGTAATTAAAAGTAAAATCTTTTATTAAAATTTTTGAGAATCCTGCAGTTCTGATTTCATTATCCAATGCATTTTTTGTCCCAAATCTATCCATATCAGGTGAACCACGTGGAACATAATCTGGAATAAACTCCATTACAGCATCTAAGATATTGCTAAAAAATGGAACTTTGTTTTTTTGTCCATGAACTGATATTCCAAGTGTCCCTGTTTTTTTGAGGCTATTTCTAATGTTTTTTAATGCTTTTTGTGCATCAGGGAAAAAAAATAATCCGTACTGACATGTTACAATATCAAATTTATGAGCAAAATTAAATCTTTCAGCATCAATATTTACAAAATCCAAATTAGATTTTACACCATTCCATTTTTTTGCAATTTTAATTGCAGAGACTGAAGCATCTGCTCCTACAACATATCCTAAATCTCCAACTTTATCTCTGAGTTTTTTTGTAACTACTCCAGTACCACATGCAAGATCTAATACACTGTTACCTTCACTTACATTAACTAGCTCAATTAATTTAGAAGTACTTTGAAATGGACCTTCGTTAACACTTGCCCATCTTTTATGATATCGTGGAGCTATCTCATTCCATATTTTTATATTGTTTTGTTTGTATGATGTATTACTGATTTTCATTACGTCTTTGTTAATTTATGATGTATTTTATGTAATCTCTTTTAAATCTGATTGAATGGTTCTTCCTGTTTCGTGGAAATATTTATGTTCAATTTCTTTTAATTTCTCAAATATTTTTTTATTTTGAATTTTTTCCATCTTCATTTTAATCTCTTTATATTCAGCAACAAGTTTTCTGATTTCCGATTTTTTCATTTTAAGTTAAACGTCGCTCTATTTCTTTTCTGATAAATCTAGCAATTTTCTCTTTTTTTATCCATCCTGAAGAAATTACTTTACATGAGTCTATGATTAGCACTTCATTACTTCCAGTATTTTTTTTATATCTAATTGAACCTACATCGTTTGCCACGATCATATTTGCATCTGATTCATTCAATTTTTTCTTTGCTGCCAAGATTAATTCATTTTTTGAAATATTTGCTTCTGCTTTGAAACCAACCAAAAAAATATTTTTTTGATATTTTTTAACTTGATCAATGATTTTTGGTGCCTTTTTGAGGCTAATTTTTATTTTATTTTTAGTACTTTTTATTTTATTTTTACTAGGATTCTCTGGAGTATAATCAGATACAGCAGCTGCCATTATTACTATGTCAAATTTTTTACTCATCTCTTTTTTTACAACATTAAACATTTCTTCACTTGTAGAAATTCTAATTATTTTTGCACCGTTTGGTGGTTTTTCAATTCCAGGACCATAAATCAAAGTTACATTAGCTCCTGAAGAAATTAATTCTGAAGCTAATAATACACCAGTTTTTCCTGAACTTTGATTTGTAATTACACGAACAGGATCAATATATTCAATTGTTGGTCCTGCAGTCATTAACACCTTTTTATTTTTTAAAATAGACGAAAACCCAAATTTTCTTAATACATATTCTAAAACATCTTCTGGTTCAGATGCTTTTGCTTTTCCTTCAATTATCTGTGGTGTAAAAAACTCAATTTTGTTTTTTAAAAATTCTATATTCTTTTTTACCGCTGCATTATCATACATTGATGCATGCATAGCAAGACACATCAAAATTGGAATCTTTGAGCCAAATCCTACAGTAAGGATTGTTGATATTGGCGTATCATCAATCCCATTAGCTAATTTTCCAAGTGTGTTTGCAGTTGCTGGATAAACTATGATAAGATCTGATTGATTATAATCTGCTAATCTAATATGTTCTAATTCTCCTGTTAATTTTGTTATGACTTTGTTTCCAGTTGCCCATTTGAAATAATCTGGTTGTACTAATTTTGTTACTGCATCACTTGCAACACATGTAACATCAGCACCATGTCTCATCAGTAATCTTGCTAACTCAATTGCTTTGTATGCTGCAACACTCCCTGCAACACAAAGAACAATTTTTCTCTCGGAGAGTTCAACCCCATGTGAACCCACTATGTCTAATGAAGGATGACTCTGTTTCTTAACTGCCAATTTGCTCTCGTAATTTTTTAAATTCCTCATCATCCATTGAAAACCAGTTCTCTTTAGCAGGAAACATGCCTATTTCTACATCCTTTTTGTAATTTTCAAGTGCTTTTACAATATCCTCAGACAAGTTCAAATATCTTTTTGCAAATTTTGGCTTGATTTTTTCAAACATTCCTAGTAAATCTTGTACAACTAGTACCTGACCATTACACCCAACGCCTGAACCAATTCCAATAATAGGCACACTAACGGTTTCAGAAATTATTTGTGCTACTTCATGGCTTGTCATTTCTAACACTATACTGAATACACCAGCCTCTTCAAGCTCTTTTGCATCTTCAATTAATTTTATTGCAGTCTCTTTTGTTCTTCCTTGTACTTTGTATCCTTCTGATAACATTGTTGTTTGTGGTTGTAACCCAATATGACCCATTACTGGAATTCCGATATCTACAATTGCACTAATTGTTTCTGACATGGAAACTCCACCTTCAAGTTTTATTGCATCAGCTCCCGCTTTTATTAACCTCCCTGAATTTTTTATTGCATCTTCAATACTTGCTTGATATGACATAAATGGTAAATCTGCAACCAACAAAGCATTTTTTCTAGCTCTGCTAACTGCTTCTGTAAACATACACATTTGTTCCATTGTTACTGGAATAGTATTTTCATAACCAAGCATTACCATTCCTGCACTGTCTCCCACAAGTAGTATGTCTATTCCAGATTTATCACATAATGATGCAAGTGTATAATCATAACTTGTAATGGCTGAGATCTTTTTTCCATCTTTTTTCATTTTGATAATATCATAAACCGATTTATGCAATATGTAACCTCCTCGTTAGATTATCTCTTATTTCAATAATGTTCTCTGAGAGATTTTTTTTATTATTAAAATCCTTAACGATTTTTTCAAGCGTTTTCTTATTATTTTTTGATAATTTTTTACATGTTACAGTTAACAAATCAACTGCTCGTGTGACATTATCTACTATTGTTATATTGGCAGTCTGTGAAGTTCGCGAAAGTGGATTTAGATCAAATGTTATGACTATTTTTCCAGCTCTTCTTAATGCCATAGTTCTATCACCGTCTTCTAATGGAACAATGACCACATCAGCTGCAAAAATTCCATTCTTGTCAACTATTCTTCTTGCTGAATCCAATCCTGATAATGTAGTTGATGAATTATGATTTATACCTAAAATCTCTTTTGCTCCACTTTTTTTGAGAGTTTTTATGATGTTCTGCTTTCGTTTTTTGTTAGCATAAAACAGATTTACTTCAATTTTCGCTCTTGATGTATTGGCGAGCCTAACAATCTCTCTTGGACATAATGCAGCAATATTACCATTAACAGAGATTACGGGTAAATCTGCCAATAAAATTTGTGCAGCAGCTGCTTTGATTGCTAGTTTTGCCGTCTTGCTTGTTTTTTCACCAAGTAAATAATCAAAGGCTTCTCCTCTACCATGTGCTAAAAGACCTTCTTTAGCTACTAATCCATGATCAAATCCAGTAACGAGTCTTTCTCGAATTAAAAGAGACTTTGCTCTAGGATGAGATTTTGGAATTAAAGACATCAACATTCAATTAATTACTTAATACTCTTGCTCCCTGATCATCTAATTCTGATTTTATGATTATTCCTTCAGGATATTTTTCTAAAATTTGTAGAACATGTTTTTCTTTTTCTTTTGGTATCATTGTAAAAACAGTTTCACCAAATAGTGCTACACCACATTTTATTCCATCTGAAGCCAATTCCTGAATTAAATTTTCCATTCTCAAAGTCATTACTTGGACATATTTTGCAAATTCTAAAGACATGTCCTGAAAATGCTCATAGTTCTTTGATTCTAATAATTTGTTAACCATTTTTCCACCAAGACCATTAATTTGAGAAAGACGTTCTTTGATGAACTTGTTTGTTGAAATCGGTGAAAAACAAATCATAATTATGGAAATATCTTTTGTATTGATCTTTTCTACTTGACCTATTCCTGGAGCTCCTGGTTTGACTCTTATTTCAAAACCACCATAATATGATGCTAAAACATCACCTAATCCTGTTTTACAATTTATCTCTGCACTATGTGCAATCTGACCAATAATTGTATGATCTAATCTTGTTTTAAGAGCATGATCTAGTGCATATGATAATGATAATGCGACAGCACTACTAGAACCTAAACCATATCCAACTGGTACGGTAATTTCATGTTTAATATCGAAAAATATATTTTCAAAATTTCCTAATTTTAAAAATTCGTTTAATACATATTCTGAAACATCTGTCTTATCTGACTGATAACCTATAGTAGTAATTTTAAAGTTAGAATTTTGATTGATTTTAGGTAAAATATTGACATGGGTAGTAACTCCTTCTTTAATTGAAAATCCTGCACCCATAGAACCTAATTTTTCAGGATTTTTTTGACTACCATTCTCTAAGTAAGCTTTGAAAAAACCTGTAACATGTGCAGGACAAAATGCAGTTGCCTCCATTGATTTCAGTTTAAATTTTACATAAAATATAAGAATATGGCTTAAATTAATTAAATTAGTATAAATTGACTAAATTCATTCGACGCCTGCAAAGAATTGGTAGCAGTATCTTGGTTTCATTGCCTAAAGAATGGGTAGTTGCAAATAATTTAGATAAAAGTAGTCAAGTTGAGCTTGAAACTGGACAAGATACTATCTCAATTTCTGCAAATAAAGAAATGCGTCCTACTAAAGAACTAGTGATTTCATACCCACTTCCCAAAGATGAAAATATTGTAGCAGACATTACTGGAGCTTACCTTTTAGGATATGACATTATTCAAATTACTTCAAAATCGATCATACCTGGTGAAGATAGAGAAAAAATTCGAAATTCAATGAGGCGATTAGTTGGTATGGAGATCATTGAGGAAGATGCATCAAATATTAACATGCAGTTTCTTTTAGATGCAACAACACTAAATCCCGAAAAAATTCTAAAAAGAATGAGTTCTATTGCACTTGGAATGTATGATGATGTATCAAACGGATTAATTTTAAATGATAAATCCAATTTACAAACATTATCAAAAAGAGATGTTGAGGTTAATAGGCAATATTTTCTTCTAGTACGTTTGATTCGAAGTACATTAGTAGATAGAAGATTAGCTAATGTATTTAATTTAGAAAATATTGATATTTTAGATTATAGAGTGGCTGCAAACCTTTTAGAAAATGCAGGCGATACAATAGTAGAACTTGCAAATTATATTTTTAATTCTTCTTTATCAAATGAACATTTGAAGAAAACTTTTGATGTAGTTAAAAATTTCAACATTCTTGCAGAAAAATCAATTGATGCTTTTATCAAACCTGATAGACGTTTAGCTATCGAAGCTATTTCATTACATAAAAAATATCAAGAAAATCTCTCTAAACTAAGAAGTTCTATAGGAAATAAAAAACAAATTCCTATTGATCTTCTTGATCTTGTTTATATGTTTGAGCGAATTGCAAAATCTTGGGCTGATGTTGCAGATCTTGTAAAACCAATTTATAATAAATAATTAATATAATTTATTTTTAGCAGCATATGTCAATACTGCACAAATTGTTTTTGAATCCTGAATTTTTCCATTTTTTATCATTGAAATGACTTTTTTAAGATCTATCTTAACAACTGATAATATTTCATCTTCGTCTAACTTTAAATCTGCAATTTTCTTTAATCCTGAAGCCACAAAGCAGTGAATAGCCTCAGTATTGTAGCCTATGGATGGGTAGAAGGTGATTAACGGTGTCATTTTTTTGGCTTTGTATCCAGTTTCTTCTTCTAGTTCTCTAAATGCACATTTCTTAGGCTCTTCTCTTTTTTCCATTGTACCTGCAGGAATTTCAATTACGTACCCGTGAGGAAATCTGTGCTGTTTTACAAGAATTAATTTGTCATTTTCATCAAATGCTAACATTGCAGCAGCTCCTCTATGCTCTATCATCTCTCGTTTTACTTTTCTTCCCTCAATAGCCAAATCATAAATACTAAGGCCTAAAATTTTACCTTCGTAGATCTTTTTCTTTTTCATACTATATTCTAAATTTTGTTTGTATTTAATTTGTTTGATATGAAATATGAAGTGTAGGTGATCTCTTGGCATCATTAATAGCTTGATTTAACCATTTTAATGGAAATGATATCTTTTTTGGAATAAATAGATCTGCAGATATTACATTGTCCATGTTTCTAACTCTTTGAGTTAGTTCATCCATTTCAAATATATTATGACTATACATAAATAATACAATTTGATTTTTTGAAATAAACGGTATCTGCATAAATGATTCATCAAATTCATTATTCATTTTTTCTAAAGTTTCTCTAAGATCTCCTTTAATCCAAGCAAGTACGGCATGTGGAATAAACTCTTTAATTTTTGTTGGATCATAAATAACTGTAAATTGAATACCGTCATTTTCTTGTAGTTTGTCAATACATCTTGTAACTGTTTTTGTGGACAATCCTATTTCTTTTGAAATCTTTTCAATTTTTTGTCTTGGTTCTTTTACTAATAGTTCTAAAATTTCTAAATCGGTTTTAGTTAAATTCGAATCAAATCCTGGATTCTCTGCTTCAAATATAGATAATACTCTAACATCTTTCATTAATTTATTTACGAGTACAATTTTTTGTTGTAAATTTTCTTTTACTACAATACTACAAACTGTAATTCCACCAACACATGGTACAACAAAAAATGGCTCTCCTATCAAACTAATTTGCTCTAGAATTTCTTTTATGTTTTGACCTGAAACTACTATATACAAAACACCAAGTCCCAAAATCGGTGGTTCAACTTTAATGGTAAATTTTTCGATAACTTTTTTTTCCTGCATTTTTTGAATTCGTGCTCTAACTGCTCCTCCTGAAATCCCCAATTTTTTCCCAATCTGTCTGTCTGACTCTCTGCAATTGTTCAAAAGCATGCTTAGTATTTTGATATCTAAATTGTCCAATTTCTCACCTAGATTAACCTCATAATGTTTGAAGGTACCTAATAAAATATAAAATTGTCTATAATGTTAGCACTATACATAAAATACATTAAATATTAGACCATTTCTAATCTTTCTGTGGAATATCGGTTACGTTTAGCAAAAAGAATGCTATTTAACAAAAAAGGAAGTCTAATTGGTGCAGTTTTAGCTGTAACAATTGGAATTTTAGTAATTCATGTTAATTTTGTAATTTTTCAGGGATTGTTTGACGCAATTGTTAGAGATATCTCAAATTATAGAAACGGCGATATTCTAATTACAGATGAACAAGATTATATCGATAAATCAGATCAAGCATTAGTTAATTGGTTTGAAAGAATTCCCTATGTAGAAGCGGCTACTCCGCGGTTGTCATCGACGGCGTCAATTAACATGACAAAATTTGGTACATTACATGAAGAAACCAGAATCCCAATTGTAGGAGTTGATCCATTACGAGATATTAGAGCTTCTACAGTTCATGAAACTGTATCTGATGGACAATATGTTTTTTCAAGAAATTCTATTGTATTAGGTTCTAATGTAGCAAGAGATCTTGGTGGTGCTCAAGTAGGTGATAGTCTAAAATTAAAAATTGTTGATAGATATGGACAAGATCAAATCAAAAGACTTGTAGTTACTGGAATAGCAAAATCCCCTGGTGGTCAAGGCTTTGATTACAGTGTAGTTGTTCATATTGATACTTTACGAGATTTAATGAACAGAGATGGCGATACAGGTTCAATTATGGTAAAATTAAATGATCCATCTAAAGCCAGTGATGTAAAAAATTTCTTTCTAGCTGCCTTTCCTAATGATGATTTCATTGCAGAAACAATAGAAGAATCTGCTGAAGAACAACTAGCAGGATTTAGATCTGGGATTGCAATGATTAACATGATTGGATATTTTGGAATGATGTCATCAGCTTTTGCTATTGTTACAATTCAAATGATGTTAGTTAATGGAAAAACTAGAGAAATAGGTGTAATGAGATCAATAGGTGCAACAAGAAAAGACATTCTGATTATTTTTATTTTCCAAGGGATGATAATTGGTGCAATTGGTGCTGGTGTTGGAACTGCAGCAGGATTAGGCTATACATTTTATGCAAAGGAAACTAAAATGTCTTTCAACAATAGTCTCCCTCTAGAAGTGAGCTACAATTGGGAAAAAATTATTCAGACTGCTATATTGTCATTTATTTTAGCAATAATTGCTTCATTATATCCATCGTATAGGGCAACTAAATTATTACCAGTGGAGGCGATGAGAACTGTCTAAAGTACTTGAAATTAGTAATTTGAGTAAAATTTACGGCTCAGGAGAAAATAAGGTAAAAGCATTAGATAATGTGTCATTTTCAATTGAAAAAGGAGAATTTGTATTAATTGTAGGCAGCTCAGGTTCAGGAAAATCCACATTACTTAACATGATAGGACTCTTAGATCGTCCAACAAACGGTAAGGTCTTCATTGATGGAACAGATACGACAAATCTGACTGATAGTAAAATCTCATCGTTTAGAAACAAAAAATTAGGATTCATTTTTCAATTCTCAAATCTTTTAACTGATCTGACTGTTCTTGAAAATGTATTATTGCCAAGAGAAATCGCAGGAACTACTGATTCTGCGGAAAAAAATGCAAGAGAATTATTAAAATCAGTTGGATTAGAAGATCAAATTAACAAAAGAGCAAATAAAATATCTGGTGGACAAGCACAAAGAGCAGCAATTGCAAGAGGATTGATAAACAATCCCTCAATTGTTTTAGCTGATGAACCAACAGGAAATTTAGACTCTGTTACATCTGAAAAAATAGTTCAATTAATGAAATCTATGGCAAAAAATCTACATCAAACATTCATTGTTGTTACCCATGATAGAGAACATTTTGGAGATGTAGATAGAGTGATTACAATTAAAGACGGAAAAGCATTTGAAGGAAATTTACCATCTGAGATGGAGGTTTTAGCATGATAAATTATAAAATTTTACTTTCATTAACAATATTGTTTCTTATTCCGTTAATTACTGATAATTCATTTGCTCAAATTAAATCTGGTGGGTTTGGTCAATCTCCATTTGAAAGAGAGTTTGGAGATGTAAAATTACTTGATGCTTATTTTGGAACAATTGACGAGAAAATTGAGATTGATCCTGGTGATGAAAATGTGCCGTTTACAGTAGTATTTGCAAATGTAGGAACACAAGATATCACTGGAATCAAAGGACAACTATCACTTCCTCTAGGATTTTCTTCAGCAGATGGCCCTGGTTCACTCGTAATTGCCGATAGTGATTCTAATTCTTTAGCGGGTGATAATTTCCACCTAACATTTTATGTTAACATTGATAAAAATACCAAAATTCAACAATACCCAGGTACAGTTAAAGTCGATTACTCTAGATTACGAGAATCTGGAGTGAGAACGTCTTTTTCTGATTTTAACTTTAAAATTACTGGTGACAGTATAATCAATGTTAAAGCATTAAATCCATTTCTTACATCTCTGAAATTAAATAATGTAGTAATTGAGATTTCAAACGATGGAACAGCACCAATTTCTAGCGTTGATATAGTAGCTACAAATACTCAAACAGAACTTGCATCAACATCTTCATCAACTACCAATGTAGAAAATGTGGTAATTTTAGAATCAAATTGGGATATTGGAAACATTGCAGCAAAATCTTCTAGATATCTCACAGCTACAGTATACGTACCAGAAAATCTCAAAGCCGATACTTTACGAATTCCATTATCTATCAAATTTTATAATGCACACGGTGATCTTCAAACTGTTTCTAAAATTGTTGATTTTTACATTAAGGGATTGATTGATCTTTCCATATATGATATTGAAGTAATTGAATTATCTGGCAAACAAATGGTTGTCGGAGAAATAATTAATGAAGGAAATGAAAATGCGTTATTTGGTTTTGTAACTTTGGAATCATTAGGTGATTCAAACATCAAAAACCAAACTCAATTTATTGATGAAGTGGAAACTGATTCTCCAGTCCCATTTAACATTCCACTAGAATTTGATGGTGAGCCACGATATGGAGAACATGATATTAGACTTACTGTAAGATACAAAGACAGTATCAGAGATGAGATATTTCTCGCACATAATGCCACGATATTTGTAAAAGAACCACCAAAAATTCAATCTGGAAATGATTTACAACTAATAATTATTCCAATAATAATAGCAGTAGCAATAGGAGTCTATGTTATTCGTAGGCGTAAAAAATCAAAAATTCAGACTAACTGAGAATCAAATTTTAAATTAGAAAAATAGAAAACTAAGATTGATTCAAAATGAGATTAACTATTATTGTGTTGATTGCCATCTTGGTTATTGGAACTACTATAATTTCTCTCGGATACATTACTAATCAGAAATATGTTCAAATAATTGAAAAATCTGATCCATATGAAAAATTACAAAACTACAAAGAAGAACTAGAAAAAATTAACCAATATAACCAACAGTTACTTTCTGAGTTAGAAGTCAAAATAACTAACTCTGATAATGATCATTTAGAACAACTAAACCAAGAGATCGAAGTACTAAAACGTGTAATTAATGATAATAAAGTAGAACTTGAACAAGTAGTAGCAAAATTATCTGCAATGGAATCAAAACCATGACATTATTTTATTAATTTCTAATTCCCTATTTTGGGACATTTGCATTATTGTTATATGATTATGTTAAGATAGTGTGAATAAGGTTATGGCAAAAGGCATGTTTCTCTTTCTAGCAGGATGTATCGTGGGATTCATAACAACACCTCTTCTCTGATTATTTTTGATTCCTAAATTCATATACTTAGAAAAAAACAAAAATCATTGCAAATTCATCAAAAATTAACCATTGTCGGTGTAATTCTACTCATAGCTACATACGTAATCTCAAATTATCATGAAATGGATCATCCTGGAGTCGGATTCAACTATGCTTATCTCACTGGAATTTCTATGTTGATTGTATTCATTACAAGTTTTGTATTATTTGGTAAGGATAGACTAAAAGAATCAAAATCTAAAAAATGAATTCTTGACAAGTGTGAAAAAGATACTAATTTTCTATTTTTGTTATGGCTAAGATTATAAGCAAATAATGGATCTTGCGTTCATGATAAGAGATGAAATTGAAGTACCAAAGGAATTACGAGAATTTATGCTTGAATGTGCAGAAGAGACTCAACTTGGGCAAAAAAATGGTGCAAAAAGACAATTTCGATATGGTAATTTACACATTAGGGAATATGACGATAAATTTCTAGTTCATACTGATAGAGTTGATCCTAGAAAAGATCCTATCGGTCATTTAGTTTATGATGCTCCAGAAATTTTGATTGGACTAACATGCTCAATTATTAGTGGTTCAGAAATTGCAAAAAAATTTCTAAATAAATCAAACAAGTCAACCAAATCTATTCTTCTGTCTTCTATTGTTGCAGGATATGTTGGATATGTTGCAACTAAAAAAATCAAAAAATATTTAGAATAACAATGTCTACTGTAAGAACAATTCAGATATTCATTAAATTACTTCCTTCAATTATGGCATTACGAAAAGACAGAAGAAAATGGGTAAAAAAAGAAGGTAAAGATGTTGATTTAGAAAAATATCGCAAAAATGCACGTAAAGTTCTAAACACTTTCATTTCATTAGGACCTGTTTACATAAAATTAGGACAATGGCTTTCATCACGTGCTGATATTTTACCGCAACCATACTTAGAAGAACTTGCTAAACTACAAGATGATGTTCCATCAGCTCCATTTGATCAGGTAAAACCAATAATTGAAAATGACATAGGACCAATTAATGAAAAATTTGATAGCATAGATCCACATCCTATTTCTGGTGCATCTCTAGGTCAGGTTTATCGTGGAAAAATTTCTGGTCAAGAAATTGTTGTTAAAGTAAAAAGACCAGGAATTGAAAAAACGGTTGAGGAAGATCTTAAAGTCTTAAAAAAAATTCTTCCTACGGCATTAAGATTTGTAGATCCGAACCTGCGTTTTTCTGCAAGAGCCATGCTTTCTCAATTTATTGAAACAATTCATGAGGAAATGGATTATACGATTGAATCATCAAATCTAAAAAAAATCAAACATGATATGAAAAAAAGCAACATAGTTGTTCCTTTGGTTTATGATGATTATTCTTCAAAAAATGTTCTTACTATGGAATATCTTCCTGGAATCAAAATCACTAACATAGAGGCACTTGATGAGAAGGGAATTGATAGGCAAAAACTAGTAGTTGATGTTCATAAGGTCTTTTTTACCATGCTTTTACGCCATTCACTATTTCACGCTGATCCTCATCCTGGAAACATTTCAGTAACTGATGATGGGAAACTCATCCTATACGACTATGGAATGGTTGGCCGGTTAGACAATGAAACTCGATTAAGACTAATCAGACTTTACCTTGCTTTAGTTGAGAAAGATCCTCCAAGAACTGTTAATGCAATGGCTGACCTCGGAATGTTAACTCCTGATTTTAATCGATCAGTAATTGAAAAAGGAATAGAATTAGCTGTTCAAGCAATGCATGGAAAAAAACCAGATGAAATGGAAGTACAAAGTTTAATGGAACTTGCAAATAAAACAATGAGTAGATTCCCATTTGTTCTTCCAAAGAATCTAGCATTATACATGAGAATGGCATCAATCATTGAAGGAATTTATAAAACACATAAAGTTGATTTTAAATTTGTTAAAGTATTAAGAGAAATTTTAGAAGAAGAACATTTGATTAAAGATGCATATATTGAAGAACTAAAATATTCTTTTCAGAGATTTGCAAAATCAATTGATGCTACTATTTCAATTGCACCAGAACTCAAAAAATTTATTGATGAAAACAGATCTATTCAACTCTTAAATGCTAAACCAAAATCTAATGTTTTACTTTCTGGAAGTATTCTTTCATCTGCAATATTTGTAGGCTCTACTGTTTTGTATACATCAAATGAGTCATTAGGAATTACTGGAATTATAAGTTCTTTAATTATAATGATCGTCTTTACAATCTTTCGAAAACATTGACTATTCTATTGAAATATCTTTTCCATGTTTTTTAACAGGAATTGTAATTGTTAACACACCATGTTCATATTTTGCAGAACTTACTTCATCTCCAAGATCAATTGGCAATCTAATTTTCTTATCTATTATGTTTGGTCTTTGATTACAGATTATGTTATGATTTTTTTCATTAGTAATTTCTTTACATGCCTGAATGGAAAGAACATTTCCATCAAGTGATAATTTGATGTCTTTTTTTAAAAAACCTGGCAAGTCAATTAATAATGTTAATTTTTCATTATCCAAATACATATCCATGGGAGGTAAAACAAATTCATAAAATTCTCTTGATTTATTCCCAATTTCTTTTATCATTTCTTTTGCCATGGATTTTACTAGCCCCATTTTGAGATACGTGCTTAATTTTTAGTTATAAACCTTGATAGATTTTTAATCAATTAATTTCATTGGTTTTGTAACTTATGATAATTGTTATTGAGGGTGGAGACCAAGCAGGAAAGAAAACTCAAACAGCACTATTGGTAAAAGCATTAAAACAAAGAAAAATCAAAACTGCTACATTTAGCTTTCCTGACTATAAAACACCTATTGGAAAAGAAATTGCAAAATATCTTAATGGTAAGCGAAAATTTCCACCTCAGGTAATTCACTGTCTTTTAGCTGCAAATAGATGGGAGAAATTAAATGAAATCTTGATAGCACAATCAAAAAATTCTATTTTGATAATGAATCGCTACTACCAATCTAATCTAATCTATGGGTTGGCAAATGGATTAAAACGTGAATGGCTAGAAAATTTAGATGCAGGGCTTCCAAAGGCTGATCTTGTTATTTTACTAGATGTAACTCAAAGAGAATCATTTCGTAGAAAAAAAACTAACAGAGATAAATTTGAAAAAAATGAAGAATTCCTAAAAAACATATCAAAGATTTATCGAAATATTGCAAAGAGTGAACATTGGAAAATTGTCGATGCATCAAAACCAAAACAAGAAGTTCATAAAGATATTTTGAAAATATTTACAAAAAAACTAGGCATATGAAAAAAAATTATTTAGACATAGTTGATCCAATACACGATTTTATTCGTGTTTATGATTATGAACTAAAAATCATTGATACTCCTATATTTCAAAGACTAAGACGAATACGACAACTCTCTGGTGCTCATTTAACATATCCTGGAGCACAACATACTAGATTTGAGCATTCTTTGGGCGTTATGCACATTGCAAGTCAAGCTGGTCAGGCTTTAAATGAAAAAGGAATTTTGAAATCATATGATATAGAAATTTTGAGACTTGCAGGACTTTTACATGACATAGGTCATGGACCTTTTTCACATCTTTTTGAAGAGGTAATACAACAAAAGAAATTTTCACATGAAGATTTTGGAAAAGAAATTATTCTAAAATCTGAAATTGGAGATAGTTTATCAAAAAATGGTTATGATAAAAAATTCATTACAAAAGTAGCATTCGGTGATTCAAAATCACAATACATGAATGAAATTATTTCAGGAGCATTAAGTGCTGATATGATGGATTACTTGTTAAGAGATGGTTATTTTACTGGCGCAGAGCATGCACAAATTGATCACAAAAGAATAACACAATCCTTACACGTATATCATAAAAGATTAGCTTTAGAAAAATCGGCACTATATTCTTTTGAATCTATGATGCATTCTCGCTATCAAATGTTCAAGGCGGTATATTTCCATAAAACAGTAAGAGCTGCTGAAGTCATGCTTTTGGAGGCATTGCGATTATCTGACGATGAATTTGGTTTTACTTCTTTTAACATTAATGAATATGTAAAACTTACAGACGAATACGTATTATCCAAACTCATTTCATCAAAATCATCTAAATTAAAACGTGCTAGACAATTTGCTGAAGATTACCAAAATAGAAAACTGTTAAAATGTGTATTTGAACGAATTTTAACTAGTAGAACCAATTTGGGAAAAGCAAGAACTAATGAGATAAGAACATCAATATCAAAAAAATCCAAAATTGATGAAAGTGAAATTTTTGTTGATAGCTCTGTTACTCCATCAATTCCACTGGCTCCATCAAAAAATGAATCAAAATGTATTATTTTGATTACACATAAGAATGGAAAATCAGCTGCTCAAGAGATGTCTATATCACAAATTCCTGTAGTTTCAGCAATATCTGGTTTTATGAATATTCTTAGAGTATACACACATCAAAAGAACAGAAAAAAAGTTGAAATTGCCGCAAAATCAATCCTCGGTGGTTTAAAATAATGAAAAAAAGAATTGTCATTAAACTTTCAGGACGAATTTTTGGTATAGATAATGCAAAAGTACTAAAAGACTATGCCACATTTCTAGTCAAAATTAGTAAGATCTGTCAACCAATAGTTATTGCAGGTGGTGGAAATATTGCCAGACATTACATTACTCATGCAAGATCTTCAGGAGCTGATGAATCAACATTAGATGAACTTGGAATAGAAATCTCTAGATTAAATGCAAAACTCTTGATTTACGCTCTAAAAAATAAAGCGTATTCTCACCCTCCAACAACATTACAAGAAGTAAGACATGCAGTAGACGATGGTTTGATTGTAGTTACAGGAGGATTACATCCCGGACAAAGCACCAATGGAACAGCTGCACTTATTGCTGAAAAAATTAACGCAGAACAATTTCTTAATGCCACTGATGTTGATGGTGTTTATGATATGGATCCTAATAAATTCAAAAATGCGAAAAAATTCAAAAGAATTGAACTCAAGAATTTAAGAAATATGCTTGTTCATGAAGATTCTCTTGCAGGAGGTTATGATCTAATGGATATAGTAGCTCTGAAAATTATTGAGCGATCTAAAATAAAAACACGAATACTAAAAGCTGATATCAAAATACTCGAAAAAGCAATCAAGGGAGCAGATGTAGGAACTGAAATAGTTCTATCATCAAAATAGTTACTCTGAAATTTCGTTTTGTACAGTTGAACGTTGTTCTGACCAAATCTGAATGTTATTTTCAGGGTACTCTGGAATTCCAGACTCCCTTAATTTCTTATAAATTATCAAGGCTTCTTTTTTTTCCAGTGACTTTGATTGCGCCTTTGTAAATCCATCTTTATCTGTTAATATGGTAACATATCCATCAGGTGAATTAATTACTGCAACAAAATCCTCTTCTCCAACTGGCTGAAATTCACCATTAATTTTTTTTGTAGTCAATGTCAGCATTCCAAATCCTGCAGCTTCAAACATCTTCATTTGTGATTTGCTAGCTCTTTGTTTTCCCTGTTGAACAGCTTGAAAATACTGCATAATTCATTTTATTTTTTAATATTATAATAACTATCTCAACATTTAAGATATCTAAAAAATGAGTTAAACTAGTGAATACCAAAATCTTTGTTTTTGTGGCAGTTATTGGGTTAGCTGCAGCTTTGGGCATAATTCTTTTGTCTGGTTCATCCTTTGTTAGTCATACATCAAAAGAAGATATCCCTCAAGACATCTCAAAAGCTCCACAACAAATGCAACCAATATCTATTGAATTGAATGATATTTCAATAATTGAAGTTGGAAAACGAGGTGCTACAATCGAGATAGCATTTAAAATTAACAATCCTAACCCTAGTTCTGTAATTGTGCAGGTCATGGATTACCAACTATTTGAAACTGGATTTTCTAATGAAAAACAAATTTCAGGTGGTCAAATTGGTAGCAGACCAGAAGGAATGGTAGAATTTGGTTCCGACTATTATGTTGTTCTTGGTGAAAACTCGATTCTTTTGAAAGACAAAATAGTATTGAAAAATACTGGTAATACTCCTGAATTATGGTCTGCCCTTGAAAATAATACTGCGAAATGGCGAGTCAGTGGAGATGTTTTCTTTAATCAAAGCTCAATGACCAGTGGACAAGAAAATGAACTTCATTTTGAATTTGTAAAATAACCCATAGCGGTACAATATCATAATGTATCATAAAAATTAAAAATTATGATAATTTGTTTTTAGAGAAAAAATATTGGCAAAATTATAAAAGCACGTTAAGTGAGTTTTTATCAAATGGCAGAAGCAGGAATAGCCGCATATGGCTCAGCAGTAGGAGTAGCAATTGCACTAGCAGTTGTGTGTTTTGCACTTCGTGGTAAAGGACATCCAGAACCACTAGATTAATCAAAGGAAATTATTCCTTTACAATATTTTTCGTTTATCTTACTAGTCTTTGCCCAAACCTAGCATTTCAGATAATGAGACATGTTTGGCATTTTTCTTTGTAATAAAGCATCTTTGATAATATTGACAATCAGTGCAATCATTAGATGGTTCTAAAATTGGCGTTTTTTGTTCCTTGAGAAGATCACTTAGAACTCTTACCCTTCTAATAACTTCTTCAAACATTTTTTTATCACGCGTTAATGAAAAAATAATTTCTTCTTTATTTCCAGTAATGTAAAGAATCATTCCATCTTTTTTATCGTAAATCCACATACACGCATTAAGGTAAAGTACATCATTTGCTAGAGGTGTTTCTAGAGACATTTCTAGAGTAATATTAGTAGGTCTAAACAAAATAATCAAATCATCTGCAATCATATCTGCCTGTCCTTTTAATTTGATATCGTCAACTGAAAATTCTTTTGGATCGCTACCATATTGTAATTTTCGAAGTAGACCAGAAAGAAGATCATTGAAACCTCGTCGTTCAACTTCTTTGGGATCCACTCTATCATAATATGAGCGCCTTAAACATTGAACCACTTCTTTTAGATGAATCGTTTTAATGTCTTTTACATCAATTTCGATTTCTAATTCTCTTCCAATAGAATCTACTGCATTTTTAACTATACTTCGAACATCTCTATCACCCATCATGATAAAACACCTAGCAAATCCATCCTTATAGATTAATTCATTATATTAATTAGAAATTTTGAAATTTTACTTGAAAATGCTAATGTGACAAAATGAACTCCAAATCCCACAATTGCACCTACGATGAGATTTCCTGTTCCAAAATAAATTCCTAGGAATAATCCTAGTGGTGGCAATGATAAAATTATAGCCAAAAATGTACTGATCCAAACTGTATTTGTCACAATTTCGGTAGAAATTTTACTTTTTTTCTTTGGAAATCTAATCATTTTTAGAATTTACTCTTCCAGAATTAACTTTGACATTGTAGTCTCAGTTGGTATTTTTTGCTCAACTGCAAATGCAATAGCTGCCAAATTTCTTACCTCAAATGCAGTTAATTTAGTAATTCCTACAATAGTTGCAAAGCTAAACATTTTCGTAAAAGATCTTAACGCTGTTTGATAAATTGCCATTTCAAATGCTCTTTCAAATTCGGCAATTGCATCTAAATTATTTTCAGTCTGAGGAATCAAACTTTTGTATTTTGTATTAGACAATTCATTGAATGCATCTCTTATTGTAGCAGCTGCTATCATTCTTCCAAGTAAATCTTTTGCAGTTGGAGTTTGAGAAACAATCAAGTCTTGAATTTGCTCTTCTTGTAATCCCCAAAATTTTCCTCTAATCACACTTAAAATATTATAAAAGTCTACATCCATGCCAACTAATTTTGTTGAATCCTTATCTGCATAATTTTTCATAGCACTAGCTAAATGTTGAATTAAAATTTTATCAAAATACGTATCAAAAATTTGTATATTTTTTCTCTCACTGTATAGTGCTGCAGCCTTTGCAATTTCTTCACCAAATTCTACTGAATTCAAGCTTGCAACTGCTTCTTCAAGATCTTTTGCAACTAATGCCTTAATGACCACATCTCTTTGTTTGATTAATTCCTCAGCATGAAGATTTATGTGAGTTTCAATTTCTTCTTGGGACTTTCCTAACACTTTTCCTTTTAGAATTGATTTTAAGTTTGAAACAATGAACTTCATATAATATGCATCCAAAACGCCAGAATTACCTGATGTTTTTGCAATCGAATAATGAGTATCTGCTAAATGACTTCTTAGAGCTGATTCAATACCTTGCGATGTATACGGTTTTTGTACATCTGCAACAGAATCGCCATAAATTGTATTTTTAATCCTAGTCATTAATTCGTCAAGATCCCTCGATTCTGCTAGTGTTTGAAAATCAGATTTTTTTAATAACTTACCTCGTTTACTATATGATTTTACGGAGGCATAGACATTCTTTGAACCCATTTAAGATAAATCTCCATAATATCCGATTTTAATGTTTGGCGTTCTCACCAAAATGTGCCTTTTAAGTAATCTCATTAAGGAATCTTATAGCTTCTTCTTTATCTTGCTTTGATAGTTTCAAAAAAGCCTCTAAAATCTCCTTTTGAATAATTAAAGACTCATCAGAAATGTACTTAAGTTTTGAGAGATCAAATGGAAGTAAATCTTTGATTTTATTATCACAAAATGCCTTTACATATTTTTGAAAAATTGAATATGTAAAATTTGGGCTAGTCTCTAATAGATTTGTAATGATTTTTTCGTATTCTTTTTCCTTTGAATCTGATTGTGAAAAAAATTCTTTTAATAGTTTCTCTCTATTTTTGACCTCACTTATTGATAGTGCAACTAACATTCCTTTTTTTGTTAGATGATAATACGGAATCCCTTTTTCTTGAAGGGCCTTTGGACCTCGTCTCAGAGGCAATCTTCCATCCTCCTCAGCAATTTCCAAAGGAATCAAAATTTCATCTAGATCCCGAAATATTCCAGAATAGATATTTTTCCAAGTAATGCCTTGTATCTTTGCAATTCTTTGAGAAATTCCAGTTCTTGTTCTCTCTGTTGGATTAGTATTATTTGCTAGTATTGTGATAATTGATCTTTGTCTTTTTGCCTCTCCTGTTAATTCTACTCCTTTTGTCTTGAAAGTATTAAAAACTGATAATTTTGTATCCGCTTTTATCTTCATTTAATCACCACATGACATAGTTTTCATTTTCTATGATAATATCAAAATAAACTAAAATATAATAATTTACATTTTTACCTATTTTTGTGTCTTCAACCCTTAAATAATTTTCCTTTTCGATTAAATTAATGAATTCTAGAAACCATAAGTATGCTCTATTACTTGTGGTTGCAGTAGCCATTACATCAGTAGGTGCAATGTCACAAGCATTCGCACAAAATGTTAATGATGGTATGAATGGATACGTTGCAGGAACTAGTGGAATTTACACTGGTAATCCTAACGAATGTTGGTACGATGATGGCGAAGGTGCCATGTTGCCCTGTAAAATTGATACAGGTGATACAGCATGGATGCTTACAGCTACATCAATGGTACTCTTCATGTCTCCTGGCGTCGGTTTCTTTTATGGCGGTTTAGCCAGATCAAAGAACGTCGTCAACGTACTTGGCATGACCATAATTGTTATGGGTCTAATGTCTGTACAATGGGTTCTATGGGGATACTCTCTAGCATTTGGTCCAGTTGATAGTGATGCAAACCTGTACATGGGATCACTTCAATATGTTGGCTTCAATGATGTCTCTCACTTTGCACCATTAGGTACACCAGGTCCATGTGCAGACACATGGTCAGGGGCTTATCAGATGAATGCAATGGTAGAAGGAGATGTTTGTGGTCAAGGTTGGCCTAATACTATACCTCACCAATTATTCGCAATGTTCCAAGCAACATTCGCAATTATTACACCAATTCTAATTATTGGTGGATTAATTGACAGAATTAAGTTCAGCGCATTAATAATCTTCATACTCCTATGGGCTACCTTCGTTTACGATCCAGTTGCACACTGGGTTTGGGGCGGTGGTTACATTTTCGCAGGAGCGTTAGATATTAATCCAGACCTATCTCCATCATTCGCATTAGACTTTGCTGGTGGTACTGTAGTACACATTACTTCCGGATTCTCTGCATTAGCTGGTGCCTTAGTCCTTGGCAGAAGACTAGGATATGGTAAGGTACCAATGGAACCACACAACATACCAATGGTAGTCCTTGGAACAGGAATACTCTGGTTTGGATGGTTTGGTTTTAACGCAGGAAGTCAAGTAATGGTAGACGGCGTAACTGTAAGCGCATGGGTTGTTACAAATACGGCAACTGGCATGGCTGCTATCACTTGGGTCTTGATGTCATGGGCACATACAGGAAAGCCAAGTATCGTAGGAGCTGCATCAGGTGCAGTAGCAGGTTTAGTCGCAATCACACCAGCTTCAGGTTTTGTTGGTCCGATGGCCTCTATTATAATAGGAATTGCTGCTGGAACAATTTGTTATGCATGTGTATCATTCAAGAACGCACGCAAATGGGATGACGCATTAGATGTATGGGGAGTACATGGAATGGGTGGTCTTACAGGTGCAATTTTGACTGGTACATTAGCTAGTCCACACATTTGGGATACCGGTGTAGGTATTGGTGCATGGACTGGTACAGCAGAAGGAATGGAACAGCAAGCAATCAACATCATGGGTGCAGCCATATCAATTGGCTATGCATTTGGTGTTACCATTGTAATCCTCAAAATAATGGATGCAGTTTGGCCTGGCGGAATCAGAGTCACTCCTAAAGAAGAGGAGATTGGTCTCGATTTAGCACAGCACGGAGAAAGAGCATACGTTAACGAATAAGGAAAAATCCTTTTCTTTTCTTTTTATTATTCAATCCAAATAGATTTACATTTGTTATCTTTTGTTTGATTATGATAATTTCTACAACAAACCTTAACTCAATTCTACACGATTCCAATATTGTAATAATTGATACACGTTCTTTCAAGGAATACTCAGAAGGTCATATTCCTGGAGCTGTAAATCTGGATCTGTTTGCATTTCATTGGATTGATACAACTAAAGAAGGAATTGAAAATTTTAACAGACAAACTGAGATCCTCTTTTCATTTGTTGGAATTACTCTAGAAAAAAAAGTTGTATTTTATGATGATGTCGCTGGCATGTTAGCTGCAAGAGGTGTTTGGATGTTGATGTATTTTTCACATCCAGATGTATCAATATTAGATGGCGGAATAAAAAAATGGAAACAAGAAAATCTTACACTTGAAACAAAATCAAATGGTTTTAAACCTGCCAAATTTTCTGGAAAAATTAATCCTGATATAATTTCTGGATTTGAATATCTAAAGGATAATCTTAATAATCTCAAAATACTTGATGCAAGATCTCAAGGAGAATTTGATGGAAGTATAATTCGAGCAGCTCAAGCAGGACATGTTCCAAACGCTATAAACATAGATTGGAAATTTAATCTAAACGAGGATGGAACTTTCAAAAACGATCAAGAATTAACCAAATTATATGATATGCCAAAAAACTCTGAAATTGTAACTTATTGTCAAGGAGCATATCGTGCAGCTAACACTTTTCTTGTATTAAAAAAACTTGGATTCAAAAAAGTTCGTGTCTATCTAGGCTCATGGGGAGAATGGGGAAATCGATTAGAACTTCCTGTGAAAAAATAGGTTTTTTTGAATTTTATCAACGAGTTTTTTTAAATTTTATTTTCTTTTCCAAACAAACTGATTGTAGATTAACTCTGGTCTAATCTGTCTAAATGGTTGAGAACCACCTACATACCATTTTGTAAAGAATTCGTACAAGTGCAATCTGAGAGATTGAATGTATACAATCAATCCTTCAATCATCATGATTCCCAAGTTTCCACCAATAATCATCGCCATAGCTCCACCTGATTCTGAACCACCTAAAGAGGCAAATGCGTTGTTTACTGTCATTAATAATGCTGCATGTACAAGTAACATAATTCCAAGTCGAGCATAACTAATTGTATGAGCTAAACTTTCTACAGTTTTTCCAAGCAATACTTCCATTAGAACACTAGCTGGATCTCCTCCACTCTCCGGATGTTTCTTTGCATGCAAAATTCCGCCAACCATCATCAACACCATTGAGGCAATTACAATAATGACTGCAATTCTTGTAATGATCCAAACTTGTGCCCAATCACCTAGAAACACTGTTACCCAAGGAACAGCTTCTGTATGTGCTCTTGAATACATGTTCATTACATCATATTGTGAACCAATTGCACACATCATTACTACGACAATTCCTCCATAAAGTGTGATGTTTGGAATTGCTTCTGTAAACATTACGAGTTTATGTCCTTCTTGAGATAATCTCCTAACGCGAAGAACCATGGCCCAAACTAGATGAATAATTCCAATGAATAATGAAACTTTCAGAATGTTGATGACCTGATCAAATGTAAGTTCTGCAACACTTAGTATTCCAACAATCCAACTAACTGGATATAACGCTCCGCCTTCTTCTAATAGTCCCTCAAATGGACCCATATGTGAAATATGATATCCAAACATCTCCCCTGTACCTACACCTGCAATTGCAGCTGCTGCGCCAGAAATTGCAATTAACATTCCCCATCTTGAAAGGTCTCCTTGTCCTTTGACTTTGAATAATAAGCCTAATCCCATTAGTAATAATCCGTGACCCATATCTGCAAACATCAATCCATAGAAAATTGGCCACATTAGAGCAATCATTGGAGTAGGATCTGGCTCTCCTTTTTTTGGAATTCCCTGGCTTTTTGTAATTACTTCAAATGTTCTTACGAATTTTTTATTTTCAAATAAAGTGGGTGATTCATCTTTCAGTTTTGGGTCTGTAACATCTTCAATAACTGACATCCATTTCTTTGTAGAGTCTTTGAATTTTTCTTCCATTCTTTTTGGAATGTACCCCTGTATTACCGCAAAATGTTTGGTACCTCCTGGCTTTCTTAACATCTCAAGTACATCTTTTGCAACTAGTGCTTTTTCATGAATAACAAGAATATCTCGACGTATTTTCTTTTTTAATGATGAAATCTCTTTAGCTATTGAGGCCTGCTTTGCGGTAAGCTCTTTTATTTTAGATTCTGCCAACGCATAAGCCTCACTAGGAATTTGTGGAAATCCCTCAGGAATCTTAAATGGATTAGCATTGAAACTTCTTAGAACTTTGAATACTTTTTCAGAGTCTTCGATGTCAGAAATTATTAAAAGAGCAGACTTGACTTTGCTTTCCAAATCATATTTGTACATTGTAATTCCTTCAAGACTGCGACTAATTTCTTCATAATCTGCAGAATTAATTACAAAAAGATTCGTAAAAAAATATCGCATTAATCCAAACCCAGTAAGATCTACATTCATCTTTCTGATAACTTCTAAAGTGTCTTTGAGAGATTTGTATTCCTCAATAGAAAGTCTAGTGTTTGCAGCATCTTCTAATAACTGAGCAGGTCTATCGATGATTGAAGGAGATGTCTTTCTTAGATCATTTACCATGTCTTCAATTTCGTTAATTTCATAATCTTTTTTCTTGATTACAGTTCCTTTGAAGAGTATCTCCATAATTCCTACAGTTAACGGAATTTCCATGCCTTTGATCACATCATCTATTGACTGGAATGTTTTTTGTGCCTCTAAGAGAAGATCATCAATTTCAGGTGTTACCAAATCACTTGTGGAATCAATCTTGTGAAACCATTCAAATTCAGTTAATCTTGAAACTGCCTGTGGAGATTCACTTCTTGGCAAAATTATAGTTCCTAGTTTTAGATCGGCTGTTCCCAAGACACTCATGTGTAATTTTATTTAGTTTAATATCTTTCTGAAATTGCTCTTTTTCCCAAACATTAAAATCTATTATGGATAAACGGCACTCATTGGTATCTAATTCTGCATTAGAACACACAATTGACAAAATTCTTAATCAAACTGAAAAGAATATTTTGTCAAATATTCAGTCGGCCCTTTCAGAATCTCAGAAAACCCTTGATAATGCTATTCCTAAACTAGAGCAAGAATATGACAAAGTTATTTCAGATGGTAAAAAAGAAGCAGATAAGATTGAAAAACAGATCGTAGGTAGCTCTGATTTAGAGGCAAGAAACAAACAACTTTTAGCCTTAGAAGAAGCAATTGATAAAGTGTTTACAAAAGCTATAGATCAAATTTCCAATATGGCTCACAGTGGTGATTATTCTAATTTAATTAAGACTTTGCTAGATGAATCAACTAAAATTTTAGGTACAACCAAAGTCATAATTTATACAAACTCTAAAGACAAAAATGTAGTGCAATCTTTACTATCCAAATATCCAGGTGCAGAGATATCTTCTGAAACAATTGATTGTCTTGGTGGTATTACAGTAAAATCAAAAGAGGGTGCAATGAAATTTGATAACACTCTTGATGCAAGAATTCAACGTCTGAAGCCTTTAATAAGGAAAGAAATTGCCACCAAATTCGGAGTAGGTAATTAGTATGGCAGCTCAAGGTAGAATTGTTTGGGTAAGCGGTCCAGCTGTTAAGGCTGATGGAATGTCTGATGCCAAAATGTATGAGACTGTAGTTGTTGGTAATTCAAAATTAGTTGGCGAAGTTATTCGTTTAACTGGTGATGTTGCATTTATTCAAGTTTATGAATCTACAAGTGGACTAAAACCTGGCGAACCAGTTGTTGGTACAGGAAACCCACTAAGCGTTCTATTAGGTCCAGGTATTATTGGACAAATTTATGACGGAATTCAAAGACCACTAAAAGAATTATCCAAAGCATCTGGTTCATTCATTGGCAGAGGTATTACAACAACACCTGTAGATATGATAAAAAAATATCATTTTGTACCAACTGTTAGTAATGGTGATACTGTTGCTGCTGGAAATATCATTGGAACTGTTCAAGAGACTGACCTAATTGTTCACTCTATTATGGTTCCACCAGATCATCTTGGTGGAAAGATCTCAAATATAGTCAGTGAAGGAGATTATAATCTGGAAACTGTATTAGCTACTACTGAAAAAGATGGAGAAAAAATTCCTCTTAAAATGTATCATAGATGGCCTGTTAGAAAACCACGTCCATACAAGAACAGATACGATCCAACAGTTCCACTTCTTACAGGACAACGTGTAATTGATACATTTTTCCCAATAGCAAAAGGCGGCACTGGTTCTATTCCAGGTGCATTTGGAACAGGAAAGACAGTTACATTACATCAAATTGCAAAATGGGCTGATTCACAAGTTGTAGTTTACATTGGATGTGGTGAAAGAGGAAATGAAATGACTGAAGTACTCGTTGAATTTCCACATCTCAAAGATCCACGCAGTGGCAAACCACTTATGGATAGAACAGTTTTGGTTGCAAATACAAGTAACATGCCAGTAGCTGCAAGAGAAGCAAGCATCTACACTGGCGTAACAATCGCTGAATATTATAGAGATATGGGTTATGATGTTGTACTTGTAGCAGATTCTACTAGTAGATGGGCAGAGTCACTTAGAGAAATGAGTGGAAGATTAGAAGAAATGCCTGCAGAAGAAGGTTATCCATCATATCTTGCATCAAGATTAGCAGAATTTTATGAAAGAGCAGGCCGTGTAAGAGCTACTGGTAGTCCTGATCGAGATGGTTCAGTTACTTTGGTTGGTGCTGTTTCACCATCAGGTGGAGACTTTACTGAACCAGTAACAACTCACACAATGAGATTTATCAAAACATTTTGGGCTTTGGATGCAAAACTTGCTTACTCTAGACACTATCCTTCAATTAACTGGATGAATAGTTATTCTGGTTATCTTGGAGATATTGCAAAATGGTGGGGTGAAAACATTAACAGTGATTGGTTATCTCTTAGAAGTGAAGCTTATGGTGTTTTACAAAGAGAAGATACACTAAAAGAAATTGTTAGACTTTTAGGTCCAGAAGCACTACCTGATGAAGAAAAAATAATTCTTGAAGTTGCAAGAATGTTAAAGATTGGTCTATTACAACAAAACTCATTTGATGATGTAGATACTTACTGCAGTCCACAAAAACAATACAAATTACTAAAGCTACTAGTTGAATTTTACAGAAGAGGTCAACAAGCACTAAAAGAAGGTGCATCATTAGCTGATATTCGTGCAATGCCTATAGTTTCTACATTACTTAAAGCAAGAATGGATATCAAAGATAATGAAATGCCAAAACTAGATCAATTAGATATTGATATGAAAGAACAATTCAAATCTATCATAGGAGTGAAAGTTTCAAGTTGACAGCAAAAGGTGGAGTTCAATACAGTAAGATTGCAGAAATCAAAGGTCCACTCGTAGTTGTTGATGATGTTGAAAACGCAGCATTTGATGAATTAGTAGAAATTGAAACTAAAGAAGGAGAAAGAAGATTAGGTAAAGTTCTTGAAGTTGGAAATGGCAAAGCCATAGTTCAGGTATTTGAGGGAACTACTGGATTGTCAATCTCTGGTACTAGTGCAAAGTTTGTTGGTAAACTCATGGAAATGCCAGTATCAAAAGAAGTGCTTGGTAGAGTATTTGATGGATTAGGTAGACCAAAAGATGGACTGCCAGATCCAATTGCTGATAAATTCATTGATATCAACGGAGAACCAATGAATCCAGAACAACGTGAATATCCAAAAGACTTCATTCAAACCGGTGTTTCTGTTATTGATGGAATGATTACTCTAGTAAGGGGACAAAAACTACCAATATTTTCAGGTTCCGGTATGTCTCATAACATTCTCGCAGCACAAATTGCAAGACAGGCAAATGTTGTTGGTACAAAAGATGATTTTGCAGTAGTATTTGCTGCAATTGGTGTGCAATACAGTGAAGCAGAATATTTCAGAAGAAGTCTTGAAGAATCAGGTGCACTAAAAAGAAGTGTTCTATTTCTAAATACAGCAGATGATCCTGCAATTGAGAGAATTATCACTCCACGTGTGGCGTTGACTGTTGCAGAATACTTGGCATTTGATCTTGGAATGCATGTTCTTGTCATACTAACTGACATGACAAATTATGCAGAAGCACTAAGAGAAATTAGCGCAGCAAGAGAAGAAGTACCTGGAAGAAAAGGATACCCTGGTTATCTTTACACTGACCTTTCAACAATTTATGAGAGAGCAGGGAAATTAAACGGAAGAAAAGGCAGTGTCACCCAAGTTCCAATTTTGTCAATGCCATCTGATGATATCACACATCCAATCCCTGATCTTACTGGATACATTACAGAGGGACAAGTTGTACTTGGAAGAGATTTATTCAGACAAGGCGTCTATCCACCAATCAATATTTTGATGAGTCTTAGCAGATTAATGAAAGATGGAATTGGTGCAGGAAGTACAAGAGAAGATCACAGTGAAGTATCAAATCAAGTTTATGATGCATACTCTAGAGCACAAGAAGTTAGAGCATTAGCTGGAATTGTAGGTAAAGCAGGATTAACTGAAATCGACTTAAAGTACATGGATGTTGGTGATGTTTTTGAAAAGGAGTTCCTTACTCAAGCAACTGATGAAAATAGAACTATAGAAGAAACTCTTAACTTGCTATGGAAAATTGTTTCAAAACTTCCAAAGAATGAAATTACTAAGATTAAAGACAAATACGTAGACCAATACTATCAGGAAAACTAGCAGCATGTCATTTGGACAGAATGTAGCTGCAACAAAAATCGAACTCCTAAAATATAAAAAATCTAGCCAAGTCGCTAAAATGGTTCAGAAAATTTTAGATGATAAACGTAAAGTTCTTTTAAAAAATATTGAAGAAATGATTGAAGAAGCATCCAAAGCAAGAGGTGGAATTTGGGATCCATTACAAGACATTTACAAATCAGTCAATGAAGCATATCTTGCATTAGGAACTAACACTGTAGACTCTGTTGCTGAATCTACCCCACCTGTAATGGAAGTTACTGTACACACAAGAAGAGTTGTGGATGTAAAAATTCCTGCACTGACAGTCAAAGAAAAGGATACAAAATCTATGCCATATGGATTTGCTGATACCAACTCATCTATAGATAGAGCAGCAAAACAGATTAAAGAACTACTCCCAAAAATCTGTAAAGCTGCCGAGTATGAAAATTCTATTTTTAGTCTTGCAAAAGCTCTTGAAAAAACACAAAAACTGCTTAATGCACTAGAAAATGTCATTATACCACAATATCAACAAAAAATAAGATTCATTCTTGCAACCCTTGAGGAGAGGGAAAGAGAGGAATTCGCAAAGTTAAAAAAAGTGAAAGCTAAGATGGAAAGTAGGAAATAATGGCAAAAGAAGAAATTAAAAAATTAATTGAAAACTCCAAAAAGGTATTAGAACAAGATCATGAAAATTTTGCTAAATCAATTAAAAATGATTTAGCATCATTCAAAAAGAAAACACTAGATCAAATTTAACATTAAAACATCATCATGATTTAAATATGGAACTAGAAAAGTCGGTACATAAATGAAACCTATCGTATTGCTACTTTTGGCAACAATTGCAATATCTACAACTGGATTAACTGGCATTGCTTATGCTCAGGAAGAATCAGCGGCAGGTAGTGCAGACTCTATGAAACTTCTAGGTGCAGGTTTAGCCTTTGGTTTGGCCGCAGCAGGAGCAGGTATAGGTTTGGGTCAAGTAGGTGCAGCAGGTCTTGCAGTAATTAGCGAAAACCCAGCATTGCAGTCAAAAGTATTCATTTTCGTAGGTATGGTTGAATCAATCGCTATCTACGGTATAGTCATGATGTTTATCATCCTGGGACAATAAACCCAGAAGTACCATCTTTTTCAAATTTTTAATTTAATTATACTTTAATTATATTTTAATTTGTTAACATCCAATACTCTGGCACAATATCTGCATTTGAGTACTCTTCCTTCCTTATCAATTACGTCCATCACTGATTCAATATGTTCAGTGCTATTAGTAATACAATCTGGATTTGAACAACGGAAAATTCTGTCTATTTCATTTGGGAGTGCAACCCTTCTCTTTTCAATTAGTTTGTAGTCTTTGATAATGTTAATTGTTGCTTTTGGAGCAATTACTGCAAGTTTGTTCGTATCGTCATCTTTTAGAAATTTGTTTTCCACTTTTATGATGTCTTTTTTCTTAAATTTTCCACTAGGTACGTTAAGAGCAATGGTTATGAGACTTCCATCTTTTCCATCAATTCTTAAGGCATTTAGAACCTGAAGACCTTTTCCCTCATCAATGTGGTCTAATACAGTACCTTCCTTAATTCGTCGAACCATAAGTTCGGACTCTTGCATCAGAATACTTTGTATAGTCACCTGTATATATCATTGAAAGAATGAACGAGTTCTACAAAAAAGACATAATTTCTATCAAGGACTTTAACAAGGCTCAGCTTGAACAAGTCTTTGCATCCACTGATAAAATAATGAAACTTGGCCCAATTGAAAGAAGGGAGATTTGTAAAGGAAACACACTTGGCTATCTATTTTATGAGCCAAGCACTAGAACTCGTCTTAGTTTTGATGCTGCTATGGCATCAGTTGGTGGTAATTCTTTGGGAATATCTAACATCTCATCATCATCTACCCAAAAAGGTGAGAGTCTTGCAGATACTGTGAGAATAATGTCGATTTACTCTGACGTACTTGTATTACGACATCCACTTGATGGCTCAAGTAGATTTGCAGCTGAAGTTTCTCAAAAACCTGTCATCAATGCAGGAAGTGGAACCGAGGAACATCCGACACAAGCCATACAAGACTTGTTTACAATTAGAAAAGAAAAGAAAAAGATCGATGGTCTCAAAATAGGAATTATTGGTGATCTAAAGTACGGACGAACTGTTTACTCTCTTTTGTATGGTCTTGGGAATTATGATGTTGATGTTCATTTAATTTCTCCTGAATCATTAAGAATTAGATCTGATTCTGTTTATGAAATAAAAAAGAGATTGTCTTTTACAGAGTCTACTAACATTGAAGAATACATCGATGATCTTGATGTTCTTTATGTAACAAGAATTCAAAAAGAAAGATTTCCTGATGAGGAAGAATATCTCAAGGTTAAGGGAAGTTATATCGTGGGATTGGATTTATTGCAAAAGATGAAAGATGATTCTATCATATTACATCCGTTACCTAGACTAGATGAAATTTCTACCGATGTTGATAATACAAAAAATGCAAAATATTTTGAGCAGGCTGAATATGGAAAGCATACACGAGCTGCATTGTTGGGATTAATTCTCAA